>NZ_JBIVPT010000005.1:0-585889 GCF_044754785.1 Streptomyces sp. NPDC092952 | reverse complement strand
CTTTCCAGTTCCTCGCTTCCGCGATTCCCTTTCCGGCGGTTCCAACCTTACCAGACTCTTTTCCGTCCCGTTTCCGGTCCGAATTTGAATTCCGGCGACCTGCTGGAAGGTCTTTGCCTTTCGGCGTGTCCACTACGTTAGCCGATTTCCTTGACGGCTCATAATCGAGCCGAGGGGATTGAATTACGGCATGCCGAATTCGACCCCGTCAGGGTGAATCGTAGGTAGTAGTTGGCTGCTTCGGGCTGCTCGGTCGATGGTCCGATGGACCCCGACGACAGCTGTGCCCGTTTCAAGCGGCTCGGGCTACATTAGGTGACCCCCAAGAGCGAGTCAAGTTGCGCGGCGGCGTGGCGCATGGGCCCGGTAGGGACTCACCGTGGGGTCCCCTTCGATCCAGAACCGCCAGGGGTGGGTGGCCCCGTCGCCGCCCACTCCGGTGCGCGGGCCGTTGCGTACCTGGTCACGCGATGGCGGGGTGCCGTGGAGTACGGAGAGTGAGGCGCCCGGGTGGGCAATGGCGTCGGTGCCGTTCAGAGCCCGGTCCACATCGAGCGCCGTGGCCAGGCGGGCCGGGCCTTTGGCGAGTTCCTTGTCGTTCCGGGCCGATTCCCGACGTACGCGGGCGAGGTCGGCGCCCACCTGGATGGCGCCCGCGCGGAGCAGCACCCCGCTGGCCCTGCCCTCCGGGCCGCACACCAGGTTGAGGCAGTGCCACATGCCGTAGGTGAAGTACACGTAGGCATGGCCGGGCGGTCCGAACATGACGCTGTTGCGCGCGGTGCGGCCTCGGAAGGCGTGCGATCCGGGGTCAGACTCGCCGTCGTACGCCTCCACCTCGGTCAGGCGGAGCTCTATGGGGCCGTCCGGTGTGGCGCGTACCAGGGTCCGGCCCAGGAGGTCGGGCGCCACATCCAGCACGGGGCGGTCGAAGAAGTCACGCGGCAACGGCGTACGGTCCAAGCCCTCGATCATGGCGGTCGAGGTTACCGGGAACCGGGAACGGTCGTGACGCGTATGTACGGGTCAGGACCAAGGAGGAGTGAACATGGGCTTCAAGCGGCTGCTCGCGAGCCTCGGCGCCGGCGGCGCCTCGGTGGAGACCGAGCTTTCCGAGCTCAACGTCGTGCCGGGCGGAATCGTCCAGGGCGAGGTGCGGATCCAGGGCGGTTCCGTGGATCAGCGGATCCAGGGGCTTTCTGTGGGACTGCAGGCCCGGGTCGAGGTCGAGGGCCACGACACGGAGACCAAGCAGGACATCGAGTTCGCCAGGCTGCGGCTCGGCGGCGCTTTCGAACTGCAGGCCGGAGCCACCCACGTCGTTCCCTTCGGGCTGGAGATTCCCTGGGAGACGCCGATCACCATGTTCGCCGGGCAGCACCTGCGCGGCATGAACATCGGGGTGACCACCGAGCTGGACATCGCCCGCGCGGTGGACTCGGGTGATCTCGACCCGGTCAACGTGCACCCGCTGCCGGCGCAGCAGGCCATCCTCGACGCCTTCGGCCGCCTCGGCTTCCGGTTCCACAGCGCGGACATGGAACGCGGTCACATCCGCGGGACGCGTCAGCGGCTGCCGTTCTACCAGGAGATCGAGTTCCTCCCGCCGCAGCAGTACCGCGGGCTGAACCAGGTCGAGCTGTCATTCGTCGCGGACGACCGCGAGATGGACGTCGTCCTGGAGATGGACAAGAAGGGAGGCCTCTTCAGCGAGGGCAGCGACACGTACCGCTCGTTCAAGGTAGGCCTGCACGACTTCCAGGGGACCGACTGGGCGGCGTACCTCAATCAGTGGCTGGCGCAGGTCGGCGGTCAGCGCAACTGGCTCTAGGGTCGTGGAGGATCTGCCGACCGCTGTGCCGTACAGCCATCAGGAGAGGTACTGACGTGACCGAGCCGAAGAGGGCCCCGTTGCCGCACGACTTCCATCCGGAAGTGCCGTCGTTCACGGTGACGAGCGAGGATCTCGCCCCCGGGGCCGTGCTGGCGGACGCCCAGGTGTTCGCGGCCGGGAACACCTCGCCGCAGCTGCGGTGGGAGGGATTCCCGGCGGAGGCCAAGAGCTTCGCCGTGACCTGTTTCGACCCCGATGCCCCGACCGGCAGCGGGTTCTGGCACTGGGTCCTCTTCGACATTCCGGCGTCGGTCACGGAGCTGCCGGCCGGTGCGGGCAGCGGCTCCTTCGCGGGGCTGCCCGCCGGGGCCGTGCAGGCGCGCAACGACTACGGGTCGAAGGACTTCGGCGGGGCCGCGCCGCCGGCCGGGGAGAACCACCGCTACGTGTTCACCGTGTACGCGGTGGACACCGAGAAGCTGGGGGTCGACAGCGACGCATCGCCCGCGGTCGTCGGGTTCAATCTGCGCTTCCACACCCTGGGCCGCGCCCAGCTGATCGGTGAGTACACGGGCCCCGTCTGAGGGTCGCCGTCGAACCGAGAGTTCCCCCTCTGTTTGCCCTGTCCTGGTCCTGGAGAGATCAGGGCAGGGCATTTTTTATTGCGTTGTCCATCAGGGGCTGCCCGGCCAGAGTTGATCCGGGCCTGCCAGGGGGCGGGCGGCACACGGGAGGTGGGCGAGATGCGGGACACGCTGGTACTGAACGCGAGCTTCGAGCCGCTGTCGACGGTGACGCTGAAGCGTGCGGTGGTGTTGATCCTCCAGGACAAGGCCGTCGTCGAGCAGGCACATCCCGATCTCCGTATGCGCGGTGCCGCCGTGGACATTCCGGCGCCCCGGGTGATCAGGCTCTGCCGTTACGTACGGGTGCCGTTCCGAAGACACGCCCCGTGGTCCCGGAGGGGGGTGTTGGTCCGGGACCAGCACCGGTGCGCGTACTGCGGGCGGCGGGCGAGCACCGTCGACCATGTCGTACCGCGTGCCCAGGGGGGTCAGGACACCTGGCTCAACACGGTGGCGTCCTGCGCCGAGGACAACCACCGCAAGGCGGCCCGGACGCCGGAGCAGGCGGGGATGCCGCTGCTGCGGCAGCCCTTCGTACCGTCTCCGGCGCAGGCGATGCTCCTGGCCATGGGGGCCGGGGAGCTGGCGGAGCTGCCGGACTGGCTGGACCGGGCCGCGGCGTAGCCGGCGTACGCGTATCGCCGTACGGAAGCCCGCCTCCGGGGGGAGGCGGGCTTCCGTGTGTCAGCGGAGCAGGAGCTGGACGATGGCGGCCGTGCCGACCAGGACGATGAGCACGCGCAGGACCACGGGGCTGAGCCGGCGGCCGATCCTCGCGCCGATCTGGCCGCCGAGCGCGGAGCCGACCGCGATGAGCACGACGGCCGTCCAGTCGAAGTCCGCGACGAAGAGGAAGAAGAGCGCGGCGATGCTGTTGACGACGGCGGCGAGGACGTTCTTGACGGCGTTCAGACGCTGCATGGTGTCGTCGAGCAGCATCCCCATCAGGGAGAGGTAGATGATCCCCTGGGCGGCGGTGAAGTAGCCGCCGTAGACGCTGGCGAGCATCAGCCCGACGAACAGGAGCGGTCCGCCGTCGGGGCGGGCGGGGCTGCCGGTGGTCTCGCGGCGGCGCTGGACCGCTTTGCTGATGCGCGGTTGCAGGATGACCAGGACGAGTGCCAGGGCCACCAGGATCGGCACGATGGTCTCGAAGGCCGTGGAGGGCAGGGCCAGCAGCAGGGTGGCGCCGGTGAGGCCGCCGATGAGGGCGCCGATCGCGAGCTTGAGTACGCGGCGGCCCTGGCCCTCGAGCTCCTTGCGGTACCCGATGGCGCCGCTGACCGAGCCGGGTATCAGGCCGAGGGCGTTGGAGACGGTGGCCGTGACCGGGGGCAGACCGGTGGCCAGCAGGACGGGGAAGGTGATCAGCGTTCCCGATCCGACGATCGTGTTGATCGTGCCGGCGCTGATGCCCGCGGCGAAGACGGCGAGCATCTCCCAGAGATTCATGGCGTGTCCCCCGTGCATGATCGGTGCTTGGTGCACTGATCATGCACGGGGCGTGTACGCGTCATTCGACCGGGGGGACCTCGCGGCGTTCCTTGCCGGTGTCGAAGCCGGGGGCGCTCTTTCCGGTGTCGAAGCCCGGGGCCCCGTTGCCGAGGTTGCCGAAGGCGCCACTCAGGCCCTTGAGGGCGTCACCGATCTCGCTGGGCACGATCCAGAGCTTGTTGGCGTCGCCCTCGGCGATCTTCGGGAGCATCTGGAGGTACTGGTACGAGAGGAGCTTCTGGTCCGGGTCGCCGGCGTGGATGGACTCGAAGACCGTACGGATCGCCTGGGCCTCGCCCTCGGCGCGCAGGGCCGAGGCCTTGGCCTCACCCTCGGCGCGCAGGATCGCGGACTGCTTCTCGCCCTCCGCGGTGAGGATCGCGGACTGGCGCGTGCCTTCGGCCTGGAGGATGGCGGCGCGCTTGTCACGGTCGGCGCGCATCTGCTTCTCCATCGAGTCCTGGATGGAGGTGGGCGGCTCGATCGCCTTGAGCTCGACGCGGTTGACCCGGATGCCCCACTTGCCGGTGGCCTCGTCGAGGACGCCGCGCAGGGCCGCGTTGATCTCCTCGCGGGAGGTGAGGGTCCGCTCCAGGTCCATGCCACCGATGATGTTGCGGAGGGTGGTGACCGTGAGCTGCTCGATCGCCTGGATGTAGCTGGCGACCTCGTAGGTCGCGGCCCTGGCGTCGGTCACCTGGTAGTAGATGACGGTGTCGATGTTCACGACCAGGTTGTCCTGGGTGATCACCGGCTGCGGCGGGAACGGCACGACCTGCTCGCGCAGGTCGATGCGGTTGCGGATGGTGTCGATGAACGGGACGACGATGTTCAGGCCCGCGTTGAGCGTGCGGGTGTAGCGGCCGAAGCGCTCGACGATGGCGGCGCTGGCCTGGGGAATGACCTGGATCGTCTTGATCAGGGCGATGAAGACGAGCACCACCAGAATGATCAGGACGATGATGACCGGTTGCATCGTTCTTCGTTGCCCTTCGGTTGCCGACGGTTCGTGATGATCGAGGCCGGGATCGCGGTGGGGGCGGGCCGTCCGGCCGGTCCCGCTTCCATGATGATCGACATGATCGACATCGAGTCTGGCAGAACACGCACTGCCGTGTGGGCTGTTCGGTCACATGACGACCGCCGTGGCCCCGTCGATCTCGACGACATCGACCTGCTGGCCGGGGTCGAAGCTCTGGTCCTCGTCGAGCGCGCGGGCCGACCAGATCTCCCCGGCCAGCTTGATCCGGCCGCCGCTGCCGTCGACCCGTTCCAGGACGACGGCCTGACGGCCCTTCAACGCGTCGATTCCGGTGGCCAGTCGGGGCTGGCCGGAGCGGTGTCTGGCGGCGATCGGGCGGACCACGGCGACGAGCGCCACGGAGACCACCAGGAACACCAGGACCTGGACCACGATGCCGCCGCCGAGCGCCGCGACGACCGCCGCGACCACCGCCCCGACGGCGAACATGCCGAATTCGGGCATCGCGGTCAGGACGAGCGGGATGCCCAGC
This sequence comes from Streptomyces sp. NPDC092952, assembly GCF_044754785.1. NCBI lineage: Bacteria > Bacillati > Actinomycetota > Actinomycetes > Kitasatosporales > Streptomycetaceae > Streptomyces > Streptomyces sp. NPDC092952. The sequence goes on along the minus strand of NZ_JBIVPT010000005.1, from coordinate 580,421 downwards.
CCCGCCGCGCCGATCAGCCACCACACCCACGCGTCGATGTCCACGGCCCCATGGTAGAACCGCGGGCGCCCCCGCGGACAGGGCGCGGGCAAGCCGCGGAGCCCGCCGGACCCGTGGGCCGTGCTCGGGCCGGGGCGGCGGGCTCGGGAGAGCCGCGCGGTCAGGAGAGGGGCAGGCCGTGGGCCGTGTAGCGGTCGCCGGTGTGCTCGACGACGAGCGGCAGACCGAAGCAGAGGGAGAGGTTGCGGGAGGTCAGCTCGGTCTCCATGGGGCCGGCGGCGAGCACCTTGCCCTGGCGGATCATCAGGACGTGGGTGAAGCCGGGGGCGATCTCCTCGACATGGTGGGTGACCATGATCATGGAGGGGGCGTACGGGTCGCGGGCCAGCCGGCCGAGGCGGCGGACCAGGTCCTCGCGGCCGCCGAGGTCGAGACCGGCGGCCGGTTCGTCGAGGAGCAGCAGCTCGGGGTCGGTCATCATGGCGCGGGCGATCAGGGTGCGCTTGCGCTCGCCCTCGGACAGGGTGCCGAACTTGCGGTCGAGGTACTCGGTCATGCCGAGCCGGTCGAGGAAGGCGCGGGCGCGCTCCTCGTCGACGGCCTCGTAGTCCTCGTGCCAGGTGGCGGTCATGCCGTACGCGGCGGTGAGCACCGTCTGCAGCACGGTCTGGCGGCGGGGCAGCTTCTCGGCCATGGCGATGCCCGCGATGCCGATGCGGGGGCGGAGCTCGAAGACGTCGGTGCCGACACCGCCGAGCTGCTCGCCGAGGACGCTGACGGTGCCGGAGCTCGGGTAGAGGTAGCTGGACGCGATGTTGAGGAGGGTGGTCTTGCCGGCGCCGTTCGGGCCGAGGATGACCCAGCGCTCCCCCTCCTTGACCGACCAGGAGACATCGTCCACCAGAGCGCGTCCGTCGCGGACCACGGATACGTCCACCAGCTCCAGTACATCGCTCATGGCGCGTTGTCTCCCCATGCAGTGTCGAGATCGTCGGTGCCTGTGGGCACGGCTCCCCAGGAAATCTACGCCACCGGACGAGTGTGCCCGGCCCTGGGCCCGAGTGACGACGGGGACGGGGCCGGTTCTCTACGCTGTTCCCATGCTTTCGGAACCACGCTCAGGACGGCTGGCCTCATGGGGAAACGCGCTTCTGGCGGGGCTGGTGTCGCCGGACGACGCGGCGCTCGCCATCGTCGGGGAGGACGCGGTGCACCGCGTCGAGGGACTTCCGGGTGAAGCGGGGCCGGTGGGGCTCACGCTGGCCCTGGGACGGCTGCGGGGGCTGGGGGTGACGGGTTTCCGGGTGGCGCTGCCGGCTCCGGGGCATCCGCTGGGGCTGAGCGGTCCGCCGGAGTTCAACGCGCGGGCGCTGGAGGCCGAGGAGGCGGTGGTGGCCTTCGGGGCGCCGTACGGGCTGGTTCCCGAGGTGCGGGAGGCGGGGCCGGAGGGGGATCTGCACGTCGAGGTGGTGTGGCGGTGCCTGGCGGTGCGGGAGGCGCCGCCGGCCGATGTGCCGTCGCTGGGCGAGGCGGAGCGGGAGCTGGCGGAGGGGCTGCGGGACGCGACGGCGGTCCTGTCGCGGCTGGACGTGGCCGGTTCGGGGCCGGTGGCCGAGGCGGCGGTGGACGCGTACCGGGCGCGGGCGGAGCGGGGGCGCGAGGTGCTGGCCCCGGGGTATCCGCCGCGGGCGGTGCGGGTGCTGGAGCTGGCGCAGCGGGTGGGGCTGCTGATCTCGGTGGCGTACGAGAACGGGCACGGCGGGGCGGTGAGCGCCTCGCAGATCGCGGCGCGGGGCGAGGCGCTGCGGCCGGTGGAGCGGGTGGCGCGGCGGGCCCAGGTGGCGGCGTACAACGCCTATGTGGAGGAGCTGGAGCGGCGGCGGTAGGCCCTTCGGGCGGGGGCGTGGCCGGACGGGTCCGGGTGTCCGTCCGGTCGGCCGCGCCCCGGGCCGGTCAGTCGGCGGCGCCGTGCCGCACGGCCCAGAGGGCCGCCTGGGTGCGGTCGGCGAGGTCGAGCTTCATGAGGATGTTGGAGACGTGTGTCTTGACCGTCTTCTCGGAGAGGACCAGGGCGCGGGCGATCTCCCGGTTGGAGCGGCCGTCGGCGATCAGGCCCAGTACCTCCCGCTCCCGTTCGGTGAGCGTGCTTCCCCGGCCCGTGCCGCCGCCCGGGTCCTCCTGGGCGAGCAGGGCGCCCGCGACCTCCGGCTGGAGCAGGACGTGGCCCGCGTGGACCGAGCGGATGGCGCCGGCCAGGGCGTCCGGGTCGACGTCCTTGTACACATAGCCGGAGGCTCCGGCGCGCAGGGCGGGGATCACGGTGCGCTGCTCGGTGAAACTGGTGACGATCAGGACCTTGGCCGGGTTCTCCAGCTCGCGGAGCCTGCGCAGGGCCTCGATGCCGTCGGTTCCGGGCATCTTGACGTCCATCAGGACGACGTCGGGGCGGAGCTCCTCCGTCCTGGCCACGCCCTCGGCGCCGTCGGCCGCCTCGCCGACCACTTCTATGTCGTCCTGGATCTCCAGGAACGTGCGCAGACCGCGACGGACCACTTGGTGGTCGTCGACCAGCAGCACCCTGATGGTTCTGTCAGCCACCGGGTACCTCCATCTCGATCGTGGTGCCCTTGCCGGGCGCCGATTCAACGGTGAGCCTTCCGCCGACGCCGTTCGCGCGGTCCCGCATGGAGACCAGGCCCAGGTGGCGGCCGGCCTGCCGGGTCGCCGCGGGCTCGAAGCCGCGTCCGTCGTCGGTGATCCGGAGCAGTGTGCCGCCGCCGTGCCTGGCCAGTTCGACGTCCACCCGGTCCGCCCCGGAGTGGCGCAGCGCGTTGTGCAGGGCCTCCTGGGAGACGCGGAGCAGCGCTTCCTCCTGGGCGGCGGGCAGGGCCCGGATGCCCTGGCTGGTGAAGGTGACCCGGGCGGTGTGGGCCCGGTCCATGACCTGGATCTGGGTGCGGAGGGTGGCGACGAGCCCGTCCTCGTCGAGCGCGGCGGGGCGCAGTTCGACGACGGCGGCGCGCAGCTCGTCCACGGCTTCGGCGGCGAGCGCGGCGACCTGCTGGAGCTCGCCCTTGGCGCGGACCGGGTCGCGGTCCACCAGGGCGGCCGCGGCCTGGGCCGTGAGCCGCAGCGAGAAGAGCTTCTGGCTGACGGCGTCGTGCAGCTCGTGGGCGAGCCGGGAGCGCTCCTCGGCGATGGTGAGCTCCCGGCTGCGCTCGTACAGGCGGGCGTTGGTGAGGGCGATCGCCGCGTGCTGGGCCAGGATGGCCAGGAGTTCCTCGTCCTCGGCGGTGAAGCCGCAGCCGCCCTCGGGTTTGGGGCAGCGCTTGTTGGCGAGGAAGAGGGCGCCGATGATCTCCTCGCCGTCCCTGATGGGCAGGCCCAGGAAGTCGGACATGTCGGGGTGGGCGTCGGGCCAGCCCTCGAAGCGGGGGTCCTTGCGGACGTCGGCGAGGCGCTCGACCCTGGCCTCGCGGAGCATCGCGGCGAGGATGCCGTGCTGTCTGGGGAGCGGGCCGATCGCCTTCCACTGCTCGTCGCTGACGCCGTCGACGACGAACTGGGCGAAGCCCCCGTGGTCGTCGGGGACGCCCAGGGCGGCGTACTCGGCGTCCAGCAGCTCGCGGGCGGAGGCGACGATCGTCTTCAGGACGTCGCGCACTTCGAGGTGCCGGCTCATGGCGAGCAGGGCGGCGCTCACGGCCGCGAGGCCCGACGTTGGGCGGTGGCTCATGTGCCTCACCGTACCGGCGGGGTCCGGGCGCCGTATCGGCCCGCGGGTGGCTCTTCCTTGGGGCGGCGGGCCTAGGTCCGGGGTCCGACCGCTCCCCCGGAAGTCCAGAATCTAACCCTCCGAATTGCTGAAGCAACGGTTGGTCAGTTCGTTACGCGGCCGATGTGAGGCCGCGCATAGGACCCACGTCACTTACGAAGCCCGCTAGTGGAGATGTAAGCGCCACATGAGTGGCGATGAGCGGGGGTGGTCACGTTCGAGCGGCCCCCGGCTCCACTATCCGGGTTCGTACGTCACACCTTTGCCAGCAGATTTTGCGGCCGCTAAGAATTGCTCTCGTCCCCGACGGAGATGCGAACGAACGCTTCCCGTCTTCGTCCTCCGTGAGGACTCCCGCGATTCGAAGAGGTACGTCTGCATGTTCGCGTCCAGCACCACCGGCCGTCGCCGTCGCCTGAACAAGACCCAGAAGCTCTCCGTCGCGGGTATCTCGGCCATGGCCGCCGCCGCGCTCTCGTTCTCGCTCGTCCCCGCCAACGCCGACTCCAAGACCGAGGCCTCGGCCGCCGTGAACGGCGTCCCCGTGGTGCTCGCGTCGGCCGCCGGTTCGCCGCAGGCCAAGGCCGTGCAGGCCAGCATCATCGAGCAGCACTCCACCGCCGAGAAGCTGGTGAAGGCCGCCGACCTCGCCAAGGCCAAGAAGGCCGCCGCCGCGAAGGCCAAGGCCGCCGCCGCGAAGGCTGCGGCGCAGGCGAAGGCCGATGCCAAGGCCCGGGCCGCCGCGGTGCGGACCGAGGCCGTCGCCGCCCAGCGCACCGAGCCGCAGGCCGCCAGCCGCTCCGAGGTCCGCACCCCGGTCTACGCGAACAACCTGGACGGCTGGATCCGCCAGGCCCTCGACATCATGCAGGCCCACGGCATCCCCGGTTCGTACGACGGTCTGCACCGCAACATCATGCGCGAGTCGACCGGCAACCCGAACGCCGTCAACGGCTGGGACGTCAACGCCCAGAACGGCACCCCGTCCTGCGGTCTGCTCCAGGTGATCCAGCCGACGTTCAACGCGTACCACGTCCCGGGCACCTCGACGAACATCTACGACCCGGTCGCCAACATCACGGCCGCCGCCAACTACGCGGCCGACCGGTACGGCTCGATCGACAACGTCAACAGCGCGTACTGACCGACGGCCCGGTCCTCGGACGGGCACTCCGTCGACGCCGAAGGGCGGCACCCCGTGCGGGGTGCCGCCCTTCGGTCCGTCCGGTGCCGGGTCCGCGCTACTTGCGCATGACCTCGGGCTCGTGGCGGCGCAGCAGGCGCGCGACGACGAAGCCGCAGGCGATGCCGAGCACCAGGAGCACCGTGATGTTGATGCCCCACTGGCCGGCCGAGTGCTCCCAGAGCGGGTCCAGGTTGGTCGGGTCCTTCGGGTCCCACGGCGCCATCAGGTGCGAGAGGTCGAGCGTGGCGGCCGTACCGGCGATGGCCCAGCGGGACGGCATCAGCCAGGCGAACTGCTCCAGGCCGGGCGAGCCGTACACCTGGAAGAGGATGCCGGTGAAGACGACCTGGACGATCGCGAACATGACCAGCAGCGGCATGGTCTTCTCGGAGGTCTTCACCAGCGAGGAGATGACCAGGCCGAACATCATCGAGGTGAAGCCGAGCGCGATGATCGTCAGGCAGAGCTCCAGGGCGGGCGGCATGATCAGGCCCTCGTCCGGGAGCTTGCGGGTGGCGAAGCCGATGCCGCAGATGATGACGCCCTGGAAGGCCGTGATGACACCGAGGACGATCACCTTGGACATCAGGTAGGCCGAGCGGGACAGGCCGGTGGCCCGTTCCCGTTCGTAGATCACACGTTCCTTGATCAGTTCTCGTACGGAGTTGGCCGCGCCGGAGAAGCACATGCCGACCGCGAGGATCAGCATGATCGTGCCGGCGGCCCCGTTGAACCGGGACGGGGCCTCCGGCGGGGCGAGGCCGAACTTGGCCGGGATGACCACGCTGACCACGCCGAGCACGGCGGGCAGGATCACCATCAGGCCCATGAAGCCCTTGTCGGAGGCGATCACCGAGAGGTAGCGGCGGATCAGTGTCCACAGCTGGGCCGACCAGCTCTGCGGCTTCGGCGGGTGGATCTGCTGCGGCGGCATCTGCACCGGCTGGGCGGCGACGGCGTCGATGTCCGCGGCGTACATCTGGTAATGCTGCGAGCCGCGCCAGCGGCCGGCCCAGTCGTAGTCGCGGTAGTTCTCGAACGCGGAGAAGACGTCGGCCCAGGTGGTGTAGCCGAAGAAGTTGAGCGCCTCCTCCGGCGGGCCGAAGTAGGCGACGGATCCGCCCGGCGCCATGACCAGCAGCTTGTCGCAGATCGCCAGCTCGGCCACGGAGTGGGTGACGACGAGGACCGTACGGCCGTCGTCGGCCAGCCCGCGCAGCAGCTGCATGACGTCGCGGTCCATGCCCGGGTCGAGGCCGGAGGTCGGCTCGTCCAGGAAGATCAGCGACGGCTTGGTGAGCAGCTCCAGGGCGACGGAGACGCGCTTGCGCTGGCCGCCGGAGAGCGAGGTGACCTTCTTGTCCTTGTGGATGTCGAGCTTGAGCTCGGCGAGGACCTCGTGGATGCGGGCCTCGCGCTCGGCCTCGGTGGTGTCCGCGGGGAAGCGGAGCTTGGCCGCGTACTTGAGGGCCTTGGTGACGGTGAGTTCCTTGTGCAGGATGTCGTCCTGCGGGACCAGACCGATGCGCTGGCGCAGCTCGGCGAACTGCTTGTACAGGTTCCGGTTGTCGTAGAGGACGTCGCCCTGGTTGGCGGGCCGGTAGCCGGTGAGCGCCTTGAGCAGGGTGGACTTTCCGGAGCCCGAGGGGCCGATGACCGCGATGAGCGACTTCTCCGGGACGCCGAAGGAGACGTCCTTGAGGATCTGCTTCCCGCCGTCCACGGTCACCGTGAGGTGGCGGGCGGAGAAGGAGACCTCACCGGTGTCGACGAACTCCTCGAGCCGGTCGCCGACCAGGCGGAAGGTCGAGTGGCCGACGCCGACGGTGTCGTTCGGTCCGATGAACGCGGAGCCGGACTTGGCGATCGGCTGGCCGTTGACGTAGGTGCCGTTGTGCGATCCGAGGTCCCGGATCTCGAAGCGGCCGTCGGGCGTCGCGTGGAACTCGGCGTGGTTGCGGGAGACCTGGAGGTCGGAGACGACCAGGTCGTTCTCCAGCGCACGACCGATGCGCATGACCCGGCCGAGCGCGAACTGGTGGAACGTGGTCGGGCTGCGGTCGCCGTGGACGGGCGGGGCCCCCGCGGCCCCGCCCGCGCCGGGCGGACCGGCCATGCCCTGCTGCTGCGGTACGTACGGCTGCTGCGGCGCCTGGGCCGGGGGCTGCTGCCATCCCTGCTGCTGCGGTGCCTGCGGCTGCTGCGCGGGGGCCTGCTGGTTGCCCCAGCCGGGGCCGCCCTGCGGGGGCTGCTGGGCGGGAGCCTGCTGGGCGCCCGCGCCCTGTCCCCCGTAGACGTCCGCGCCCGCGGGGGCGGTGACGCTCAGCCTCGGTCCGTCAGTGGCGTTGCCCAGGTGTATGACGGTGCCGGGGCCGATCTCCAGCTGCTGGATCCTGCTGCCCTGCGCATAGGTGCCGTTGGTGCTGCCGTGGTCCTCGATGAACCAGTTCCGGCCCCCCCAGCTGATCGTGGCGTGCCGCCACGACACCCTGGCGTCGTCGATCGTCAGGTCGCCCTGAGGATCGCGTCCGAGGGTGTACGACCTGGACGGATCGAGCGTCCAGGTCCTTCCATTCAATTCCAGTACGAGTTCCGGCACTCCGCGCCCCACTAGTTGTCCCCCGAGTTACCCCCATCACAGGGAGTCTAGGGATGCTTGAACATCGTGGGGAACTATTCCAGGAGCAGTCCCGGATACGAAAGTCGGACCGGTCCTGGTACCTGCTTGGACCTGCATCGTTACGGGGCCGACACGAACAATCGGCAAAGAGCGCGGCAAGCGCCCCGAGCGCGCACGAAACGCCACCGAACGCCGCAGACCGGGTGCCGCTCCGCCCCGTCCGGGCACCGGGTGGAAGCGGACGCGCGCGGTCCGTCACGACGCCCGCGGTCCGGGCGCGAGGGACGCGGGCCGTGCGCGCTGTCCGTTCCTCGGGACGGACCCCCGGCACCCGGCGGCGGCCCGATACGGTGGAAGCACCATGAGCGCATCTCAGCCATCTCAGTCCTCCTCGTCTCCCGAGTCCCCTGAGTCTCCTGAGTCCCGTCGGGACACCAGCACCCCGACCCTTCTCGTGAAGATCTTCGGGAAGGACCGTCCCGGCATCACCGCCGGGCTCTTCGACACCCTCGCCGCCTACTCCGTCGACGTCGTCGACATCGAGCAGGTCGTCACCCGTGGCCGCATCGTCCTGTGCGCGCTGGTCACCGCCCCGGCGGCGGGCGGCACCACCGAGGGCGACCTGCGGGCGACCGTGCACAGCTGGGCCGATTCGCTGAAGCTCCAGGCCGAGATCATCTCCGGTACCGGTGACAACCGGCCCCGCGGTCTCGGGCGTTCCCATGTGACGGTGCTCGGGCACCCGCTGACCGCGGAGTCGACCGCCGCCATAGCGGCCACCATCACCTCCACCGGGGGCAACATCGACCGGATCTTCCGGCTCGCGAAGTACCCCGTCACGGCCGTGGAGTTCGCGGTGTCCGGCACCGCGACCGAGGATCTGCGGACCGCCCTGGCGACGGAGGCGGCCGGCATCGGTGTCGACATCGCGGTGGTGTCGGCCGGGCTGAGCCGCCGGGCCCAGCGGCTGGTCGTCATGGACGTCGACTCGACGCTGATCCAGGACGAGGTGATCGAGCTGTTCGCCGCCCACGCGGGCTGCGAGGACGAGGTCGCCGAGGTGACCGCGCAGGCGATGCGCGGCGAGCTGGACTTCGAACAGTCGCTGCACGCGCGGGTGGCGCTCCTGGCCGGGCTGGACGCCTCGGTGGTGGACAAGGTGCGCGCCGAGGTGCGGCTGACGCCGGGGGCCCGCACGCTGATCCGTACGCTGAAACGTCTCGGCTACCAGGTGGGCGTGGTCTCGGGCGGCTTCACCCAGGTCACCGACGACCTGAAGGAACGGCTCGGGCTCGACTTCGCCTCCGCCAACACGCTGGAAGTGGTCGACGGGAAGTTCACCGGCCGGGTCGTCGGCGACATCGTCGACCGGGCGGGCAAGGCCCGGCTGCTGCGCAGCTTCGCCGAGCAGGCCGGGGTGCCGCTGGCGCAGACCGTCGCGATCGGTGACGGCGCCAACGACCTGGACATGCTGAACACCGCCGGGCTCGGGGTGGCCTTCAACGCCAAGCCGGTGGTCCGGGAGGCCGCGCACACCGCGGTGAACGTGCCGTTCCTGGACACCGTGCTCTATCTGCTGGGCATCACCCGTGAGGAGGTCGAGGCCGCCGACGGCCTCGTCGACTGAACCGACCGCCCGCATGCACCGGGGCCCCGGAAACCGCTCGGCGGTTCCGGGGCCCCGGTGCGTACGGGCGGGGTCAGCCGTTGGGCGTCCAGTACTCGACGAGCTTGCCGACGCCGTGCTCCACGCCCTTCCAGGAGCCGTTGAACTCGACGACGGCGAACGCGGAGGTGGGGAACCCGCTGCGGTTCATCCGGGCCAGGGCGTCGCCCTCGGCCTCTCCGGCGAGGGCGTCGGCGAGCGCGTGCATACCGGGGTTGTGGCCGATGACCAGAAGGTCGCGCACGTCCTCGGGGGTCTCGTTGACCAGGGCGATGAGCTCGCCGAGGGACGCCTCGTACAGCCGCTCCTCGTAGACGGTCCTGGGGCGGCGCGGCATCTCGTGGACGGCCAGCTTCCAGGTCTCGCGGGTCCGGGCGGCGGTGGAGCAGAGGGCCAGGTCGAGGTCGATCCCGGTTCCGGCGAGCCGACGGCCCGCGACGGGGGCGTCCTTGCGGCCGCGCTCCGCGAGCGGCCTTTCATGGTCGGAGTCCTGTGACCATTCGGCCTTGGCGTGCCGGAGAAGAACGATCCTGCGAGGTGTGTCGACGCTCATACACCTCAGCTTCGCATGAAACGTGCGGTCCGGCGCAGGGGGTTGACGGGCTGGTGTACGAGGCACGGGATCAGCCGGTCACCAGGGCGAGGAGGTACGCGAGGACGCGGCTGATCGCCGGGTCCGCGCCGGTGGCGTGCGCCTCGCCGGGGCTCACGATCAGCAGCAGGAGTACGGCGAAGGCGAGGGCGGGCAGCACGATGCCCCACCACGGCAGCCGCACGTCGACACCGCCCGTGGCCGGGTGGGTGGTCCGGGTGGGCGTTGGGGCCCGCATGTCCGCCTCCGTGGGTCATCGGTTCACTAAGGAAGAACCTACGGACGCCGGGGCCCCGGGCCCATCCGGCAGTCCACCCACTTCACCCCCACCCCTGCCCCCTAGGGGACAGGGGGGTTAACCCCACCTGCGACGTGTACCGGGCGTCAGGGGGAGGCGATCGAAGCGATCACCGCGACGACCACGGTGATCAGCAGCATCGCGCCGAGCACGGCGAGAAGCTTCTTCTGGCCGTTCTGAGGATTCGGGTCGAGCACAGGAGACATGGCCCCAGTCTCGCATCTCAGCATTCGTCCTCGATCGTCCGGTCCCGCCCGGCGAGGAAGCCGATCGCCATCTGCGGCACCATGAGGCCCGCCATCAGCGCGATGGGCAGCTCCCAGCCGCCGCTGTGCTGGTAGAGCACACCGATCAGCAGCGGTCCCGGGATCGAGATCAGGTAGCCGACGGACTGGGCGAACGCGGACAGCCGCACCACACCCGCGCCGGTGCGCGACCGCATGCCGATCATGGTCAGGGCGAGCGGGAAGGAGCAGTTCGAGATGCCCAGGAGCAGGGCCCAGGCCCAGGCCCCGCCGGCCGGCGCGAGGTAGAGGCCCGCGTAACCGACGAGGCCGCAGCTGCCGAGGACGAGGACGATCGGGCCCTGGTTCCGCATCCGGCTCGCGACCCGGGGGATGACGAAGGCGAGCGGCACGCCCATCGCCATGGTGACGGCGAGCAGCACTCCGGCGGTACCGGCCGAGACCCCGGCGTCGCGGAAGATCTGCGGCATCCACCCCATGGTGATGTATGCGGCGGTGGCCTGCAGGCCGAAGAAGCAGGCGAGGGCCCAGGCGGTGCGGCTGCGGGTGATCCGGAGCTCCGGGGCGGCCTGGGCGGCCACCGGGCGGTCGGACGGGCGGCTCGCGGCGCGCCGGTCGCGCACCAGCGGGAGCCAGGGCAGGATCGCGGCGGCGGAGAGCACGGCCCACACGCCGATCCCCAGCCGCCAACTGCCGCCCATCGCGCTGGTCATGGGCACGGTGATCGCGGCGGCGAGCGAGGTGCCGAGGGCCAGGGCCATGGAGTAGAGCCCGGTCATGGAGCCGACCCGGTCGGGGAACCAGTGCTTGACGATGACGGGCATCAGGACGTTGCTGACGGCGATGCCCATGAGGGCGAGGGCGCTGGCGGCCAGGAAGCCGGCCGTCCCGCCGACGAGCGGCCGGATCACGAGACCCGCGGTGATGGCGATCATCCCGGCGCAGACGACCGCGCCCGGCCCGAAGCGGCGGGCCAGCCTCGGCGCCATGATCCCGAAGATCGCGAAGCAGAGCGGCGGTACGGAGGTGAGGACACCGGCGACGCTGCCGCTCATGTGCAGACCGTCGCGCACCTCTTCGAGGAGGGCGCCGAGGCTGGTGATGGCGGGGCGGAGGTTCAGGGCGGTGAGGACCAGTCCGACGGCGACCAGCCGGAGCACCCAGGGGGAGGCGCCGTCGGCGGCCGACGGCGTCCGGCGGCCCTGCGGGGCCTGTGCGGCCGTGGTTCTCGAGGGGGCGTCCGCCGCGGCGGCGGGGCTCAGTGTGCTGGTTTCTTCATCGGACATGAGACCCATCATAGAATCATGGGATGATTGATTGTCCAGTCGGCGTGGAGTCGACCGGAACTCGGCGGACCTGGCGCGTTCTGAGAACATTCGCTCCGGGTGCGACCACCCCCACCCCTCGTGCCGCCCCCGGCACCCCGCCCGCACCAGCAACCGGCCCAAGGAGCACCATGGCGCTGACGTCCCCGCGGCGTTCGGCACTCGCCGACCAGGTGATTGCCCAGCTCAGGAATCAGATCACTTCGGGCGAGTGGCCCGTGGGCTCCCGCATTCCCACCGAGCCCGAACTGGTGGAGCAGCTGGGGGTGGCCCGCAACACCGTCCGGGAGGCCGTGCGCGCCCTCGCGCACAACGGGCTGCTGGACATCCGGCAGGGGTCGGGCACCTATGTCGTGGCCACCAGCGAGCTGGCCGGGGTGATGCACCGCCGTTTCGCCTCCGCGGATCCGCGCCACATCGCCGAGCTGCGGTCCACGCTGGAGTCGTCGGCGGCCCGGCTGGCCGCGGCCCGGCGCACCGAGCGGGACCTGAAGCAGCTGGACGCGCTCATGGCGCGCCGCGAGGAGGCATGGACGGCGGGGGACGCCGAGGCGTTCGTCGAGGCGGACGCGACGCTGCACCACGCCGTGGTCGCCGCCTCGCACAACGACGTGCTGACCGCCCTCTACGCCGACCTGGGGGATCTGCTCCGCGACTACCTCAGGGGCGACATCGGCCACGAGCTGCGGCCGGAGAACCACATGGACCACGGGCGGCTGGTCGAGGCGATCCGGGCGGGGGACGGCGAGACCGCGGCGGCCGAGGCGGCGAGCCATGCGCTGAGCTGCCCGGCGGAGCATCCCTAAGGACTGTCCTGTGTCCGGTGGGTGACCCAGGCGGAGGCGACCTGCTTCCAGCAGCGGTCGTCGATCCGTACGGTCTGCCCCGGGTCCACCTCGACTGGGGCGGAGTCGGCGTCCACGTCCCACCACTGGCGGCACTCGGTGTGCAGCTGCACGCGGTCGGTGGAGGGGTACGGGTTGTGGCAGAGGGCGACGACCCGTGAGCCCCGTACCGAGGTGAGGCATTCGGCTCCGGCGGGCTCCGGGCTGGGTGCGGCAGGGGTGGACGCCCCGCCTCCGGCCCGGCCCGCCAGGGATATCCCCACCGGGGCGGCGAGCCCGGCCAGCGCTATGGCGGCCGCCAGCAGCGCGCCGGTCCGGCGACGTGTGGAGCGCATGACGACCTCCTCCCGCAGCCTGGCCCGAAGTCCGGTTCATCACATTCTGCGGTGGATCGACTACCTTTTCGAGTCGATCTCGGCCGGCGGGCCACGCACACCGTCTCCGGACGCACGAAAGCCGCGTACCGCCCGTGCTCGGGCGGTACGCGGCCGGGTGGAGTCCCGTCGTAAGGGTCAGGCGCCCATCATGTGCACGCCGCCGTCGACGTGGATGATCTCGCCGGTGGTCTTCGGGAAGAAGTCCGAGAGCAGCGCGACGATGGCGCGGCCGGCCGGCTCCGGGTCCGCCATGTCCCAGGCCAGCGGGGAGCGGGTGTCCCACACCTTGGCCAGGTCGGTGAAGCCCGGGATGGACTTCGCGGCCATCGAGCCGAGCGGACCGGCCGAGACCAGGTTGCAGCGGATGTCGTCCTTGCCCAGGTCACGGGCGAGGTAGCGGGAGGTGGCCTCCAGGGCGGCCTTGGCCGGGCCCATCCAGTCGTACTGCGGCCAGGCGAACTGCGCGTCGAAGGTGAGGCCGACGACCGAGCCGCCGTTGTTCATCAGCGGCTTGCAGGCCATGGCGAGCGACTTCAGCGAGAACGCCGAGACGTGCATCGCGGTGGCGACCGACTCGAACGGGGTGTTCAGGAAGTTGCCGCCGAGCGCGTCCTGCGGCGCGAAGCCGATGGAGTGGACGGCGCCGTCGAGGGAGCCGAGCTCCGCCTCGACCAGACCGGCGAGCCGGTCCAGGTGCTCGGTGTTGGTCACGTCCAGCTCGATGACCTTGGCCGGCTTCGGCAGCTTCCTGGCGATGCGCTCGGTCAGCGTGGGCCGGGGGAAGGCCGTGAGGATGACCTCGGCGCCCTGCTCCTGGGCCACCTTGGCGGCATGGAAAGCGATGGACGACTCCATCAGCACACCGGTGATGAGGATGCGCTTGCCGTCGAGAATTCCGCTCATGGTGATCAGTGACCCATGCCCAATCCGCCGTCAACCGGGATGACGGCTCCAGTGATGTACGACGCGTCGTCGGAGGCGAGGAAACGCACCGCGGCGGCGATCTCCTCGGGCTGCGCGTAGCGGCCGAGCGGCACCTGGGACACGATGCCCTTGCGCTGCTCCTCGGTGAGCACCTGCGTCATGTCGGTGTCGACGAAGCCGGGCGCGACGACGTTGAAAGTGATGTTCCGCGAGCCGAGCTCACGGGCCAGCGAGCGGGCGAAGCCGACCAGACCGGCCTTGGAGGCGGCGTAGTTCGCCTGCCCGGCCGAGCCGAGGAGCCCGACGACGGAGGAGATGAGGACGACCCGGCCCTTCTTGGCGCGCAGCATCCCGCGGTTGGCGCGCTTGACGACCCGGAAAGTGCCGGTGAGGTTGGTGTCCAGGACGGACGTGAAGTCCTCCTCGGACATCCGCATCAGCAACTGGTCCTTGGTGATACCGGCGTTGGCGACCAGCACCTCGACGGGACCGTGCTTCTCCTCGATCTCCTTGTAGGCCTGCTCCACCTGCTCGGCATCGGTGATGTCGCAGCGGACCGCGAGGACACCGGCCTCGGTGAGCACGACGGGCGGCTCCCCGGAACGGTAGGTGATCGCGACCTTGTCGCCGTTGTCGGCGAAGGCGCGGGCGATGGCGAGGCCGATGCCCCGGTTTCCTCCAGTGACGAGAACCGAGCGGCTCATCGGATCACCCTTTCCCTAGCGGTCTGGTACGTCGAAAACCTATCGGTACCGTCCGCTCCGCGAGCAATCGGCCCCTGACAGGGCCTTCCCCCGGGCACTGTGGGGTTCCTACAGTGCCCGGCCCTCCCGGGAGGGCCACCGCCGGATCGCGGCGAGGGTGTCCGGTTGACGCCAGGTGCGGTCACCCTCCGGCGTGGTTCACTTCCGTGGTGCATCGAGAAGGGAATCCGCCGTGCCCCATGAGGTAGATCAGTCGTTCCTGGCCCTGCCGTTGCGGGCCCTCGCCGACGCGGCGCTCGCCCGCGCGCGTGCGCTGGGCGCCGAACACGCCGACTTCCGTATGGAGCGGGTGCGCAGCGCCTCCTGGCGGCTGCGGGACGCCCGGCCCGCCGCGTCCTCGGACACCACCGACCTGGGCTACGCGGTACGGGTGGTGCACGGCGGGGCCTGGGGCTTCGCGTCCGGGGTGGATCTGACGATGGACGCCGCGGCGAAGGTGGCCTCGCAGGCCGTCGCCATGGCGAAGCTGTCCGCCAAGGTGATCGCTGCGGCCGGTTCCGACGAGCGGGTCGAGCTGGCGGACGAGCCGGTGCACGGCGAGCGGACCTGGGTGTCGGCGTACGACGTCGACCCGTTCGAGGTGCCGGACGAGGAGAAGGCGGGGCTGCTCGCCGAGTGGAGCGCCCGGCTGCTGGCGGCGGAGGGCGTCGCGCATGTGGACGCGTCGCTGAACACCGTCCACGAGAACAAGTTCTACGCGGACACGGCCGGGACGGTGACCACCCAGCAGCGGGTCCGGCTGCACCCGGAGTTCACCGCGGTGGCCGTGGACGGGAAGACCGGCGAGTTCGACTCGATGCGGACGATCGCCCCGCCGGTGGGCCGCGGCTGGGAGTACCTGACCGGGACCGGCTGGGACTGGGCCGGTGAGCTGGAGCGGATCCCCGGGCTGCTGGCCGAGAAGATGCGCGCCCCGAGCGTCGAGGCGGGGACGTACGACCTGGTGGTCGACCCGTCCAACCTCTGGCTGACCATCCACGAGTCGATCGGCCACGCCACCGAGCTGGACCGGGCACTCGGGTACGAGGCGGCGTACGCCGGGACCTCGTTCGCGACCTTCGACCAGCTGGGCAAGCTGGCGTACGGCTCCCCCGTGATGAACGTGACCGGTGACCGCACCGCCGAGCACGGTCTCGCGACCATCGGGTACGACGACGAGGGCGTCGAGGCGCAGTCCTGGGACCTGGTGCGCGACGGGACGCTGGTCGGGTACCAGCTGGACCGGCGGATCGCGAAGCTGACCGGGCTGGGCCGTTCCAACGGCTGCGCGTACGCGGACTCCCCCGGCCATGTCCCCGTGCAGCGGATGGCCAACGTGTCCCTGCGGCCGGAGCCGGGCGGGCTGTCCACGGAGGACCTGATCGGCGGGGTGGAGCGCGGGATCTACGTGGTCGGCGACCGGTCCTGGTCGATCGACATGCAGCGGTACAACTTCCAGTTCACCGGCCAGCGGTTCTTCCGGATCGAGAACGGGCGGCTCGCCGGTCAGCTGCGCGACGTCGCGTACCAGGCGACGACGACGGACTTCTGGGGCTCGATGGAGAAGGTCGGCGGCCCGCAGACGTACGTGCTGGGCGGCGCCTTCAACTGCGGCAAGGCGCAGCCGGGGCAGGTCGCCGCCGTCTCGCACGGCTGCCCCTCCGCACTCTTCCGGGGCGTCAACATCCTCAACACGACTCAGGAGGCCGGCCGATGAGCGGTCGCCACGGAACCGGCTGGGGGTCCGGGGGCCGTCCCTCGGTGCAGCACAGTCTCAACACGACGCAGGAGGCCGGCCGATGAGCCGTGTCAGCAAGCCGTACGAGATCGTCGAGCGCGCGCTCGAACTGTCGACCGCCGACGGCTGCGTGGTCATCGCCGACGAGCACTCCTCGGCGAACCTGCGCTGGGCGGGCAACGCCCTCACCACGAACGGGGTGACCCGGGGCCGGACCCTCACCGTCGTCGCGACCGTCGACGGCGCGCAGGGCACCGCGTCCGGTGTGGTGTCCCGGGCCGCGGTCACCGCCGACGACCTGGAGCCGCTGGTGCGGGCCGCCGAGGCCGCGGCGCGCGGGGCCTCCCCGGCGGAGGACGCGCAGCCGCTGGTCACCGGGGTGGCCGCGTCGCCCGACTTCACGGACGCGCCGGCCGAGACCGGTTCGGAGGTCTTCGCGGACTTCGCCCCGGCGCTCGGCGACGCCTTCGCCCGTGCCCGCTCCGGCGGCCGCGAGCTGTACGGCTTCGCCCACCACCTGATGAGCTCCACGTATCTGGGGACGTCGACGGGGCTGCGGCTGCGCCACGACCAGCCGACCGGGACGCTGGAGCTGAACGCCAAGTCCCCCGACCGCACCCGTTCCTCCTGGGCGGGCCGCTCGACGCGCGACTTCAAGGACGTCGACCCGGCCGCGCTCGACGCGGAGCTGGCGCAGCGGCTGGGCTGGGCGGAGCGCCGTATCGAACTGCCCGCCGGTCGGTACGAGACGCTGCTCCCGCCGACGGCCGTCGCCGACCTGCTGATCTACCAGCTGTGGTCGTCGACCGCGCGGGACGCCGCGGAGGGCCGGACGGTCTTCTCCCGGCCGGGCGGCGGGACCAGGATCGGCGAGCAGCTGTCCGGGCTCCCGCTGACGCTGCGCAGCGATCCGTACGCCCCCGGGCTGGAGTCGGCGCCGTTCGTGATCGCCCATGCCTCCGGGGACGGGGCCTCCGTCTTCGACAACGGGCTGCCGCTGGCGCCGACCGACTGGGTGCGCGAGGGCAGGCTGGAGCGGCTGACGACGACCCGGCACACGGCGGAGCTGACCGGCCAGCCGGTCGCGCCGGCCGTCGACAACCTGCTGCTGGAGGGCGGCGGCGAGCGGTCCCTGGACGAGATGGTGGCGGCGACGACCGGGCGCGCGCTGCTGCTGACCTGCCTCTGGTACATCCGGGAGGTCGATCCGGCCACCCTGCTGCTGACCGGGCTGACCCGTGACGGGGTGTACCTGGTCGAGGACGGCGAGGTCGTCGGCGAGGTGAACAACTTCCGGTTCAACGAGTCGCCGGTCGACCTGCTGTCGCGGGCCTCGGAGGCGGGCCGCACCGAAAGGACGTTGCCGCGCGAGTGGGGCGACTGGTTCACTCGGGCCGCGATGCCCGCGCTGCGGATCCCCGACTTCAACATGAGCTCGGTGAGCCCCGGCGTGTGACCGCCTAAAATGGACGAGAAATCGTCATTCCCGTAAACGTACGAGGAGCACTGGAACCGTGACGGACATCGTCGACGAGCTGAAGTGGCGCGGGCTGTTCGCCCAGTCCACCGATGAGGACGCCCTGCGCAAGGCTCTCGCGGACGGCCCGGTCACGTTCTATTGCGGCTACGACCCCACCGCGGCCAGTCTGCACGTCGGCCATCTGGTGCAGGTGCTCACCATGCGCCGGCTCCAGCTGGCCGGGCTGCGTCCGCTGGCCCTGGTGGGCGGCGCCACCGGCCAGATCGGCGACCCGAGGCCGACCGCGGAGCGCACGCTGAACGACCCGGAGACGGTCGCCGCCTGGGTGGCGCGGCTGCGGGCCCAGATCGAGCCGTTCCTGTCCTTCGAGGGCGAGAACGCCGCGGTCATGGTCAACAACCTGGACTGGACCGCGGGGCTGTCCGCGATCGAGTTCCTCCGGGACATCGGCAAGCACTTCCGCGTCAACAAGATGCTGACGAAGGAGTCGATCGCCCGCCGGCTGGAGTCCGACGAGGGCATCAGCTACACCGAGTTCAGCTACCAGCTGCTCCAGAGCATGGACTTCCTGGAGCTGTACCGGCGCTACGGCTGCACGCTCCAGCAGGGCGGCAGCGACCAGTGGGGCAACCTCACGGCGGGCCTCGACCTGATCCACCGCCTGGAGCCGGGCGCCGAGGTGCACGCGCTGGCGACGCCGCTGATGACGAAGGCGGACGGGACCAAGTTCGGCAAGACCGAGGGCGGGGCCGTCTGGCTCGACCCGACGATGACCACGCCGTACGCGTTCTACCAGTTCTGGCTGAACGTGGACGACCGGGACGTCTCCCGGTACATGCGGATCCTCAGCTTCCGCAGCCCTGCCGAGCTGGAGGAGCTGGAGAAGGTCACCGAGGAGCGTCCGCAGGCCCGGACGGCGCAGCGCGCGCTGGCCGAGGAGCTGACGACGCTGGTGCACGGCGCCGACCAGTGCGCGGCGGTCGTCGCGGCGTCGAAGGCGCTGTTCGGCCAGGGCGAGCTCGGCGAACTGGACGGAGCGACGCTGGCCGCCGCCCTGTCCGAGGTGCCGCACGCGCGCGTCACCGAGCTGGGCCCGCTGGTGGATCTGCTGGTGGAGGTCGGTCTGGCGCCGAGCAAGTCGGGTGCCCGCCGCACGGTGAAGGAGGGCGGCGCGTACGTGAACAACGTGAAGGTCGTCGACGGTGAGGCCGCGCCGGCCCGCGAGGAGCTGCTGCACGGGCGCTGGCTGGTGCTGCGCCGGGGCAAGAAGAACCTCGCCGCCGTCGAGGTCACCGGCTGACCCCGGACCCGTATCCGCCACGCCGCGGCCGGACGCCCTCGGAGGGTGTCCGGCCGCGGTGCGTGGTGGCGGAGGGTCAGGTTCTGCTCCGGTTGCCGCGGACCGCGGCCCATACCGCGTCCCCGACGGCGACGACGACGATCGCGCCGATGAGCTGGAGGAGGTGGCGGGTCCAGTCGATGCCCTTGGTGTCGTTGACGCCGATCCAGGTGGCGACGGTGTTGCCGAGCACGCTGCCGACGATGCCGCAGACGATCGTCAGCCAGATCGGGATCTTCTGTTTGCCGGGCAGGATCGCCTTGGCGATCAGACCGAGCACCAGGCCCACGATGATTGCCCACAGCCAGCCCATGTCCGCCTCCTCGCGGGGCGCGGCGTCGCGCCCGTACGGACCAGTCTCGGGCCGGGGGCGGAGGACCGCATGCCGGACGCGTCCGCGCGTGGGGCCCTGGTACCGAAATGTACGAACGTGCCCGCCCCGGCCTCGTGAGCGCCGGGGGCCGGGCGTACCGTGGTTGCGGTCCGGTCCGTGAGCGGCCGGAGCGGGTCCGCGGTTCCCCCTGTCCGGTCGGGGGAAGCCGGGGGAAGGGTGAGGGAGACATGGTGCGGAAGCGGAGCGACGGCGAGGTCTTCCGGATCACCGGGGCGCGGCAGGGGCTGGCGGACGATGTCCGCGGCAGGCAGCGGCGCTATGTGATCTCGATGTCCGTGCGGACGCTGTCGGTGGTCCTGGCCGCGACGCTGTGGAACGTCGAGCGGTACGTCGCGATCGTGGCGCTCGCGCTCGGGATGCTGCTGCCCTACGTGGCGGTGGTCATCGCCAACGCGGGCCGGGAGACTCCTCGTTCGCTCCCCTCGACCTTCATCCCGGCACCGATGCGTCCGGCGCTCGACGCGGCGCCGGTGCCCGGGGCGGCCGAATCCGGTTCCGAGGGTGACGGGACGCACGGCGGCGGGGCACCGGCCTGAGCATGGGCCGCCCCGCGGATGACGGCCAATGCTCAAGAAATGCTCAGATCAATCATGAAGTTACGGTGCACCGCACCCCGGTCTGCGTGACATACTTCGAAGCGCGCTCCGCATCCCCCGTCGGAGCGACGGACTGACGCCGGGCAGCTCCCCCCGTGGCTGCCCGGCGTCGCCTTTTTCCTGGTGGTGCGGGGTCCGACATTAGGGTTGAGTCCGTGAACTCCCCTGAGAACGCGGCCGAGAGCGCCGCCGCCGCGCCCATCTGTTCCGCCAAGGGCTGCCGGGCCGACGCGGTCTGGGTGCTCGCCTGGAACAACCCGAAGGTGCACACCCCGGACCGTCGCAAGACCTGGCTGGCCTGCGAGGAGCACCGGGAACACCTGTCGTCGTTCCTCGGTGTCCGGGGCTTCCTGAAGGAGGTCGTGACGCTGACGGAGTGGGAGGCCCGGGCGGAGAACGTCTAGGGCGTGAGCCCTATCCGCCGATCGCCGACATCGGCCGGTCGGGCTGGAGGAAGGACGGGTCGTCCAGGCCCGATCCGGCTTTCTTGCCCCACATGGCGAGCGTCCAGATCCGGGCGATCTCCTCGTCCGGCGCGCCGGAGCGCAGGGCGCCGCGCAGGTCGGTCTCCTCGCGGGCGAAGAGGCAGGTGCGCACCTGGCCGTCGGCGGTGAGCCGGGTCCGGTCGCAGGCCCGGCAGAAGGGGCGGGTGACGGAGGCGATGACGCCGACCCGGTGGGGGCCGCCGTCGACGGTCCAGCGCTCGGCGGGGGCGGAGCCGCGGGCCCCGGCGTCCTCCTCGGTGAGGGTGAAGCGGGTGCGCAGCGAGGCGAGGATGTCGCCCGCCGTGATCATTCCGTCGCGCTTCCAGCCGTGCTGGGCGTCGAGCGGCATCTGCTCGATGAAGCGGAGCTCGTAGCCCTGCTCCACGGCCCAGGCGAGCAGGTCGGGGGCCTCGTCGTCGTTGAGGCCCGGCATCAGGACGCTGTTGACCTTGACGGGGGTGAGGCCGGCGTCGCGGGCGGCTTCGAGGCCGGCCAGTACGTCGTGGTGGCGGTCGCGGCGGGTGAGGGTCTTGAAGACGTCGGGGCGCAGGGTGTCCAGCGAGACGTTGACCCGGTCCAGGCCCGCGGCTTCGAGCGCCGCCGCCGTGCGCTTCAGGCCGATGCCGTTGGTGGTGAGGGAGAGCCGGGGGCGGGGGTCGAGGGCCGCGCACCGCTCGACGATGGAGACGAGCCCGGGGCGCAGCAGCGGTTCGCCGCCGGTGAAGCGGACCTCGGTGATGCCGAGGCGGGTGACGGCGATGCGGACCAGCCGGACGATCTCGTCGTCACTGAGCAGGTCGGGCTTGGCCAGCCACTGGAGCCCCTCTTCCGGCATGCAGTAGGTGCAGCGCAGGTTGCACCGGTCGGTCAGCGAGACGCGCAGGTCGGTGGCCACCCGGTCGTAGGTGTCGATGAGCATGTGGTCCCCCTCCCCCGTTCGCGGTCGCGGGTACCGGCCCCCGCCCGCTCCGGCCGGTATCTCCGGCCGGTCCTTCCGAGCCTACGCGAGAGCGGCTCCGCGGGTGGGGCCCGTTTGGCACGAGGAGGGCGCGGCCGTGTCGTAGGGATCTACGACACGGCCGCGGAGCCGGGTTCCCGCAGGTCGCGGCCCGGGTCAGTGCGCTCCGACGCCGGTGAGGGACTTGACCTCCAGCTCGGCGTACTTGCCCCGGTCGGGCTCCTCCTTGGAGAGCAGGGAGCCGATCCAGCCGAGCAGGAAGCCCAGCGGGATGGAGATAAGGCCGGGGTTCTCCAGCGGGAACCAGGCGAAGTCGACGCCCTTGAACATCGAGGTCTTCGGGTTGCCGGAGACGACCGGGGAGAACAGCACGAGGATCACCGAGCTGGCGAGGCCGCCGTAGATCGACCAGAGGGCGCCCTGGGTGGTGAACCGCTTCCAGAAGAGGCTGTAGAGGATGGTCGGCAGGTTGGCGGAGGCGGCGACGGCGAAGGCGAGGGCGACCAGTCCGGCGACGTTCATGTCGCGGGCGAAGGCGCCGAGGACGATCGCGACGGCGCCGATGAGGACGGTGGCCCAGCGGGCGGCCTTCATCTCCTCCTTCTCGGTGGCCTTCCCCTTGCGGATGACGTTGGCGTAGATGTCGTGGGCGAAGGAGGACGAGGAGGCGAGGGTGAGGCCGGCGACGACGGCGAGGATGGTGGCGAAGGCGACGGCCGAGATCACGGCGAGCAGGACGGCGCCGCTGGTGGAGCCGACGCCGCCGAGGTATTCGGCGAGCTGCGGGGCGGCGGCGTTCCCGGCCGGGTTCTTGGCCTTGATCTCGTCGGGGCCGATCAGGGCGGCGGCGCCGAAGCCGAGCGCGATGGTCATCAGGTAGAAGGCGCCGATGATGCCGATGGCCCAGTTGACCGACTTGCGGGCGGCCTTGGCGGTCGGGACCGTGTAGAAGCGGATCAGGATGTGCGGCAGGCCGGCGGTGCCGAGGACGAGGGCGATGCCCAGGGAGAGGAAGTCCAGCTTGGAGGTGCCGGTGGCGCCGTACTTGAGTCCGGGCTCCAGGAACGCCGCTCCGTGGCCGCTCTTCTCGGCGGCGGTGCCGAGCAGGTCGGAGATGTTGAAGTCGAACTTCAGCAGCACCAGGAAGGTCATCAGCAGGGCGCCCGCGATCAGCAGGACGGCCTTGACCATCTGCACCCAGGTGGTGCCCTTCATGCCGCCGATGGTGACGTAGACGATCATGAGGACGCCGACGAGGGAGACGATGAGGATCTTGCCGGCGTCGCTGGTGATGCCGAGCAGGAGGGAGACCAGGACGCCCGCGCCCGCCATCTGGGCCAGCAGGTAGAAGATCGAGACGACGATGGTGGAGACGCCGGCGGCGGTACGGACCGGGCGTTGGCGCATCCGGTAGGCGAGGACGTCGCCCATCGTGTAGCGGCCCGAGTTGCGCAGCGGTTCGGCGACCAGGAGCAGGGCCACCAGCCAGGCGACGAGGAAGCCGATGGAGTAGAGGAAGCCGTCGTAGCCGAAGAGGGCGATGGCCCCGGCGATGCCGAGGAACGAGGCGGCGGACATGTAGTCGCCGGAGACCGCGAGCCCGTTCTGGAAGGCGGTGAACTGGCGGCCGCCCGCGTAGAAGTCGGCGGCGCTGCGGGTCTGGCGGCCGGCCCAGACCGTGATGGCCAGGGTGGCGGCGACGAAGACGGCGAAGAGCGTGATGATCAGCGGCCGGTGCTCGGTGGTCGAGGAGGCGGCGAGCTGGAGGACGGTGTGCGAGGGATGTGCGGCGCTCATGCGTCGGCCTCCATACGGGACTTGATCGCCTCGGCCTTGGGGTCGAGCTTCGCCGCGGCGTGCCGCGAGTAGAACCAGGCGATGAGGAAGGTGGTGACGAACTGGGCGATGCCGAAGACGAAGGCGACGTTGATGTTGCCGAACACCTTGGTGCCCATGAAGCCGCCCGCGTAGTTGGACAGCAGCACGTAGAGCAGGTACCAGAGGACGAACGCGATGGTCAGCGGGAAGGCGAACGAGCGGTACGAGCGGCGCAGTTCGCCGAACTCCTCGCTCTCCTGCGTCGCGAGGAACGCCTCGGTCGTGGGCCGGTCGGGGCCGGCCTCCCCCTGGGCGGCCTCGGGCGGCGGTGCATCGGTAGCCACGGAATCTCCTCGCGACGCGGGTACGGGTGGTGTCGGACGACGGCGGGTCTCACAGGAGGGTCCGGCGGCGGGCGGAACGGGTGTCGGCGCGCCTTCCCCGACGAACGGCACGGAGGGCGCGGCGCGGCGGTTCACCGGACCGCGTACTTCTCCCGCACGATGTTCGACACCCGTCCGGCCGAATCAGGACGTCCCTACTCATTGATGAGCGGGCATGATCAGCGATAACTTCACTGGTCATGTACGCGACCGGGTGCGCCCGCGTCCGGTCGCCCGGTACGGATGATGTGGAGACCCCATGGCTCATCTGCGTTCCAGACGGACCCGCGCGCTCACGTTGCCCGTCGGACTGGCGCTCACGGCCTCGCTCGGCTTCCTGCCCGCGAACGCCGCCTCCGCCGCCCCCGTGGACGCGCCGTCCGCGGCCGCGGTGTCGACGGACGGCCCGAAGCTCTCCTACGTGGTCAACACGCGAAGCGGTCCCGGGACCGTCAAGCAGGTGACGAAGGCGATATCCCAGGCCGGCGGCACGGTCGTCGCCTCCTACGACAAGATCGGCGTCATCGTCGTCCACACGCAGAACCCGGACTTCGCGCAGACGATCCGCCGGGTCAAGGGCGTCGACTCCGCGGGGGCCACCCGCACCAACCCGATCGTCCCGCAGGCCACCACGGACACCGGGGCCGAGCAGCCGCTGACCGCCGCGCAGGCGAAGGCGGCGGCGGCCGGGGCGACCGCGGACCAGGACCCGATGGAACCCCTGCAGTGGGACATGCCCGCGATCAAGGCGGACCAGGCGCACAAGAAGACGCTGGGCAGCAGCAAGGTCACGGTCGCGGTCATCGACACGGGCGTCGACGACACCCATCCGGACCTGGCCCCGAACTTCGACCGGGCGGCGTCCGCCAGCTGCGCCTCCGGCGCAGCGGACACCTCGGACGGCGCCTGGCGCCCGAAGGCCGGCGAGAGCAACCACGGAACGCATGTCGCCGGGACCATCGCGGCCGCGAAGAACGGCATCGGCATCACGGGCGTCGCGCCGGGCGTCAAGCTGGCCGCCATCAAGGTGGCGAACCCGGACGGGTTCTTCTACACCGAGTCGATCGTCTGCGGCTTCATGTGGGCCGCCGAGCACAAGATCGACGTCACGAACAACAGCTATTACACCGACCCGTGGATGTTCAACTGCAAGAACGACGCCGACCAGGGCGCCCTGGTCGAGGCCGTCGCACGGGCCACCCGGTACGCGGAGCGCAAGGGCGCGGTCAACATCGCCTCGGCCGGCAACAGCGCCTTCGACCTGGCCTCCGACGCGATCGAGGACACCACCAGCCCGAACGACTCGACGCCCGGTTCCCGGACGATCGACCCGTCCGAGTGCCTGGACATCCCCGCGCAGCTGCCGGGTGTCGTGACGGTCTCCGCGACCGGCGCCAAGGGCCTGAAGGCCTCGTACTCGAACTACGGGAACGGCGTCATCGACGTGTCGGCCCCGGGCGGTGACTCGACGGTCTACCAGACGCCCGCCCCGCCGGCCACCAGCGGCCTGATCCTCTCCACGCTGCCCAACGGGCAGTACGGCTACAAGGCCGGTACGTCGATGGCCTCGCCGCACGTCGCGGGGGTCGCGGCCCTCATCAAGTCGACGCACCCGCACGCCTCGGCCGCCGCGGTGAAGGCGCTGCTGCTCGCAGAGGCGGACGCCACCGAGTGCGGTGCCCCGTACGACATCGACGGCGACGGCACGATCGACGCCGTCTGCGAGGGCGGCAAGAAGAAGAACGGCTTCTACGGTGCCGGTGTGGTGAACGCGCTGAACGCGGTCCGCTGGTAGCGGTACGCCCTGACGCGGCGGGAGGGACCGGAGCATGCGGCCGGTCCCTCCCGCAGTCGTTTCCGGCCTCCCTACCGCCGTCCGCCGTCCCGGCCGGGGGCACTTCCCCGAGATGGCACCCAGTGCCATAGTGACCGGATGGTGATGACACGGAAGTCCGGTACGGAGCAGGCGTGGACGGCGCTCGGCGGTGATCCCGCGCTGCTCGAACGGGTCGGGACGGACGGCCCCGAGGGGCTGCTGCCGTCCCGGCTGCCGGTGCGGGAGCTGGCCCGGTCCGCCGTCGCGGTGTGCTCCCTGGCCGCCGCCGAACTGGCCGCGCGCCGCACCGGGCGTCCGGTGGGCCGGGTCGTGGTCGACGAGGCCGCGGTGGCCACGGCGTTCGTCAGCGAACGCCATCTGCGGATCGACGGGCGCGCGCCGGTCTCCTTCGCCCCGCTGTCCCGGTTCTGGCCCTGCGCCGACGGCTGGGTCCGCACCCACGCCAACTACCCGCACCACCGGTCCCGGCTGCTCGGCACCCTGGGGCTGGCGCCGGACGCCCCGGACGGGCTCGCGGTGGAGGCCGTCGCCGCGTCGTTCGCGGGGCGCCGGGGCGAGGAGATCGAGCGGACGGTGTACGCGGCGGGCGGTCTCGCCGTGGCCGCCCGTACCCCCGGGCAGTGGGCAGCCGGTCCGCAGGGCGCCTCGGTCGCGGCCACCGGGCTGGTGGGCCGGGAGCGGCTCGACGACGCACCGGCGCGCGGGGCGGCGGCGCTCACCGGCGATCCGCTGCTGCCCGCCGCCGGGGTGCGGGTCCTCGACCTCAGCCGGGTGCTCGCGGGGCCGGTCGCCACCCGTACCCTCGCGCTGCTCGGCGCGGACGTGCTGCGGATCGACCCGCCGCGTTTCCCGGAGAGCCCGGACGCGCACGCCGACACCGGGTTCGGGAAGCGGTCGGTGGAGCTGGACCTGGCCGCACCGGCGGGGGCCGCCGCCCTCGACCGGCTGCTGTCCGGGGCGGACGTGGTGGTCACCGGCTACCGGCCCGGGGCGCTGGACCGGTTCGGGCTGACGCCCGGTGAACTGGCCGCGCGCCGACCGGGCGTGGTGGTCGCGCGGCTCTCCGCCTGGGGGACGGCCGGCCCGTGGGCGGGACGGCGCGGCTTCGACAGCCTCGTCCAGGTGGCCACCGGCATCGCGGCGGTGGAGGCGGGGGACGGGGAGCGGCCGGGCGCGCTGCCCGCCCAGGCGCTCGACCACGGCACCGGCTACCTGCTGGCCGCCGCCGTGCTGCGGGCGCTGACCGAGCAGCACGACACGGGCGGCTCCCGGCTGGTGACGCTCTCGCTGGCCCGTACCGCCGGCTGGCTGCTCGGCGAACTGCCCGCCCCGGCCGCCCGGGAGGGCACGGGGGCCGCCTACGAGCCGGAGCGGTGGCTGACGGAGACCGGCAGTCCGCTGGGCCGGCTGCGGCACGCGGTGTCACCGGTCGCGTTCGAGGGCGGCCCCGCCGGCTGGTCGCGGCCGCCCGGCCGCCTCGGGGCCGACACCGCCGACTGGCTCACGGGCTGACGGGCTCCGCCGTCCCCTCCGCCGTGCGCCCGGCCGCCGGCCGGGCGCCCAGCACCCCGACGGTCAGCAGGAACTGGGCCGCGAGGTAGGTGGACATGACCCAGAAACCGGGGGCGGGCAGCTGCGGCCAGTCGGCGATGCCGGTGGCGATCAGCGTGTCGGAGAGCAGGAAGAGCGCACCGCCGACGGCCGCGTACCGGCCGAGCGTGCCCGCCCGGTAGGCCATCGCCGCGAGCAGCAGGCTGTAGCAGGTCATCGGAACACGCAGCCCTTCCGGCAGCCCGCTCCACAGCAGTGCGACGACGGTGGCCAGGACGACCGCGTACCCGGCCCCGACCGGCACCGAGGAGCGGGCCCGCCCGAACAGCCACAGGTAGCAGACGTGGCCCACGGCGAAGGAGCCCATCCCCACGAGGAAGCCGAGGTCCGAGTCGAACAGCAGGAAGGTGTCGCCGCCCCAGCCGAACAGCAGCGCGGCGACGAGCAGCCGGGGCCCGCGCCGGGCGACGGCGTACCCGGCCAGCAGCGGCATCAGCAGCGGCTTGGCCGTCTGGTGCGCGGCCGGGAGGTCGGCGAGCACCCCGACGAGGTCGACGGCCGAGGCCACCAGGAAGGCGACGAGCAGCGGGCGTACCAGACGCTCCCGCAGGTCGGGGGCGGTGTCGGTGGTCATCCGGCGGTCTCCTCGGGGGCGGGGGCGGTACGAGCGGTGGCGGTGGCCGGCTGCCAGCCGGGGCCCCGGAAGACCCGTCCGGCCCGCTCGCCCCAGCTGCCCGCCGCCCGCACGTCACGGGCGATCGCGGCGTACTCGTGGGTGGCGACCCGGAGCGGGTTGAAGGTCCCGATGTTCTTGGTGAGGCCGAAGACGGGCCGCTCGGTCTCGGCGGTGAACGAGCCGAAGAGCCGGTCCCAGACGATCAGGATGCCGCCGAAGTTCCGGTCCAGGTAGCCGCCCTGCGAGGCGTGGTGCACCCGGTGGTGGGACGGCGTGTTCAGTACGTACTCGAAAGGCCGGGGCAGCTTGTCGACGCGTTCGGTGTGCACCCAGAACTGGTAGACGAGATTGGCCGAGGAGCAGAAGGCGAGCGCCGCCGGATGGACCCCGCACGCGATCATCGGCAGGTAGAACGGCCAGACGGTCAGCGAGGTCCAGGGCTGGCGCAGCGCGGTGGAGAGGTTGAACTTCCGGCTGGAGTGGTGGACCACGTGGCAGGCCCAGAGGATACGGATCACATGGTGTCCGCGGTGCGACCAGTAGTAGAAGAAGTCCTGCGCGAGCAGCATCAGCAGGATCGTCCACCACAGCACGGGTACGCGGAGCGGGGTCAGTTCGTAGACCGCCGTGTAGATCGCGACGATGGGGACTTTCCACAGCAGGTCGAAAACGAGACTGCCCAGCCCCATGGTGATGCTGGTGACGGTGTCCTTCGCCTCGTACCCGGCGGTCTCCTCGTCCGGGTGGAAGTGGTGCAGGGCCATTTCCAGGACGGTGAGCAGGACGAAGGCCGGTATGGACCAGAGCACGACATCGGGCAGGTTCGGCGGCATGCCTGCACCGTAGAGCCGCAGGTCGGCCGGGGACTAGAGGTGGTTACCAACAAGTATGCGAGACAAGCTGTCAGCAGTCTTTGGAGGCTTCCGCCAAGAAGGGCCGCCCACGCGTCGTACGATCCCTCCGTCAGGGTGTCCGGCGGGGGAGGGAACGCGCTTGTCCGGTCTGGAAGTTGCCCTGCTCCGGCTGGCGACGACGGTCGCTTCCACGGTGGCCAGGTCGCTGCTCGTGAAGAAGCCGGGCGCGGGGCTCGTCCCGGACCCGGTGCGCCCGCTCCCCCGCCCGGCGGCCCCGGACCGGCTGGCCCGGGTCCTCGGCGACCGGCTGGCGGAGTCGTACGCCGGGCTGCCGGAGCACGAACGGCTGGCGGCGGTGGACGCGGTACGGGACGCCTTCGCGGCGGCGGGCGGGCCGACGCCGGAGCGGCTGTTCGCCGTGGACCTCGATCCGGAACGGCTGGCCGCCGAACTGCCGCCGCCCGACGCGGGCCTGTCGGAGCGGGCGGCCGGGCTGTACGGGGAGCTGCTCGTCCGGTGCTGCGCGCATCTGGTGGAGCAGCTGACCGCCGACCCGTCCTTCCTGGCGCGCGCGGCGGTGGAGCAGACCCGCGCGACGGCCCGGACGCGGGAGCTGGTCGCGGACGTACGGGACCGGGTCGGCCCGCGCCCGGACGCCGCCGCGCTGGAGTTCGAGCAGCGGTACGCGCGGTTCATGGCCACGTCGCACGGCCGGATGGGGCTGTTCGGGCTGACGCTCGGGCGGACCGCCGCCGAGTGGCCGCTGGAGACGGCCTACATCAGTCTGACGGTGAGCGGGGGTGCCGTCCGGCACCACGACGGGCTGGACCACCCGGTCGCGGTGACGGTCTCCGTGGAGCAGGCCCTCGCCGGGACGGACCGGCTGCTGCTGCGGGGCCCGGCCGGTTCGGGCAAGAGCACCCTGGTGCAGTGGCTGGCGGTGAACGCCGCCCGCCGCACGTTCGGCCCCGCCCTGGCGGAGTGGAACCGCTGCGTGCCCTTCGTCCTGCGGCTGCGCGCGTTCACCTCGGACGATGCGCTGCCCGTACCGGACGATTTCCTGCGCGCGACCGGGGTCCCGCTGCACGGCGCGGCGCCCGCCGGGTGGGCCGACCGGCTGCTGACCGAGGGCCGGGCACTGGTCCTGGTCGACGGGGTGGACGAGGTCCCGATGCGGCAGCGGCGGCGCACCGAGAAGTGGCTGAAGGACCTGATCACGGCGTACCCGGAGGCCCGGTACGTGGTGACGACCCGGCCGTCGGCGGTGCCGGAGAGCTGGCTGTCCGGTCCGGGTCTCGGTTTCGAGCCGCACGCGCTGCTGCCGATGAGCCGGGAGGACATCCGCCTGTTCGTCGAGCACTGGCACGCGGCGGCCCGCACGGAGTGCCCCTCCCCGGAGGAGCGCGAGCAGCTCGATGTGTACGAGGCCTCGCTGCGGCGCGCGGTGGGCACGCGCCGCGACCTGGCACGGCTCGCGACGAACCCGCTGATGTGCGCCCTGCTGTGCGCGCTGAACCGGGACCGGCGGATGCAACTCCCGCGAGCCCGGAAGGAGTTGTACGACGCCGCCCTGGACATGCTGCTGGTCCGCCGGGACACCGAGCGGGACATCGCCGGGGTCGAGGGCGTCGACCTGACCCGCGAGGAGCAGACGGCGCTGCTGCAACGCCTCGCGTACTGGCTGATCCGCAACGGCCAGGCCGAGGCCGACCGCACCGAGGCCCAGGAGATGGTGGGCGAGTGGCTGACGGCCATGCCCCAGGTACGGGGCGGCGCCGGGGCGGTCTTCGCCCATCTCCTCATCCGGAGCGGCCTGTTGCGCGAACCGGCACCGGGCGCGGTGGGGTTCGTGCACCGGACGTTCCAGGACTACCTGGGCGCCAGGGCGGCGGTGGAGGCCCGCGACTTCGGCGTACTGGTGAAGCACGGACACGACGACCAGTGGCACGACGTGATCCAGATGGCGGTGGGCCACGCCCGGATGGACGAACGAACCCTGCTTCTGAGCAAGTTGTTGCACCGCTCCGAGGAGGAGCCGGAACAGCGGCACCGTCTGGTGCTACTGGCGGCGGCGAGCCTGGACCACGCACCGGAGTTGCATCCCGCTGTGCGCTCCGAGGTCCAGGCGCGGACGGAGAAGTTGCTGCCGCCCCTGGCCCCCGGGGACGCCGACGAACTCGCCAAGGCGGGTGAGCTGGTCCTGGACCTGCTGCCGAAGCCCGGCACCCTGAGCGCGGGCACCGCCGCCGCGATCGTGCGGACGGCGTCACTGGTCGGAGGAGATGCCGCGTTCGAGGTGGCGGCCGGATTCAAGGAGGACGAACGGCCCGAGGTCTCCCGCCAGCTCACGGAGGGCTGGGGGGCCTTCCCAGCCGAGGAATACGCCAGGGAGGTACTCTCCGCCGGTTCCTGGACCACGTCGTACCTGTACGTGCGCAGAGCCGATCAGCTCGACGCACTGCATCACACGCGCCGCGCCCGGCGGGTACACGTGAGCGGCGACCATGCCGATCTCACCCCCCTCCTCCGACTGGACGCCCCGGAAGCGCTCTTCCTGTACGCCAACGATGCGCTGACCGACCTCTCTGTCCTGGCCTCCATTCCCTCACTGACCGACGTTGGGCTCAGCCTCTGTTCGCAGGTGAAGGACCTGGGCCCGCTGGCCGGCCCCGGGTTGAGAAGCCTCCTGCTGCACGAGATCGACTCCGATGTGTCACTCCAGCCACTGCGCGACATGACGGGACTCGAGGACTTCACGGCCCAGCATCCTCTGCTCGTCGAGAGCGCGGGCGAACTGCCTCTCGGGCCTCAACTCGTCAACCTCGGATTCTCCCGCCAGGCCCGGTACCTGAGTCTCGACGGCATCGAGCGCTGGCCGCATCTGGACTCGCTCACGATCGGGGGCCGGACCCAACTCCACCAACTGGAGAGGCAGCCGTCCCTCGCCACGCTCACGGGGCTGGGAGTGCACGAGGTGGATCACTTCGACCCCCGGCTGATTCTCACCCTCACCGGTCTGCAACGGCTCTTCCTGTTCCGCTGCGGCGGCGTCGCCGATCTGACTCCACTGCGCGAACTGCCCGGCCTCAGCTCGCTCCGGCTGAGTCACTGCGCCCAGGACGCTTCCCCGATCGATCTGAGCCCGCTGGCCGATGCCGAGCACATCACTCTCACACTGCTGGGCGACACCCGGGTCACCGGCACCGACCGCTTCCCGCCCGAGCGCATCGTGCGCCTCGCCTGACGGGACTCACACCCCCACCGCCCCCAGCAACTCCCCCGCCGCGTAGGTGACCGCCATCGCCACCGCGCCCCCCGCCATGTTCCGCAGCACCGCCGGGCCGATCCGGGCCTCCCCGAGGCGGGCGCTCCACCAGCCGGTGAACGCCAGGGCCGCCAGCACCGAGACCACGGTCACCGGGAGGCGCAACGTTGACGGCGGGAGCACGATCGCGAGGAGGGGCAGCAGGGCACCGACCGTGAAGGCGAGGAAGCTGGCGCCCGCCGCGTGCCAGGGGTTCGTCAGCTCGTCCGGGTCGATGCCGAGTTCGACCTCCGCGTGGGCGCGCAGCGCGTCGCGTTCGGTGAGCTGGACGGCGGCCTCGCGGGCGATGTCGTGGCTCAGCCCCTTGCCCTGCAGGAGGCCGGTCAGCTCTTCGAGTTCCGCCTCCGGGGTCTCCTTGAGCTCGCGTTTCTCCGTCGCGAGGGCGGCCTGCTCCGAGTCCCGCTGGGTGGAGACCGAGACGTACTCCCCCGCGGCCATCGACATGGAGCCGGCCAGCAGTCCGGCCAGGCCCGCCGTGAGGAGGGCGCCCCGGTCGCCGGTGGCACCGGCGACGCCGACCACCAGGCCAGCGGTGGAGACCACACCGTCGTTGGCGCCGAGGACCGCGGCGCGCAGCCAGTTCAGCCGTGCGCCGAGTCCGTTGCCGTGCGGTTCGTGGTGTCCCCGGGTATCCGTCACCCGGGGATGGTCTCACCCCGGGCGGCGCGTCGGGGGGTACCGGCCCGGTCGCCCCGCGGGGTGTCGCGCGGCGGGGCGGCCGCCGGGTCCGGCCGTTCCCGAATAGGAGACTGTCAGTGGCGGCCCGTATTCTCTGTGACCATGCTCGACGACCGCCAGACCGCAGCACCGTGGCCGACCGCCTACCCGCAGGGGTACGCGGTCGTCGACGTGGAGACCACCGGACTCGCCCGGGACGACCGGATAGTGTCCGCCGCCGTCTACCGTCTGGACGCGCAGGGCGATGTCGAGGACCACTGGTACACCCTGGTCAACCCCGAGCGTGATCCCGGCCCGGTCTGGATCCACGGGCTGACCAGCGACGTGCTGGAGGGCGCTCCGCTCTTCCCGGAGATCGCCGCACAGCTCTCGGAGCGGCTCGCCGGGCGGGTGCTCGTCGCGCACAACGCGGCGTTCGACTGGTCGATGCTGGCCCGGGAGTACGCGCGGGCCTCGGTCGTCGCCCCCGTCGAGCAGCGGCTGTGCACGATCGCGCTCGCCAAGGAGCTGCGGCTGCCGCTGCCCAACCACAAGCTGGAGTCGCTCGCCGCGCATTTCGGTGTCGTGCAGCAGCGCGCCCACCACGCGCTGGACGACGCCCGGGTGCTGGCCGAGGCGTTCCGGCCGAGTCTGCACGCGGCGGCGCGGGACGGGGTGCGGCTGCCGCTGCTGGAGTGCCGGCCGCTGACCGAGTGGTCGGAGTCGCCGGTCACCCCGAGGGTGGGCTACCAGTCCTCGTACGGTCACGGCAGCTGGCGCACCTCGCGCAAGCGCCCGCCGTGCCCGTACCCCAACCCCGGGCGGTACGAGAAGGAGAAGCCGCTGATGCAGGGCATGCGGGTGGCGTTCTCCGGTGACACCTCGATAGACCGCGAGCTGCTGGAGGACCGGGCCGTGGAGGCCGGGCTGCATGTGGCGACGAGCGTCTCCCGGCTGACCAGCCTGCTGGTCACCAACGACCCGGACGCGGCGACGTCGAAGACGGTCAAGGCCAAGTCGTTCGGCACCCCGATCCTGGACGAGAGCGCCTTCACCCACCTGTTGCGCGACGTGGCCCCGGCGTCGGGCCGGCCGGCCGCTCCGCCGTCGGCGGCCGCGCCGTCATCGGAGTGAACCGGCGCGACTCGCCCGCCCGCCGCTCGCCCGTCGCCGTCCTCCCGTCCCACCCTGTGGCGCATGGCACGTTGTGAGGTTTGCGGAAACGACTACGGCATGTCCTTCGAGGTGCACGCGCAGGGCGCGGTGCACGTCTTCGACTGCTTCTCCTGCGCCATTCACCGGATGGCGCCCATCTGCGAGCACTGCCGGGTCCAGATCATCGGCCAGGGCGTCGAGGTCGACGGGCACTGGTTCTGCGGGGGTCACTGCTCCCGCGCCGAGGGGCAGGTGGGCATCATCGACAAGGTCTGAACCGACAAGGTCCGAGCGGCGCCCCTCCCGCCCCGCGCCCGCTTCCCCCACCCCTGCGCACGGCGCCCCACGACGCGGTTGTACGGTCGTGGGGTGTACCGCTTCCTGTTGACCCGGCAGTGGCTGGCTCTCGCCCTGCTCGTCCTCGTCCTGATTCCCACGATGGTCGAGCTGGGCTTCTGGCAGTTGCACCGGCACGAGCACAAGGTCGCGCAGAACGCCCTGATCTCCCGCAACCTGAAGGCGAAGCCGGTCCCGGTCGCCTCGCTCACCTCCCCGGGTCACACCGTCCCGCGCTCCGACTACTGGCGGACGGTGACGGCCACCGGTACGTACGACAGCGAGCACGAGGTGGTGGTGCGCCGCCGGACCGCGGCCGACGGCCGGATCGGCGTCCATGTGCTGATCCCCTTCGACCTCAAGGGCGGCGGCACCGTCCTGGTCAACCGCGGCTGGGTGCCTTCCGCCGACAGCCAGAGCGCCTTCCCCGACGTCCCGCTCGTCCCCGAGGGCGAGGTGCGGATCACCGGACGGCTCAAGGCCGACGAGACGACCAGTGCCAGCGGCATCAAGGACATCTCCGACCTTCCGGACCGTCAGGTGATGCTGATCAACAGCGCCCAGGAGGCCGAGCGGATCTCCCGGCCGGTGTTCGGCGGCTACATCGAGCTCACCGCACCCGAGCCCCTCGGCGGCCTCCCGGAGCTGATCGAGGCGCCGGACGACGGCTCGATCGGTCCGCACATGGCGTACGCCGTGCAGTGGTGGCTCTTCGCCGCCGGTGTCCCGGTCGGTTACGTGGTCCTGGCCCGCCGCGAGAAGCGCGACCGGCTGGAGGCCGCGGCGAAGGAGGCCGCCGGGGAGCACCCCGTCGAGCCGGAGTCGCCGGAGAAGCCGGAACCCGCCACGGCCTGAGGTCCGGCCCGCCGCGCCGGTGGTGTCCGCCGGATGCCGGGCACGGCGTCCCGGCCGGGTGACCCCTGCCGTCCGGGTCTGCTTAACCGGGCGCGGCGCCGGGAACACGGCAGTACGTGACCCCACTCATCGAGGACTACGCCCTCATCGGCGATCTCCAGACGGCCGCCCTGGTCGGCAGAAACGGTTCTGTCGACTGGTTGTGCCTGCCCCGCTTCGATTCGGGTGCCTGCTTCGCCGCGCTGCTCGGCGACGAGGAGAACGGCCACTGGCGGATCGCCCCGCGCGGCGCGGAGGTCTGCACCCGGCGCGGCTACGCGGGTGAGTCCCTGGTCCTGGAGACCTTCTGGGAGACCCGCACCGGCACCGTCAAGGTCATCGACTTCATGCCGCACCGGGACAGGGAACCCGAGGTGATGCGGATCGTCGAGGGCGTCAGCGGCACCGTCGAGATGGGTTCGGTGATCCGGCTGCGCTTCGACTTCGGCTCGGTGGTGCCGTGGATGCGCCGCTCGAAGGGGCACCGGGTGGCGGTCGCCGGACCGGACTCCGCCTGGCTGCGGAGCGAACCGCCGGTCAAGACCTGGGGCCAGCAGTTCTCCACCTGTTCGTCGTTCACCGTCGCGGCGGGCGAGAAGGTGGCGTTCGTCCTGACCTGGCACCCCTCGCACTCGCCCCGCCCCGAGCTGGTCGACCCGTACGAGGCGCTGGAGACGACGCTGTCGGACTGGACCCAGTGGTCGGCGCGGTGCAGGTACCGGGGCCCCTACCGGGAGGCGGTGATCCGCTCGCTGATCACGCTGAAGGCGCTGACCTTCGGCCCGACCGGCGGCATCGTGGCGGCGCCCACCACCTCGCTGCCGGAGGAGATCGGCGGCGTACGGAACTGGGACTACCGCTTCTGCTGGCTGCGGGACTCCACCCTGACCCTGGGCGCCCTCCTCTCGGCCGGCTACCTGGAGGAGGCCGCCGCCTGGCGGGACTGGCTGCTGCGGGCGGTCGCCGGGGACCCGGCCGACCTCCAGATCATGTACGGGCTCGCGGGCGAGCGCCGGCTCCCCGAGGCGGAGCTGCCGTGGCTGGCGGGCTACGAGAACTCCGCCCCGGTCCGGATCGGCAACGCGGCGGTCCGCCAGCGCCAGCTCGACGTGTACGGGGAGGTCATCGACTCGCTGCGGCTCGCCCGCGAGGCGGGTCTGGACGACAAGCCGCACGCCTGGAACCTCCAGCTCAGTCTGCTCGGCTTCCTGGAGTCGACCTGGCGCGAACCGGACGAGGGGCTGTGGGAGATCCGCGGCCAGCGCCGGCACTTCGTGCACTCCAAGGTGATGGCCTGGGTCGCCGCCGACCGCGCCGTACGCACCCTGGAGGGCGATCCCTCGCTGTCCGGTGACGCCGACCGGTGGCGGACCATGCGGGACGCGGTGCACCGGGAGGTGTGCGAGAAGGGGTACGACCCGGTGCGCAACACCTTCACCCAGTCCTACGGCTCCCGGAACCTGGACGCCGCGACCCTGCTGATCGCCCGTTCCGGATTCCTGCCGCCGGACGACCCCCGGCTGGCCGGGACGGTCGACGCGGTCCGGGCCGAGCTGGGCCGCGGCTGCCTGTTGCGCCGCTACAGCACCGACGGCGCCTCGATCGACGGGCTGCCCGGCAGCGAAGGAGCCTTCCTGGCCTGCTCGTTCTGGCTGGCCGACGCGCTGGTCATGACCGGGCGGAAGGCGGAGGCCGAGGAACTCTTCGAGCAGTTGCTGGAGCTCCGCAACGACGTGGGGCTGCTCGCCGAGGAGTACGACACCGCCGCCCGCCGCCAGCTCGGCAACTTCCCGCAGGCGTTCAGCCACATCGGTCTGGTCGGCACCGCCATGGCGCTGGCCGGTGAGGACACCCTGGAGCCGGACGCGGCAGGATAGGGGCATGGATCTTGGACTGAAGGACCGTGTGTACATCGTCACCGGAGCGACCCGGGGGCTGGGCAACGCCACGGCGCGGGTGCTCGCCGCCGACGGCGCGAAGGTGATCGTCACCGGCCGTGACGCGGGACGCGCCGAGGAGGCCGCCGCCGAGCTGGGGCCGGACGCGGTGGGGCTGGCCGCCGACAACGCCGACCCCGACTCCGCGCGACGCCTGGTGGAGGCGGCACACGAGCGGTTCGGCCGGCTGGACGGCATTCTGATCAGCGTCGGCGGCCCGGCCCCCGGGTTCGTCGCCGACAACACCGACGAGCAGTGGCAGTCGGCCTTCGAGTCGGTGTTCCTGGGGGCGGTGCGGCTCGCCAGGGCCGCGGCGGCGGTGCTCGGCGAGGGCGGGGTGATCGGCTTCGTGCTCTCCGGTTCCGTGTACGAGCCGATCGCCGGGCTCACCATCTCCAACGGGCTCCGCCCCGGTCTCGCCGGTTTCGCCAAGTCGCTCGCCGACGAGCTGGGTCCCCGGGGCATCCGGGTGGTGGGCGTGCTCCCGGCCCGGATCGACACGGACCGGGTGCGGGAGCTGGACGCCCTGTCGGGCGACGCGGAGGCGGCCCGGGCGGCCAACTCGGCGCGGATTCCGCTGCGCCGGTACGGCACCCCGGAGGAGTTCGGCCGGACCGCGGCGTTCCTGCTGTCGCCCGCGGCCTCGTACCTAACCGGCATCATGCTGCCGGTCGACGGCGGCTCCCGGCACGGCTTCTGAGAGCCTGTCGGGTGACCTTCGACCGATGGGCGGACGCGGTCTGGTGCGTGCGATTCCAAGGCGCCGGGATCGCGCGTGCCAGGCCGCGTCCGCCAGGTCAGAGGCCGCCCGACAGGCTCTGAGCCACCGCCCGCGTGCCGGGGATGGTCAGCTCACCCGCTCGGCGCGGTGTCCGACCGCCCTCAGCCGCACCTCGGCCGGCAGCTCGGCCAGTCCCGCCGAGTCGCGGGCGTGGGCCAGCGTCTCGTCGGTGAAGCGGCCGAGCACCTCGTCCGGGGCCGCGTGCGGCTCCATCAGCAGGGCGATCCGGGCCCGTGGCGCGGACCGCCTGCCGGTCAGCGCGACCTGGGCGTGGGCCACCCCCTCCAGCGCCCCCGCCTCTGCGGCGACCGCCCCCTCCAGGGCCCGGCCGCGCAGCAGCGCCCCCTCGCCGTCGCCGCTGTCCACCAGCACCTCGGCGAGGCGGGCGCGGCGCGCCTGGGCCAGCAGCCACCACAGGGCGAGGACGACCACGACGGCGAGGACGGCGATGACCGTGGGCCACCACCAGCCCTCCCCGCGCCAGCGGTTCCGGTCGGCCACGGAGAGCAGCACGTCGCCCTTGCCCCGCCAGGGCCACCAGGACGGTACGGCGAGTCCGGTCCCGGCGGCGAGGACCGCGCCCCCGCCGCAGACCAGCACCAGGCCGGCCAGCCCGAGCAGCACCCGGTTGACGGTCCTGAGCATCGACGTCACCCCTTCTTCGCCGGTCGGCGCACCCGCACGGTCAGGCTCGACGGCCCGGCCAGCCCCAGCTCCGTGACGCCGGTCCGGAGCACGGCCTCCAGATCGGCCCGTACGTCGTCGAGTGCGCGGAAGTGCGACACGGCGTGCACCGCCGCCCGGCGCCGGCCCATCCGGACCCGCACCGACTGCACCCCGGCGATCTCGACGGCCCGGTCGCGCAGCACCAGGGCGGCGGCGGAGCGGTCGAGGGCGGCCCGGACGCCGGGGCGGTCGCGGCGCATCGGCAGCAGGGCGCGCAGGCCGGGGGTGGCGGCCAGCAGGAGCAGCCACAGACCGATCAGCACGGCGAGGGCGGCGGCACCGAGCAGCCAGGTATCGGCGAGCGGACGCTCGGCCAACTGGTCGGCGAGGACGCGGCGCCACCGCATCGCGGGGCGGCCGGCCCGTACCGACGCCACGTCGTAGAGCAGCAGCCCGCTTCCGCCGAGGACCACGAGCGCGAGGAGCGCCGCGGGGATGCGGCGCGGCGACCAGAAGCGGCCGGCCCGGCCGCCCGCCGCCCGTCGCGCGGGGGCCGGTTCACGGGCGGTGGACGAGGAGGACCGGTCGAGCTGGAGGACCTCGCCCCGCCCGGTTCCGGCCGCGTCGGGGGACGGTGTGCCGTGCCCGGGCGCTTCGGGTCCGGTCACCGGATCCACCCCCGTGCCGCGGCGCCCGCTCCGGTCGGATGCAGCCGTTCGACCTGTACGGCCACCTCGGGCACGTCCATTCCCGCCAGGGCCTCCACCCGTTCGACGACCCGGCGCCGCACCGCGCCGCACCGGGGGCCGATGTCGCAGGGGTAGCCGAGCTCCAGGCTCACCCGGACGCGGGCGGTGTCCCGGTGCACGGTGACCGTGGCACGGGGTGCGGCGCATCCCTCGGGCGGCCGGCCGACCGCCTCCTTCGCCGCCTGCGCGGCGAGCTTCGCGATCACCCGGTCGGCGATCCGGGTCTCGCCCCGCTCCCCCGCGGCGATCCGGGCGCCCGCCTCCGGCACGGCCGTCACCGCCGTCGGTCGTCGCGGTCGCGACTCCGGAAGAAGTCACCGGGCTCCAGATCGCCCTCCAGGAGGCGGCCGGCGACGAAGCCGACCGCTCCCAGGGCCGCCACCAGCAGGAAGGCCCCGAATCCGCCGAAGTACCCGGCGAATCCGAGCGCCATGCCGGCCACCATGCCGACTACCGCCATGCTCATCGTGCGCTCCTCGACTGTGCGGCTCGGCCGGACCTACTGAAGACGTGGCTCGGGCTGGTCGTCGTCATCGGGTTCGTCGGGCAGCTTCACGTCGCTGACCGCGATGTTGACCTCGACGACCTCCAGACCGGTCATCCGCTCGACGGCGGCGACCACGTTCTCCCGTACGTCACGGGCGACCTCGCCGATCGAGACGCCGTAGTCGACGACGATCTCCAGGTCGAGCGCGGTCTGGACCTCGCCGACCTCCGCCTTGACACCCCGGGTGACGGATTTGCCGCCGCCCGGTACCCGGTCGCGCATCGCGCCGAAGGTCCGGGAGAGGCCGCTGCCCATCGCGTGGACGCCGACCACGTCGCGGGCCGCCATTCCGGCGATCTTCTCGACCACCCCGTCGGAGATGGTCGTACGGCCGCGGGTGGCGGGTGCTCCCTGGCCTCGCTTGGTGAGCGGGCTCGATTCCTTGTCGGGGTTCTCGGGCCGGTTCCGCTGCGTGGTTTCGGTCATCGCCATGTTTCCCTTCAGGGCAGAATGTGCCTCTTTGCCCACACTAGGGGCGGTTGCCCGGTCGCGCGCCATGGGTGCGGCAGGCCGGGGAAGGGACGACGGGCGACGGCCCGCGCGGAGAACGCGGAACGCGGAACGGAAAGCGGAGGGCGGAAACGGGTGCGGGGCGGATCCGGAGTACGGATCCGCCCCGCGGGGCCGGTTGCGGCCGGGGTTCAGTCGGAGAGACCCGCCAGGTCGCGCAGCCGGCGGCCCTGCGCGGCGCGCTCGGCGACCCGCTGCTCCTCGTAACCGCGCGTGACGGCACCGGCCAGCAGCGCCTTGGTCTCCACCACGGCGTCGCGCGGGGCGGCCAGCAGCGCGCCCGCCAGGTCCCGGGCCGCCGCGTCCAGCTCACCGGCGGGCACCACGAGGTTGGCCAGGCCGGTGCGCCCGGCCTCCTCGGCGTGCACGAAGCGGCCGGTGGCGCAGATCTCGAGCGCGCGGGCGTACCCCACCAGGTGCACCAGGGGGTGCGTACCGGTGAGGTCGGGCACCAGGCCGAGACTGGTCTCGCGCATGGCGAACTGCACGTCCTCGGCGACGATCCGCAGGTCGCAGGCGAGGGCGAGCTGGAAGCCGGCACCGATCGCGTGCCCCTGGACGGCCGCGATCGACACGAGGTCGTTCCGGCGCCACCAGGTGAACGCCTCCTGGTACTCGGCGATGATCGCGTCGAGCTTGTCCTGCGAGCCGCGCGCCATGTCGAGGAAGGACGGCTCACCGTCGAACCCCTCGGGGGTGAACGCCTGCCGGTCCAGCCCCGCGGAGAAGGACTTGCCCTCACCACGGAGCACGACGACCCGCACACTGCCGGGCAGGGCCCGACCGGCCTCCGTCAACGCCCGCCACAGAGCGGGAGACTGGGCGTTGCGCTTGGCCGGATTGGTGAGGGTCACCGTGGCGACCGCGTCGTCGACGGTGAGTCGTACGCCGTCCTTGTCGAGCACGGGGTCGAGCGAGGTCATGGGGCGCCTCCGGATCGGTTCAGTCGGCATGCGGAGCTAAGTGACTGAACAGTAACCACCCGGTCGGCATCGCTGCCGACCGGGTGGCACCACCGAACCGATGAGCCCCGGGACGGGCCTGCGGCCTGCCCCGGCTCAGAGCCCGTCGGGGTGGACTCCGGCCGCCCGGCCAGAGGTCACCCGACGCGCTCAGGGCCGTCAGGCCGTGGTGGCCTTCTTGCCCCGTGTCGCTCCGCCGCGTCCCCGCAGCGTCACTCCGGACTCGCTGAGCATCCGGTGGACGAATCCGTAGGAGCGGCCGGTCTCTTCGGCCAACGCCCGGATGCTCGCACCGGAGTCGTACTTCTTCTTCAGGTCTGCCGCGAGCTTGTCGCGCGCGGCGCCGGTCACCCGGCTGCCCTTCTTCAGAGTCTCGGCCACCCGTGCCTCCTCATGGGAAGTGCGCTCTGGACTTCTCATGATCACCCCTCGGGGGCTTCCTGGCCAGCCATTCGGCAAGGTCCGTGCGCGCGCGTTCGCGGCCGGACGGGGGCCGGACCCGCCGGGAACCCCGTATTCCGTGGGGTTGTGGGGGCAGCCGGGACGCGGTCCGGGATGAATCGGCAGGTCAGGGCCGTCCGGGCGGTTCGGCCCGCCATACGGGTGGGCCCGGCGGGTTTCCGCCGGGCCCCGCGACCGGGTACGAGACGCCCTCACGCAGATGATGGATCACGCGTAGGCCGAATGATCCAGACAGGGGGGACCGGGCCGGGCGGCGGGCCGGATCAGGCCAGTGCGACCAGGTCCCGGTAGTCCGCGCCCCACAGGTCCTCGACCCCGTCCGGCAGCAGGATGATGCGCTCCGGCTGGAGGGCCTCGACCGCCCCCTCGTCGTGGGTGACGAGGACGACGGCGCCCTTGTACGTGCGCAGCGCGCCGAGGATCTCCTCGCGGCTGGCCGGGTCGAGGTTGTTGGTCGGCTCGTCCAGGAGCAGCACGTTGGCGGAGGAGACCACCAGGGTGGCCAGGGCGAGGCGGGTCTTCTCGCCGCCGGAGAGGACCCCGGCGGGCTTGTCGACGTCGTCGCCGGAGAAGAGGAAGGAGCCCAGCGTCTTGCGGACGTCGACGAGGTCGAGGTCGGGCGCGGCGGAGCGCATGTTCTCCAGGACCGTGCGGTCCGGGTCGAGGGTCTCGTGCTCCTGGGCGTAGTAGCCGAGCTTGAGGCCGTGGCCCTCGACGATCTTGCCGGTGTCGGGCTTCTCGGCGCCGCCGAGGAGGCGGAGCAGGGTGGTCTTGCCCGCGCCGTTGAGGCCGAGGATGACGACCCGGGAGCCCTTGTCGATGGCGAGGTCGACATCGGTGAAGATCTCCAGCGAGCCGTACGACTTGGAGAGCCCCTCCGCCATCAGGGGGGTCTTGCCGCAGGGGGCGGGCTCGGGGAAGCGGAGCTTGGCGACCTTGTCGGAGACGCGGACCGCCTCCAGCCCGGAGAGCAGCCGCTCGGCGCGCTTGGCCATGTTCTGCGCGGCAACGGTCTTGGTGGCCTTGGCACGCATCTTGTCGGCCTGGGAGTTGAGGGCCGCGGCCTTCTTCTCGGCGTTCTGCCGCTCGCGCTTGCGGCGCTTCTCGTCGGCCTCGCGCTGCTGCTGGTAGAGCTTCCAGCCCATGTTGTAGATGTCGATCTGCGAGCGGTTGGCGTCGAGGTAGAAGACCTTGTTGACCACCGTCTCGACGAGCTCGGCATCGTGGGAGATCACGATGAAGCCG
This sequence comes from Streptomyces sp. NPDC092952, assembly GCF_044754785.1. Taxonomy (NCBI): domain Bacteria; kingdom Bacillati; phylum Actinomycetota; class Actinomycetes; order Kitasatosporales; family Streptomycetaceae; genus Streptomyces; species Streptomyces sp. NPDC092952. Next base: position 537,490 of record NZ_JBIVPT010000005.1, on the reverse strand, counting down.
CCGCGGTAGTTCTTGAGGTAGTCGCGCAGCCAGGCGATCGAGTCGGCGTCGAGGTGGTTGGTCGGCTCGTCGAGCAGCAGGATGTCGGCGTCCGAGAAGAGGATGCGGGCCAGCTCGACGCGGCGGCGCTGACCGCCGGAGAGCGTGTGGAGCGGCTGGCCGAGCACCCGGTCGGGCAGGCTGAGCGCGGCGGCGATGGTGGCGGCCTCGGCCTCGGCGGCGTATCCGCCCTTGGTGAGGAACTCCGTCTCCAGCCGCTCGTACTTCTTCATGGCCTTCTCGCGGGTGGCGCCCTTGCCGTTCGCCATCCGGTCCTCGTTCTCCCGCATCCTGCGCAGGATCTCGTCGAGGCCCCGGGCGGAGAGGATGCGGTCGCGGGCCAGCACGTCGAGGTCGCCGGTGCGGGGGTCCTGCGGGAGGTAGCCGACCTCGCCGGAGCGGGTGATCGTGCCGCCGACGGGACTGCCCTCGCCCGCGAGGCACTTGGTGAGCGTGGTCTTGCCCGCTCCGTTGCGGCCGACGAGACCGATGCGGTCGCCCTTGGCGATGCGGAAGGAGGCGGACTCGATGAGGATGCGGGCGCCGGCACGCAGCTCGACGCCGGAGGCGGTGATCACGGTAATACTCCAGGGCGGTTGGACGGCTTACGGGACGAGGGCGGAGATGTCTCGACGCCGCTAATGCACAAGGAGAATTGCCATGCGGCCATTCTACTGGCGGTGTGCAACTGCTTTTCCTCGTGCTTCCCGGCCGCTGCCGGGGGGCGGCCGTCGCGTGGCCGGAAAGGCGGCGCAGCGTGACCTGTCCGATACTCGGCGGAGGCGGGACCACAGCGCGGAGCGGAAGGCGGGGCCATGCAGTTCGACGACGACGCCGGTCTGGACACGTCCGAGGTCCAGGACGCGCGCGGCAGCCGGATCCCGGGCGGCAGGGCCACGGTGGGCGGCGGCGTCGTCGGGCTCGTCGCGCTGCTGCTGGGGCTGTTCTTCGGCCTCGGCCCCGAGGAGCTCGGGCTTTCGTCGGGCGGGCCGGCCACGGCGCCGACCTCGTCCACCGCCGCCCAGGTGGAGCGGGACTGCCGGACCGGGCGGGACGCGAACACCCGGGAGGACTGCCGGATCGTGGCGGTGGTCAACAGTGTGCAGGACTACTGGGAGCAGGAGTTCCGGCAGCGCGGAGCCGCGTACACGCCGTCCCGGACGGTCCTGTTCAGTGACCGGATCAACACCGCGTGCGGCGCCGCGAGCTCGGCGGTCGGGCCGTTCTACTGCCCCGGTGACCGGCAGGTCTATCTGGACCTGGGCTTCTTCGACGAGCTGCGGACGAAGTTCGGCTCCAGCGGCGGCCCCTTCGCCCAGGCCTATGTCGTCGCCCACGAGTACGGCCACCATGTGCAGGACCTGATGGGGACGCTCCGGCGGGCGCAGGACGGCCGGACCGGCGCGAACAGCAACGCGGTCCGGGTGGAGCTCCAGGCGGACTGCTACGCCGGGATCTGGGCCCACCACGCGACGACCACGCCCGACGCGTCGACCGGGCGCCCGCTGATCACCTCGCTGACCACGGCGGACGTCCGGGACGGGCTCGACGCGGCGGCCGCGGTCGGTGACGACCGGATCCAGGAGAAGTTCCAGGGCCGGGTCACCCCGGAGTCCTGGACGCACGGCTCGGCCGCCCAGCGTCAGCAGTGGTTCACCACCGGCTACCGCGACGGGGACCTCGCCTCCTGCGACACCTTCCGCTGAACAACGCCGGGGCGGGCCCGAGAGTGCTCGGGCCCGCCCCGGCGCGGCAGGGTCAGGCTCCGCCGGTGTGCACCTGGAACGCGGCCCGGCGCACCGCCTTGGCCAGCGCCGGGTCCGGGTGGGCGGCGGCCAGCGCCACCAGTACCTGCACGGTGCGCGGATGGCCGACGGCCCGTACCTCCTCCAGGAGGGCCGGGACCGTGCCCTGGACGGCGGAGTCGAGGTGGCGGACCAGCAGCCCGGTCTCGCCGTGGTCGGCGACGGCCGCCGCAGTGTCGACCCAGAGCCAGGTGGCCTCCTCGCGGCTGAGGACGTCGGGTGCGTCCTCGGGGTCGGTGCCGTCGTACTCGGCCAGCCAGAGCAGCGCGTAGGGGCGCAGCGAGGCGTCGGCGAGAACGGCGCGGACCTCGGGCTCGGCGGGGGCGCCCACGACCCGGAGCGCCTCGAAGGCCAGCCCGCGCAGGAGGGCGTCCTCGCCCCGGGCCACGTCGAGGAGTTCGGCGACGGCGCTGCCGACCGGGCGGGCGGCCAGCCAGGCCCGGTACTCGTCGCGGGCCGGGCCCGGGGTGAGCCTCGCGCAGCCGAGCAGCATGTCGGCGGCGGACTGCTCGATGTTCCCGGCCGGGCTCTGGGCGGCGACGCAGATCTGCTCCAGCTTGACCCAGACCGCCCAGTTGCCGAGCGGGGTGAGGGTGGCGTGTCCGGTGCCGAGGGTGAGCGCGCCGACGGCGGCCAGCCCTTCGAGGGCCCAGTCGAGCAGGGCGGCCGGGTCGGCGGGCGGGGCGGGCTCGGCCGGTCCGGGCAGGGGCTGCGGCCCGTACGGCACCTCGCAGCGCTCCTCGCGGAGTTCGGCGACGCGCTGGGCGAGCAGGTCCAGCAGGGCGGGGACGGTGACCGGGCCCGCCGAGAGCTGGAGGAGGGAGAGGACCTGGGGCACCGCCTCGACGGCCTCGGCGGCGGCCGTGGACTCCAGGCCCGCGGGCGCCGGATGGACGAGCGACCAGGCGTCGAAGAGCGCCACCCAGCCGCGGAGCACGGCGGAGTCGTCGCGGTCCCAGGCGCGCAGCCGCCAGCCGGGGCGTGCGGTGTCGCCGTGCAGTTCGACCAGGCCGGCGAGCCTGGCCCGGTCCCAGCCGGAGCGCACCTGTGCCGGGGACAGTTCGAGGGCGGCGGCGGCGCGTTGGAGCGCCTGGGCGGCCAGCGGTGGCGCGCCGGGGGTCGCGCCGTCGGCGGCCCACCGGGCGATCCGTACGGCGTCGGCGAGGGCGGCCCTGGCCTGGCGGGCCAGTTCCGACCGGGGTGGGGTGCCCTCGGGCGGGCGGGGGGCCGGCCTGGTGCGCCGGGTGGTCACGGCCTTGCGGGCGGTGGCAAGGGGTCGCGGGCGGACAAGTCGCAGCCTGGAGTCGCGCGGGTTACGGGACGTCACGGGGAGCAGTCTTGCCCCTGACGGCCCGAAAGCCCAAACGGAACCCGAATTCCCGGGGCGGCGATCCCGGTCCGGGCCTGGGACAATGAGGGGTTTTCCCCCTCCCATCCGGTCACATCGAGGGGGTCCGGGGGCGCCTGACGGATCTCGCGCCGGGCGGACCGGAAGCCCCCGTCCGGGGCCGGTGCGCGGGGAGGGCGGGCCGCCCTCCCCGGCCGGGTCACATCAGGGGGACCAGGAAGCGGCGCAGGGTCTCCTCGTAGCGGGCCGGGTCGGCGTTCCACATCGCCGCGTGCGGTGCCTGCGGGACGGTGTGCAGGGCGATCAGGTCGGGGCGGCGGGCGGCGAGGTCGCGGGTCGGCCGCCAGGGGGCGAGCTGGTCGTCCGGGCCGTGGAAGACCAGGGTGGGGGCGCGCAGGGACCGGGCGACGGACTCGTCCAGCAGCCGGCCGCCGTGCAGCCCGGTCTGGCCCTCGGCGGCGCGCTGCGCGAGCGGCAGCAGGAAGGCCGGGACGCCGCGGGCGACGGCCAGGGCGCGCAGGGTGGCGGTCCAGTCCAGGACCGGGGAGTCCAGGACGAGCCCGGAGATCCGGTCGCGCAGGGCGGAGTCGACGGCCGCGTGCAGCGCCATCGAGGCGCCGGTGGACCAGCCGTGCAGGACGACGTCGCGGGCGCCGCGGCGCACGGCGAAGCGGATCGCCGCGTCCAGGTCGCGCCATTCGGATTCGCCGAGGTGGACCAGGCCGTCGGGCGAGCGCGGGGCCCCGGCGTCGCCGCGGTAGGCGAGGTCGAGCACGGGCAGCCGCAGCCCGTTCAGGAAGCCCATGAGTTTCATGGGGTGTTCCCGGGTGGTGCCGAGGCCGTGCACGGTGATGACCCAGGTGTCGCGGGGGCCGGGCAGGAACCAGGCGGGCAGGGCGCCGAGTTCGCCGGGGATCTCGACCTCCTCGTACGCGAGGCCGAGGGCGCGGGAGGGGTCGCCGCTGAACAGCTGCGGGGTCACCCGGACCTTGTCGCCGGGCTCCAGGGTGCCCCGGTCCACGCGTTCCAGCCGGCGGACGACGGTGTCGGGGGCGGAGTGGGCGTTCTCGATCACCGGCCCGACCACGGCGTGGACGTCGTCCCCGACCAGTCCGTACGTGCCGGGGCGCAGGGCGGTGAAGGAGCGGGTGAGGGTGACCTGGCCGGCCGCCGTGGCGTGGACGGTGAGCCGGCGGTCGGCGGGGAGCGGGCGCCCCGCGGGGGCCCGCAGGGCGACGTCGCTGGCGTACCGGCCGGCCGCGACCGCCGCCGCGCCGGCGCCGAGGACCGTGGTGACGGCTGCTGCCGTGATCGTTGCCGGGCGCACGGCCCCAGTCTCGTGGCGGCGGGGGCGCGCTGCCAGCGGACGGGGCCGTGCGCTGGGCCGGTCGGGTCAGCCCGGCTGTCCGTATCCCTTGAGCGCCTCGCCCACCTCGTCCAGCTGGTCCGGGGTGAGCAGGCTCGGGGTGTGTCCGGGGACGGAGCTCGCGGCGAGCCAGAGGCGGCAGAGCCATTCGAGCTGGGCGGTCCGGTCGTACGCCTGGTCCAGGGTGGCCCCGTAGGTGACGGTGCCGTGGTTGCGGAGCAGGCAGCCGGTGCGGTCCCGGAGCGCGGTGAGCATGTACTCGGCCAGTTCGGGGGTGCCGTAGCGGGCGTAGGCGGCGACGCGGACGGGGCCGCCGAGCATGGCGGCGGCGTAGTGGACCGGGGGGATCTCGGCGACGAGGGTGGAGACGGCCGTGGCGTGCACCGCGTGGGTGTGGACGACGGCGGCGGCGTCCGTGTTCCGGTAGACGGCGAGGTGGAGCGGGAGTTCGCTGGTCGGGACCAGGTCGCCGAAGAGGCGGTTGCCTTCCGGATCGACGCCCACGGCGTCCTCGGGGCGCAGCCGGTCGTAGGGCACTCCGCTGGGGGTGACCAGGATGGTGGAGCCGACCCGGGCCGACACGTTCCCCGACGTCCCGACGACGAGCCCTTCGACCGCCGTCCGCCGCGCGGTGGCGACGACCCCGTCCCAGGCCTGTCCGATCGCGTCGCGTTGCTGATCGCTCATGCGCCGAAGCTGATCGCTCATGTGCAGATCCTGTCAGCCCTGGGGAGCGATGGGTACACGGCCGGGCGGACCGAGGCCTTCCACTCTTCCGGGGGAACGCGCCCCGAGCAGAAACGGAACGCTGTGACTCCGGTTGGAGTCACCACAGTGCCCTCCCCAGTTCATCTTCCGTTTACCCAGGTTGCCTACGGTCCACATGCCAATGACGTCGAACGATTGCCTGGGTAAATGGAACACATCACGCTGCTCCTCGCGATTGTGATCGTGACAGCTCTAGTGTTCGATTTCACGAACGGTTTCCACGACACCGCGAACGCGATGGCGACCACCATCTCGACCGGTGCACTCAGACCGAAGACCGCGGTGGCCATGTCCGCCGTTCTCAATCTCGTCGGCGCGTTCCTGTCGGTGGAGGTCGCCAAGACGATCTCCGGCGGGATCGTCAACGAGGACGGGTTGCGCACAGAAGTGATCTTCGCGGCACTCGTCGGCGCCATCCTGTGGAATCTGCTGACCTGGCTGGTCGGGCTGCCCTCCAGCTCGTCGCACGCCCTGTTCGGCGGCCTGATCGGCGCGGCCGTGATGTCGGCGGGCTGGTCGTCGGTCAACGGCGGCACCGTCGTCACCAAGGTGCTGCTCCCCGCGGTCGCCGCCCCGATCGTCGCCGGTCTCGCCGCGCTGCTGGCCACCCGGCTGACGTACCGGATCGGCGGGAAGATCCGCGACGAGGCCCAGGAGAAGGCCACCGCCAAGGGCTACCGGGCCGGCCAGATCGCCTCGGCCGGGCTGGTCTCCCTCGCCCACGGCACCAACGACGCGCAGAAGACCATGGGCATCATCACGCTGGCCCTGGTCACCGGCGGGGTCCTGCACCCCGGGGCCAACCCGCCGGTCTGGGTGATCGTCTCCGCCGGTCTGGCCATCGCGCTCGGCACCTACCTGGGCGGCTGGCGCATCATCCGCACCATGGGCAGCGGCCTCACCGACCTCAAGCCGCCGCAGGGCTTCGCCGCCCAGACCAGCGCGGCCACGGTCATCCTGGCCTCCTCGCACCTCGGCTTCTCGCTCTCCACCACGCAGTCGTGCTCCGGCGCCGTGATGGGCGCGGGCCTCGGCCGCCAGGGCGGTGTGGTCCGCTGGTCCACCGCCACCCGGATGTTCGTCGCCTGGGGCCTGACCCTGCCGGCCGCCGGTCTGGTCGGCGCGGGCGCGGAGCTGCTCACCAAGCAGGGCACCTGGGGCGTCGTCGTCGTCGCGGCCCTGCTGATCCTGGGCTCCGGCTCGATCTGGCTGCTCTCCCGCCGCAAGCCGGTCGGCCACGACGACGTCGCCCCGGCGGGCGCCGAGGCCCCGGCCCCGGTCCCCGCCGAGCCCGCCGGTGTCGTCACCACGGCCATCGCCGCCGTCAGCCCGCCGCCCACCACCGCGGCCCAGGCCGCCGCCCCGGCCGCGGTCGTCGTGACCGCCGTCCCGGTCACGCCCAAGGCCCCTCAGGACCCGGCGCAGCCCGCCGCCGTCTGACCGGTCCCGCACCGACCGTCTAAGGAATCAGCATGAAAATCGACTGGGCAGCCCTCGGCTCCGTCTTCGGTGTCTCCCTCGTGGTCACCGTCGCGCTGGTGGGCCTCTTCACCCTGGGCATCGTCGGCCTCTCCAAGCAGGCCGAACCGGCGGCGCAGGGCGGCTCCGGCGGCTCGCCGCTGCTGGCCCGCGCCGGCGCGTACGCCTGCTTCGCGCTCTGCGCGGCGGCCGTCGGGTACGGCATCTTCCTGATCGTCGCCTGACCCGCCCCGCGCGCCCCGCATCGGGCCGGACACCCCCGGGTGTCCGGCCCGATGTGCGTCTCAGCACACTGCCCCGCCGCAGGTCAACGGCAGGTTGACGGGCCTTCGCGGGGCATGGTGGACTGCCGGAGCCAATTACGGCGACAGCAGAGGAAGCCGGTGCGAATCCGGCGCGGTCCCGCCACTGTCACCGGGGAGCGGTCCCCCACACCGGACGTCACGGCGCGCGCGAGCGGGCTGGAAGGCCGGGGGCCCCGCGGATCCGGGAGCCAGGAGACTCTCGTCGCCGGTCACGTCGAACCAGGGCGCGGACCCTGAGTGAGGACATATCGCCATGCCCGGCCGCCGTGCGCCCGCCGTCCCAGGCCCCGATGCCTTCCGTACGAGAGTCCGCCGCGGCGCGACGGCCGGCTGAGCCGTGCGAGCCGACCGCATCTTCGCGTACGGCGCCACCGCCGGTCTCCTCGGCGACCTGCTGCTCGGTGACCCCCGCAGGGGCCACCCGGTCGCCGCCTTCGGGCGGGCCGCGGCGGGCGTCGAGCGCCGCCTGTGGCACGACCACCGCGGCTGGGGCGCGCTGCACACCCTGATCTGCGCCGGAGCCGCCGTGGGCGGCGGTGCGCTGGCCGCCCGCGCGGTACGCCGCAGCCCCGCCGCCTCCGTGGCGCTGACCGCCGCCACCACCTGGTCCGTCGTCGGCGGCACCTCCCTGGGCCGGGAGGCGCGGGCCATCGGCGGCGCGCTGGAGGCCGGTGACATCGCCCTGGCCCGGGAGCGGCTGCCGCATCTGTGCGGGCGCGACCCGCAGTCCCTGGACGGGCCGCGGATCGCCCGCGCCGTGGTGGAGTCCGTGGCGGAGAACACCTCGGACGCCGTGGTCGGCGCCCTGGTGTGGGGAGCGGTGGGCGGGGTCCCCGGGCTGGCCGGGTTCCGGGCCGTCAACACCCTCGACGCCATGGTCGGCCACAGGTCGCCGCGGCTGCGCCGCTACGGCTGGGCCTCGGCCCGCCTCGACGACCTCGCGGGCTGGCCCGGCGCCCGGCTCACCGCCCTGCTCGCGGTGGCCGCCGGGGGACGCCCCCGGGACGCGCTGCACGCCTGGCGGGCCGACGCCGCCAAGCACCCCAGCCCGAACGCGGGCCCGGTGGAGGCCGCGTTCGCCGGGGCGCTCGGCGTACGGCTGGGCGGGACCCTCGCGTACGGCGGCCGGGTCGAGCACCGCCCGGTGCTCAACGGGGAGCGCGGCCGGGCCGTGGAGGGCGCGGACATCGAACGCGCGGTGCGGCTGTCGCGGCGGGTCGGCGCGCTGGCCCTCGGCGTGTGCGTGGCGGGGCGGCTCGGCGCCGGCCTCGCCGCACGACGGATCGCCGCTCGGCGGACCGGTACCGGACGGAGGAGCGCATGAGCGGCGGACTGCTGGTCGCCGGAACCACCTCGGACGCGGGCAAGAGCGTCGTCACCGCGGGCATCTGCCGCTGGCTGGTGCGCCGGGGCGTGAAGGTCGCGCCCTTCAAGGCGCAGAACATGTCGTTGAACTCGTTCGTCACCCGCGAGGGCGCCGAGATCGGGCGCGCCCAGGCCATGCAGGCCCAGGCCGCCCGCGTCGAGCCGACCGCGCTGATGAACCCGGTCCTGCTGAAGCCCGGCGGCGACCGCTCCAGCCAGGTCGTCCTGATGGGGAAGCCGGTCGGCGAGATGAGCGCGCGCGGCTACCACGGCGGCCGCCAGGAGGCCCTGTTCGGCACGGTCACCGACTGCCTGGAGCAACTGCGGGCCACGTACGACGCGGTGATCTGCGAGGGGGCGGGCAGCCCGGCCGAGATCAACCTGCGGCGCACCGACATCGTGAACATGGGCATCGCGCGGGCGGCGGACTTCCCGGTGGTGGTGGTCGGCGACATCGACCGGGGCGGCGTCTTCGCGTCGTTCTTCGGTACGACGGCGCTGCTGGCCCCCGAGGACCAGGCGCTGGTCGCGGGCTACCTGGTGAACAAGTTCCGCGGTGACGTGTCGCTGCTGGAGCCCGGTCTGGACATGCTGCGCGGGCTGACCGGGCGGCCGACGTACGGGGTGCTGCCCTTCGCCCACGGGCTCGGCATCGACGAGGAGGACGGGCTGCGGGTCTCGCTGCGCGGGGCCGTGCGCGAGTCGGCCGTCGCGCCGCCGCACGGCGAGGACGTGCTGCGGGTCGCGGTGTGCGCGGTGCCGCTGATGTCGAACTTCACGGACGTGGACGCGCTGGCCGCCGAGCCCGGGGTCGTCGTCCGGTTCGTGGACCGGGCCGAGGAGCTGTCCGACGCCGACCTGGTCGTGGTGCCCGGCACCCGGGGCACGGTGAAGGCGCTGGCCTGGCTGCGGGAGCGCGGCCTCGCCGACGCGCTGGCGCGGCGCGCGGCCGCGGGCCGGCCGGTCCTCGGCATCTGCGGCGGCTTCCAGCTGCTGGGCGAGCGCATCGAGGACGAGGTGGAGTCCCGGGCCGGCCGGGTCGAGGGCCTCGGCCTGCTGCCCGTGCGCGTCCGCTTCGACCGGGAGAAGACCCTGGCCCGGCCGGTCGGCGAGGCGCTCGGCGCGCCCGTGGAGGGGTACGAGATCCACCACGGGGTGGCGGACGTGCTCGGCGGCGAGCCGTTCCTGGACGGCTGCCGGGTGGGGGCGGTGTGGGGCACCCACTGGCACGGCTCGCTGGAGAGCGACGCGTTCCGCCGCCGCTTCCTGGCCGAGGTGGCACGGGCCGCGGGCCGGCGTTTCGTCCCCGCCCCCGACACCTCCTTCGGCGCGCTGCGCGAGGAGCAGCTGGACCGGCTCGGCGACCTGATCGAGGAGCACGCCGACACCGACGCGCTGCTCCGGCTCATCGAGTCGGGCGCGCCGCCGGGGCTCCCGTTCGTCCCGCCCGGGGCGCCCGGCGGCGCCCGGCCCCATGTCCGTACATCCGCAGAAGACGCAGGAGGGACCGCCCAGTGAGTACGCATTTCCCGTTCACCGCCGTCGTCGGGCAGCAGGACCTGCAGCTCGCCCTGTTGCTCAACTCCGTCTCGCCGGCCATCGGCGGGGTGCTGGTACGGGGCGAGAAGGGCACCGCGAAGAGCACCGCCGTACGCGCGCTGTCGGCGCTGCTGCCGCCGGTGGACGTCGTGTCGGGGTGCCGGTTCTCCTGCGACCCGGCGGCGGCCGATCCGGCGTGTCCGGACGGCCCGCACGAGCCGGGGGCCGGTGTGCCGCGGGACGCCCGGATGGTGGAGCTGCCGGTCGGCGCGTCGGAGGACCGGCTCGTGGGGGCGCTCGACATCGAGCGGGCGCTCGCCGAGGGCGTGAAGGCGTTCGAGCCGGGGCTGCTGGCCGACGCGCACCGGGGCATCCTCTACGTCGACGAGGTCAACCTGCTCCACGACCACCTGGTGGACCTGCTGCTGGACGCGGCCGCCATGGGCGCGTCGTACGTGGAGCGGGAGGGCGTCTCGGTCCGGCACGCGGCGCGTTTCCTGCTGGTCGGGACGATGAACCCGGAGGAGGGCGAGCTGCGGCCGCAGCTGCTGGACCGGTTCGGGCTGACCGTGGAGGTCGCCGCGTCCCGGGAGACCGGCCAGCGGGTCGAGGTGGTGCGGCGGCGGCTGGCGTACGACGACGACCCGGCGGGTTTCGCGGCCGGCTGGGCCGGTGAGGAGGAGGCGCTGCGGGCGAGGATCGCCGCCGCGCGGGCGCTGCTGCCCGCGGTGGTCCTCGGCGACGCGCCGCTGCGGCAGATCGCCGCGACCTGCGCCGCCTTCGAGGTCGACGGGATGCGCGCGGACATCGTGATGGCGCGGACGGCCACGGCGCTGGCCGCCTGGGCGGGGCGTACGGAGGTGCTCGCCGAGGACGTGCGGCAGGCGGCGCTGCTCGCCCTCCCGCACCGGCGGCGGCGCAACCCCTTCGACGCGCCGGGGCTCGACGAGGACAAGCTGGACGACACGCTGGAGCAGAACGGCGGGGACGACGACCCGGACCCGGACGGCCCCGGCGGTGGCGGCCGGCCGCCGCAGGACGACGGCCCCGGCACGCCGCCGGACCCCGGGCGGGGTGCCGACGACACGCCCGACCCCTCCGTACCGGAGCAGGACCGGGGCCGCGAACAGGGCCAGGAGCAGGGCCGGCCGTCCGGGGGCGGCGAGCAGCGCCCGGTGGGCGCCACCGAGCCGTTCCGTACGAAGATGCTGAGCGTCCCCGGCCTGGGCGAGGGTGCGGCGGGGCGGCGCTCCCGGGCCCGTACCGAGCACGGGCGCACCACCGGCGCGCGACGCCCGGAGGGTGCCCTGACCAAGCTGCACCTGGCCGCGACGGTCCAGGCCGCCGCCCCGCACCAGCGGGCGCGCGGCCGGTCGGGGCGCGGGCTGGTGGTCCGGCGGGACGATCTGCGGCAGGCGACGCGGGAGGGGCGCGAGGGGAACCTGGTGCTCTTCGTGGTCGACGCCTCCGGGTCGATGGCGGCCCGGCAGCGGATGGCGGCCGTGAAGGGCGCGGTGCTGTCGCTGCTGCTCGACGCTTACCAGCGGCGGGACAAGGTCGGGCTGGTCACCTTCCGGGGCCGGGACGCCGAGCTGGTGCTGCCGCCGACGTCGTCGGTGGACGCGGCGGCGGCCCGGCTGGAGCTGCTGCCGACCGGTGGGCGCACCCCGGTCGCGGCCGGGCTGCTGAAGGCCCATGAGGTGCTGCGGGTGGAGCGGCTGCGCGATCCCTCGCGCCGTCCGCTGCTGGTCGTGGTGACCGACGGGCGGGCGACCGGGGGCCCCGGGCCGGTGGCGCTGGCGTCCCGGGCGGCGCGGCTGCACGCCGCGGAGGGCGTCGCGTCGGTCGTCGTGGACTGCGAGTCGGGGCCGGTGCGGCTCGGGCTCGCGGCCGAGCTGGCCCGGGATCTCGGCGGCACCGCCGTGACCCTGGACGAGCTGCGGGCCGACGCGATCACCGGACTCGTCAAGGGCGTCCGGGAAGCGGGCAAGAGGGACATCACCAGGAGGGCCGCGTAATGCCGCAGGGACAGCCGACCACCGTGCCGGACGACGGGCTCACCACCCGTCAGCGCCGCAACCGGCCGCTGCTGATGGTGCACACCGGCATCGGCAAGGGGAAGTCGACGGCGGCCTTCGGGATGGCGCTGCGCGCCTGGAACCAGGGCTGGCCCGTCGGGGTCTTCCAGTTCGTCAAGTCGGCGAAGTGGAAGGTCGGCGAGGAGAACGCGCTGAAGGTCCTCGGAGCGAGTGGCGAGGGCGGCTCCGTCGCCTGGCACAAGATGGGCGAGGGCTGGTCGTGGGTCCAGCGCGACGGCCAGCTGGACAACGAGGAGGCGGCGCGCGAGGGCTGGGAGCAGATCAAGCGCGACCTGGCCGCCGAGACGTACCGGCTGTACGTCCTCGACGAGTTCGCGTACCCGCTGCACTGGGGGTGGGTCGACACCGCCGAGGTGGTCGAGGTGCTGCGCGCCCGTCCCGGCAACCAGCACGTGGTGATCACCGGCCGCAACGCGCCGCCCGAGCTGCTGGACGCGGCGGATCTGGTGACCGAGATGTCCAAGGTCAAGCACCCGATGGACGCCGGTCAGAAGGGTCAGCGGGGCATCGAATGGTGAGCTCCACCCCGGGGGTCCCCCGGTGAACGTGCCACGTCTGGTGATCGCCGCGCCCGCCTCGGGCAGCGGCAAGACCACCGTCGCGACGGGGCTGATGGCGGCCTTCGCGGGGCGCGGCCTGGCCGTCTCCCCGCACAAGGTCGGTCCCGACTACATCGACCCCGGCTACCACACACTGGCCACCGGGCGGCCGGGGCGCAATCTCGACGCCTACATGTGCGGCCCCGGCCTGGTCGCCCCGCTGTTCGCGCACGGGGCGGCCGGGTGCGACCTGGCGGTGGTCGAGGGCGTGATGGGGCTGTACGACGGGGCGTCGGGCCAGGGCGAACTGGCGTCGACCGCCCAGGTTTCGAAGCTGCTGCGGGCGCCCGTGGTGCTGGTCGTCGACGCGTCCTCGCAGTCCCGGTCGGTGGCGGCGCTGGTGCACGGCTTCGCGTCGTGGGACCCGCGGGTGCGGATCGGCGGGGTGATCCTCAACAAGGTGGGTTCGCAGCGCCACGAGGAGCTGCTGCGGGACGCGCTGGACGAGTCGGGGCTGCCGGTGCTGGGGGTGCTGCGGCGGGCCGAGGGGGTGGCGGTGCCCTCGCGCCACCTGGGGCTGGTGCCGGTGGCCGAGCGGCGCGGCGACGCGGTGGGCGCGGTCGGGGCGATGCGCGAGCAGGTGGAGGCGGGGTGCGACCTGGAGGCGCTGATGGCGCTGGCCCGGTCCGCGCCCCCGCTGCCGGACGGGGGATGGGACGCGGCGGAGGCGGTCGGCAGCCGCGGCGGTCCGGTCGTCGGGCGGGGCGGGGCGGCCCCGGTGGTCGCGGTGGCCTCCGGTGCGGCGTTCACCTTCTCGTACGCCGAGAACACCGAGCTGCTGGCCGCCGCCGGGGCCGAGGTCGTGCCGTTCGACCCGCTGCGCGACGAGAAGCTGCCCGAGGGGACCCGGGGGCTGGTCGTCGGCGGGGGCTTCCCCGAGGTGTACGCGGCCGAGCTGTCGGCCAACGCGGCACTGCGGGAGGCCGTCGCGGGGCTCGCCGGGTCCGGGGCGCCGGTGGCGGCCGAGTGCGCGGGGCTGCTGTACCTGGCGCGTTCGCTGGACGGCCTGCCGATGTGCGGCGTCCTGGACGCGGAGGCCCGGATGTCGAAGCGGCTGACGCTGGGCTACCGGGAGGCGGTGGCGGTCTCGGACAGCGTGCTGGCGGCGCCCGGCACCCGGGTGCGGGGCCACGAGTTCCACCGCACCGTGCTGGAGCCGGGCGCCGGTCCCGAACCGGCCTGGGGCATGCACCTGCCGGAGCGGCGCGTCGAGGGCTTCGTACGGGGCGGGGTGCACGCCAGCTATCTGCACACGCACTGGGCCCCGGAGCCGGGGATGGCCCGCCGGTTCGTCGAGCGGTGCGCGAGGTGACGGGCGGACGCTCAGTCCGCCAGGCCCACCACCAGCCAGATGAAGCCCACCCCGGCCACCGTGCACAGCAGGGTGGAGCGGGCCGGGTGCTCGTGGTGCGCCTCGGGAAGGATCTCGGCGGCGGCCAGATAGAGCAGGGCGCCGCCGAAGAAGCCGAGATAGCAGCCGAGGAGTTCCGCCGGAAGGGTGAACAGCAGGGTCGTCGCGGCACCGGCCATCGGCGCCAGGGCGTCCGCGAACAGCATGAGCAGGGCCTTGCGGCGGGCGTTCCCGTACAGGCTGGTGATCGTGTACGTGTTGAAGCCGTCGGCGAAGTCGTGGGTGATGACGGCGAGCGCCACGGTGGCGCCCATGCCGGCGCCCACCTGGAAGGCGGCGCCGAGCGCGACGCCGTCCATCAGGCTGTGGCCGACCATCGCGGCCGCCGCCGTGAGCCCGACCTGCGGCACCCGTTCCTCGCCCGCGCCGTGCGCCGCCCGGCGCACCGCGAGCAGCCGCTCGACGAGATGGGCGACGAGGAAGCCCCCGACGAAGAGCAGCAGGGCGGCCGGCACCCCGAAGACGGGCCCGCCCGCCGCCTCGACCGCCTCCGGCAGCAGGTCCAGGCCGACCACGCCGAGCATCAGCCCGCCGGCGAACCCGAGCACCAGATGGCGGCGGTCGGTGACGCGCTGGGCCACCCAGCCGCCCAGCAGGGTCATCAGGAACGCGCCGAACGCGACGAACACCGCCATGGGCTCTTGCTAGCCGATCACCCCCGGTACGCGCATCTCAGCGCCGCCTGATCCCCGCCCCGGATCTCCCGCCCCTTCCGAGAGGAACCGTTCCATGTCCGAAGCCGTCGGCGCCGCCGCGGTGTTGCCGTCCGCGCCGCTCACCGTCGGGGTCGGCGCCTCCCGGGGCGCGCCCGCCGAGGAGATCCTCGGGCTGGTCCGGGACGCCCTGCGGGAGGCCGGGCTCTCCCCGCTGGGCGTCACGGAGCTGGCGACCGTGGACAGCAAGGCGCAGGAGCCGGGCATCGTCGCCGCTGCGCAGGCGCTCGGGGTGCCGTTGCGTACGTATCCGGCCGAGGAGCTGGCCCGGGTCGCGGTGGACGGCCGGTCCGGTGCGGCGCTGGCCGCCGTGGGGACGGCCTCGGTGGCGGAGGCCGCCGCGCTCGTGGCGGGGGGCGAGCTGCTGGTGCCGAAGCGGAAGTCGGCGCCCCGGGGTCGGGTGCCGATGGCGACCTGCGCGGTGGCCCGCCGCGCCCCGGACGCCGCCCCGTACGGCACCGCGCCGGACCCGCACGATCTGCGTCACCACGGCGACGCGGAGGTACGGGGCGAGGACCTGACCGATCTCGCCGTCAACGTACGGGCCGGCACTCCCCCGGTCTGGCTGCGGGAGCGGATCGCCGCGTCGCTGGCCTCGCTGGCCGCGTACCCGGACGGCCGGGCGGCGCGGGCGGCGGTGGCGGCCCGGCACGGGCTGCCGGTGGAGCGGACGCTGCTGACCTCGGGGGCGGCGGAGGCGTTCGTGCTGCTGGCGCGGGCGCTGCCGGTGCGCCGCCCGGTGGTGGTCCATCCGCAGTTCACCGAGCCGGAGGCGGCGCTGCGTGCGGCCGGGCACCGGGTGGAGCGGGTGCTGCTGCGGGCCGGGGACGGCTTCCGGCTGGACCCCTCGGCGGTGCCCGAGGAGGCGGATCTGGTGGTGGTCGGCAATCCGACCAATCCCACCTCGGTGCTGCATCCGGCGGCGCTGCTGGAGCGGCTGGCCCGGCCCGGCCGGTTCCTGGTGGTCGACGAGGCGTTCATGGACGCGGTGCCGGGCGAGAGGGAAGCACTCGCGGGGCGCATGGACATCCCGGGGCTGGTGGTGCTGCGGAGCCTCACCAAGACCTGGGGGCTCGCGGGGCTGCGGATCGGCTACGTACTGGCGGAGCCGGGGACCGTCCGCGTGCTGGCACGGGCGCAGCCGCTGTGGCCGGTGTCGGCCCCGGCGCTGACGGCCGCCGAGGCGTGCGTGGAGCCGCGGGCCCTGGCGGAGGCGGCGGAGGCGGCGGAACGGATCGCGGTGGACCGGGACCATCTGGTGGCGGGGCTGCGGGGCGTCGACGGGGTGCGGGTGGTGGAACCGGCCGAGGGGCCGTTCGTCCTGCTGCGGCTGGAGCGGGCGGCCGAGGTGCGGGAGCGGCTGCGGGCGCTGGGCTTCGCGGCGCGGCGCGGTGACACGTTCCCCGGGCTCGGCCCCGAGTGGCTGCGGCTGGCGGTGCGGGACCGGGCCACCACCGACCGCTTCCTCGCGGCGTTCGGCCGGGCGGTGCGGATGCCGGGCGCGGCGGCGGGCTGAGGGGCCGCCGCGCCCGGTGTTCCGGTGCGGGTGCGGGGTGCGGGGTCAGCCGCGGGCGCGGGCCCGGCGCCTGGTGAGCATCACCGCCCCGCCGCCGGCGGCCAGCAGCACGGCGGCGCCGCCCGCGATGTACGGGGTGGAGGAGGAGCTGCCGGTCTCGGCGAGGCTGGTGTCGCCGGCCGGGGCGTGGCCGGTGCCGGTCTGCGGCTTCACCCCGTCGCCGCCGGTGCCGCTGTCGCCGGAGCCGCCGGTGCCGTGGTGGCCGCCGGTCGATCCGGACGTGGCGCCGCCGCTGGTGGGTCCGCCGCTGGAACTGCCGTTGCTGGAGCCGCTGTTGTCGCCGCCCCCGGTGGTCGCCCCGCCGTTGCCGCCGGAACCTCCGTTACCGCCGGAGCCCCCGGTGCTGGAGCCCCCGGTGCTCGTACCGCCGTTGCTCGTGCCGCCGGTGTTCCCACCGTCCGGCTTCGGGGTCTCGCAGGTGGCCTCCACCAGCGTGACCTCGCCCTGGACCTCGGCGACGTTCAGGTTGAGCGGGTTGACGGAGACCTTGAGGCGCAGCGCGGTCGCGGCGGCGGTGCGCGAGGTGGTGTCCGTCTTCGAGAGGTCGAGGGTCACCTCGCCGACGCCCGGCACGGCGACCCGGGTGGTGCCGCCCGCGCCGAGCTCGATCCGCTTGCCGAGGACCGTCACGTGCCCCAGGACGTTCGACTCGGCGACCGGCTTGCGGCCCGCCTCGCAGACCGCCCTGGACGTGACCTTCTCCACCTCGATCAACGAGAGCGCCCGCAGCCCGGGGACGTGGACCCGGGCCTTGACCACATTGCTGTAGCCCTCGGCGCGGTGCCGGTCGGCGGTGGCCTTCGCGGTGGCCACGTCGGCGGCGAGGAGGCTGACCGGCCGGTTGCCGTCCACCCCGTCGACCCGGACGCGCAGCGCGGTGCTGTCCGCGTCGGCGGGCGCCTGCACCGCGTTGAGCGAGGTCCTGAGCGGTACGTCGACCGTCTTGTTCAGGAGCGAGACGTCGAGCGAGGCACGGAGCACGGCCGCGCTCGCCTTCCCGCCGCCGGTGGCCGTGGTGGTCGCGGGCTCGGCCTGGGCCGGAACGGCGGCCAGCAGGGCGACGGGAGCGACGGCGACGGCCAGGGCGGCGAGTCGGAAGGTGTTGCTGTTCAAGGTGGTGGAACCCCCACATGAGACATGGAGCCACCGGCGCCCTCCCATGGGGGACATGGAGGGTTCCGGCGGCCTCGACCCCGAAAGCTTTACGCACTGAGGGTGAACTCGCGGATACCTGACGTGAGTTCACCCCAAAGGGGGGTTTCCGCGCCTGTATTCGAATATCTCGGTACGTGCGTTCCTCCGCCTCACCCGATCCGCCGAGCGCGGACGGCGCGACCGTCGAACACGCCGGTGCACGCACCGACAGGCACGGACACGCACAAGAAAGGATCAACGACGACAGCCGCATTCCGGTCACGGCCCGTCAACCCGGCGACCCCGGCGGCGATCCGGCGGCTGTCCGGCGGCGGGGTCGCCCCGTCAGCCGATCACCCGCCCGTTCAGCACCACCCGGCGCGGCGCGGCGAGGACCCGTACGTCCGCCCGCGGGTCCTCGTCGTACACCACCAGGTCCGCCGGAGCGCCCTCCTCCAGACCCGGCCGCCCCAGCCACCGCCGGGCGCCCCAGGTCGTCGCGGAGAGCGCGTCCAGCGGCGGGATGCCCGCCTTCACCAGCTCGGCGACCTCGTCCGCCACCAGCCCGTGGGCGAGCACCCCGCCCGCGTCGGTGCCGGTGAAGACCGGGATCCCGGCGTCGTACGCGGCGCGGACCGTGTCGTAGCGCCGCTCGTGCAGCCGCCGCATATGGGCCGACCAGCGGGGGAACTTGGCCTCGCCGCCGTCCGCGAGCGCGGGGAAGGTGGCGATGTTGACCAGGGTGGGGACGATCGCGACGCCGCGCTCGGCGAAGAGCGGAATGGTGTCCTCGGTGAGACCGGTGGCGTGCTCCACGCAGTCGATCCCGGCCTCCACCAGATCGCGCAGCGAGTCCTCGGCGAAGCAGTGCGCGGTGACCCGGGCGCCGAGCCGGTGCGCCTCGGCGATGGCCGCCTCGACCGCCCCGCGCGGCCAGCAGGCGGTCAGGTCGCCCACGCCCCGGTCGATCCAGTCGCCGACCAGCTTCACCCAGCCGTCACCGCGCCGCGCCTCCTGCCCGACGTACGCGACCAGCTCGTCCGGCTCGATCTCGTGGGCGTAGTTCCGGGTGTACCGGCGGGGCCGGGCGATGTGCCGGCCCGCCCGGATGATCTTCGGCAGGTCCTCGCGGTCGTCGATCCACCGGGTGTCGGCCGGGGAGCCCGCGTCCCGCAGCAGCAGCGCGCCCGCCTCCCGGTCGGCCAGCGCCTGCCGCTCGCTGGTGGCCGCGTCCACGGCGCCGTGGAGGTCGAGTCCGACATGGCAGTGCGCGTCCACCAGGCCCGGCAGCGCCCAGCCGGTGACGGTCACCGCCCCGTCGGCCCCGGCCGGCCTCTCGTACGTGATCCGGCCGCCCTCCACCCAGAGTTCGTCCCGGACGTCCTCGGGGCCGACGAGCACCCGCCCCTTCACGTGCAGCACCTGCGAAGCCTTGTGATCACTCATGGGCAGCACTGTACGAGGCGGCCTCGGGGGCCCTCGGTACGCTTCGACGAGAGAACCGTCCGCACGCGCCACCGCGCGCCGAACCGATCCGACCCGAAGAGAGCACCGCCGTGACCCACCCCTTCCTCGACCTCGCCCCGCTCACCGCCGCGCGCTTCGCGGCCATCGAGCAGCGGGTCGCCGGCCTCCTCGCCACCGAGCAGGACGTCGTCATCATGCAGGGCGAGGCGCTGCTCCCGCTCGAAGGCTGCATCCGGGGCGGCGCCCGGCCCGGTACGACCGCGCTGAACGTGGTGACCGGCCCGTACGGGCAGACCTTCGGGAACTGGCTGCGGGACTGCGGCGCCGAGGTGATCGACCTGGCGGTGCCCTTCCACACGGCGGTCACCGCCGACCAGGTCGCGCGGGCGCTGGCCGAGCACCCGGGGATCGACTTCGTCTCGCTGGTCCACGCGGAGGCGGCGACCGGCAACACCAACCCGGTCGCCGAGATCGGCGAGGTGGTCCGCGCGCACGGGGCGCTGTTCATGCTGGACGCGGTCGCCTCGGTGGGCGCCGAGCCGCTGCTGCCGGACGCCTGGGGCGTCGACCTCTGCGTGATCGGCGCGCAGAAGGCGATGGGCGGCCCGGCCGGGGTCTCGGCGGTGTCGGTGAGCGCGCGCGCCTGGGAGCGGATCGCCGCCAACCCGCAGGCGCCGCGCCACTCCTACCTCTCGCTGCTGGACTGGAAGGAGCGGTGGATCGACGGTGGCCGCAAGGCCCTGCTGCACGCCCCCGCCCAGCTGGAGATGCTGGCCCTGGAGGCGTGCGTGGAGCGGATCGAGGCCGAGGGGCTGGACGCGGTGATGGCCCGGCACGCCTCTGCGGCGGCGGCGACCCGGGCGGGCGCGGTGGCGCTCGGCGGCGGCCTCTCCCCGTACGTGCACCTGGCCGGGGAGGCGGCGCCGGTCGCCACGACGCTGCGCGCCCCCGAGGGCGTGGACGCCGCCGGGCTGGTCGCCCGTGCGCTGGCCGCCGACCCGTCGCTGCCGCTGATCGCGGGCGGCGGCGCGCTGTCCAAGGAGATGATCCGGGTCAACCACTACGGCGTGGACGCGACGCGGGGCGCCGTGCTCTCCTCGCTCGCCGCCCTGGGCTCGGCGCTGGCCGACACGGGCCGCCGGGTCGACCTCGAAGCGGCCAGCAAGGCCGTCGCGGAGGCGTGGCCGAACGCGTGACCTCGCGGCTCCTCCCGTGAAGTGCCAGCTCCGGGCGGGTCGTTGACCCCTCGGTCCCTGGCGGGCGCCGAGCCCCGGTGCGTACTATGTGGGGCCTGATCACGAGCCCCGGCATCCCGGAAACCGGGGGCCGGGGCGGTGATCGGCCAGGTACACCACGGACCCACGGGAGATGCGCCTATGCGTTGTGGAGTAGAACTGACCGCCTATCTCGTCAACGAGTCGCGCGCCAGGATGCCCGACCTCGCCGAGGACCCACTGGCAGCCGCCTGGATCCCGGAGAGCGACCGGCCGGCGGTGCGCGAGCTGTGGGCCGAGTTCGCCGGCACCGTCTACCCCCACGACGACCTGGTCGTCTCCCTGCGCGGGAGATTCATCGCGGACACCCTGGCCCGCGCGCTGGAGAAGGACCCGGACACGGTGCTCGTGGTCTGCGGGGCCGGATTCTCCTCGTACCCCTGGCTGCTGCCGTTCCGGACCGCCATCGAGGTGGACCTGCCGGACATGATCGCCGCCAAGCAGGCCCGTGCGGCGGAGCTGGTGGCGTCCGGGGCGCTGCCGGAGCGGGACGTCCACCACCACGCCGCCGACCTCGCCGGGGCCGCCTCCCGCGAGGAGCTGGCCGCCCTGGTCCGCAAGGCGGCCGACGGTCGCCCGGTCGCCTACGTGGCCGAGGGGCTGGTCTTCTACCTGCCGCCGGACGAGGCGCGCGCGGTCGTGGGCCTGGGGGCCGAGTTCGGCCGGTGCGCGGTCACGGCGGTCAGCTACTGGCCCGCCGCGGCCGCCGGGAGCCAGGTCCTCGCCGACCAGCGGAAGTGGTTCCGCAGCCGGTCGGTGCCGGAGGACGCCTCGTACCTGACCCACCACGGCCTGACCGAACTGCTCGGCGACGGGATCGAGGACTGCGGCCCGGAGGACCTCCAGCGGCGCTACCTCGGCCGGATCGACGTGCCCGAGTCCGAGCTGATCCCCGAGTACGTGGCGGTGTCCTGGCACAACTCCGCGCGTGGCGTCCCCGGGCAGGGCGTTCCGGGACGAGCCACCGGGGCGACGCGTTGAGACAGGTGCTCCACCTGCAGAGCAGGGCGTATCCGGTGCACCACAACTCCCCGCCCCTGGAGATCGACTCCTTCCCGGTGCCGGGGCACGGCACGTTGCGCCCGGTCGCCGGCGAGCTCGGAACGCTCGGGTACAACCCGGACCACACCATCGAGCTGGACCTGAAGGAGATCATCACCGAGCTGATCACCCTGCCCGGCACGGAGATCGTCGGCTGCCACGCCCG
This sequence comes from Streptomyces sp. NPDC092952, assembly GCF_044754785.1. NCBI lineage: Bacteria > Bacillati > Actinomycetota > Actinomycetes > Kitasatosporales > Streptomycetaceae > Streptomyces > Streptomyces sp. NPDC092952. Next base: position 515,996 of record NZ_JBIVPT010000005.1, on the reverse strand, counting down.
GATCCTCAGCGCCGGCAGCATCCTGGTGACGTACGCGCTGCGCCACGAGGCCGATCTGCGGCAGCTGCCGCTCGCCGAGCTCGACACGTTGGACGCCCACGTGAACACCCTGCTCCGCGACGCGGACGGACCGGTCCTCAGCGCGGTGCTGACGGCCGCGGCGGCCTGCGGGATGGTGCGGGGGCTGGCGCTGCGGCCGGACCTGGCGGGCAGTGGTGTCGCCGCGCCGGTGGACCGCCAGTCCGCCCGGTACAACTGCCACTTCGTCACCGAGGACCCGCCGTGGTCGTCCGATCCGCGGCTGCCGGAGTTCAGCCCGGGGCCGCACTGCCGGATCCTGCTGCCGTACACGTACGCCTGGGACCGCGACCCGGAGACCCCGCTGCCCGAGCTGCGGACGATGACGGAGCCGACGGACATCGCGACGGCGCAGCAGTCCCTGCTGGTGGGCGCCCTGCTGGGCGGGAAGCGGATCCTGGTCGACCTCGCGAGGGCCGGGGCCCCCACGACCGATGTGCACGCGTTCCGGCGCTTCCTGGACGGGGTCTGGTCCGACTACCACCACCTCGACGGCTACCGCATAGAGTCCGCCCAGGGCCCGCGGGCCACCTATCTGGCGGCCCGTGAGTCCATCGGCCTGGACAACACCCAGGAGCGGACCGACAAGCTGCTCGGCTACGTCGGCAACTCGCTGCTGGCCGCGGCCTCGCAGCGGACCGAGGCGCTCGACACCCGGCTCAACCGGGTCGCCGCCACGCTCGCCATGGTCGCGGCGGCCTCGTTCAGCCTGGACGCGGCGGTGTTCCTGCTGCCCGAGTCGGCGTCGCTGGCTCCCCGGGTGGGAATCCTCAGCGGGCTGATCGGGCTGACCGGGATCGGCATCCTCGCCCTGTTCCTCCCCGGGCGCCGTCATCGCAGGATCGTGGCACCGCAGTTGCTGCCGCGTCAGCGCAGGACCGCACCCGCTCCCGCGCCCGTCCCCGAAGGCCGGTCCGTCGATCCGGCCCCGCAGGGGTAATCCGCTGTACCTCCCGAGGTCCGGGCGGAGAAAGTGGGCCCATGACCTCATTCGTACGCCACATCACCATCGACTGCGCCGACGCCTACACCCTGGCCGGATTCTGGGCCGGGGTGCTCGGCGCCCCGGTCAGTGCCGACGACTCCCCCGGTGACCCGGAGGTGGCCGTCGAATCGCCCGACGGAGCACTGCTGTTCATCACCGTGCCGGAGGCCAAACGCGTCAAGAACCGGGTCCACCTGGACATCCAGCCGAAGGACCGGACCCGGGACGAGGAGGTCGAGCGGCTGCTCGCGCTGGGCGCCACGCTCGTGGCCGACCACCGCAGGCCGGACGGCCGGGGCTGGGCGACCCTCGCCGACCCGGAGGGCAACGAGTTCTGTGTCGAGCTCGGTCCGGCGGAGCGCGCCGCCCTGACCGGGGCCAGGCTGCCGGTCACGGCGGACGACGTGACGGAGGTGGTGCGGCTGGCGGCCGAGGCGCTCCGGGGTGCCCCGGCGGACCGCTGGGACGCGCCGGCCGGGACCCTGGAGTGGACCTGCTGGGAGACGGCGGAGCACATGAGCGACGACCTCTTCTCGTACGCGGCCCAGCTCGGCCCGCAGCGGCCGCCGCTGGACGACTACGTCCCGTACCGCTGGGGCGCCGACCGCGAGGGCGGTCCGCGGAACGCGGTCTTCGCGGACCGGGCGGCCGGGCCGGACGGGCTGCTGTGGACGCTGGAGGCGAACGGCGCGATGCTCGCCGCGATGGTGCGTACGGCCCCGGCGGAGCGGCGCGCGTTCCACTCGTACGGGACCTCCGACCCGGAGGGCTTCGCCGCGATGGGAGTGGTGGAGACCCTGGTGCACATGGACGATCTCGCCGCCGGTCTGGGCGTGGCGTGGAACCCGCCGGCCGCGCTGTGCGACCGGGCCCTGGCCCGGCTGTTCCCGGACGCCCCGGCGGACGCGGACCGGTGGGCCGTGCTGCGCTGGGCCACCGGCCGCGCCGAGCTGCCCGGCCACCCGCGCGTCACGGCGTGGAAGTGGCGGAGCGCGCCGCTGGACGGGACCGTGTAGGGGCCTCAGCCGGCGAGCACGTCCAGGACCCGGTCCACGTCGGCCTCCGTGTTGTACACGTGGAACGACGCGCGCAGGTTCCCGGCCCGGTTCGACACCACGATCCCGGCGCGTTCGAGGTCCGCGCCCCGGTCGCCGAGGCCGGGCACGGCCACGATGGGCGACCGGCCGGGCACCGGCTCGTGGCCGAGCCGGACCAGCCCGGCCCGCATCCGCGCCGCGAGCCCGGTGGCGTGGGTGTGGACGGCCTCCGTCCCGATCTCCGCCAGCAGCGCGAGGGACCGTTCGGCGCCGTGGTACGCGAGGAAGGCGGGCGGGGCGTCGAAGCGGCGCGCGGTCCGGGAGAGCCGTTCGACCGGGCCGTAGACGCTGTCCCAGGGGTCTTCGGCGGCGCTCATGGCGGCGTGGAGCGGCGGCAGTCCGGGCTGCGCCTCCTCGGTGACGGTGAGGTAGGAGGTGCCGCGCGCACCGAGCAGGAACTTGAAGCCGCCGGTGACGGTGTAGTCGTACTCGCCCGCCTCCAGCGGCAGCCAGCCGGCCGACTGGGTGGCGTCGACCAGGGTCCGGGCGCCGTGGTCGGCGGCGGCCGCGCGTATCGCCTTCAGGTCGGCGGTACGGCCGTCGGCCGACTGTACGGAGGAGAGGGCGACCAGCGCGGTGTCCGGCCCCACCGACTCGGCCACCCGCTCCAGCGGCACATAGCGCGTCCGGAGGTCGCCGCGGACCGCGAACGGACCGACGACGGAACTGAACTCACCCTCCGGCGCGAGGACTTCGGCCCCCGGCGGCAGAGAGGCGGCGATCATCCCGACGTGCACGGAGACGGAGCCGCCGACCGCGACCCGGTCGGCGTCGACCCCGGCGAGGCGGGCGAAGCGCTCCCGGGCGGCCTCCACGACCGCGAAGTCGCCGGAGCCGTCGGTACGCCCTGAGGAGAGCGTCCCGGCCAGCTCCGTCACGGCGGCCAGGGACCGCCGGGGCAGCAGCCCGCAGGAGGCGGTGTTGAGGTAGGTCTTCGTCGGCGCGAACTCGTCGTCCACGAGGGTGCTGAGCGAGGCATCATCCATGCGCCCAGCCTGCGGTCCCCCCGGCCCCCGGTCAATCACGGACGGCCGGGGGCCGGGAGGGGGACGCCTCGTCACCGCTCCCGGGGCGGGCCCTCAGGGGCGCGGGACCTCGCAACTGCCGTCGGCGTCGCAGGCCGCCGCGTCCCCGCCGAGCGCGGTGAGCGGGCGGTCCTTCCACGCCTGCTCCAGCGCCTGGGCGAACACCTCGGCGGGCTGGCCGCCGGAGATGCCGTAGCGCCGGTCGAGCACGAAGAACGGCACCGCGTTGGCCCCCAGCTCGGACGCCTCGCGCTCGTCGGCCCGCACCTCGGCCGCGTACGCCTCCGGGTCGGCGAGCACGGCCCGCGCCTCGGCCCCGTCGAGCCCGGCCTCGACGGCCAGCTCGACCAGCACCTCGTCGTCGTAGACGGACCGCTCCTCGGCGAAGTTCGCCCGGTAGGCGAGGTCCAGCAGCGCGTCCTGACGGCCGCGGGCCCTGGCGAGGTGGAGCAGCCGGTGGATGTCGAAGGTGTTGCCGTGGTCGCGGCCCTCGGTGAGGTAGCCGAGCCCCTCGGCCCGGGCGTTGGCCGCGACGTTCTCCTCCATGCCCCGCGCCTCCTCGGGGGTGCGGCCGTACTTCTGCGCCAGCATGTCGATCACCTGCGCGGTGTCGCCCTTGGCCCGCCCGGGGTCGAGCTCGAAGGACCGGTGCACGACCTCGACCTGGTCCCGGTGGGCGAATCCGGCCAGCCCCTTCTCGAAGCGGGCCTTCCCGATGTAGCACCAGGGGCAGGCGATGTCGCTCCAGATCTCGACGCGCATGTCTCTTCTTCTCTCGTTTTCCTCGTACCACTGCCCGAGCAGCGCGGAGCCACCCTCCGCTCCCGTCGACAACACGGGAACGGAGGTCCTCATTCCCTTGCTGGGGAACGCCCCTCGGGCCGAGGTGCGACGCGGGGCTCTCCGAGGACGAACGCCGCCGCTCCGCAGCTCAGGCGCCGTCGGGCGGGACGGGGGTGGCCTGGTGGTAGTACATCCGCCACACCGTGGACGTGCCCCGCCTGCGCCAGAGTGAGGTCCGCAGTGCGCGGTCCCCGCCGAGCATGGTCTCGTAGGTGAGGTGCACCAGCCCGGGTGCCAGCAGGGCACCGGAGAAATTCGAGGGCTCGTAGTGCGGACCGCTCGGCGTCGAGCAGTCCATCTCGGGCAGCGCGGCGAGCATCTCGTCGTACGTCCACCGCCGTCCCGAGGCGCCGACCTCGAAGAACTCGGGGTCCAGCAGCTCCTGGGCGAGCGAGCGTGACATCCGTACGCTGGGGTCCATCAGACGCAGCTCGCCCGCGATCGCCTCGCGTACCTCATCCGTCTCTTGGCTCATCCCGGCATCCTTCCCGGGACAGCCCGGTCCCACAACCGGGTTTCCCCGCACGGTCCACGGCCGAGGGCGTCCCGCCGGCACCGGTTCAGCCCTCGTCCTCGCCCTCGTCGAGTTCCGTGATCGGCCGGTCGGAGACCACGGCCACGAGGATCATCGGGGCGTCACCGTCGCACTGGTTGAGGGAGACCGCGGTCCACCGTCCGCCGACCGGGCCCCACACCACCAGGTCGCCCAGGCAGTCCGCGTCGCAGAGCGCCTGGTAGAGCGGCGGCAGGGGTTCGCCCGCCATGTTCCGGAAGATCGGGACCCGCATGCCCGCCGTGCGGTGCGGGCCCCACCGGCGGTCCAGCTCGGCGACGAGCCCGGCGAGCCGGTCCGAGGCGGCGGCCTCGGCGGCCGCCCACTCGGTCCCGTACACGCCCACCAGGTCGTCGCTCCGCCAGAGGGGCTCGATCCGGAAGCCCTCACCTGTCGTCGCGCTCCACTCGCCGGTCTCCGGCTCCCCCTCGCCGGACGTCGGCCCGGTGGCCGGGAGCGGCGTGGCGAGGAGGCGCTCGACGCGGGAGACCGACCCGGCGGGCGGGGCGGGTGTCACGACTCCCGGCGGCCGTCGACCCGGCGGGGCAGGCCCAGCGGGTTGTCCTCGTGGAGCTCGGGCGGGAGCAGGGCCTCGGGGGTGGTCTGGTACGTGATCGGGCGCAGCCAGCGTTCGATGGCGGTGGCGCCGACCGAGGTGGAGGTGGAGGTGGACGACGGGTAGGGGCCGCCGTGGTTCTGCGCGGGGGCGACGGCGACGCCGGTGGGCCAGCCGTTGACGAGGACCCGGCCGGCCAGCGGGGTGAGGGCCGCGAGGAGCGCGGGGGCCTCCGGGTCGGTGCCGGTGGCGGTCTGGAGGGTGGCGGTGAGGTTGCCGGGGAGGCGGGAGAGCACGGCGGTGATCTCGTCCTCGGAGGCGTAGCGGGCGACGACGGTGACCGGGCCGAAGCACTCCTCCAGCAGCTCGTCGTGCGGGCCCTCGGCGGCCAGGAGTCCGGCCGGTACGGTGAGGAAGCCGGCCGCGACGGTGTGCTCCCCGCCCGCGCCGGGGGTGACCGGGGCGTCGACGCCGGGGAGTCCGGCCCGGGTCCGGACGCCCGCGAGGAAGGCGTCGCGCATCCGGTGGTCGAGGAGGACCGCGGCCTCGGTGTCGCTGACCGCGTCGGTCAGGGTCTTCAGGAGCCGGTCGCCGCTCTCGTCCGCCGGGGCCAGGACGAAACCGGGCTTGGTGCAGAACTGGCCCGCGCCCATGGTCATCGAGCCCGCCAGCCCGGCGCCGATCTCCTCGGCGCGCTCGGCCGCGGCCGCCCCGGTGACGACGACGGGGTTGAGGGAGCCCAGTTCGCCGTGGAAGGGGATGGGGCGGGGGCGGGCCGCCGCCGCGTCGAACAGGGCCCGGCCGCCGCGCACCGAGCCGGTGAACCCGGCGGCGGCGACGAGCGGGTGGCGGATGAGCTCGACGCCGGCCTCGAAGCCGTGCACCAGGATCAGCACGTCCTCGGGCAGGCCGACGCGGGCGGCCGCCCGGCGCAGCACGGAGGCGCACAGTTCGGAGGTGGCGGGGTGGTCCGGGTGGGCCTTGACGACGACCGGGCAGCCGGCCGCGAGCGCGCTCGCGGTGTCGCCGCCGGGGACGGAGAAGGCGAGCGGGAAGTTGCTGGCCGCGTAGACCGCGACGACACCCAGCGGGATCTTGTAGCGACGCAGGTCGGGCCAGGGCGGGGTGCGGCCGGCGTCCGCGTGGTCGATGTGGACGTCGAGGAAGGCGCCCTCCTCGACGACCTCCGCGAAGGACCTCAACTGGGCTGCGGTGCGGGCGAGTTCGCCGGTGAGCCGGGCCGGGCCGAGCGCGGTCTCCGCGTCGGCGGCCTCGATGACGTGCTCGCCGGCCTCGGTGAGCAGTTCGGCGGCGGTGCGCAGGAACGCGGCGCGCCGGGTGCGGTCTGCGAGGGACTCCCGTACCGCGTGGGCGGCCCGGACCGCGCGGTCGATCTCCTGCACGGTAGCCTCCACCGCTACCTGCTCACGCGGGTTCCCCGTGCGGGGGTCGACGCTCCAGACTGGTGCTGCTGCCACCGTGGTTCCTTCCGCTCACTGCCGCACATCGGAGATTGTTCGGTATTCTGAACAGAGTTCTGAATCGTGAATATGAAGTGACTCTATTTCCGGGCGCTCGGTGTTGGCAAGGAGCCCCGGTCCAAGCGGCCCCGAGGCTCCGGCGACGGGCCGGAACCAGTGGCTGGAAGGGGTGCGGGGCGATGTCGGTCGGTGAATCCGGCGGAGCACAGGTCAAGTCCGCCGTACGGACGGTGGAGCTGCTCGAATACTTCGCGGGGCGGCCCGGCATGCATTCGCTCGCCGCCGTGCAGGAGGCCGTCGGCTACCCGAAGTCGAGCCTCTACATGCTGCTGCGCACCCTGGTGGAGCTGGGCTGGGTGGAGACGGACGCGACGGGCACGCGGTACGGGATCGGCGTACGGGCCCTGCTGGTCGGCACCTCGTACATCGACGGCGACGAGGTCGTCGCGGCCGCCCGGCCGACGCTGGACCGGCTCTCCGACGACACGGCGGAGACCATCCACCTGGCCCGGCTCGACGGGACGAACGTGGTGTACCTCGCGACCCGGCAGTCCCAGCACTACCTGCGTCCGTTCACCCGGGTCGGCCGTCGGCTGCCCGCGCACTCGACCTCGCTCGGCAAGGCGCTGCTGGCCACCCACAGCGACGAGCAGGTGCGCAAGCTGCTCCCCGAGACACTGCCCGCGCTGACCGAGCACACCATCACCGACCGCGAGAAGCTCATCGAGGAGCTGCACCTGGTCCGCGAGCAGGGGTACGCGGTGGACCGCGAGGAGAACACCCTCGGTCTGCGCTGCTTCGGCGTCGCCGTCCCGTACCGGACCCCCGCCCGGGACGCGATCAGCTGCTCGGTGCCGGTCGCCCGGCTCACGCCCGCGCACGAGCAGATGGTGAAGGACGCGCTGTTCGACGCCCGGGACCGGCTGGCCCTCGCCACCCGGCGGCTCTGAGCCGTACCAGCCCTACCGGCCTCATCCGCCGGGGAAGCCGCCGCGCCCGGACATCCCATGAGAAAGCGGTGAGAACCGCCTCGGCCGGGAACGGTGCGTGAGGTCCGGCTCGTCCCTCCGGTGGGATGAACAGAACCATCAGGCGAACCTCGGTCTTCTGCCTGCTCCTGGTCCTCGCCCTGCTGATGCGGGCGACCTGGGTGCAGGCGTATCAGGCAAAGGCGCTCGCGGACGACGACCGAAACCGGCGGAACACCATCGCGCAGTACGCGCAGCCGCTCGGTGACATCATCGTGGCCGGAAGCCCGGTCACCGGATCGAAGAGGACGGTGGGCAGCGACCTCGCGTACAAACGCACCTACAAGCAGGGCGAGCTCTACGCGGCCGTCACCGGCTACGGCTCGCAGGCGTACCGGTCCACCCAGCTGGAGGGGATCTACAGCCATGTGCTGGACGGCACCGACGACCGGCTGAAGAACCCGCTGGGCGCGCTGACCCGGAAGCAGGAGGAACCGGGCGACGTCCTGACGACGATCGACCCGGACGTGCAGAAGGCGGCGTACGAGGCGCTCGGCGACGACAAGGGCGCGGCGGTCGCGATCGACCCGGCGACCGGCCGGATCCTGGCCATGGTCTCCACGCCCTCCTACGACCCGTCGACGATCAGCGGGACGACGGACGGCACGGCCTGGAAGAAGCTCCAGGCCGACCCGGACATGCCGCTGATCAACCGGGCGATGCGGCAACCGCTGGCCCCGGGCTCCACGTTCAAGCTGGTGGTGGCCGCGGCCGCGCTGGAGAACGGGCTGTACGGGTCGGTCGACACGCCCACCGACAGCCCCAACCCGTACACGTTGCCCGACACCAGCACGGTGCTGCGCAACGAGAGCGCGACGGCGCCCTGCGAGAACGCGACACTGCGCGTCGCGCTCCAGTACTCCTGCAACAACGTCTTCGCGAAGGCGGCCGTCGATCTCGGCCAGGGCAAGGTACGGGCGATGGCCGAGAAGTTCGGCTTCAACACGGAGAAGCTGGACGTGCCGGTACGGGCGTCGAAGAGCGTCTACCCGACCGGCATGGACCGGCCGCAGACCGCGCTCACCGGCATCGGCCAGTTCGAGGTGACCGCGACGCCGCTGCAGATGGCCATGGTCTCGGCCGCCCTCGCCAACGGGGGCGAGCTGGCCGCGCCGCACATGGTGTCCTCGGTGACCGACGGCGACGGCGACCCGCTCCAGGAATACCCGGACGGGGACACCCGAAGGGTCGTCTCGGCCTCCACCGCCGAGCAGTTGCGCAGCGCCATGGTGACCGTCGTCGAGGAGGGCACCGGCACCAACGCCAGGATCGCCGGGGCCGAGGTCGGCGGCAAGACCGGCACCGCGCAGAACGGCGTGGGCAACAGCAACACCCCGTACGCCTGGTTCACCTCCTACGCGAAGGACCGGTCCGGCGGCAAGGGGGTCGCGGTCGCCGTGGTCGTCGAGGACTCGGGCGCGGCGCGCTCGGAGGTCAGCGGCAACGGCCTGGCGGCGCCGATCGCGCAGAAGACGATGAAGGCGGCGCTGGCGGGCTGAGCGGGGACGGCCGGTGGACCGGGCCGGCGGGGGCGGCTGACGGGCGCCCCCACCGGCCCGGCGTTCTCATCCGCGAGGGCGGAGACCGGCCAGTGCCGGGGCGACGGCCGCGAGGTCCGGGTCGGAGGCGAGCCCGGCGTGGTAGAGGCGGAGCTGGTTCGCCCCCAGCGAGGCGGCGTGCGCGGCGTCCCGCTCCAGGGTGGCGGGGCTGCCGCCCATCCCGGTGACCACGGAGAAGTTGGCCGCGAGCACCCCCTGCCGCCCGGTGAACGGGCCGAGCACCGCCTCGCGCGCCGCGTCGTCGCCGGTGCAGGGCAGCACCACGCCGTCCGCCACCGAGAGGATGTGCGCCGGGTCCACGCCGGTGTTCGCGCCGGTGCGGTGGGGTTCGGGGTCGGCGTGCAGCAGCACCTGGAAGCCGGGTTCCGCCGCCGCCCGTACGGCCGCGACGACGTCCTCCTGGAGCGTACGGGCCACCTCGCCGCGCCACCGGAGGGTGGTGGCGGCGGGATCGGCGCCGAGGAGGTGCTCGATGCCCGCGCGGCCGGCCGCCCCGGAGCCGGAACCGGCCCAGACCGGTTCCAGCGCGGTGCGCACGGCCGCGGCCAGGGCGTCGGCGTCCAGGCCCTGTCCGGCGTAACCGGCGCGGCAGGCGGAGCAGAAGCAGAGCGACATCAGGTACTGCGCCGCGTCGCCGAGCCCGACGCCCGCGGTCTTGTCGTGGGCGTGCAGATGCGCGAGGCCGTACCAGCCGCAGGACTCCAGCTCGGTGCCGCGCGCGCCGGCGCGGGTCGCGGCCTCGGCGGCCAGGCCGGTCAGATAGGCGCGGACCTCGGGCCGGGCCACGCACGGCGCCCAGGGGTAGCGGTCGCCGTACGCGTTGACCACGGAGGTGTCCGGGTGCTCGGCGCCCAGCCGGGAGTTGTGCGCCAGCACCACCCAGCTGTGCACCTCCAGGCCGGCGCCGGTGAGGGCCTCGGCGGCCTCGGCGAACGCGTCGTCCGAGGCCGTCCAGGACTGCGCGCGCGGACGGAGCGCACGCCCCGCCCAGCGGTCGGCGTCCGGCGGGTAGAGCACCGCGGCGTACTCGGCGGTGACGACGCGGTGGGCCGGGTGGCGCGGGGTGAGCGCCCGGGTGGAGTGGTAGGCGGCGGCGAGCGTCACCTGCTGGACGCCGAGGTCGGCGAGGCGGCGGGCGGCGTCCGGGTCGCCGACGACGTCCCAGGGGTAGAGGAAGGCCGAGGTCCTCACCCGCGCGTCCCCGGTCCGGGCTCCGGCTGCTCGTCCCGGCCCTGTCCGAGGTGCTCCGATCCGTACCGCTCCAGCACGGCCCGGCCGCGCGCGGTGATCGCGGTGAGCTCCTCGACGTGGGCGGCGGTCGGCTCGGTGAGCGGGGTGCGGACCGGGCCGACGTCCAGCCCGCCGAGCCGGACCCCGGCCTTGACCAGCGCGACGGCGTAGCCGCGGCCCTTGGCGCGCAGCTCCACCAGCGGCCGGTAGAAGTGGTCGAGGAGTTCGCCCGCCAGGGCGTCGTCGCCGGATTCCAGGGCCCGGTAGAAGGCGAGGGCGATGTCGGGCGCGAAGGCGAAGACGGCGGAGGAGTAGAGCGTGACGCCGATGCCCCGGTAGGCGGGGCCGGTGAGTTCGGCGGTGGGCAGCCCGTTGAAGTACAGGAAGTCCGTTCCGGGCCGTCCGGTGCGGACGGCGCTCACCGTGCGCTGCATCAGGTCGAGGTCGCCGTGGCCGTCCTTGAGGCCGATGATGCCGGGCGTGCCGGCGAGGGCGACGACGGTCTCCGGGGTGAAGACGGCGTTGTCGCGCTGGTAGACGATCGTCTCCAGGGAGGTGGCGGCGGCCAGCGCGGTGTAGTGGCCGAGCAGCCCCGCCTGGTCGGCAACGACGAGGTACGGGGGCATGGCGAGGAGCCCGTCCGCGCCCGCCTCCTCGGCGATCCTCGCGTACTGGATCGCCGGGGCCGTGCCGTAACCGGCCCCGGCGACGACCGGCACCTCCCCGGCGGTCTCCTCGACGGCCGCGGCGACGACCCGGCGGAACTCCTCGGGCGTGAGCGCGTGGAACTCACCGGTGCCGCAGCAGGCGAAGACCGCCGCCGCACCGGCGTCGACACCGGCGCGGACATGGGCGCGGAAGGCGTCGAGATCGACGTCTCCGTCCGGGCCGTACGCGGTGACGGGGAAGAAGAGCGGCCCGGCGACACGAGTGAGGCGGGCGGCAAGAGGTGCTGAGGTCACTGGCGCTCCCTGGGCGTGCAGTTGTACACAATTCTGACTGGCGTCTATATTCGTGAACGACTGCACGCTAAGCCAGCCTCCGGGTGCGGGTCAAGGAGGAGAGCGGCGCACCACGGTCGGAGCGGGTGGCGAACCCACCGGCCCAGGATGCCCCGCGGCCCTCACACTTGACCCGGCACACCGACACTTCCTAGCGTGTCCACGGATATGAATGCCGTCCGTGCTGACGTCCACCCCGACGACGTCCAGGCCGAGGAGATCCGCGCATGCCCGCTCCCCGCACCGTCCTGCTGACCGGCGCCGCCGGCGGTCTCGGCACCCTGATGCGCGGGCTGCTGCCCGGGTACGGGTACACGCTCCGGCTCTTCGACGCCGTCCCCGTCGAGGGCGAACCGGACGCCGTCACCGCCGACCTCGGCGACCGGGAGGCGGTGCGCGAGGCGGTCCGGGGGGTCGACGCGATCATCCATCTCGCGGGGATCTCCCTGGAGTCCTCGTTCGACAGGATCCTCCGGGCCAACATCGAGGGCACGTACCACCTCTACGAGGCGGCGCGGGAGGAGGGCGTGCGGCGCGTGGTGTTCGCCTCCTCCAACCATGTCGTCGGCTACACGCCCCGGCCCCTGCCCGGCGATCCACCGGTGCGCACCGACGCCCCGCGCCGCCCCGACACCTTCTACGGCCTGTCCAAGTCCTTCGGCGAGGACCTCGCCCAGCTGTACTGGGACCGGCACGGCATGGAGACCGTCTCGGTACGGATCGGCTCCTGCTATCCCGAACCGACCTCGGTGCGGATGCTCTCGCTCTGGCTGAGCCCGGCGGACGGCGCCCGGCTCTTCCACGCCGCGCTCACCGCGAAGGACGTGCGGCACACGGTCGCTTACGGATCCTCCGCGAACACCCGGCTGTGGTGGGACCTGGCATCGGCCCGCGCGCTGGGGTACGAGCCGCGGGACGACTCCGAGCCGTACGCGGCCCGGCTCGTCGCCGAACAGGGCGAACTGGACCCGGACGACCCCGACCACGCCCACCTCGGCGGCCACTTCTGCACCCGCCCGCCCCTCTGGCCGCGCTGACCGCGAAGCGCCGCACCCTTCGCCGGAACGCCGCACCACTGACCGCGCGAGCGCCGCGCCACCGACCACGAAGCGCCGCGCCCTCGCCCGAAATCCGCGCGACAGGGCATCTGTGCGGCGGGCAGGATACGGCCCCATGCCGAGACCTTCCGGATTCCTGTACGAGCAGCACGGCGACGCGAGCGTCACCCTCACCCATCACGGCCGCCGCGCGGGCACCCTGCGCGGCGACCGGGCGGCGAAGTTCCTGGCCGAGGTGGAGTCGGGGGACGCGCAGTTGGTGATGGCCCGCTGGACGGGGGCGTACAAGCACGGCAACGAGCGCGCCGCCCGGAACCATCCCCGCAACCGCTGAGCGGCCGGGCGGCACGGGCGACGGGGCCGGAAAGTCCGGGAAGTTCAGGAAGTCCGGAACGTCTCCGAAGGTAAGGGAACGGCAAAGGGACATCGTTCGTTACCCGGAGCATGACCGCTATGACCCCCGGCTCGAACATCCCTCTCTCCGCGGCCCGCGTGGCCGTGGACGTCGCCGCTCCGGTGCGGCTCGACGTCTCGGGCCTGCTCCTCACCGTCGACGGCAAGGTCCGCTCCGACGACGACTTCATCTTCTACAACCAGCCCAACGGCCCCGGTGTGACCTACCGCTCCGGCGGCGGCACCGCGCCGGACACGATCGTGGTGGACACCGCCGCGGTCCCGGCCGGCATCGAGAAGATCGTCGTCACGGCCAGCCCGGACGCGGCGGGCCAGACCTTCCAGGGCATCGAGCCCACCGCGACGGTGCGCAACGCCGACGACAGCAGCGTGCTCGCCACCTTCACCCCGCCGCGGCTGGGCGCGGAGACCGCGCTCGTGGTCATCGAGGTCTACCGGCGCAACGGCGTCTGGAAGGCCCGCGCGGTCGGCCAGGGGTACGCGAACGGCCTGGCCGGGATCGCCACGGACTTCGGCGTGACGGTCGAGGAGGAGCCCGCCGCCGCGCCGCCGCCCCGGATGCCCGCCGCTCCCCCGGCCCCCGCCGCGGCTCCCCTGGACCCTCGCGTCGCTGCTCCCCCGGTCCCGGCCGCTCCCCCGGCGCCGCCCGCCGCCCCGCCCGCGCCCGCGCCGGGCAGCGGAAAGATCAACCTCGACAAGGGCCGTGTCAGCCTCCAGAAGAACCAGACGGTCTCCCTGGTCAAGGGCGGCCGCCCGCTGCTCTCCCAGGTCAAGATGGGCCTCGGGTGGGAGCCCGCGTTCCGGGGCAAGGACATCGACCTCGACGCCTCCGTGATCGCCTACGGCCCCAACCGCAACCATCTGGACAGCTGCTACTTCGGCAAGCTCTCCATCCTGAACGGCGCGGTCAAGCACTCCGGCGACAACCTCACCGGCGAGGGCGCGGGCGACGACGAGGTGATCGTCGTGGACCTGGGCCGGCTCCCCGCCGAGGCGACCGGCCTGGTCTTCACGGTCAACTCGTTCACCGGGCAGAAGTTCACCGAGGTCGCCAAGGCCTACTGCCGGCTGGTCGACGCGGCCACCGGCGAGGAACTGGTCCGCTTCGACCTGACGGGTGCCGAGCCGCAGACCGGCGTGATGATGGCCAAGCTGATCAGGCAGTTCTCCGGCGAGTGGGAGATGACGGCGATGGGCGACTTCGTGAAGTCGCGCACCGTCCGGGGCATGGTGAAGCCCGCCGCCCAGGCGCTGTAGCCGAAGGCGCCGGGCCCGGTCCGGCACACCCCGCACGGGCTCCGGCCGCCACCGGGCGGCGGAGCCCCGCACGGGAAGGCGGACGCTACTTCTGCGGCTGGCGCTTCCACGGGCCGGTGATGGCGACCATGATGCCCGGCGTCTGGATGTTGGCGTACAGCGTCCGCCCGTCGGGCGAGAAGGTGACGCCGGTGAACTCGCTGTACTCCGGCTCCTCCTCGCTGCCGATGTTCAGCTCGTTGCGGGCGATCGGATAGGTGCGGCCGCTCTCGGTCGCGCCGAAGAGGTGCTGGACGCCCTCGCCGTCCTCGGCGATGACCAGACCGCCGTACGGCGAGACGGTGATGTTGTCCGGGCCGTCGAAGGCACCGTCCTTCGACGGGTCGGGGTTGACCCCGAGCAGCACCTTCAGGGTCAGGGTGCGGCGCTTCGGGTCGTAGAACCAGACCTGGCCGTCGTGCTGGACGGGGCTCTCGTCGCGGGCGAACGAGGAGACGACGTAGGCGCCGCCGTCGCCCCACCACATGCCTTCGAGCTTGCGTGCGCGGGTGACCTCGCCGTCGGCGAACTGCTTGCGCACCGAGACGGTCTTGGCGTCGCGGTCGGGCACGTCGGCCCAGTCCACCCCGTAGACCGTGCCGATCTTCGTGGCGCGGGACAGGTCGTCGACGAACGCGCCCTTCTTGTCGAAGCACTTGGCGGCCTGGAGGACCCCGGCGTCGTCGGCGAGCGTGCGCAGCTTGCCCCGGCCGTGCTTGAAGCCCTGCGGCGGGACCCAGCGGTAGAGCAGCCCGTTGGGCTTGGAGGCGTCCTCGGTCAGGTAGGCGTGGCCGAGCTTGGGGTCGATGACGACGGCCTCGTGGGCGTACCGGCCGAAGGCCTTGATCGGACGCGGGTCGCGGTTGGCCCTGCGGTCGTAGGGGTCGACCTCGAAGACGTAGCCGTGGTCCTTGAGCAGGCCGTTCTTGCCCGCCTTGTCCTCGGTCTCCTCGCAGGTCAGCCAGGTGCCCCACGGGGTGGCGCCGCCCGCGCAGTTGGTGGACGTGCCGGCGATGCCGACCCACTCCGCGGTGCGGCCGTCGCGGCGGGTCTCCACGACGGTGCAGCCGCCGGCCGCGACCGGGTCGTAGACCAGGCCCTCGGTGAGCGGGACCGGGTGCTCCCAGCCGGAGCGGACTCCGCTGAGCTCGTGGTTGTTGACGAGGAGGGTGACGCCGCGCGGGCCCTCGAAGGCGGCCGTGCCGTCGTGGTTGGAGGGGGTGTACTCGCCGGACTCCAGCCTGGTGACCCCGCAGTGGGTGACGACCTGGTACGAGAAGCCCTTGGGGAGGGCGAGGAGGCCCTTGGGGTCGGGGAGCAGCGGGCCGTAGCCGGGCTCACGCCCGTGACCGTGTCCATGACCGTGCTCGCCCCGGTCGTCCCGGCCGTGCTTCGGCTCGTCCGCCGCCAGGGCGCCAGGCGCGGTGGCCAGCGCCGCGACGGTGCCGGTCAGCGCGATACCGGCACCGGTGAGGACGGACTGCTTGGTGAATTCCCTGCGCGTGGAGGGCATCACGTAACTCCTGGGGACGACGTGGGCGGGCTGTTGCCGCACCCACGTTCGCGTCCCCACGCCAACATCAGTTGAACTGCGGACGACGTCCGGGGGCACCCTTTCTGTGCAGTTGGCCGGAATACGTGTCCAGATCTCACCTCACAGTCCGCGCCCCCGGTCGACGGGCGGTCAGGAGCCCGTGCGCGAGCGGGCCTTGAACGCCGCCTTGCGGGCTTCCTTCGCCTTCTTCTTGTCGCTGTGCAGCCGCCCCATCGCGTCGAGGACGTCCGCGGTCGCCGGGTGGTCCACCCGCCAGACCTCGTCGAAGAAACCGTTGTGCCGGCCGGCCAGCCCCTCGACCAGGCCCTGGAGTTCGTCGAGGTCGCCGTCGGCCGCCAGCTGGGCCGCGATGGTGTCGACGGCCAGCCAGAAGATCATCGACTCCGACGGCGCGGGCACCGCGTCCGCGCCGAGCTCCACGAGCCAGACCCTGGCCAGGCCGCCCAGCTCGGGATCGTCCAGCACCGTGCGTACCGCGGGCTCCGCCTCCGCGCCGACCAGGGCGAGCGCCTGCTGGCAGTGGAGCCTGCGCAGCGGCGCGCCCGGGTCCGTGCCGCGCGCCGCGGCCAGCAGTTCGGCCGCCGACCCGGCCGCGTCGCCGCGCCGGGCCAGCCACAGCTCGACCTCGCTGCCGGACGCCGCCTCGGGGTAGTGCGCGACACCGGCGAGCAGGGCGTCGGCGCCCTTGTCCGCGAGGTCGCCGACCGCCGGGGCGTCCACCCCGGCCTCCCGCATCCGGGTGCGCAGCCCGTACAGCCCGAGCGGGGTGAGCCGGACCATGCCGTACCGGGTGACGTCCTCGTCGTCCGCGGCCGGAACGGCCTCCTCGCCGGCCTCCACCAGCAGCGACTCGTCCACCGGGCGGTAGTCGACCAGGCCGATCGGCTCCAGGACCCGGAACTGGTCGTCCAGGCGCATCATCGCCTCGGAGACCTGCTCCAGCACGTCGTCGGTCGGCTCGCCCATGTCGTCGGGCACGATCACCGAAGCGGCGAGCGCGGGCAGCGGCACCGGCTCCGGGTCCGTGCCGCCCCGGCCGTCGCCGACGGTGAGCAGGTAGAGGTTGGCCAGGGCCCCGTCCAGGAAGTCCGCCTCGGCCTCCGGGTCCCAGTCCAGCGCGTCGAAGTCGACCGAACCGTCCTCGCCGACCAGTTCGGCCAGGTCGTCGAGGACCGGCGCGGTGGCGTCGGCGTACGCGGCCTCCAGGCCGTCGAGCCAGATCGCCAGCACGTCCTGCGGTGAACCGCCGGTGACCAGCGGCAGGTTCTCCCCGGGGGCGGCCGTTCCCACCGCGTCCGGACCGTCCTCCTCGGCCGGGTCCGTCACGTCGATCAGCCCCGTGTCGACCGCGAGCCGCCATGCCTCGCTCGCCTCCGCCGCACCGTTCTCGTCGGCCGCGAGGCCCAGGTGCTCGGCCGCCGCGGGCAGCTTCTCGTCGACGAGCTCGCCGCCCGCGCCGACACCGGTCTCCGGCCCCGCCCAGCGGGCGAGCCGGACGGCGCGGGCGAGCAGCGGCGCGGCCAGCGCGTCCCGTGCCAGCTCGGCCTCGGTGCGCAGCCGGACGGGCGGCAGGGTGGGGGGCTCTGCGGACATCAGGGGGGTCTCCTCGGGACATACGGTTCGTACGGGGTCGGGCGGGCCCCAGCGTAGACGCAATTCACCCCATGCCGCCCGGCCCATGGGAAGGACCGCGGCGGCCTGTCCGGCGGGCCCTGGCAACCGCCCGGCGCACACCGGGGATTGACGCGCGTAGACCTCCGCCCTCCGGGGTGTCAGCCGCCCGTGCCCGGCGCGATGCTGAGCGCGGGCGCGTACCGGTGGACCCCGCCGCCGGCGGCCACCCCGGGGTAGGACCGGACCCGCTCCCACTGCGGGGTGTCCGAGCCGATCCCCACACCCTTCCCGGCCAGCGCGTCGATGTGGGCGCGGGCGCTCTCCCACTCGGCGTAGTTCACCACCCGCGTCCCGTCGGTGCTCACGTGGAAGTGGCCGGAGATGCCGCCGGGGGCCCGCGAACCGTCGGTCGCCAGTGCCTCGAACACGGTGTCCACCCAGTCCCGTTGGCGCGCCGGATCGGGGCCCTCGAACGCGACGTCGACGATCACCACGCAGCCCGGCTCCCGCGCGTCGTCCTCCCCCGGAAGCAGCGAGCGATAGGGCTCCAGGGTGTGCAGCCCGAGCCGGCGGACGCCCGGTACGGCGGCGTCGATCTCCGCGTTGCGCTCGTCCCGGCCGTCACGGAAGAAGTCCTGGTACGCCGACTCGCCACTCCACTGGCTGTAGTGGAGGAGTGTCCGCCCGTCCTCGCCGGTGTGGACGGTGTACGAAAGAAGTCCGGGGTGCGGCCAGTCGCGGCCGCCCCACGCCGCACGGATCGCCTCGACGGTCGCCCGCATGCGCTCCGGCGTGCCGGTGTCCCAGGTGCTCATCTTGACGAGGCCCACGTCGTTGCGGGCAAGATCGGGGCGGGATGTGAAACGCACGCTCATGGCGGATCCTCCTGACCGGGGCACCGGGGTGGTGCGCCCTCACCGGCCACCCTCGTACGTCAACCGGGGTTGAGGTCAACACGCCGCGTCCGGCCGCCCCACCGTGTCCGCCGGGAGCACGACGAACGGAGTACCGCATGGCACCGCTTCTCAGGACGATCAGCCGCGAGGAGCATCTGGCGTTCGTCGCGGGCCGCCCGTCCGTGAGCCATATGCAGGTCCCGTCGTGGGGCGACGTGAAGCCCGACTGGCGTGCGGAGAGCATCGGCTGGTTCGACCGGGACGGCGCGGGCCGGGAGCGGATCGTCGGCGCGGGGCTCGTGCTGTACCGGCCGATCCCCCGGCTGAAGCGGTACCTGGCCTATCTGCCGGAGGGCCCGGCCGTCGACTGGTTCGGCGCGGAACCCCGGGAGTGGCTCGATCCGATGGTGGCGCATCTGAAGGCGCGGGGCGCGTTCGCGGTGCGGATGGGGCCGCCGGTGGTGACGCGGCGCTGGGACGCCCGTACCGTCAAGGAGGCCATCGCCGACCCGGCGGCCGGGCGGCTGCGCGACGTACCGGCGGACGAGGAGGACCCGGGGGCCGCCGGGCTGGCGGCGGAGCTGACCCGGCTGGGCTGGCGGCGCGGCGAGGAGGAGAGCGAGGACGGGTTCAGCGCGGGGCAGCCCCGGTACGTCTTCCAGGTGCCGTTCGCCGGGCGCACCCTGGAGGAGGTCCGCGGCGGCCTGAACCAGCAGTGGCGGCGGAACGTCAAGAAGGCGGAGAAGGCGGGCGTCAAGGTCGTCGAGGGCGGCTTCGAGGACCTTCCGGCCTTCTACGGGCTGTACCGCGAGACGGCGGAGCGCGACCGCTTCATCCCCCGCCCGCTCGCCTACTTCGAGCGCATGTGGACCTCGCTGCGGGCCGAGGACCCCGGGCGGATGCGGCTCTACCTCGCCGAGCACGAGGGGGAGACGCTCTCCGCGGCGACGATGCTGACCGTCGGCGACCACGTCTGGTACTCCTACGGCGCCTCGACCGCCCACCGGCGCGAGGTCCAGCCGAGCAACGCCGTCCAGTGGCGGATGATGAGCGACGCGCACGAGCGGGGCGCGGCCGTCTACGACCTGCGCGGCATCACCGACACCCTGGACGAGAGCAACCACCTGCTGGGCCTGCTGCGGTTCAAGGTCGGTACGGGCGGCCGGGCGGCGGAGTACATCGGCGAGTGGGACTACCCCATCAACAAGGTGCTCCACAAGGCGTTCAGCCTGTACATGGCGCGCCGCTGAGCCTCAGCGCGTGGTCCGCCAGGCCGTCATGTTCAGCTCGTCGAGCAGACGTACGTCGCTGCCTTCGAGCGGGAAGACGCGGGGCTCCAGGCCGGGGGCCGGGGCGATCTCCAGCGCGTCGCCCTCGATGAGGTCGCCCCCGGTCGGGGTGGAGACCCAGGCCAGCAGCGCGTACATCTTCCGGCCCGGCTCCAGCACGACCTGCTGCGGGCCCCGGTCGGTGCCCATGTAGGAGGAGCCCGGGTTGACCTTGACCGGCAGCGGGTCGCCCGCCTCGTCCAGTGCCCGGACGGAGGGGTAGCCGTGGACCGGGTACGGCTTGGAGCCGCAGTTGGTGAGGGTGAGCCCGACGGCCCGGTGGCCGAGCGCCGGCTCCACCTCGCCCATGTCGACGACGACGCCGGAGGACGGGCAGTCGGCCCGGCCGGTGGGCGTAGGGGTGGGCGTGGGGGTCGTCGGCCGTCCGGCGGGCGGGCGTCCGGCAGCCGTGACGGGGGCGCTGGGGAACGGCGAGGTCAGCGTGTCGGCGTGCACCCGGTACGGGTCGGTGGGCGTCGGCCCCGGCTCGCCCTCGCCCGCCGGTACGAGGAAGCCCGCGCAGCCGGAGAGCGTGAGCCCCAGCGCCCCGGCCAGGAGCGCGGCCGCCAGCGGGCCGCGCCCTCGGTGGACCGTTCCGTGCTCCGTACCCGTCCGTCCCCGCATGTTCGCGCCCCCGCCCGGTCGACCGCCCGCCGTATGGATGTTCGATCATGCCAGAGCGCGGTGGACCGGCATCCATCGTTCAGCGTTGCTTGCCGGTCATCCGGAGCAGATCTAAGTGGACCTTCACGGTCCACTCGGCCGAGACTTCGGGGATGACCTCCCCCTCCACCCCTTTCGGCCGGGCGCTCTGCGCCATGATCACGCCCTTCACCGACGCCGGCGGGCTGGACCCGGACGCCGCCGCCCGGCACGCCGCCCGGCTGGTCGCGGACGGCTGCGACGGCCTGGTGCTGAACGGCACCACCGGCGAGTCCCCGACCACGACCGACGCCGAGAAGACCGCCCTGCTGCGGGCGGTCCGGGAAGCGGTCGGCGACCGGGTGCCGCTCGTCGCCGGGGTCGGCAGCGCGGACACCCGGCACACCGTGGAGCTGGCCCGGCAGGCCGAACGGGCGGGCGCGGACGGCCTGCTGGTGGTGACGCCGTACTACAGCCGACCGCCGCAGGCCGCCGTCGAGGCGCACTTCCGCCGCGTCGCCGACGCGACCGGCCTCCCGCTGATGCTGTACGACATCCCCGGCCGCACCGGGACCCGCGTCGAGCCGGAGACCCTGCTGCGGCTGGCCGGACACCCCCGCGTCGTGGCCGTGAAGGACTGCGCGTACGACCTGCTGGGCTCCACGAAGGTGATCGGCGCGACCTCGCTGGCGTACT
Organism: Streptomyces sp. NPDC092952; assembly: GCF_044754785.1. Taxonomy (NCBI): domain Bacteria; kingdom Bacillati; phylum Actinomycetota; class Actinomycetes; order Kitasatosporales; family Streptomycetaceae; genus Streptomyces; species Streptomyces sp. NPDC092952. Next base: position 495,061 of record NZ_JBIVPT010000005.1, on the reverse strand, counting down.
ACTCGGGCTGCGAGGAGCTGAACCTTCCGCTGTACGCGGTGGGCGCGGCCGGCTTCGTCAGCACGGTCGCCAACGTGGCGCCCGGTCCGCTTCGGGCGGTCCTGGACGCCTTCGACGCCGGGGACACCGCCGGGGCCGCCCGGCTCAACCTGCTGACCGCCCCGCTGGGCGAGGCCATGATGGCCTCGGGGCTGCCCGGCGCGGTCACCGCGAAGGCGCTGCTCGGCGCCGGGCCGGTCCGTGAACCGTTGCAGCCCGCCGGGCGCGGGGCGGCCGGCGGGCTGCGGGAGGTGTACGCGGAACTGCTCCGCGCCCTCGATCAGTTGTGACTGTGCAGGACGTCGTTGAGACCGTCCCAGACCGCGTTGTTCGGGCGGGCCTCGACCGCGCCGGAGACCGAGTTGCGGCGGAAGAGGATGTTCGAGGCGCCGGAGAGCTCCCGGGCCTTGACGATCTGCCCGTCGGGCAGCGTGATCCGGGTGCCGGCGGTGACGTAGAGCCCGGCCTCGACGACGCACTCGTCGCCGAGCGCGATCCCGACCCCGGCCTCGGCGCCGATCAGGCAGCGCTCGCCGATCACGATGCGCTCCTTGCCGCCGCCGGAGAGGGTGCCCATGGTGGAGGCGCCGCCGCCGATGTCGGAGCCGTCGCCGACGACGACGCCCGCGGAGATGCGGCCCTCGACCATCGAGGTGCCGAGGGTGCCCGCGTTGAAGTTGACGAAGCCCTCGTGCATGACGGTCGTACCGGCGGCGAGGTGGGCGCCGAGCCGGACGCGGTCGGCGTCGGCGATGCGGACGCCCTTCGGGGCCACGTAGTCCGTCATCCGGGGGAACTTGTCGACCGAGGTGACCTGGAGGTGCAGCCCCTCGGCGCGGGCGTTCAGCCGGACCTTCTCCAGGTCGTCCACGGCGACCGGGCCCAGCGAGGTCCAGGCGACGTTGGCGAGGAGGCCGAAGAGCCCGTCCAGGTTCTGGCCGTGCGGGCGGACGAGGCGGTGCGAGAGCAGGTGCAGGCGCAGGTACGCGTCGTGCGCGTCCAGCGGCTTGTCGTCGAGCGAGCCGATGACCGTACGGACGGCGACGACCTCGACCCCGCGGCGGGCGTCCACGCCGACGGCCTTGGCGGCGCCCTGGCCCAGGAGGGTGACGGCCTCGGCCGGGGTGAGCCGTTCGGTTCCGGCCGGGCCGGGTTCGGCGGTGAGCTCGGGGGCGGGGAACCAGGTGTCGAGAACGGTGCCGTCGCCGGCGATGGTGGCGAGGCCGGCGGCGACGGCGCCGGTGGTGCGAGCAGGAGTCGTGTCGGTCATGACACGAAACCTAACCGGCCGGACGCCGCGGGAGCCAACCGGTCTCGCCCGATGGTCGTGGCGCCGCCCGCACCGGGCGCCACCTCGAAGAGTTCCTTCAGGGAACCCACTATGGCATCATGCGGTCCGGTGGAAGGCGGACGTCGCCGGACGCGGCGGACCCACGGAGGAACCCATGCCCCAGCGCACCAGCCTGGCCGGCGCCGACTGCGCGATCGCCCAGGCGCTCGACGTGGTGGGCGACTGGTGGACCCTGCTGATCGTGCGGGACACGGCGCGCGGGGTGCACCGCTTCGACGCGCTCCAGGAGGAGCTGGGCGTGTCCCGCAAGGTGCTGACCGAGCGGCTGCGGCTGCTGGTGGACGCGGGGGTGCTCGCCAGGGTGCCGTACCAGGACCGCCCGCCCCGGTACGAGTACCGGCTCACCCCGCGGGGCCGCGCCCTGCTGCCCGTACTGGTCGCCCTCCAGGACTGGGGCGACACCTGGCTGCTCGGAGAAGGGGAGACGATGGCGACCGCCGAGGAGAGCTCGAAGGAGGCGGCCCGGGTGCACGCCCTGGTGGGCACGCGCCTGCCGGAGCTGCGCCTGCCGGACCACGAGGGCGCCCCGCGCGACCCGGTCGCCGGTACCGCGAGCACCGTCCTGTACTTCTTCCCCGGCGCCTACGCGCGCAAGGACGCCTATCCGCCGGGCTGGGCCGCCATCCCCGGCGCGCGGGGCTGCACCCTCGAATCCTGCACGTACCGCGACCAGTTGGCCGAGTTCACCGCGGCGGGTGCGACGGTGCACGGCGTCTCCACCCAACGCCCGGACGAGCAGCGGGACTTCAGCCGGGCGGAGGGGCTGCGGTTCCCGCTGCTGTCCGACGCGGGACTGGAGCTGACGGCGGCCCTGCGGCTGCCGACCTTCCGCGCCGGGGGCGTCAGCAGGCTGAAGCGGCTGACCCTGGTGGTGGACCGCGACCGGACGGTGCACGAGGCGCTGTACCCGGTGACGGACATCGAGGAGAGCGTCCGGGCGGCGCTCGCGGTGGCCCGGTCCCTCGGCCCGTCCGGGGACTGAGCGCCCGGAGGGGACGTCCGGGGCGGGCGCCTCAGCCGGTGATCCGCCCCAGCATCTCGCGCGCGTACGCCTCGTCGTACGTACCGCCGGTGAGCAGCACCTGGAGGCAGATCCCGTCCATCAGCGCGACCAGCGCGCGGGCCGTGGCCGGGCCGGTCCGCCGGGCGAGCAGCGCGGCGGCACCGTCGGCCCACTCGGCGGCGACCGGCCGCAGCGCGGGCCTGCGCAGCGCGGCGAGGTACAGCTCGTACTCCAGCTCGGCCCCGCCGTGCGCGCCGGAGAGGTACCACCCCAGCAGCCGGGCCAGCTCCCCGGCCAGGTCGGACTCCGGGTCGGCCAGGGCCTCGCTGTCCCGCATGATCCCGGCGAAGTTCTCGTTCGACCGGCGCAGCGCCGCGATCAGCAGCTCGTCCAGCGAGGCGAAGTGGTACGTCGTCGAGCCGAGCGGCACATCGGCCTCGGCGGCGACGGAACGGTGGCTCAGCTCCGCGATGCCCCGGGCGCCGACCACCCGGATCGCGGCGTCGATGATGCGGTCGCGCCGGCCGGGGTCGTAGCGGCGGGCCATCAGTGGGCCCCGCCCAGGTTCAGCACCACCACTCCGGCGATGATCAGCACGATTCCGGCCAGCTTGACCGCGTTGCCGGACTCGCCCATGAAGAGGATGCCGATGGCGGCGATGGCCGCGGTGCCGACCCCGGCCCAGATCGCGTAGGCGGTGCCCATCGAGAGCGTCTTCAGCGTCCGGGCGAGCAGCCCGAAGGCCAGGAGGTAGCCCGCGACGGTGATGAGCGAGGGCCAGAGCCGGGTGAACCCCTCGCTGTACTTCATGGCCGTCGTGCCGGCCACCTCCGCCGCTATGGCCGCGGCCAGCAGTCCGTAACCCATGTGTACGAGTGTACGCATCGCCGGGATACGGAGAAGGCGGGAGCTTACGGGCGGCCGAAACGTTACGGTGTCCCGACCGACAGCACACCAGTACGACGAGACACGACGGAGCGACAGTGGCGCAGGACGCAGGGTGGGGCGGAGCACCGTACGGAGGACCCCAGGGACCGCCGGGGTGGGGAGGCTGGGCGCCGCCACCGCCGAAGCCGGGGGTGATACCGCTGACCCCGCTCAGACTCGGTGACATACTCGGCGGCGCCTTCAGCACGCTGGGGCGCTACTGGAAGCAGTTGTTCGGCATGGGCGCGGCCGTCTACGGCGGGGCGCTGGCGGTCATGGCCGTCACGGTCGTGATCGCGTACTCCGCGGTCGGCGGCCATCTGCGCACCCTCCTCTCGCTCGACTCCGACGCGGACCCGAGCCCCTCCGACCTGACTCCGGTCCTGATCGGTTTCGGCGTCTTCTTCCTGGTCGCGATGGTCGTCGGCGTACTCTCGACGGCCTTGATGTACGCGGCCGTTCCCACGGTGCTCCAGGAAGCGGTGCTGGGCCGGCCGACCACCTTCTCCGCCGTCTGGCGCCGGGCCTGGTCCCGCGTCCGGGCGGTGATCGCGACGGTGTTCCTCACCTATCTGATCGCGATGATCCCGATGGTGCTCGTGATGGTCGCGTTCTTCGCCCTCGTCGTCGGAGTGATCGCGGTGGGGCACGACACCGGCGCCGCCCCGTGGATCGCGCTCGGTCTCGTGGGCGCCCTCCTCACCGGCCCGCTGGCGATCTGGCTCTTCGTGAAGTTCTCCCTGGCGCCCTCGGTCGCGGTCTTCGAGGGGCAGTCCGCGGTGGCCTCCATGCGCCGCTCGTCCCGGCTGGTGCACGGCGACTGGTGGCGCGTCCTCGGCATCAGCCTGCTGGGCGCCCTGCTGGCCATGGTCACGAGCTACATCGTCCAGATGCCGTTCTCGTTCCTCGGCATGTTCTCCGGCATCATCGGCGGTTCGACACTGAGCGAGGACCCCAGCCCCGCCGCGGTCCTCTTCGCCATGAGCGGCTACCTGGTGGTCGTGGCCCTGGGCAGCCTGATCAGCCAGTTCATCACGGCGGTCTTCCCGCCGCTGGTGACGGGACTGATCTACGTCGACCGGCGCATCCGCACCGAGAACCTCGGCCCGACCCTCGCCGAGGCGGCGGGCGTACCGGCGCAGTACGGCACCCCGGACGGACCCACGTACCACGGCCCGCGGTAGGGCCCCGGGGCCCTGCCGCAGGCCGGCCGTTCGCCGGGCGAGGGGCTACCTGTTCGACGACAGCACGCAGAATTCGTTGCCCTCGGGGTCCACGAGCACCCGCCAGCTGACGTCCGCCCGCTGCCCGACGTCGGCCGGGCGGGCTCCGAGCCCGATGATCCGCGCGACCTCGGTGTCCCGGTCGTCGGGGTCGAGGTCGAGGTGCAGCCGGTTCTTGACCGTCTTCGGGTCGTCCACGGGGACGAAGGTGATCACGGGCAGGGTGGATTCGTCGACGCCGATGACGTACTCGTCCTCGGCCTCGTGGAGCACCTTCCAGTCGAGCACCGCGCACCAGAAGCGGGCGAGTGCGGGCGGGTCGTGGGCGTCGATGACAATGCTGCAGAGAGAAACGGCCATGCCCGCCAGTCTGCCTGGCGGGCACGGCCGTTCGCGTCCGGGTCGTACGGTCCGTCAGCGGCCGACGGTGAACCAGACGGCCCGCGACTTCTTCCACTCGGCCTGGTCGAGGTCCTTGGCCTCCTTGCCGTCCCCGTACAGATCGGCCGAGCCGGAATCCGTGATCAGCTGCGCCCGGGCCCCCGGCACCGTCAGGTCGGGGACGTCCACGACGGCCTCCCAGCCGCCCGGGTCCGTGGTCGGCAGGTCGATCCGCTTGACCGGGGCGTGCGCCGGGACGCCGTCCCAGGTGTAGAGGGCGTACGGGGCGGAGTTGTCGTCGGCCGCCCAGGAACCCGCGACGATCAGGTACTGGTCGGCGGCGTTCTTGCGGATGTCCCGGATGCTGAGCCCGCCGAGGTCCAGCTCGATCGGCGCGCCCATGACCGCCTTCGCCCCGCTGCCGGCCACCTTGTCGAAGTTGGTGACGGGCACGATCAGGGCCTTGCCGCCCGTCTTCGGCGGCACCAGCGGTGCCCGGAAGCCGAGGTACGCGGTGGTCGTGGAGCCGGGGGCGAACTCCAGGCCCTCGACGTTGAACCCGTCGATCTGCTTGGGCGCCTGGCCGTCCTCCGTACCCGCGGCGAAGCCGAGCCGGTTGCCGTTCGCCTTGTCCCAGGCGACCAGGTCGTCACGGAGCTTCTTGTACGAACCGCCGACCTTCAGCTGGGTGTCGGCACCCGAACCGGTCACCGTCGTGGTGAAGACGGTGTTGCGGGGTGCCTTGTAGACGCCGTCCTTGTTGTTGCCGAGCGAGCCGGTCCAGTAGATCGTGTCGCCGACCCGGGTGGCCGCCTCGATGTCGACCTCCTTCGACAGCCCGAGCTGCGCGCCGACGTCCCAGCTGCGCACCGGGCCGCCGGAGGCGGAACGGTCGTACAGGCGCAGCGTGTTGGACTCGTCGTCGCCGACGACGATGTACCCGCCGCCGACGTCGACGGCGGCCGAGGAGTCGGCGGAGCCGGTGAGGTAGCGGGTGTCGGCGGCGTTCTGCGCGGCGGCGGACGCGGCGTAGTGCAGGGTCTTGGTGGCGGTCTTGCCGCCGAGCCCGGTGACCTTGACGGTGAGGTCGGTGTAGCCGCGGCCGCGTGCGGCGACCGCGAGGGTCCGGGTCGCGCCGCTGCCCGTCACGGTCACGTCGTCCGCCCGGGCGACGGCCGGCTTGGAGCTGGCGGACACCGCGACGCCGAGCTCGCTCGCGTCGGCGCCGCTCTGGGCGACGGTGACGGTGACCACCGGGTCGCCGCTCGCACCGACGGCGCCGGAGAGGTAGGAGACCGGGAGCCCGATCGTCGGGGTCCCGTAACTCGCGGCCTGTGCGGGGGTGTTGACTCCCAGGGCGGCCAGCAGGAGAACTCCGCCCGCGGCGGTGGCCGCCCTGCGGCCGGGAAGCGAAATCTGATGCAGCACGGCATGCCTCTCGTCGGCGTGGTGTCGCGGTTACGTTCCGCTGACCATGCCAACGACGGGCGCACCCCGGGGGTACGGCGGGCGACGCCGAAACGAAGAACGGCCCCCGGATCGGGGGCCGTTCCACCGCGGCGTGCGAACGCGCACCGGTCAGACGTTGAAGCCGAGGGCGCGCAGCTGCTCGCGGCCGTCGTCCGTGATCTTGTCCGGTCCCCACGGCGGCATCCAGACCCAGTTGATCCGCAGTTCGTTGACGATGCCGTCGGTCGCCGACTTCGCCTGGTCCTCGATGACGTCGGTCAGCGGGCAGGCCGCGGACGTCAGCGTCATGTCGAGGGTGGCGATGTTGGCGTCGTCGATGTGGATGCCGTAGATCAGGCCCAGGTTGACGACGTCGATGCCCAGCTCGGGGTCGACGACGTCGTACAGGGCCTCACGGACCTCCTCCTCGGAGGCCGGCTTGATCGTCGGGGTCTCGTCGGTCGTCACCGTGTTGTCGCTCATGCCGTCTTCCCTTCGGACAGCGCTTTGGCCGTCGCGTCCTTCCACGCCATCCAGCTCAGCAGCGCGCATTTCACCCGGGCCGGGTACTTGGAGACACCGGCGAACGCGACCGCGTCCTCCAGCACCTCCTCCATCGCGTCGTCCGGCTCGATCTGGCCCTTCGACTGCATCAGCTCCAGGAAGGTCTCCTGGATCTTCTGCGCCTGGCCCAGCTCCTTGCCGACCAGCAGGTCGTTGAGGACGGAGGCGCTGGCCTGGCTGATGGAGCAGCCCTGACCCTCGTACGACACGTCGGCGATGGTCTCGCCGTCGTACTTCACCCGGAGCGTGATCTCGTCGCCGCACGTCGGATTGACGTGGTGCACCTCTGCGTCGCCGTCCCGCAGGCCGCGCCCGTGGGGGTGCTTGTAGTGGTCCAGGATCACTTCCTGGTACATGGAGTCAAGCTTCACCAGTCAACCCTCAGCCGCTCGTCCATCATGCGAAAAAGTTCCGTACGTGCTCCAGACCGTCCACCAGGGCGTCGACCTCGGCGGGCGTGGAGTACAGATAGAACGACGCTCGCGTCGTCGCAGGAATTCCGTACCGGAGGCAGACCGGCCGCGCGCAGTGGTGTCCGACCCGGACGGCGATGCCCTGCTCGTCGAGGACCTGGCCGACGTCGTGCGGGTGGATGTCACCGAGCGTGAAGGAGATCGTGGCGCCCCGGTCCTCGGCCGTAGCGGGGCCGATGATCCTGAGGTCGGGGACCTCCAGCAGCCGCTTCACCGCGTACTCGGTGATCGCGTGCTCGTGCCGGGCGATCCTGTCCATGCCGATCGCCGAGAGGTAGTCCACGGCCGCGCCGAGGCCGACGGCCTGGGCGATCGGGGGCGTACCGGCCTCGAACTTGTGCGGCGCGGGGGCGTACGTCGACGAGTGCATCGACACGGTCTCGATCATCTCGCCGCCGCCGAGGAACGGCGGCAGGTCCTCCAGCAGCTCCTGCCGGCCCCAGAGCACGCCGATGCCGGTCGGGCCGACCATCTTGTGGCCGGTGAAGGCCACGAAGTCGGCCTGGAGCGCCTGCACGTCGAGCACCATGTGCGGCGCGGCCTGCGAGGCGTCGATGCAGACCAGGGCGCCGACCTGCTGGGCCCGGCGGACGATCTGCTCGACCGGGTTGATCGTGCCCATGATGTTGGAGACCAGCGTGAAGGAGACGATCTTCGTCTTCTCCGTGATGATCTCCTCGATGTTGGACAGGTCGAGGCGGCCGTCGTCGGTGATGCCGAACCACTTCAGCTTCGCGCCGGTGCGCTGCGAGAGCAGCTGCCACGGCACGATGTTGGAGTGGTGCTCCATCTCGGTGGTGACGATCTCGGTGTCGTGGTCGACCCGGTAGGGCTCGTCGGCCCAGCCGAGCATGTTGGCCACGAGGTTGAGCGACTCGGAGGCGTTCTTGGTGAAGATCACCTCGTTGCGGCTGGGCGCGTTGATGAACGCCGCGACCTTGTCACGGGCGCCCTCGTAGAGCGCCGTGGCCTCCTCGGCGATGGTGTACACGCCGCGGTGCACATTGGCGTTGTGCCGCTCGTAGTACTTGTTGAGGGCGTCGAGCACCTGGCGCGGCTTCTGCGAGGTCGCCGCGCTGTCCAGGTAGACGACCTTCTTCCCGTCGTGGACCGTCCGATCCAGCAGGGGGAAGTCCTTGCGGATCGCCTCGGTGTCGAGGAGGCCCGGCAGCTGTGTCACGCGGACGCGCCACCCTTCACGTATGCCTCGTAGCCCTCGTTCTCCAGCTTGTCGGCGAGCTCGGCGCCGCCGGACTCGGCGATGCGGCCGTTGGCGAAGACGTGCACGAAGTCGGGCTTGATGTAACGGAGGATCCGCGTGTAGTGCGTGATCAGCAGGGTGCCGACCTCGCCGGTCTCGCGGACCCGGTTGACGCCCTCGGAGACGATGCGCAGGGCGTCGACGTCCAGGCCGGAGTCGGTCTCGTCGAGGATCGCGATCTTCGGCTTGAGGAGCTCCAGCTGAAGGATCTCGTGGCGCTTCTTCTCACCGCCGGAGAAGCCCTCGTTGACGTTGCGCTCGGCGAACGCCGGGTCCATCTGGAGCCGGCCCATCGTCTCCTTGACCTCCTTGACCCAGGTGCGCAGCTTGGGGGCCTCGCCGCGGACGGCGGTGGCGGAGGTGCGGAGGAAGTTGGAGACCGAGACACCGGGGATCTCGACCGGGTACTGCATCGCGAGGAACACGCCGGCGCGGGCGCGCTCGTCGACGCTCATCGCCAGGACGTCCTCGCCGTCCAGCGTCACCGAACCGCTGGTGATCGTGTACTTGGGGTGGCCCGCGAGGGAGTACGCCAGGGTGGACTTGCCGGACCCGTTGGGGCCCATGATGGCGTGGGTCTCGCCCTGCTTCACGGTCAGGTCGACGCCCTTGAGGATCTCCTTCGTGGCGTTGTCGGCCTCGACGGAGACGTGCAGGTCGCGGATTTCAAGCGTTGCCATGGGTGACTCAGGGCTCCTGGGTGACGGAGACGAGCACATCGTCCCCTTCGATCTTGACGGGGTATACGGGGACGGGGCGCGTCGCGGGAAGGCCGGACGGCTTGCCGGTGCGCAGGTCGAAGCTGGAGCCGTGCAGCCAGCACTCGATCATGCAGTCCTCGACCTCTCCCTCCGACAGGGAGACGTTCGCGTGCGAGCAGATGTCGTTGATCGCGTACACCTCGCCCTCGGTACGGACGAGGGACACCGGGACGCCGTCGAGCTCCACCCGCTTCGGGGTGTCGTCCTCCAGCTCGCTCAGCGCGCAGACTTTGACGAAGGCCATCAGACGGACGCCCTCAGCTCGGCCTCGATCTTGTCGAGCAGCCGGGCCTCGACGTCCGGCAGACCGATCTGCTGGACGAGCTCGGCGAAGAAGCCGCGCACCACGAGCCGACGGGCCTCCTCGGCGGGGATGCCGCGGGCCATCAGGTAGAACAGCTGCTCGTCGTCGAAGCGGCCGGTCGCGGAGGCGTGGCCGGCGCCGACGATCTCGCCGGTCTCGATCTCCAGGTTCGGCACGGAGTCGACCCGGGCGCCGTCGGTGAGGACGAGGTTGCGGTTCATCTCGTAGGTGTCGGTGCCCTCGGCCGCGGCCTGGATGAGGACGTCACCGATCCACACGGCGTGCGCGTCGTCGCCCTGGAGCGCGCCCTTGTAGGCGGCGTTGGACGAGCAGTGCGGGGTGTTGTGGTCGACCAGGAGGCGGTGCTCCTGGTGCTGGCCCTTGTCGGTGAAGTACAGGCCGAAGAGCTCGGCGCTGCCGCCGGTGCCGGCGTAGGCGACCCGGGGGTGGAGCCGGACGAGGTCGCCGCCGAAGGTGACGACGATCGACTTGAACGAGGCGTCCCGGCCGACCAGCGCGTTGTGCTGGCCGACGTGGACCGCGTTCTCGTCCCAGTCCTGGACGGAGACCACGGTGAGCTTGGCGCCGTCGCCGAGGACGTAGTCGACGTTGGCGGCCAGCACCGCGTCACCGGTGTGGTCGATGACCACGACGGCCTCGGCGAAGGCGCCGAGCTCGACGACCTGGTGGCCGAAGGCGGTGCCGCCCTCGCCGTGGACGGCGATCCGGATCGGCTCGGTGAGCACGGCCTCCTTGGGGACCGTGACGACGGACGCCCGGTCGAAGGAGGAGTAGGCCTGGGCGGCGACCCGGTCGACCGGCGTGCCGGCCCTCCCGAGCCGGGCGTCGTCGCGGCCGACGCTCTCGACGGTGACGCCCTCGGGGGCCTCGATCGCCACCTTCACGGCGCCGTCGGTGGCGGTGGCGGTGCCGTCGTGCAGTCCGCGCAGCCGGTCCAGGGGCGTGAACCGCCACTCCTCCTCGCGGCCGTGCGGGACCGGGAAGTCCGTCACGTCGAAGGACGGCGGCGCGCTCATGCGCGTGGCTACGGTGGATTCGGCGGCCACCGCGATGGAACCGGCGGTGGTGGAACCCGTCGGAAGATTCTGAGCCTCAGCCATGGCTGTCGTCGTGCTCGCTTTCTCTGTCAAAAGTAGGGGGTTCGGGGGCGGGCCTGCCGGGCGGGGCCTAGCCGACCGAACCCTCCATCTGCAGCTCGATCAGCCGGTTGAGTTCGAGGGCGTACTCCATCGGCAGCTCCTTGGCGATCGGCTCGACGAAGCCGCGCACGATCATCGCCATCGCCTCGAACTCCGTCAGACCGCGGCTCATCAGGTAGAAGAGCTGGTCCTCGGAGACCTTGGAGACGGTCGCCTCGTGGCCCATGGAGACGTCGTCCTCGCGGACGTCGACGTACGGGTAGGTGTCGGAGCGCGAGATCGTGTCGACCAGCAGCGCGTCGCAGAGCACGTTGGACTTGGCGCCCGGGGCGCCCTCGCCGATCTCGATCAGACCGCGGTAGGAGGTGCGGCCGCCGCCTCGCGCCACCGACTTGGAGACGATGTTGGAGGAGGTGTTGGGCGCCATGTGGACCATCTTGGCGCCGGCGTCCTGGTGCTGGCCCTCGCCCGCGAAGGCGATCGACAGGGTCTCGCCCTTGGCGTGCTCGCCCATCAGGTAGACGGCCGGGTACTTCATGGTGACCTTGGAGCCGATGTTGCCGTCGACCCACTCCATGGTCGCGCCCTCATAGGCCACGGCACGCTTGGTGACCAGGTTGTAGACGTTGTTCGACCAGTTCTGGATCGTCGTGTAGCGGCAGCGGCCGCCCTTCTTCACGATGATCTCGACGACCGCGGAGTGCAGCGAGTCGGAGGAGTAGATCGGGGCGGTGCAGCCCTCGACGTAGTGGACGTAGGCGTCCTCGTCGACGATGATCAGCGTCCGCTCGAACTGGCCCATGTTCTCCGTGTTGATACGGAAGTACGCCTGGAGCGGGATGTCGACGTGGACACCCTTGGGCACGTAGATGAACGAGCCGCCGGACCACACGGCCGTGTTCAGCGAGGCGAACTTGTTGTCGCCGACCGGGATGACGGTGCCGAAGTGCTCCTTGAAGAGCTCCGGGTGCTCCTTCAGCGCCGTGTCCGTGTCGAGGAAGATGACGCCCTGCTCCTCCAGGTCCTCACGGATCTGGTGGTAGACGACCTCCGACTCGTACTGCGCGGCGACACCGGCGACCAGGCGCTGCTTCTCCGCCTCCGGGATGCCGAGCTTGTCGTAGGTGTTCTTGATGTCCTCGGGCAGGTCCTCCCAGGACTCCGCCTGCTTCTCCGTGGAACGCACGAAGTACTTGATGTTGTCGAAGTCGATGCCCGAGAGGTCGGAGCCCCAGTTCGGCATGGGCTTCTTGTCGAAGAGCCTCAGGCCCTTGAGACGCAGCTTCAGCATCCACTCGGGCTCGTTCTTCTTCGCCGAGATGTCGCGGACGACCTCCTCGGAGAGCCCGCGCTTGGCGGCGGCGCCTGCCGCGTCGGAGTCGGCCCAGCCGAATTCGTACGTACCCAGGCCCTCGAGTTCGGGGTGGGCAGTCTCCGTGGGGAGCGTCATGCGGGGTTCCTCCCGGCCTTGCTTGCGGATGCTGATGGGGTGGTCTGTGGTGCGGGGTGGCCGCTGCGCGGGATGTACGTCGTGCACACGCCGTCGCCGTGGGCGATGGTGGCCAGACGCTGCACATGCGTCCCGAGAAGGCTGGAGAAGAACTCCGTCTCCGCCTCGCACAACTGGGGGTACTGCTCGGCGACGTGGGCGACCGGGCAGTGGTGCTGGCACAGCTGCTCGCCCTGTTGCGGACCGGGCGCGCTACGCGCCGTAGCAGCGTACCCGTCTGCGGAGAGCGCCCTGGCCAGTGCTTCGGTGCGGTCCTCGGGGCTCGCGGCCTCGACCGCCTCACGGTACGCCCCGGCCTGGGCCGCGATCCTCGCGCGGGCGAAGGCGCCGACCGCCTCCTCGCCGGAGGTCTCGGCGATCCAGCGCAGGGCGTCCGCCGCGAGCGCGTCGTAGGACTGGTCGAAGGCGTCCCGCCCGCAGTCGGTGAGGGCGAAGGCCTTGGCCGGACGGCCCCGGGTCCGCGCCCCGTAGACCCGCTGCTCGCGGGGTTCGACGACGCGGTCGGAGACCAGGGCGTCGAGATGCCGGCGGACCGCGGCCTGGGTGAGCCCGAGGCGCTCGGCCAGCTCGGCGACGGTGGACGGGCCATGGTCCAGGATCGACCGCGCGACCCGGTTGCGCGTGGGGCGCTCACCGGTCGCGGGTTCCTCCCGCGGAGCCTCGCCGACGTATTTCACAACGCCATTGTTGCGTAATTCATCGGCGCCTGACAACCACGGTCCGAAACGATCTATGGTGCCATTCATCACTTAGGGTTACCTAATCAGGGCCCGGAGACCCCTGCGGCGAGCGGGGGACGGGGGGTCCGGCTCGCCCTCGGGGGCCCGCAGGGCAGCGCTTAGACTTACCGGCCATGAAGAGCGAGTCCGTCGTGGAGCTCCGCGGCCTGGTGAAGCGCTACGGCTCCAAGACCGCGGTGGACGGCCTCGACCTGTGCGTGCGCACCGGCACCGTCACCGCCGTCCTCGGCCCCAACGGCGCCGGCAAGACCACCACCATCGAAACCTGCGAGGGCTACCGCCGCCCCGACGCCGGGACCGTACGGGTCCTCGGCCTCGACCCGGTCGCCGACGCCGCGCGGCTGCGCCCCCGGATCGGCGTGATGCTCCAGTCCGGCGGCGTCTACTCCGGGGCACGCGCCGACGAGATGCTCCGCCACATGGCGAAGCTGCACGCCCACCCGCTGGACGTCGACGCCCTGATCGAGCGCCTCGGCCTCGGCGGCTGCGGCCGCACCGCCTACCGGCGGCTCTCCGGCGGGCAGCAGCAGCGGCTCGCCCTGGCGATGGCCGTCGTCGGCCGCCCCGAGCTGGTCTTCCTCGACGAACCGACCGCCGGGCTCGACCCCCAGGCCCGCCGCTCCACCTGGGAGCTGGTGCGCGAACTGCGCGCCGACGGGGTGTCCACCGTGCTCACCACGCACTTCATGGACGAGGCCGAGGAACTGGCCGACGACGTCGCGATCATCGACGCGGGCCGGGTCATCGCCCAGGGCAGCCCCGAGACGCTCTGCCGCGGCGGCGCCGAGAACACCCTGCGGTTCACCGGCCGCCCCGGCCTCGACCTCGGCTCGCTCCAGAAGGCGCTGCCCGACGGCACCGAGACCGCCGAGCTCACCCCGGGCACGTACCGCATCAGCGGCGACGTCGGCCCGGAGCTGCTCGCCACCGTCACCTCCTGGTGCGCCCAGCACGGAGTGATGCCCTCGGGCATCTCCGTCGAGCGGCACACCCTGGAGGACGTCTTCCTGGAACTGACCGGCAAGGAGCTGCGCGCATGAGCGCCGGTACGTACGCCCCGCGGCCGGGTGCCGCTCCGCTCGGCCGCATGATCACCGCGCAGACCGCGCTGGAGACCCGGATGCTGCTGCGCAACGGCGAGCAGCTGCTGCTGACGGTGGTCATCCCGACGCTGCTGCTGGTGCTGTTCAGCGCGGTCGACATCGTGGACACCGGCGCGGGCGAGGCGGTCGACTTCCTGGCCCCCGGCATCCTCGCCCTGGCCGTGATGTCCACGGCCTTCACCGGCCAGGCCATCGCCACCGGGTTCGAGCGCCGGTACGGGGTGCTGAAGCGGCTGGGCGCCTCGCCGCTGCCCCGCTGGGGGCTGATGACGGCGAAGACGCTCGCGGTGCTGGTCACCGAGGTGCTCCAGGTGGTGCTCCTCACGGTGATCGCGTTCGCGCTGGGCTGGTCGCCTCAGGGCAACCCCCTCGCCGTCCTCCTGCTGCTGGTGCTGGGTACGGCGGCCTTCTCCGGGCTCGGGCTCCTGATGGCCGGGACGCTCCGGGCGGAGGCGACGCTCGCCGCGGCCAATCTGGTCTTCCTGCTGCTTCTGGTGGGCGGTGGGGTGATCGTGCCGCTGGACAAGTTCCCGGACGCGGTGCAGTCGGTGCTCGGCCTGCTGCCGATCACGGCCCTCTCGGACGGGCTGCGCGAGGTGCTCCAGCACGGGGCGTCGATGCCCTGGGGCGACCTCGGTGTGCTGGCGGTGTGGTCGGTGCTGGGGCTGGGCGCGGCGGCGCGGTTCTTCCGCTGGGAGTGAGGGCCCGACCGCGGTACGTCGACGGTTCGGGGTAACTCGTCCCCCTCGTGAAAGCTTGCACAAGCCTCCGCCTACGATGGTGCGCGTGCCCAAGCTGACCCGAGCCGAAGTCGCTCAAGCCGTACGGAATCCCCTCCAGTACATCGCCGAGCGGTGGACGCCGTCCCCCCGTACGGTCCGGCGCGCGGCCATGTCGGCCGTCGTCATGGCCGTGATCATCGTCGTGACCGGAGGCGCGGTGCGGCTGACCGGTTCCGGCCTCGGCTGCCCCACCTGGCCCAAGTGCACCGACGAGAGCCTGACGGCCACGAGCGAGATGGGCTTCCACGGCGTCATCGAGTTCGGCAACCGGATGCTGACCTACGTGCTCTGCGCGGCCGTCGGGTGGGCGATCGTCGCCGCCCGCTCGGCCAAGCCCTGGCGCCGCTCCCTGACCCGGCTCGGCTGGCTCCAGTTCTGGGTGGTCATGGGCAACGCGGTGCTCGGCGGCATCGTGGTGCTGGTCGGGCTGAACCCGTACACCGTCGCCGCGCACTTCCTGCTCTCCACGGCGCTGATCACCGTCGCGATGGTGACCTGGCAGCGGGTCGGCGAGGGCGACGAGGCCCCCCGGCCGCTGGTCGGCAAGGCGGTCTCCCAGCTGGCCTGGCTGCTCGCGGGCGTCTCGGGGCTGCTGGTCGCGGTCGGTACGGTCGTGACGGGCGCGGGGCGCCACGCGGGCGACTCCAGCGACGTGCACCGCATCCCGATCGACTGGAAGATGATCGCCCAGCTCCACGCCGACCTGGCCTGGGCCGTGGTGGCGCTGACCGTGGCGCTCTGGTTCGTCCTGAAGGCAGTCGACGCGCCCGTCGGGCCCCGGCACCGGGCCCGCGACCTCTTCCTCGTCCTGATGGCGCAGGGCCTGATCGGGTACGTGCAGTACTTCACCGACACGCCGGAGATCCTGGTCGGCCTGCACATGCTGGGCTCGTGCCTGGTGTGGATCGCGGTCGTGCGGGTGCTCCTGTCGCTGCGCGAGCGTCCCACGGCCCCCGTGGCGGTGCCCGGACCGGCGGCCGGGCGGCCGGAGCCCGCGGCGGCCGGCTGACCCGTACGGCCCCCTTCACGACGCGGAGAGCCGGACGGTTTCCCTCTCGGGAACCGTCCGGCTCTTCTCGTCGCGCGGGGCGGGCGTCAGGCGGGGTTGGCGGGGCCGCCGACCTGGATGCCGGCCATCCGCGTCCACTCGTACGGGCCGGTGCGGACCTTCGCCGCGAAGTCCCCGTCGAAGGACTCGTGCATCGTGATCCCGGCCTTCCGCGTGGCGCTCTCGGCGATCGCGTACGAGGGGGCGACCAGGTCGCCCCAGCCGCCGTCCTCGCCCACGAGCACGATGCGGGCGCCCATCTGCCCGAGGTAGGCGAGCTGTCCCTCCGCTCCGCCGTGCGCCTCGGCGAAGGCACCGATCTCCTTGGCGAGCTTCGACGCCCTGCGCTCCGCGCGGGCCGCCTGCTTGCCGCTCTCCACCTGGGTGTTAGCCGTCTCAGCCATGCTCAGGATGCTACCGACGGGTAGGGGAACGCGCGATGGGCGGGGTACGTGGGCTGGGCCACGTACCCCGCCCATCGGCGGAGACCGGGAGCGGGACTACCTGAGGAAGGGGTCGACCGCCACGGCGACGAAGAGCAGCGAGACGTAGGTGATGGACCAGTGGAACAGCCGCATCTCCTTGAGCTTGGCCCCGGTCACCCCGGCCTTGGCGCGGTTCTGCAGGCCGTGCGCCTCCCAGAGCCAGAAGCCGCCGGTCGCCAGCGCCACCGCGGTGTAGAACCAGCCGGTGTAGCCCAGCGGGGTGAGCAGCAGGGAGACGGCCACCATCACCCAGCTGTAGATGACGATCTGGCGGGCCACCACCCTGTTGGAGGCGATCACCGGCAGCATCGGGACGCCGACCCGGGCGTAGTCCTCCTTCACCTTCATGGAGAGCGGCCAGTAGTGCGGCGGCGTCCAGAAGAAGATGACGGCGAAGAGGATCACGGCGGCCCAGGACATCGAGTTGGTCACGGCGGACCAGCCGATGAGGACCGGCATGCAGCCCGCGATGCCGCCCCAGACGATGTTCTGCGCGGTCCGGCGCTTCAGCAGCATCGTGTAGACCACGACGTAGAAGAGGAGCGCGCCGAGCGACAGCCAGGCCGACAGCCAGTTGACCAGCACGCCGAACCAGACCGTCGAGATCACCGCGAGGGAGATGCCGAAGGCCAGGCACTCGCGCGGGCTGACCATGCCGGTGACCAGCGGGCGCTGCGCGGTGCGGTCCATCAGCGCGTCGATGTCGCGGTCGATGTACATGTTCAGCGCGTTGGCGCCGCCCGCCGAGAGATATCCGCCGACGGTGGTGGCGAGGACGAGCCAGAGGTTCGGCACGCCCTGGGCGGCGAGGAACATCACCGGAACGGTGGTGATCAGCAGCAGCTCGATGATCCGCGGCTTGGTCAGCGCCACGAAAGCCTTGACACGGGCCCCGAACGGGCGATGGCCCCCTGGGCTGGGAGTCAAGGCGACCCCTGCGGGTCGGGACTCGACGGCCGTCACGCACACCCCTGACAGAGAAATCCCAGCAAGCTCCGGGCGTGAGGGCCCGGTAAAGACTTGCGCGAACCAGACCACTGTAGACGTTGGGGACACGCCGTTCTTCGCGGGGGTGGGTCGTGTTGGGGCGCCGCCCGCGCGTGGGCGGCGGGACCTGCCCGGACAGCTCGTAAGTGACCGCCCGTGCTCATCCGGGAGGCGAACTCGCCGGGCCGCCCGCACCCTGGAAAGCAGCGGAAAAGGCGCGTTCCGGCGAGGGTAGGCTCGACAACGCCCGGTGCGGTCTCAGTCACCGGTTTACGACAGTGGAGAGGAGCCCTGACTCAGGGTGAGCACCAAGCCGATCACCACAGATCTCCAGTGGACCGAATTGGACCAGCGGGCCGTGGACACCGTGCGTGTCCTCGCCGCGGACGCCGTACAGAAGGTCGGGAACGGACACCCCGGCACGGCCATGAGCCTGGCTCCCGCCGCGTACACCCTCTTCCAGAAGGTGATGCGGCACGACCCCGCCGACGCCGACTGGGCCGGGCGCGACCGGTTCGTGCTCTCGGCGGGCCACAGCAGCCTGACCCTGTACATCCAGCTCTACCTGGCCGGGTACGGCCTGGAGCTGGACGACCTCAAGGCCTTCCGCACCTGGGGCTCGAAGACCCCGGGCCACCCCGAGTACGGCCACACCACCGGCGTCGAGACCACCACCGGCCCGCTGGGCCAGGGCGTCGCCAACGCCGTGGGCATGGCGATGGCCGCCCGCTACGAGCGCGGCCTCTTCGACCCGGACGCGGCGCCCGGCACCTCCCCCTTCGACCACATGATCTGGGTCGTCGCCGGTGACGGCTGCCTCCAGGAGGGCATCTCCGCGGAGGCGTCCTCGCTGGCCGGCCACCAGAAGCTCGGCAACCTGGTGCTGCTCTGGGACGACAACCACATCTCCATCGAGGGCGACACGGAGACCGCGGTCTCCGAGGACACCCTGAAGCGGTACGAGGCGTACGGCTGGCACGTCCAGCGCGTCGAGCAGCTGCCCAGCGGCGACCTGGACCCGGCGGGTCTGTACGCGGCGCTCCAGGCGGCCAAGGCCGAGACGGAGCGCCCGTCGTTCATCGCGGCCCGCTCGATCATCGCCTGGCCCGCGCCGAGCGCCCAGAACACCGAGGCCGCGCACGGCTCGGCGCTGGGCGACGAGGAGGTCGCCGCCACCAAGCGGGTCCTCGGCTTCGACCCGGAGAAGACCTTCGAGGTCGCCGACGAGGTCATCGCGCACACCCGTGAGGCGCTGGACCGCGGCCGCGAGGCGCGGGCCGAGTGGGAGAAGGGCTTCGCCGCCTGGCGCACCGCCGATCCGGAGCGCGCCGCCGCGTTCGACCGGATCTCCGCCGGCGAGCTGCCCGCGGGCTGGGAGGACGCGCTCCCGGTCTTCGAGCCGGGCAAGGGCGTCGCGACCCGGGCCGCCTCGGGCAAGGTGCTCCAGGCGCTCGGCCCGATCGTCCCCGAGCTGTGGGGCGGCTCCGCCGACCTCGCGGGCTCGAACAACACCACGATCGACAAGACGTCGTCGTTCCTCCCGGCGGACAACCCGCTGCCGGGCGCGGACCCGTACGGGCGCACGATCCACTTCGGCATCCGCGAGCACGCCATGGCCGCGGCCATGAACGGCATCGCGCTGCACGGCAACACCCGCATCTACGGCGGCACCTTCCTGGTGTTCTCCGACTACATGCGCAACGCGGTGCGGCTGTCCGCGCTGATGCACCTGCCGGTGACGTACGTGTGGACGCACGACTCGATCGGTCTCGGCGAGGACGGCCCGACCCACCAGCCGGTGGAGCACCTGGCCGCGCTGCGCGCCATCCCGGGGCTGAACATCGTCCGCCCGGCCGACGCCAACGAGACCTCCATCGCCTGGCGGGAGATCCTGCGCCGCTACACCAAGGTGTTCGGCAAGGGCGCCCCGCACGGTCTGGCGCTGACCCGCCAGGGCGTGCCGACGTACCCGGTCAACGAGGACGCGGCCAAGGGCGGTTACGTGCTCCTCGAGGCCGAGGGCGGCGCTCCGCAGGTCCTGCTGATCGGTACGGGCTCCGAGGTGCAGCTCGCCGTCGAGGCCCGCGAGGAGCTCCAGGCGGCCGGCATCCCGACCCGGGTGGTCTCGATGCCGTCGGTCGAGTGGTTCGAGGAGCAGGACCAGGCGTACAAGGACAGCGTGCTGCCGCCGTCCGTGAAGGCGCGCGTGGCGGTGGAGGCCGGGATCGCCCTGACCTGGTACCGCTACGTGGGCGACGCGGGCCGGATCGTCTCGCTGGAGCACTTCGGCGCCTCGGCCGACGCCAAGGTCCTCTTCCGCGAGTTCGGCTTCACCGGCGAGCACGTCGCCGCCGCGGCGCGGGAATCTCTCGCGGCAGCCACGCGCTGACGCCGTTATACGACTAGTAGGAGATGCATTTCTCATGACAGACGCACTCAAGCGCCTCTCCGACGAGGGCGTGGCGATCTGGCTCGATGACCTGTCGCGCAAGCGGATCACCTCCGGCAACCTCGCCGAGCTGATCGACCAGCAGCACGTCGTGGGCGTCACCACCAACCCGTCGATCTTCCAGAAGGCGATCTCTTCCGGTGACGGGTACGAGCAGCAGCTCACCGACCTCGCCACCCGCAAGGTCACCGTCGACGAGGCGATCCGTATGATCACCACGTCGGACGTCCGGGACGCGGCCGACATCCTGCACCCGGTCTTCGAGGCCACGGAGGGCCAGGACGGCCGGGTCTCCATCGAGGTCGACCCCCGGCTGGCCCACCACACCGCCGCCACCGTCGCCGAGGCCAAGCAGCTGGCCTGGCTGGTGGACCGGCCCAACACGCTCATCAAGATCCCGGCGACGAAGGCCGGTCTCCCGGCGATCACCGAGGTCATCGCCAGGGGCATCAGCGTCAACGTCACGCTGATCTTCTCGCTGGAGCGCTACCGCGAGGTCATGGACGCCTACCTGGCGGGCCTGGAGAAGGCGAAGGCCGCGGGCCTGGACCTGTCCCGGATCCACTCGGTGGCCTCCTTCTTCGTGTCCCGGGTGGACACCGAGATCGACAAGCGGCTCGACGCCGTCGGCACCGACGAGGCCAAGGCCCTCAAGGGCAAGGCGGCCCTCGCCAACGCCCGGCTCGCCTACCAGGCGTACGAGGAGGTCTTCTCCTCGGACCGCTGGGCCGCCCTCGACAAGGCGCACGCCAACAAGCAGCGCCCGCTGTGGGCCTCGACCGGCGTCAAGGACCCCGCGTACAAGGACACCCTGTACGTGGTCGACCTGGTCGCCCCCGGCACGGTCAACACCATGCCCGAGGCCACCCTGGAGGCCACGGCCGACCACGGCCGGGTCACCGGGGACACCATCACCGGCAGCTACGAGCAGTCCCGCGCCGAGCTCGACGCCGTGGCGAGGCTCGGCATCTCGTACGACGACGTCGTCCAGCTCCTGGAGGACGAGGGCGTCGAGAAGTTCGAAGCCGCCTGGATCGACCTGCTCAACTCGACCGAGGCGGAGCTCAAGCGCCTCGCCCCTTCGGAGGGCTGACCACCTTGTCCGGTGTTCCCGGAGCCAATCCGCTTCGTGACCCCCAGGACCGACGGCTCCCGCGCATCGCGGGGCCGTCGGGTCTGGTGATCTTCGGTGTCACGGGCGACCTGTCCCGCAAGAAACTGATGCCGGCCGTGTACGACCTGGCCAACCGCGGTCTGCTGCCGCCGGGCTTCTCGCTGATCGGGTTCGCCCGCCGCGAGTGGCAGGACGAGGACTTCGCGCAGGAGGTCCACGACGCCGTCAAGCAGCACGCCCGTACGCCGTTCCGCGAGGAGGTCTGGCAGCAGCTCATCCAGGGGATGCGCTTCGTCCAGGGCAACTTCGACGACGACGAGGCCTTCGAGCAGCTGAAGACCACGATCCAGGAGCTGGACAAGGCGCAGGGCACGGGAGGCAACTTCGCCTTCTACCTGTCCGTGCCGCCGAAGTTCTTCCCCAAGGTCGTCCAGCAGCTCAAGAAGCACGGACTCGCCGACCAGAAGGAGGGCTCCTGGCGGCGTGCCGTCATCGAGAAGCCCTTCGGCCACGACCTGAAGAGCGCGCAGGAGCTCAACCGGATCGTGCACGACGTGTTCCCGCCCAACGAGGTCTTCCGCATCGACCACTACCTGGGCAAGGAGACGGTCCAGAACATCCTGGCGCTGCGGTTCGCCAACACGATGTTCGAGCCGATCTGGAACAGGTCGTACGTCGACCACGTCCAGATCACGATGGCCGAGGACATCGGCATCGGCGGCCGGGCCGGCTACTACGACGGGATCGGCGCCGCCCGTGACGTCATCCAGAACCACCTGCTCCAGCTGCTGGCGCTGACCGCGATGGAGGAGCCCGGCTCCTTCCACCCGAAGGCCCTGGTCGCCGAGAAGCTGAAGGTGCTCACGGCGGTCGAGCTGCCGGAGGACCTGGGCAAGCACACGGTGCGCGCGCAGTACGCGCACGCCTGGCAGGGCGGCGAGGAGGTCCTCGGCTATCTGGAGGAGGACGGTATCGACCCCAGGTCGAAGACCGACACCTACGCCGCGATCAAGCTGACGATCAACAACCGCCGCTGGGCGGGCGTGCCGTTCTACCTCCGTACCGGAAAGCGGCTCGGCCGCCGGGTCACGGAGATCGCGGTCGTCTTCAAGCGGGCCCCGTACCTGCCGTTCGAGTCCGGTGCCACCGAGGAGCTGGGCGGCAACGCCCTGGTCATCCGGGTCCAGCCGGACGAGGGCGTGACCGTGCGGTTCGGCTCCAAGGTGCCCGGCACCTCGATGGAGGTCCGGGACGTCACGATGGACTTCGCGTACGGCGAGTCCTTCACGGAGTCCAGCCCGGAGGCGTACGAGCGGCTCATCCTCGACGTGCTGCTCGGCGACGCCAACCTCTTCCCCCGGCACCAGGAGGTCGAACTCTCCTGGAACATCCTCGACCCGATCGAGGAGTACTGGGACAAGCACGGCAAGCCCGCCCAGTACCCGGCGGGCACCTGGGGTCCGGCCGAGGCCGACGAGATGCTCGCACGAGACGGACGGAGCTGGCGCCGGCCATGAAGATCGATCTCACGGAGACCACTTCCAGCAAGATCAACCAGGCGCTGGTCGCGGCGCGCCGGGCCATCGGCACCCCGGCCATCGGCATGGTGCTCACGCTGGTCATCGTCACCGACGAGGAGAACGCGTACGACGCGCTCAAGTCGGCCGGTGACGCCTCGCGCGAGCACCCCTCGCGGATCATCGCGGTGATCAAGCGGGTCAGCCGGTCGGCGCGCAGCCGCCGGGACGCCCGGCTCGACGCCGAGGTGCGGGTCGGTTCCGACGCGGGCACCGGCGAGACGGTCGTCCTGCGCCTCCACGGCGAGCTGGTCGACCACGCCCAGTCGGTGGTCCTGCCGCTGCTGCTGCCGGACGCCCCGGTCGTGGTCTGGTGGCCGCAGGACGCGCCCGCCGACGCGGCGAAGGACCCGCTGGGCGCGCTCGCCCAGCGCCGCATCACCGACGCGTACGCGGCGGAGCACCCGGGCAACGAGCTGGCGGTCCGCGCCGACGCGTACAGCCCGGGCGACACCGATCTGGCCTGGACCCGCATCACGCCGTGGCGTTCGATGCTGGCGGCCGCGCTCGACCAGCAGCAGGTCGAGGTCGTCTCGGCGACGGTCGAGGGCGAGTCGGAGAACCCGAGCTGCGAGCTGCTCGCCATGTGGCTCGCCGACCGGCTCCAGGTGCCGGTGGAGCGCACCGTCTCCGCCGGTCCCGGTCTGACGGCCGTACGGATGGAGACCAAGAACGGCGTCATCGTCCTGGACCGCCCCGACGGCTCGCTGGCCACGCTCTCCATGCAGGGCCAGCCGGACCGCGCGGTGGCGCTCAAGCGGCGGGAGACCTCGGAGCTGCTCGCCGAGGAGCTGCGCCGGCTCGACCCGGACAACACCTACGCGGCCACGGTCAAGTTCGGTGTGGACAAGCTCGGCGGGCGGACGGAGCCGAAGCCGGCCGAGGCCGAGGCAGCCGCCCCGGCCCCCGCGAAGAAGAGCGCGGCCAAGAAGGCGGCGGCCAAGTGAACACCCCGCAGCTCGTCGTGCACCGCGACAAGGAGCTGATGGCCCAGGCGGCCGCGGCCCGGCTGATCACCCGGATCGTGGACGCCCAGGCCGCCCGCGGCCGTGCCTCGGTGGTCCTCACCGGCGGCCGCAACGGCAACGGCCTGCTGGCCGCGCTCGCCGCCGCGCCCGCCCGGGACGCGGTCGACTGGTCGCGGCTGGACCTGTGGTGGGGCGACGAGCGCTTCCTGCCGGAGGGCGATCCGGAGCGCAATGTCACGCAGGCCCGCGAGGCCCTGCTGGACTCGGTGGCGCTGGACCCGGCCCGGGTGCACGCGATGCCCGCTTCGAACGGCCCGTGGGGCAACGACGCCGACGCGGCGGCGGCCGCGTACGCCGAGGAGCTGGCCGCCGCGGCCGGTCCCGAGGACCACGGCCCGGTGCCGACGTTCGACGTGCTGATGCTGGGCGTCGGCCCGGACACCCATGTCGCGTCGCTCTTCCCGGAGCTGCCCGCGGTGCGGGAGACCGAGCGCACCGTCGTCGGTGTGCACGGTGCCCCCAAGCCGCCGCCCACCCGTGTCTCGCTCACGCTGCCCGCGATCCGGGCGGCGCGCGAGGTGTGGCTGCTGGCCGCGGGCGAGGACAAGGCGGAGGCCGCGGAGATCGCGCTCTCGGGTGCCGGGGAGATCCAGGCCCCGGCGGCCGGTGCGTACGGGCGCAGCCGCACCCTGTGGCTGCTGGATGCGGCGGCGGCCTCCCGGCTGCCGCGCGCGCTCTACCCGCCCGCCTCGCCCTGACGCACCGTCACCGCGCTTGGCACCAGGCCCGGTCCGCTCCTCGGAGCGGGCCGGGCCTGCGGCGTCACGGGGTGGGCGGGACGCGCTCCAGGAAGGGCTCCAGGAGGCCGGGGACGGCGCGGGCGGCGAAGTCGAGGCCCTCGCCCGCGTCCGTGTCGTACGCCGTGTACGCGCCCGATCCGGCGGCCGTGGTCGCGGTGACGCTCAGCACCCCGGCCCGGCGTTGGAAGTACGTCCGGCGGACCGTCCAGCCGATGATCCCGGCCCGCTCCAGCGCGGCGGTCGAGCGCCGCACCGTGCCCGAGCGCACCACCAGGTGGTCGCCGCTGAGGGTGTGCCCCAGGCTCCGGTACGCGTCCCGGGCGAGCAGCAGCCCGACGGGGAGCGCCACGGCGGTCCAGCCGAGCGCGGTCCAGAGCAGCACCGGCGTCAGCATCGCGCCCAGCACGGCCTGGAGGGCCGCCGGGACGGCGACGGCCCACAGCGCCCGGCGGATCCTGCGGCCGAGGGCCGCCCGGGGGTGCGCGGTCAGCGGGGCCCCGGTCGGGGACTCCGTCCGGCGGAGCACGTCGGCGGCGACCGCGTCGGCGACCCGGCGGGGCACGGCGGGGAGCAGGGTGTTCTGGTCGGCGTGCCGCTCCTCCTCGTCCTTGGCGAGGCCGGTGGTGATCGCGTCGACGCGGGCGGCGCCCAGGGCCCGGACGCCGAGCGGTTCCACCACGTCCACGCCGCGCAGCCGCCGCTCCTCGATGGAGACGGACCGGGAGGTCAGCAGCCCCCGCCGGACGCGCAGCGTGCCGCCGGGCTCCCGCTCCAGCCGGTAGTTCCACCACATCTCGACCCAGAGGCCGAGCGCGCCGACCACCCCGGCGGCCACCGCGGCCAGGACGAGGATCAGGATCATGGCGGTGACCGAGGTGTCCCGGAACCGGTCGCCGACCCAGGCGATCACCTGTCCCTGCGCGCCGAACCAGTCGCTGACCTGCATCACGGTCCCGGCCGCCGCACCACCGAGCGCGGGGGCGACGAAGGAGACGGGCGCGTAACGGATCCAGCGCGGGTCCAGGGTGGCGAGGCGGCCCTGGCGGTGGGGGCCGGGGGCGGCGTCGGCCGTACGCTCCAGCAGCTCGCGGCGGAGCCGCTCGCCCTCGGGGCGGGCGACCGGGTCGAGCTCCAGGGTGGAGTCGTGGCCGGCCTGCTCACCGGTGCCGATGCGGACGGTGACCAGACCGAGCACCCGTTGCAGCGGATGGGCGGTGAGGTCGACGCTGCGGATGCGCTCGCGGGCCAGGGAACGCTTCTTGACCAGGAAGAGGCCGGTGTGGAGCTCGACCCGTTCGGCACCGATCCGGTAGCGGGTGCGGCGCCAGCGCACGTACTCGCCGGCCGCCACGGAGCCGATGAGCAGGACGGCCCCGGCGACGACCCAGGCGACGGCGGCGGGGGTGCCCAGCCGCCCGGCCAGGCCGAGCGTGGTGGGTACGGCCGCGCCGGCCACCACCCCGGCCATGACCAGCGCGCCGACCAGGACGGTGCGCGGGTCCAGCGGACGCCAGCCGGTGGCGGGGAGGCCGGTGGTGCCGGTCTCCGCCGTCCCGGAGGTCATGTGGCGTCCCCGGGGGTGGACCGGGTGATCCTGGTCAGCCGCTCGGCCAGCTCGGCCGCCGTGGTGTGGTCGAGGCCCTCGACGCGGATCGCGCCCCTGGCCGACGCGGTGGTCACGGTGACCGTCGCGAGCCGGAAGAGCTGTTCGAGCGGTCCGCGCACGGTGTCCACGGTCTGGATCCGGGACATCGGGGCGATCCGCCACTCCTGCCTCAGGAGGCCGGTCCGGACGTACACCGCCTCCTGTGTGACCTCCCAGCGGTGGGTCCGGTACCACCAGAGGGGGAGGAGGACGGTGCCGCCGGCGCCGAGCACGGCGAGGATCGCGGCGGGCAGCAGCAGCCAGAACCGGGCCGGCCCGATGAGCAGGCCCAGTACGGCCAGGACCGCCACCGGGGCCGCCGTCAGCAGCAGACACCGGGTCCGCCACCACCGCACGGCCCTCGGGTCCAACGTGTTGCGCGGCGGCCGCAGCCGCACCGTCCCCTCCCCCGTGGTCATCGGC
Source organism: Streptomyces sp. NPDC092952 (assembly GCF_044754785.1). NCBI lineage: Bacteria > Bacillati > Actinomycetota > Actinomycetes > Kitasatosporales > Streptomycetaceae > Streptomyces > Streptomyces sp. NPDC092952. The sequence goes on along the minus strand of NZ_JBIVPT010000005.1, from coordinate 468,534 downwards.
TCAGCGCCCCCGGCGGTCCCGGTAGGCGCGGACCAGCGCGGCGGTCGAGCTGTCCAGCCGCTCGCCCTCCTCCGCGCCGGTGAGCACCGGCTCGATCCGCTTGGCGAGGACCTTGCCGAGCTCGACGCCCCACTGGTCGAAGGAGTCGATGTTCCAGACGGCGCCCTGGACGAAGACCTTGTGCTCGTAGAGCGCGATCAGCTGGCCGAGGACGGACGGGGTCAGCCGGTCGGCGAGGATCGTCGTCGTCGGGTGGTTGCCCCGGAAGGTCTTGTGCGGCACCAGCTCCTCGGCGACGCCCTCGGCGCGCACCTCCTCCGGCGTCTTGCCGAAGGCCAGCGCCTGGGTCTGGGCGAAGAAGTTGGCCATCAGCAGGTCGTGCTGGGCGACCAGGCCGGGCAGCAGGTCGGCGACCGGCTCGGCGAAGCCGATGAAGTCGGCCGGGATGACCTTGGTGCCCTGGTGGATCAGCTGGTAGTAGGCGTGCTGGCCGTTGGTGCCGGGGGTGCCCCAGACCACCGGGCCGGTCTGCCAGTCGACCGGGTTGCCGTCCCGGTCCACGGACTTGCCGTTGGACTCCATGTCGAGCTGCTGGAGGTACGCGGTGAACTTCGACAGGTAGTGGCTGTACGGCAGCACGGCGTGCGACTGGGCGTCGAAGAACGCCCCGTACCAGACGCCCAGCAGCCCCATCAGCAGCGGGACGTTCTCCTCGGGCGGCGCGGTGCGGAAGTGCTCGTCGACGAGGTGGAAGCCGTCGAGCATCTCGCGGAAGCGGTCCGGGCCGATGGCGACCATCAGGGAGAGCCCGATCGCCGAGTCGTAGGAGTAGCGGCCGCCGACCCAGTCCCAGAACTCGAACATGTGGGAGGTGTCGATGCCGAACCCGGCGACCTTCTCCGCGTTGGTGGAGAGCGCCACGAAGTGCTTGGCGACCGCTTCCTGGCCGGCCCGCAGGCCGGTGAGCAGCCAGTCGCGGGCGGAGGTGGCGTTGGTGATCGTCTCGATCGTGGTGAAGGTCTTCGAGGCGATGACGAAGAGCGTCTCGGCCGGGTCGAGGTCGCGCACCGCCTCGTGGAGGTCGGCGCCGTCGACGTTCGACACGAAGCGGAAGGTCAGCTCCCGGTCCGTGAAGGAGCGCAGCACCTCGTACGCCATGGCGGGGCCGAGGTCGGAGCCGCCGATGCCGATGTTGACGATGTTGCGGATGGGCCTGCCGGTGTGGCCGGTCCACTCCCCCGACCTGATCCGGTCGGAGAAGTCGGCCATCCGGTCGAGCACGGCGTGCACACCGGGCACCACGTTCTCGCCGTCGACCTCGATCACCGCGTCGCGCGGGGCGCGGAGCGCGGTGTGCAGGACGGCGCGGTCCTCGGTGGTGTTGATCTTCTCGCCGCGGAACATGGCGTCCCGCAGCCCCGCCACGTCGGTGGCCCCGGCGAGCGCGCGCAGCAGCCGCAGCGTCTCGTCGGTGACCAGGTGCTTGGAGTAGTCGACGTACAGATCGCCGACCCGGAGGGTGTATCCGGTGCCGCGCTCCGGATCGGCCGCGAAGAGCTCCCGCAGGTGGGTGGTGCCGAGCTGTTCGCGGTGCTTGCCCAGTGCGGTCCACTCGGGCGTCTGGTCGAGCCTGGTTCGGCTAGGTGTGTTCATCCCGGAAATCAGCCCAATTCTTCTCGTGCCTGCAGTTGCCCCGCTGCGCCTCCCAACCTAATTGATCGGGGGCACCGGCGAGGCGCGGGCGGCCCGCGGCACGGCGGAAGCAGCCCGGCCGGGCACCCTGGGGGTGCCCGGCCGGTGAACTTCTAGATCTCGCCCCGGAGTTTCGCCAGGGCCTCGGCGAGGATCGCCTCGCCGTCGGCGTCGCTGCGCCGCTCCCGTACGTACGCGAGGTGCGTCTTGTACGGCTCGGTGCGCGGCGGGGCCGGCGGGCTGTCCCGGTCCTGACCGGCCGGGAAGCCGCAGCGCGGGCAGTCCCAGGTCTCCGGTACCTGCGCGTCACTGGCGAAGCTCGGCTGCGTCTCGTGCCCGTTCGAGCACCAGAAGGAGATGCGGAGGCGCGGCGCGGACTCACCGCGCTCGGCCTCCCCCATCGGCCCCGCTCCGACCCGGCTTCCCCGGATCGCGTTGCCACTTGCCACGGTCGTAACTCCCTGCGTGATGGTGCTCGAAGGTGCACCAGTCTACGTAAGGCCCAACGCGCGTCCAGTGAAAGGAGTTACACCATCACCGGGATTCGCGTACGACGGGTCAGTTGTCCAACTTGATCAGCAGACCAAGCGCCACAATGCACGCGAACCAGGCCAGTCCGACGACCACGGTGATGCGGTCGAGGTTCCGCTCGGCGACCGAGGAGCCGCCGACGGACGACTGCATGCCGCCGCCGAACATGTCGGAGAGGCCGCCGCCCTTGCCCTTGTGCATCAGCACCAGCAGCATCAGCAGCAGGCTGAAGACGATCAGGGCGATCTCGAACGCCAAAATCACGGCTGGTCCCTACTTTCCGGAATTCCTCTGGACTGCATGTGCGAACGGCGGGGGCCGGAAGGCTGCTCCCTCCACGGCCCCCGCAAGGGTACGACGGATCGGCGCTACCGCATACTCACTGGTCGCGGAAGCGGACGATCTTGACGAACTCGTCGGCGTCCAGCGCGGCACCGCCGACCAGCGCGCCGTCGACATCGGGCTGCGCCATGATCGCGGCGACGTTGCCGGACTTCACCGAACCGCCGTACTGGATGCGGACGCCGTCGGCCAGCTCCTGCGAGTACAGCTCGGCCAGCCGGCCGCGGATCGCACCGCAGACCTCCTGGGCGTCCTCCGGGGTGGCGACCTCGCCGGTGCCGATGGCCCAGACCGGCTCGTACGCGATCACGACGGACGCGGCCTGTTCGGCCGGTACGTCCTTCAGGCCCCCGTCGAGCTGCGCGAGGGTGTAGGAAACCTGGTCACCGGCCTTGCGGACGTCCAGGCCCTCGCCGACGCAGAGGATCGGGGTCAGGCCGTGCTTGAAGGCGGCCTTCACCTTGGCGTTGCAGAGCTCGTCGCTCTCGCCGTGGTACTGGCGGCGCTCGCTGTGGCCGACCGCGACATAGGCGCAGCGGAGCTTGGCGAGCATCGGGCCGGAGACCTCACCGGTGTACGCGCCGGAGTCGTGCGCCGAGATGTCCTGGGCGCCGAACTTGATCTTCAGCTTGTCGCCCTCGACCAGGGTCTGCACGGAACGCAGGTCGGTGAAGGGCACCAGGACGGCGACCTCGACGGCGTCGTAGTCCTTGTCGGTCAGCGCGAAGCCGAGCTTCTGGGTGTGGGCGATGGCCTCCAGGTGGTTGAGGTTCATCTTCCAGTTGCCCGCCATCAGCGGGGTCCGGCCATGGGCAGTAGCAGTCATGAAAGGTCAGTCCTCCAGTGCGGCGAGGCCGGGGAGCGTCTTGCCCTCGAGGTATTCGAGGCTGGCACCGCCACCGGTCGAGATGTGTCCGAACGCGTTCTCGTCGAAGCCCAGGGTGCGGACGGCGGCGGCGGAGTCGCCACCGCCGACCACGCTGAAGCCCGGGGAGTCGACGAGAGCCTGGGCGACGGCCCGGGTGCCCTGGGCGTAGTCGGGGTGCTCGAAGACGCCCATGGGGCCGTTCCAGAAGACGGTGGCGGCGTCGGCGAGCTTCGAGGCGTACAGCTTGTTGGTCTCGGGGCCGTTGTCCAGGCCGATGAAACCGGCCGGCATGGCGTCGGCGGGCACCGTGCGGTGCTCGGTCGGGGCCTTGGTCTTCAGGTCCGGGAACTTCTCGGAGACCACGACGTCGACGGGGAGCACGAACTCCACGCCCCGGTCCTCGGCGCGCTTGAGGTACTCCAGCACCGCCGGGATCTGGTCCTCCTGGAGGAGCGAGCTGCCGACCTCGTGGCCCTGGGCCTTGAGGAAGGTGTACGCCATGCCGCCGCCGATCAGGATGCGGTCGGCGCGCTCCAGCAGGTGGTCGATGACGCCGAGCTTGTCGGAGACCTTGGAGCCGCCGAGCACCACGGCGTACGGGCGCTCGACGTTCTCGGTGAGCTTCTTCAGGACGCCGACCTCGGTGGCGATCAGGTCGCCGGCGGCGTGCGGGAGGCGGGCCGGGAGGTCGAAGACCGAGGCGTGCTTGCGGTGCACGGCACCGAAGCCGTCGCCCACGTACAGGTCGGCGAGTCCGGCGAGCTGGTCGGCGAACGCGCCGCGCTCGGCGTCGTCCTTGGACGTCTCGCCCGGGTTGAAGCGCAGGTTCTCCAGGACGGCGACCTGCCCGTCGCCCAGTGCGGCGACCGTGGCGCGGGCCGACTCGCCGACCGTGTCGGTCGCGAACGCGACGTCGGTGCCGATGAGTTCGCCGAGCCGGGCGGCGGCGGGCGCCAGCGAGAAGGCCGGGTCCGGGGCGCCCTTGGGGCGGCCCAGGTGCGAGGCGACGACGACCCGCGCGCCGGCCGCGACCAGCTTCTTCACGGTCGGTGCGACGGCGCGGATGCGGCCGTCGTCGGTAATGGCGGTGCCGCTCAGCGGCACGTTGAGGTCGGCGCGCACGAACACGCGTTTGCCGGTGACCCCTTCGGCGATCAGTTCGTCGATCGTCTTCATCTTGCTGGACTCCTTGGAGAGCGGGAGAGCATGCCACGGGGCCCGAACGGCGCGACGTTGCGCTGTTCGAGCCCCGTGCTCACATCGAGGTACCTGCCGGTTCGACGGTCAGAGCTGGGCGCCGACGAAGACGGTCAGGTCGACGAGACGGTTGGAGTAGCCCCACTCGTTGTCGTACCAACCGAGGATCTTCACCGACGTCCCGTCCTGAACCATGGTCAGCGACGAGTCGAAGGTGCAGGACGCCGGGTCGCTGACGATGTCCGACGACACGATCGGGTCCTCGGTGTAGAAGAGGATGCCCTTGAGGTCGCCGTCCTCCGAGGCCTTCTTGAACGCGGCGTTGACCTCGTCCCGGGTGACCTCGCGCTGGAGCTCGACGACCAGGTCGGTGGCCGAGCCGGTCGGGACCGGGACGCGCATGGCGATGCCGTCCAGCTTGCCCTTCAGCTGCGGGAGCACCAGGGCGGTCGCCTTGGCGGCGCCGGTGGTGGTGGGGATGATGTTGGCCGCGGCGGCACGGGCGCGGCGCAGGTCCGAGTGGGGGAAGTCCAGGATCCGCTGGTCGTTCGTGTACGCGTGGACCGTCGTCATCAGGCCCTTGACGATGCCGAAGTTCTCGTCGAGGACCTTGGCCATCGGCGCGACGCAGTTGGTCGTGCAGGAGGCGTTGGAGATGACGTGGTGGTTGGCCGCGTCGTACTGGTCCTGGTTGACGCCCATCACGATGGTGATGTCCTCGCCCTTGGCCGGGGCCGAGATGAGGACCTTCTTGGCGCCGCCGGCGAGGTGCTTCTCGGCGTCGGCCTTCTTCGTGAAGATGCCGGTCGACTCGATGACGATGTCGACGCCCAGCTCGCCCCAGGGGATGTCGGCCGGGTTGCGCTCGGAGAGCACCTTGATCGTGTGACCATCGACGGTGATGGTGTCGGCGGTGTGGCTGACCTCTGCCTTGAGGCGGCCGAGGATCGTGTCGTACTTCAGCAGGTGGGCCGTGGTCGCGGTGTCACCCAGGTCGTTGACAGCCACGATCTCGATGTCCGCACCCTGCTCCAGCAACGCGCGGAAGTAGTTGCGGCCGATGCGACCGAAGCCGTTGATGCCTACGCGGATCGTCACGAACCGATCTCCTCGTTGAATACGCGGGATTCTCACCCCGGCGAGTTGTATGAGATGTCCCCGACCGCCTCCGACCCTACCTCTCCGGGGCTCCCGGGGTGACATCGAACGGGGCCGTCCGAACGGCGAAGGCCCGTACTCCTCGGTAGGAGTACGGGCCTTCGCCGTTCATCCGCACACGCAGCGGTGATTACGCAACGTCAGCTTCTGCGGAGGTCCCGCGCGACCGGCGCGGGGCCGGACGGGGCACCCTTCCGGATCAGCTCACCAGGCCGTCCGCGAGCTCCTCGCTGAGGGTGGATTCGGTGCCCGGGATGCCCAGGTCCTGGGCCCGCTTGTCGGCCATCGCCAGCAGGCGGCGGATCCGGCCGGCGACCGCGTCCTTGGTCAGCGGCGGGTCGGCGAGCGCGCCCAGCTCCTCCAGGGACGCCTGCTTGTGCTCCATGCGCAGCCGGCCCGCCGCCGCGAGGTGCTCGGGCACCTCCTCGCCGAGGATCTCCAGGGCGCGGCCGACCCGGGCACCGGCGGCGACTGCGGCCCGCGCGGAGCGGCGCAGGTTGGCGTCGTCGAAGTTGGCCAGGCGGTTGGCGGTGGCGCGGACCTCGCGGCGCATCCGCCGCTCCTCCCAGGCCAGCACCGAGTCATGGGCGCCGAGCCGGGTGAGCAGGGCGCCGATCGCGTCCCCGTCCCGGACCACCACGCGGTCCACCCCGCGCACCTCGCGGGCCTTGGCCGCGATGGAGAGCCGCCGGGCGGCGCCGACCAGGGCGAGCGCCGCCTCGGGACCGGGGCAGGTCACCTCCAGGGAGGAGGAGCGGCCCGGCTCGGTGAGCGAGCCGTGGGCGAGGAAGGCCCCGCGCCAGGCGGCCTCGGCGTCGCAGGTCGCCCCCGAGACCACCTGCGGGGGCAGCCCGCGGATGGGGCGGCCCCGGCCGTCCACCAGCCCGGTCTGCCGGGCCAGCTGGTCGCCGCCCGCCACGACGCGCACGACGTAGCGGGAGCTGCGGCGCAGCCCGCCGGGGGCCATCACGATCAGCTCCGAGCTGTGGCCGAAGATCTCCAGGATGTCCCGTTTGAGCCGCCGCGCCGCCATCGAGGTGTCCAGCTCCGCCTCGATCACGATCCGGCCGCTCACCAGGTGCAGCCCACCCGCGAACCGAAGAATCGCCGAGACCTCTGCCTTCCTGCAGCAGGTCCGGGTGACAGGAAGCCGAGAGATTTCGCTCTTCACCGCCTGCGTCATCGCCATGGGCCGATCCTTCCATGCATCCGAAAAATACGGTCGTACGCGGCGGCCAACAGCTCCGGGTCGTGAATCGGAACGCCGTCGGGTGAGGCCACCGGCGCCAGCTCGACCGCGGCACCGAGCCGCTTGGCGGCATCGGCGAGGGACTCACGGTCGGGCACGGCGGCTTCGTCGGCCAACACCACGTCCAGGGCGAGTTTAGGGGCGTGTCGTCCCAAAACCTCCAAATGACGCTGCGGGGAGAAGCCATCAGTTTCACCCGGTTGCGGAGCGAGGTTGAGCGAGAGGACCTTGCGGGCCTTGGTCTCGACGAGCGCGTCGAGCAGTTCGGGGACGAGCAGGTGCGGGATCACCGAGGAGAACCAGGACCCCGGGCCGAGCACCACCCAGTCGGCGTCGAGGACCGCCTCGACCGCCTCGGGGACGGCGGGCGGGGCGTGCGGGACGACGTGGACGGACTGCACCTCGCCGGGGGTGAGCGCCACGGTGGCCTGGCCGCGCACGGTGTCCACGTCGTCGGGGCGGGCCGGGTCGTGCCCGCGGACCAGCGCCTGGAGCTCCAGCGGAACGGCGGACATCGGCAGCACCCGGCCGTGCGCGCCGAGCAGCCTGCCGACCAGGTCCAGTGCCTGGACGGGGTCGCCGAGCTGCTCCCACAGGGCGACGATCAGCAGGTTGCCGACCGCGTGCTCGTGCAGGTCGCCCCGGGACTGGAAGCGGTGCTGGATGACCCGGGACCAGGTCTGGCCCCAGTCGTCGTCGCCGCACAGGGCGGCCAGCGCCTTGCGCAGGTCGCCCGGGGGCAGGACGCCCAGCTCCTCGCGGAGGCGGCCGCTGGAGCCGCCGTCGTCGGCGACGGTCACCACCGCGGTGAGGTCGCCGGTGATCCGCCGGAGCGCGGCGAGGGAGGCGGACAGCCCGTGGCCGCCGCCGAGGGCGACGACCTTGGGCTGGGCGCCGCGCTTGCGGCCGGGGAGCGCGGAGGTGGCTCTGCGCAGCCGCCGCAGGCGCAGATTGCGGCTGGTCACTCGCGCCCCATGTCCCGGTGGACGAGGACGGTCTCGATGCCTTCGGTGGCGAGCCGGGCCGCCAGCTTCTCGGACATGGCGACCGAGCGGTGCTTGCCGCCCGTGCAGCCGACCGCGATGGTCACGTAGCGCTTGCCCTCGCGGCGGTATCCGGCGGCGATGAGCTGGAGCAGCTCGGTGTACTGGTTGAGGAACTCCTTGGCGCCCGGCTGGTCGAAGACGTAGGCGGAGACCTCCTCGTTGAGCCCGGTGAAGGGGCGCAGCTCGGGGACCCAGTGCGGATTGGGCAGGAAGCGGCAGTCGACCACCAGGTCGGCGTCGACCGGGAGCCCGTACTTGAAGCCGAAGGACATCACCGTGGCGCGCAGCTCCGGCTCCTCGTCGCCGGCGAACTGGGCGTCCATCTTGGCGCGCAGCTCGTGGACGTTGAGGCTGGAGGTGTCGATCACCAGGTCGGCGTCGCCCCGCAGCTCGCGCAGCAGGTCGCGCTCGGCGGCGATGCCGTCGACGATCCGGCCGTCGCCCTGGAGGGGGTGGGGGCGGCGGACCGATTCGAAGCGGCGGACCAGGGCGTCGTCGGAGGACTCCAGGAAGACGATGCGCCGGGTGACGTGCTTGGCGTCCAGGTCGGCGAGGGACTCGCGGAGGTTGTCGAAGAAGCGCCGCCCGCGGACGTCGACGACGACGGCGATCCGTGCCACGTTGCCCTGCGAGCGGGCGCCGAGCTCGACCATGGTGGGGATCAGGGCGGGCGGCAGGTTGTCGACGACGAACCAGCCGAGGTCCTCCAGGCATTTGGCCGCGGTGCTGCGGCCGGCGCCCGACATCCCCGAGATGATCACCAGCTCGGGAATGGCCGCATTCCCGTCGCCGGTCTCGATCGTGGTGCCCGTACTCACGTGTGGTGCTCCGTCTGTTCGGTCGGTGCCGTCGTGCTCGACTGCTTGCTCGTGCGCGGTTTCGCGCTCACGCTCGGTCATGGCGTGCTGCCCCCGTCGTCCTCTTCAATGATCTCTCCTGTCGCCGTGTTCACGGCGGGCGTGGCCGGGGCGGTCGAGGCGAGGGCGACGGCCACTGATTCCGCCGTCCTGCGGCCTATCCCCGGAACCTCGCAGATCTCGTCGATTGTCGCCTGCTTCAGCTTCTTCACGGAGCCGAAATGCTTGATCAACGCCTGTTTCCGGGTTTCGCCGAGGCCGGAGATCGCGTCCAGGGGGCTGGAACGGATCCGTTTGGCCCGTTTGGCGCGCTGATAGGTGATCGCGAAGCGGTGGGCCTCGTCACGGACGCGCTGGAGGAGGTAGAGGCCCTCGCTGGAGCGGGGCAGGACGACGGGGTCGTCGTCATCGGGCAGCCAGACCTCTTCGAGGCGCTTGGCGAGGCCGCAGACGGCGATGTCGTCGATGCCGAGCTCGTCGAGGGCGCGCCGGGCCGCGGCGACCTGCGGCTGTCCCCCGTCGACCACGACGAGCTGGGGCGGGTAGGCGAAGCGCCTGGGCCGCCCGTCGTCCTCACGCGGTTCGGTGCCGGCCGGGGCGGAGTCCGACGGTACGGGGGTGTCCTCGGGGGCCTGCTCCCACTCGCCGTCGCGCTCCTTGTCCTGGAGGTACCTGCGGAAGCGGCGGCCGATCACCTCATGCATCGACCGGACGTCGTCCTGGCCCTCGAAGCCCTTGATCTGGAAGCGGCGGTACTCGCTCTTGCGGGCGAGGCCGTCCTCGAAGACGACCATGGAGGCGACCACGTCGTCGCCCTGGAGGTGCGAGATGTCGTAGCACTCGATGCGCAGCGGGGCGGTGTCGAGGCCGAGCGCCTCGGCGATCTCCTCCAGGGCGCGCGAGCGGGTGGTGAGGTCGGAGGCGCGCCTGGTCTTGTGCAGCACCAGGGCCTGCTGGGCGTTGCGCTGGACCGTCGCCATCAGGTCCTTCTTGTCGCCGCGCTGCGGGACGCGCAGGCTGACCTGGGAGCCGCGGCGGCCGGCGAGCCACTGGGAGACCGCGTCCGGGTCATCGGGGAGGGCCGGGACGAGGACCTCCTTGGGCACGGCGTCGCCGGTCTCCTCCCCGTAGAGCTGCTGCAGGGCGTGCTCGACCAGGCCCTGGGTGCCGACGTTCTCGACCCGGTCGGTGACCCAGCCGCGCTGGCCGCGGACCCGGCCGCCGCGCACGTGGAAGATCTGGACGGCGGCTTCGAGCTCGTCCTCGGCGAGTGCGATCAGGTCGGCGTCGGTGGCGTCGGCGAGGACGACGGCGCTCTTCTCCATGGCCCGCCTGAGGGCCTCCACGTCGTCGCGGAGCCGGGCCGCCCGCTCGTACTCCATCTCCTCGGCGGCCGCCGTCATCTCCTTCTCCAGGCGGCGGATGTACGAGCCGGTGCGGCCGGCCATGAAGTCGCAGAACTCCTCGGCCAGGGCGCGGTGTTCCTCGGGGGTGACGCGGCCGACGCAGGGGGCCGAGCACTTGCCGATGTAGCCGAGGAGGCAGGGGCGGCCGGTCCGGGCGGCGTTCTTGAAGACCCCGGCGGAGCACGTGCGCACCGGGAAGACCCGCAGCATCAGGTCGACCGTCTCGCGGATCGCCCAGGCGTGTCCGTACGGGCCGAAGTAGCGGACGCCCTTCTTCTTGGCCCCGCGCATGACCTGGACGCGCGGGAACTCCTCGTTCAGCGTGACCGCGAGGTAGGGGTAGCTCTTGTCGTCGCGGTACTTGACGTTGAACCGGGGGTCGTACTCCTTGATCCAGGAGTACTCCAGCTGGAGGGCCTCGACCTCGGTGGAGACGACCGTCCACTCCACCGAGGCGGCCGTGGTGACCATGGTGCGCGTGCGCGGGTGGAGCGAGGCCAGGTCCTGGAAGTAGTTGGCGAGGCGCTGGCGGAGGTTCTTGGCCTTGCCGACGTAGATCACCCGGCGGTGCTCGTCGCGGAATCTGTAGACCCCCGGGGAGTCGGGGATCTGACCCGGCTTGGGGCGGTAGCTGGAGGGGTCTGCCATGCCTCCCACCCTACTGGCGGGCACCGACAGCACGGCCGACCGGAAGCGGTGCCGGTCCCCGGGGCGCGGAACGTGGGAGCGCGCCCCGGGGGCCGGGGTCAGCCGCCCGCCGGGTCGGCCCGCCGCCGTCCGCGCAGGACGGCACGGCCGGTGAGGGCGAGCACGAGCAGGGCACCGGCTCCGGCCGCGGCCGAGGCGGCGCTCACCGCCGGGCCGGAGACCGCGCCCGCGGCGGCCGTCCGCCGACCGGCGGCGGTGCCGGATGCGGGGACGGTGCCGGATGCGGGGGCGGTGGACGGGGCGTAGCCGCCCGCCCTGCCCGACCGGGCGTATCCGGAGCCGGGGAGCTTGTCCCCATAGGCGGCGCGCACCCGGGTGCGGTAGGCGGCGAGCGTGGTGCCCCGGGGGCCGATCGCCCGGACGGCGTCCTGGTCCAGCGGGAGCACCTTCGTGCCCTTCTGGACGTACCAGGCGTCCACCTGGGGCTCGTGGAAGACCGTCCCGCCGGGCAGTTTCCGGGCGCCGGCGGCGGTGTAGCGGAACTCGTCGTCGCCGGTGGCGATGTTCACCACCTGCCAGGCGCCGTCCGTCCCTTCCTTCGGAAGGGACCACAGGGACGCCTTCTGGCCGTCCGAGGAGACGGCGGTGGTGGCGAGGTAGTCGAGCCGGGCGACCGGCGCCCCCGGCTTCCCGGCCACGAAGTCCGGGTCGAGGGTGCGCACCGGGACGGTGGCGCCCTCGATCCGGGGCGCCGCGGCCGACCTGCCGACCGCGCCCTCCCGGGCGAAGAACCGGGCCAGGGTGTCCAGGGTGGCGGGCTCGGCGGCCGCCTCCCGGGCGGCGGCCAGGGCGGCCGGTCCGGCGGTCGGGCCGGTGGCGGCGGCCGCTCCGGGGGCCGCGACGGTGAGCAGGGCGCAGCCCGCCAGTGCCCCGGTGGCGGCCAGGGCGGCGACGACGGACCGGGTGGTGCGCGGGGAGCGTGCGGGCCGGGCGGGGTGCGCGGCGCGGGTGGCCTCGTGGTTCATCGCGTCACGCTCCGATCCGGTAGAGGGAGTGGGTCCAGGAGAACTCGCTGTTGTTCACGTACCAGGCGTGCGAGGCCCAGTTGTAGCGGTTGCTGGAGGGCCAGGGGTCGCCCCAGTAGACCCAGCTGCCCGAGTCGTCGTACCCGTACAGGACGTGCATGTGGCCGCCGCCTGAGGCCCACTGGATGCGGGTCTCCACAGGGCGCCCGGCGGCGATCTCGGCCTGGACGGTGGGGTAGCGGAGCCAGCCGGTGACGTAGGAGCCGGGGTTGATCCCGGCCCAGTACAGGCCGTCCTGCACATTGTCGAGCGTGGCCTGGGAGTTGGGGCACTCGTAGCCCTGGGCCCGGCCGAAGGCGGCGTTGCAGAACTGGTTCTGCGAGTAGTTCCGGCCGAACCAGGTGGCGATGGTGTTGCCGGACGCCGCCCAGCACCAGTTGCTCTTCTGCTGGGCCTGCATGGTGATGTTCAGCCGCTGGGTGGCGGCGAGCGGGCTCGCCTGGGCGGGGGCGGCGGGCGCCGGGGCGGCGGTGGCGGTCGTCGTCGGTACGGCGAGGAGTGCGGCGGCCAGGGCGGTCGCCGCCAGGAACCGTCCCCGTCGGACTCGTATTCGGTTGCGCATGGCGTTCCTCCCGAGGCGGGGGTGTGGGATCGAAAGGAGCGCGTCCGGACGCTGTGCGAGGAGCATCGACCGTTGTCGGAGGCGGGTCAACACGCTTCAATGCGGGGGAACATCGCGGTGTGAACGGCGTGGCTGGTACGTGAACGGCCCTCCCCCGGCCACCTGCGGCACCACCCTTCCGGCACGGCCCCCCGGGCACCGCGCCGTGAACGTTCACCTGGAGGTCCCCATGCAGCACACCGAGGCCGAGCTGGCGCAGGTGCTGCACACCGGCCCGTTCCATCTGGCGCTGCGCACCGCGCTGTCGGTGCGCGGGCTGCCGCTCCAGCGGGTCCAGCACCATCTCGCGCACCGCGGGGTCAAGGTCGGTGTGACCAGCCTGAGTTACTGGCAGCAGGGGGCCCGGCGGCCGCAGCGCGCCGAGTCGCTGAGGGCCGTGAAGGCGCTGGAGGAGGTGCTGCAACTGCCGGAGAACTCGCTGCTCCGGTTGCTGGGCACCGGGGATTCCCGGCCGGACGCCGACCGCCCGGCGGCGCGTTCGTACCGTTCCCTGCTGGAGTCGTCCGGTGCCGTGGAGCGGCTGCTCGGCCATCTGGGCTCACCGGTGGACGGCGGCCTGCACACGGTGGGGCACCACGAGCGGGTGCGGATCGGTCCGGGCCGGGAGCTGCGGCAGCGCGAGTCGCAGCACGTGGTGCGGGCCCACCGGGACGACATCGACCGCTACCTCGCCGTCCACCGGGGCGATCCGGGCTGCGATCCGGCACGGGTGCGGGTGACGGCCCGGGAGAACTGCCGGACCGGACGGGTCCGCTGGGACCGTGCGACGGGGGTGCTCGTCGCCGAGCTGCTCTTCGACGTCCGGCTGCGGGCGGGCGACACCCACCTCTTCGGCTACGGCTTCCACGACGGCACGGGAGGCCCGTCCCGCGAGTACGTGCGCGGGTTCAGCTTCGGCGGCGGGCAGTACGTGCTCCAGGTGGCCTTCGACGAGGCCGCGCTGCCCGTACGCTGCCGGCGCTTCGCCCAGGTCTCGGCGGGGGCGCCGCGCGGCGGGCGTACGGATCTCACGCTGGCCGGCCGGCACCGGACCGTCCACCTGGTCGAACAGGGGGTGCGGCCCGGTCTGGTCGGCATCGACTGGGACTGGGAGTGATCTTCCGGGCCCGGGAGCGGTGCGCTCCGGGTCCGGTCGCCTCCGGCCCGGGAGCGGTCAGGCCTCGGGGCCCGCGACCAGCTTTCCGCCCTCGACCCTGACCGGGACGGCGGGCAGCGGCGCGGTCGCCGGGCCGCGCATGGCCTTGCCGGTCGTGGTGTCGAAGTGGCTGCCGTGGCAGGGACACGTCCCCACGTTGTCCTCGACCTTGTCGAGCAGGCAGCCCGCGTGGGTGCACTGGGCGCTGAACGCCTTGTACTGGCCCTTGGCCGGGCAGCTCACGATGACCCGCTCGTTGCGGTAGAGCTTGGACTCGCCGACCGCGATCGCGTCCGGCGGGCCCAGCTCGACGGGGGCGGTGGGCGTCGGCGTCTCGGCGTGGCCGAGCTTCGACTCGGTCGAGCAGGCGGCCACTCCCAGCCCGGCGGCGCCGGCGAGAGCGGCACCCTTCAGCACGGTTCGGCGGGCGGCGGGCTGGCCGGGCATGCGGTCTCCAGTGGTCAGGAGGGGCGGATGGGCGCCGGGCGCGGCCGCGCCGCGCGGGTACGCAGGAGTACCGCGGACGGCTCGGGCCATCGGTGCCATCGGTGACGGAACCGACGATACCGGCGGAGACCGACTCCCCTGCGGCCGGGCCGCTCCCCACCCGATCGCCCCTGGTCAGGGCGCGGTGGTGGCCCCGGATGAAGGGGACCACCACCGCGCTCGAACGGCCGTCACGCCTTGCGCGCGCGGGTCGTCCTCTTCGCAGCGGCCTTCTTGGCGGTGGCGGGCTTGGCCGCCGTCTTCCTGGCCGTCTTCCGCGCGGCCCTGGGGGCCGTGGGCACGGCGGCCTCGCTCACCCGGTCCGGGTCCAGGATGTCCTGGAGGAACTTCCCGGTGTGGCTGGCCGGGACCCCGGCGACCTGCTCCGGGGAGCCCTCGGCGACGACCATGCCGCCGCCGCTGCCGCCTTCGGGACCCATGTCGATGACCCAGTCCGCGGTCTTGATGACATCGAGGTTGTGCTCGATGACGATCACCGAGTTGCCCTTGTCGACCAGGCCGGAGAGCACCTTGATGAGCTTGCTGATGTCCTCGAAGTGCAGACCGGTGGTCGGCTCGTCCAGGACGTAGACGGTGCGGCCGGTGGAGCGCTTCTGCAGCTCGCTGGCGAGCTTCACGCGCTGCGCCTCACCGCCGGAGAGCGTCGGCGCGGACTGGCCGAGCCGTACGTAACCGAGCCCCACCTCGTTGAGTGTGCGCAGGTGGCGGGCGATCGTGGGGACGGCCTCGAAGAACTCCAGGCCCTCCTCGATCGGCATGTCCAGCACCTCGGCGATGGACTTGCCCTTGTAGTGGACCTCCAGGGTCTCCCGGTTGTAGCGCGCCCCGTGGCAGACCTCGCACGGGACGTACACGTCCGGCAGGAAGTTCATCTCGATCTTGATCGTGCCGTCGCCGGAGCAGTTCTCGCAGCGGCCGCCCTTGACGTTGAAGGAGAAGCGGCCCGGCAGATAGCCGCGCACCTTCGCCTCCATCGTCTCCGCGAAGAGCTTGCGGACGTGGTCGAAGACACCGGTGTACGTGGCCGGGTTGGACCGGGGCGTGCGGCCGATGGGCGACTGGTCGACGTGGACCACCTTGTCGACCAGGTCGTCGCCGTCGACCCGGGTGTGCCGGCCGGGGACCGACTTGGCGCCGTTCAGCTCCCGGGCGAGGTGGGTGTACAGGATGTCGTTGACCAGCGTCGACTTCCCGGAGCCCGAGACGCCGGTGACGGCGGTGAGCACGCCGAGCGGGAAGGAGACGTCGATGTCCCGGAGGTTGTTCTCCCGGGCACCGTGCACCGTGAGCAGGCGCTCCGGGTCCACCGGACGGCGGATGTCGGGCGTCGGGATGGACCTCGTGCCGTTCAGGTACTGGCCGGTGATCGAGTCGTCGTTGGCCAGCAGTTCCTTGAGCGATCCGGAGTGGACCACCTTGCCGCCGTGCTCACCGGCGCCGGGGCCGATGTCGACGACCCAGTCGGCGACCTTGATCGTGTCCTCGTCGTGCTCCACGACGATGAGCGTGTTGCCCATGTCGCGGAGCCGGACCAGGGTCTCGATCAGCCGGTGGTTGTCCCGCTGGTGCAGACCGATGGACGGCTCGTCCAGCACGTACAGCACGCCGACCAGGCCGGAGCCGATCTGGGTGGCCAGCCGGATGCGCTGGGCCTCGCCGCCGGAGAGGGTGCCGGCGGCGCGGTTGAGCGAGAGGTAGTCCAGGCCGACGTCGACCAGGAACCTCAGCCGCTCGTTGACCTCCTTCAGCACCCGCTCGGCGATCTTCTTGTCACGGGCGTTGAGCTTCATCCGGCCGAGGAAGTCGGCGCACTCGCTGATCGACATCGCGGAGACCTCGGCGATGGACTTCTCCATCACCGTCACCGCCAGGACGATCGGCTTGAGCCGGGTGCCCTCACAGGTCGGGCAGGGCACCTCGCGCATGTACCCCTCGAAGCGCTCCCGGCTGGAGTCGCTCTCCGCGTCGGAGTGGCGCCGCTTGACGAACTGCACCGCCCCTTCGAAGGCCGGGGTGGTGTACGCGCGCTCCCGCCCGTACCGGTTGCGGTAGCGGACCTCGGTCTGGATCTTGTGGCCGAAGAGCAGGGCCTTCTTCGCCCGCTGCGGCAGTCCGGCCCAGGGGATGTCGGTACGGAATCCGAGGGCGTCGGCGAGCGCGCCGATCTGGCGGCCGAAGTACTCCTTGGTGTGGCCGTGCGACCAGGGGTGGATGGCGCCCTCGTCGAGCGACTTCTCCGGGTCGGGGACGATCAGCTCCGGGTCGACCTCCATCCGCGTACCGATGCCCGTGCAGTCGGGGCAGGCGCCGAAGGGCGAGTTGAAGGAGAAGGAGCGCGGTTCGAGCTCCTCGAAGGAGAGGTCGTCGTACGGGCAGTAGAGGTGCTCCGAGTACATCCGCTCGCGCTCGGGGTCGTCCTCGGGGAGGTCGACGAAGTCGAGCACGACCATGCCGCCGGAGAGCCCGAGCGCGGTCTCGACCGAGTCGGTCAGCCGCCGCTTGGCGCCCTCCTTCACCGTGAGGCGGTCGATGACCACCTCGATGGTGTGCTTCTCCTGCTTCTTCAGCTTGGGCGGCTCGGAGAGCTGCACGGTCGCGCCGTCGACCCGGGCGCGGCTGTATCCCTTGGTCTGTAGATCGGCGAAGAGATCGACGAACTCGCCCTTGCGCTCGCGCACCAGCGGCGAGAGCACCTGGAAGCGGCTGCCCTCGGGCAGCGCGAGCACCTTGTCGACGATGGCCTGCGGCGACTGGCGCGAGATCGGACGCCGGCACTCCGGGCAGTGCGGCTTGCCGATCCGGGCGAAGAGCAGCCGGAGGTAGTCGTAGACCTCGGTGATGGTGCCGACCGTCGAGCGCGGGTTGCGCGAGGTCGACTTCTGGTCGATGGAGACGGCGGGCGAGAGACCTTCGATGAAGTCGACGTCCGGCTTGTCCATCTGGCCGAGGAACTGGCGGGCGTACGAGGAGAGGGACTCCACGTAGCGCCGCTGGCCCTCGGCGAAGATCGTGTCGAACGCAAGGGACGACTTGCCCGAACCCGAGAGCCCGGTGAAGACGATCAGCGAGTCACGGGGGAGGTCGAGCGAGACGTTCTTGAGGTTGTGCTCGCGCGCGCCACGGACGATGAGACGGTCGGCCACGCCGGTCCGCACCTTTCTGGAGAGAAATGGGGGAACTGAGCCCCTGTCCCAGGGTATGGGGGGCGCCACAGCGATGTACGAAGCTTTCGACCCCGAGCGTATAGCACGCACATTCGATTTACGGACGGCTCCGGCCTCCTTCACTCGAACGAGTGGCCGGACTAGGCTCGGCCGCATGATTGATCATGCGCACGACCTGGACGCCGTACGTGAAGCCACCGACCGGCTGCTCAGCGCCACCGCGGAACTGGACGCCGCGGCACTCACCGCGCCGTCCCGGCTGCCCGGCTGGAGCAGGGGGCATGTCCTCGCACACCTCTCCCGTAACGCCGACGCGCTCGTAAATGTTCTCCAGGGCCGGCCCATGTACGCGGACGGCGAAACCCGCGACCGCGACATCGAGCGCGACGCGCCCCGGCCGCCGGCCGAGCAGCGGGCCGACCTGTCCGGGAGCGCCGCCCGTTTCGACTCCGCCGCCGCGGCCCCGGCCGACTGGTCGCGCACGGTCACCCTGCGCAACGGAGTGACCGACTCCGCGTCCCGGCTCCCCTTCCGCCGCCTCGTCGAGGTCGAGCTGCACCATGTCGACCTGGGGATCGGCTACGAGCTGGAGGACCTGCCGGAGGAGTTCGTTGCACGGGAGATCGAGTTCCTCGCCGAGCGGTTCGACGGGCACCCGGATGTCGTCGCCACGCGCCTTGCCGACGACCGGGGCCCGGTCCGGACCACCGGCGGCGGCGCGGAGGGCGGCCCGGTCACCGTCCGCGGCACCGCTCCCGAGCTTCTCGGCTGGCTCAGCGGCCGCCGCGACGGGGCCGCCCTGAAGGTCGAGGGAGGCCCCCTCCCGGCCCTCCCCCCGCTATAGGCTGAGGCCCATGACGTACAGCGGAGCGGTCAAGGTCGGCGGGCGCGCGGATGTGCACGAACTGACGGATCTGATGATCTCCAAGGTCGCCGTCGGCCCGATGAACAACAACGCGTACCTGCTGCGCTGCCGGGCCACTGGCGAGCAGCTGCTGATCGACGCGGCGGCCGAGGCCGGGACGCTGCTCCGGCTGATCGGTGACGACGGCATCGCGTCCGTCGTCACCACCCACCGGCACGGCGACCACTGGCAGGCGCTCGCCGAGGTCGTCGCGGCCACCGGGGCACGCACCGTCGCCGGGCGTCACGACGCGGAGGGCATCCCGGTCCCGACCGATGTGCTCGTGGACGACCTGGACACCGTCCGGGTGGGCCGGGTCGCCCTGACCGTGCGCCATCTCGTCGGCCACACCCCGGGCTCCATCGCCCTGGTCTACGACGACCCGCACGGCGCCCCGCACGTGTTCACCGGCGACTGCCTCTTCCCCGGCGGGGTCGGCAACACGCACAAGGACCCCGACGCCTTCGCGAGCCTGCTCCACGACGTGGAGACCAAGCTCTTCGACCAGCTGCCCGACGAGACCTGGGTCTACCCCGGCCACGGCCACGACACCACGCTCGGCGACGAGCGCCCGCAGCTGTCCGAGTGGCGCGCCCGGGGCTGGTGAACCGGAACCCCGTACAGGCGGGGCCACCCTGTCGAAGGGCCCTGCGCCGACCTCGTCGGCGCAGGGCCCTTCGGTCTGCACGGGTCGGGCAGCCGTACGCCGATGGATCGGGTGCGCGCACGCCTCGGTCCGTGCCCGGCCAAGCCGCCGGGGATGAACCACTCCTCCATCACACCGTTCCCTTCCGGTTCCAGGCAGGGCAGGCTCCGGTGGGACCCTCGCCGGGCAGAACGGCACGGAGCGCGGGCCGGGCGACGGGGTGCCACCGAAGAATGTCCGCACGTACTTCCCTTCCTCCTCCAGGGCGATCGCCCTGGTCCGGCACTTGGCGGCGTTCCGGCACCTGGACGACTGTCCGGCGCCCGGCTTGTATCTGCGCGTGCGGCCGACGCCCTGAAGGTGACACATGGGACATGAGTGAAAAAATAGAACTTATACCGCATGAAGCCGAAGCGGGCGAAAGGAGTACGCCATGATCGCCAAGCTGCTCGGCAAGCTGTCCTTCACACGCAACTACGGTGCGTACGGCGTCCACCACTGGAGCACGTACACCGACAGGATGTGACCGTACGGTCGGCGGGCGTCCCCGGGACTCCCGTCGACTCCGCACATCGTGCCGACGGTGTCGGCCTGTCGGGTACGAGAAGCCAGGGGCGATCTCATGGATCGAGCGAATGAGCCGCCACGCTTGCACGGAGGCGGTTTCGCGGCCTGGAGCCGCGACCGGCTGTCGATGGCGCGCCGCGGCGCCGCCGAGTGCGGGGACGTCTGGCAACTGGAGCGGGGTGTCTACGTAGCCGCTGCGGCCGGACCGTGCGAGGAGGTCCTGCACCGCGCGCACGACTTCCCCAGACCGTCCTCACCTCTCTTCCCGCCGCCGAAGCGGTCGAGCGGAGCGCCGACGGCCGAGGAGGGCGCGCACGCTCACACCGCACGCATGCGCGGACTGCGCCCGCAGGCGGTCGCGGCCCGGATCGGTGAGATAGCGCCCGGGACCGCTCGATTCGCCGACCGGTGGCCCACGGGCCGGGACGTCGAGATCCTGCCCCCGGTCCGGCACGCCCTGGCAGAGACCGGCGTCCGCTACCTCTTCTCCGAAGACGCTCCCACCCTGCTGCCCTTCGCCTGGCAGCTCTTCCTGGCCCGGGAGGTACTCGTACGCCCCTCGCGCTGGGTATGGCCGCGCTGGGTCCCCACTCCGGCACGACGGTTCCGCACACGGCAGCAAGTCGCCTTCACCGACGCTCTGCGGCCGGTCGTCCGCCGTCGCCGTTCGTCGGGTCGGCTCGGTGACGACGTGCTGGGACTGATGCTCCGGCCGTCCTCCCGCCATGGCCCACTGCCGGAAGAAGCCGTCCTGGACAGCCTTCCCGGCCTCACCGTCGCCACCTTCGAGACACCTTCCAGGGCGGCCGGATGGATTCTGCTCCACCTGGCCCGGTACCCCCGGGCCGCGGACCGCGTCGCGGCCGAAGCCGCCCTGCTGCCCGCGGACCCGGCCGCGACGACCAGCACGCACCTCGACAGCCTGCGATACACCCGGGCGCTGGTACGCGAGGTGCTCCGCATGTACCCCCCGAGCTGGCTGCTGACCCGGCACGTCGGGCGGCGGACCCAGCTCGCCGACTTCACCATCGACGCCGGGTCCACCGTTCTCGTCTGCCCCTACACCGCCCACCGCGACGCACGGGAGCACTCCGAGCCGGACCGGTTCCGGCCCGAGCGCTGGCTCGACGATTCGGGGTCGCCGACGAAACCCGGGGCCTTCCTCGCCTTCGGTACCGGGCCGCACGGCTGCGAGGGAGTCGCTCTGGCCATGGCGATGCTGACACTCCTGACCGCACAGACCGCTCGCCGCTACCACCTGAGCGAGCCGCCCGGACCGGAACCCGGCTACCAGGTCACCACCTTCGAGGGTCTCGCGACCGACGGCCTGCGCCTGCGTGCCACCGCGCGCGGCTGAGGGCGGTTCCGCTCTTCGGCGACAGGCCGCCGCGGCCCGCGAACGGCGGACGCCGATCAAGTTCGGCGAGCACACCCGTCATGAGAGACCGTGGTGCCGGCCGGCGAAGGAAAAACGCGGTCCCGTAATTTCTTCAGAATTTCGACCCGCCCTCCGCGGAATCGGCATCTCAATGCTTCGTCACGTACACCGGTTCCCGACCAAATTACGCCGCTGTCCAGCGCCGTTGATGCGAACGCCGCATGTCGGACGTTCGCCCCCAGACCATTGGACTGGCCGCTACCGGTGCCGCTGTTACGCTGATTCCGTGACGGTATTCCGGCGCACCGTGCCGCACCTTCTCCGTCGAAACGGAAATCTGGAAGAGCGTCGCTTGCTCAACCAAAATGCAGCCGCACCCAGGGATACGTGGTCAAGCGCCGGTCGCTCCGTCAGCGATGCTCAGCCCTTTCCATGGAGAACTCGACGAGCATGATGCACCCCCTCGCACTTCGAGGGGCGGGCAGCGGCCGAATCCTCCCTCGCCGCGTACCGGAGTGGCGCCGGTTCGAGGGTCTGCAGCTCCCCCTGGAGGCCGGGGTGAAAGTCGTCGTCGATCTTTCCCGATGCGAGGGGCACGCGCAGTGCGCCTTCCTGGCTCCGGAGACGTTCCGGATGCACGGTGAGGAAGCGCTCATGTACGACCCGAACCCCGACAACACCCAGCGCGACCAGGTGCTGCGCGCCGTGGCGGCCTGCCCGGTCCAGGCGATCCTGACCGACCGGCCGGAGGCACGGCACGCACCGGCGGAAGCGTCCCCGTCGTGAACGGTGCCGACGACCTGCGTGCGTTCAAGCACGACGGCCGCATCGTGGTCGTCGGGGCTTCGCTGGCGGGGCTGCGGGCCGCGGAGGCGCTGCGGGACGAGGGTTTCAACGGATCGTTGACCATGATCGGCGACGAGTCGGGCGAGCCCTACGACCGGCCTCCCCTGTCCAAGCAAGTACTGACCGGCTGGGTGCCGGCCACGGACGTCGCCCTGCCCCGCCGTCGAAGCATCGATGCCGAGTGGCTGCTGGGCGTGCCCGCCAGCGGGCTGGACCTCGCCACGAACCACGTGCGCCTCGCCGACAGGCGCGAGGTTCCCTTCGACCGGGTGCTGATCTCCACCGGGGTACGGGCCCGGCCGTGGTTCGTCGCGTCCGAGGCGGCCCTGGACGGAGTGTTCGTCGTCCGCACACGCGAGCATGCCGAGAGCCTGCAGCGGACCCTCGCCACCGGGCCCTCCCGTGTACTGGTCATCGGCGCGGGATTCACCGGCTCCGAGATCGCCTCCGTCTGCCGAGAGCGGGACATCCCGGTGACCGTCGCCGAACTCGCGCCGGCCCCGCTCGTCGGGGCGCTCGGCGCCATGATCGGCAAGGTCGCGGCCGGCATGCAGCGCGCTCACGGGGTCGACCTGCGCTGCGGCGCCAAGGTCACCCGGTTGGAGGGCGACGCGCAGGGACGGTTCCGCCGTGCCCACTTCGACGACGGCACGACGGTCGACGCCGATGTGGCAGTGGTGGCACTCGGCAGCATCCGCAACACCGAGTGGCTGCGGGAATCGGAACTGGCGGCAGGCGTGTGGGGGGTCACCTGCGACAGGAACTGCCGCGCCCTCGACCTCAGCGGCCGCGTCACCGACAGCGTCTTCGCCGCGGGAGACGTGGCACGCTGCCCGAACCGCCTCTACGGAGACCGGCTCATCTCACTGGAGCACTGGGCCAACGCGGTGGAACAGGCCGAGGTCGCGGCGCACAACATGGTCAACGCCCGGGCGGACCACCGGCCCTACCTGTCCGTCCCGCAGTTCTGGTCGATCCAGTTCGGCGTCAACATCAAGTCCGTCGGCGTGCCGGCCTTCGCCGACGAGATGGTCGTCACCCAGGGATCGCCGGACGACCATCGTTTCGTCACCGCATACGGGTATCGGGGCCGCGTCACGGCCGCCGTGAGCTTCGACAACGGCAAGTGGCTTCCCCACTACCGACATTTGATCGAAACGGCCGCCCCTTTCCCGCCCCCCTGCCCCACGCCGGACCAGCCGACCGGCGCGAGACCGGTGCCCGTCGGATTCCCCGGCCCCGCCCTGCTCACACAGGGCGCCACGGTGGTCGTCGCAGGCCGTGACCCGGGCGAGCCCCGCGTCACGGCCGTGCACCGGCACCGGCACCGGCACCGGCAGGAGGAAGGCCGGACGACCACTCCCCCCGGCACGCTGCAACGGATCTTCGACCACTCCGCCCGGGCCGACCCGTACCCGCTGTACGCCGAGCTGCGCAAGACACCAGTGGCGCGGCA
Source organism: Streptomyces sp. NPDC092952 (assembly GCF_044754785.1). Classification (NCBI taxonomy): domain Bacteria; kingdom Bacillati; phylum Actinomycetota; class Actinomycetes; order Kitasatosporales; family Streptomycetaceae; genus Streptomyces; species Streptomyces sp. NPDC092952. The sequence goes on along the minus strand of NZ_JBIVPT010000005.1, from coordinate 445,230 downwards.
GGAGGACGGCAGCTACGTGATCAGCACCTACCGTGAGATCACGGGCCTGCTGAACGATCCGCATCTGAGTTCCGACCTGCGCAATCTGTCACGTTCGGTGCCCCCGGACGACGAAGGAGCCACGTCGTCGTTCATCCACCTGGACCCGCCCGAACACGATCGCTCGCGGCGTATGGTGATGCGCCACTTCGGCCCCCCGCACACCCCGGGGCTGGTGACCGGACTCGAAGGCTTCCTGACCGCCACCGCGAGCAGGCTCATCGACGCCGTGGCGGACAAGGAACAGATCGACGTCGTCGATGATTTCGCCTTCCCGCTCCCCGTGACCGTGACCTGTCACGTGCTCGGCGTGCCACGCGAGGACGAGCCACGGTTCCGCCAGTGGGTGAACGACCTCATGAACGCGATCGACTACACCCCCGGGACCGACCCGAAGGAGAAGCTGGACAAGGGTGTACAGGCCCGCAAGGACTTGCGCCGGCGCCTCGGCGAGCTGGTGGAACGGTTCCATGGCCGGCCGGGAGACGGTCTGCTGTCCCAGCTCGCCAACGACGACGGGCCCGACGGACGGATGACCGACGCCGAGATCGTCGCCACCGCCGGACTCCTCCTCGTCGCCGGCCATGAGACCGTCGTCAACCTCGTCACCAACGGCGTGCTGACGCTGCTGCGCCACCCGCAGGTGCTGCAACGACTGCGCGGCGAACCGGACTTGGTCGTGCCGCTGGTCGAGGAACTGCTGCGCTACGAGCCCCCCGTACACATCATTCCCTGGCGGGCGGCGTACAGCGACATCACCGTCGCCGACACCGTGATCCCCAAGGGCTCGCGGATCATGCTCATGCTTGCCTCGGGCAACCGCGATCCGGACCGCTTCCACGACCCCGACCGCTTCGACCCCGACCGGCGCGACAACCAGCACCTCGGCTTCGGCGGCGGCATCCACCTGTGTTTCGGCGGCCCGCTGGCCCGGCGGGAGACCCAGATCGCGCTGACCGAGCTGGTACGCCGGCTCGACCGCCCCAGGCTGGTCGCCGACCCGCCGCCGTACCGGCCCAGCCCCGTCCTTCGGGGTCCGATCCATCTGGACGTCGAGCAGGGTGGCGGTTGACGCGACAGCCGAGGGCGGCGGACTCGGCAAGGGGCTGCCGGACGGCTTCGAGGGCGCCTCACACTCGGTGCGCCCGGGGCTGGTGGCACCGACGGCGCCGGGCCCGCCCACCTCTGCGGTGGAGCGGGTCCGGCGCCGTCGCGCTTCGGTCAGGCGCCCACACCCGTGCCCTTGTCGGCGGTGTCGTCCCCGGCGACTTCCTCGCGGGCCTGCTTCCGGCTTGCGAGGAGACTGGTGATCGTGGTGATGACCAGCACGCCGCAGATGACGCCGAGCGACACCGGGATGGATATCTCGGGGACGCTGACCCCGGACTCGTGCAGGGCGTGCAGCACCAGCTTCACCCCGATGAAGCCGAGGATGACCGACAGCCCGTAGCTGAGGTGGACCAGCTTCTTCAGCAGCCCGCCGATCAGGAAGTACAGCTGCCGCAGCCCCATCAGCGCGAAGGCGTTGGCGGTGAAGACGATGTACGGGTCCTGGGTCAGGCCGAAGATGGCGGGGATGGAGTCCAGGGCGAACAGCACGTCGGTGGTGCCGATGGCGAGCATGACGACCATCAGCGGGGTCAGGACGCGCTTGCCGTTGTTCCGGATGAAGAGCTTGGTGCCGTGGTAGCGGTCGGCCACCCCGAAGCGCCGCTCGATGCTCTTGAGCAGGCGGTTCTCCTCGAACTCCTCCTCCTCCTCCGCACCGGCCCGCGCCTCCTGGATGAGCTTCCAGGCGGTATACACCAGGAACGCGCCGAAGATGTAGAAGACCCAGGAGAAGTTGGCGATCACGGCGGCACCGGCCGCGATGAAGATCGCTCTCAGCACCAGCGCGATCAGCACACCGACGAGGAGCACCCGCTGCTGGAGGTGCGAGGGCACCGAGAACTTCGCCATGATCAGGACGAAGACGAAGAGGTTGTCGACACTGAGCGACTTCTCGGTGATGAAGCCCGCGAAGAACTCGCCGGACGCCTGGCTCTCACCGAAGAGCAGCAGGCCGAGCCCGAAGAGGGCGGCCAGGGCGATCCAGACGACCGTCCAGATTCCGGCTTCCTTGGTCGTCACGTCATGGGGCTTGCGCCCGATGAAGAAGTCGACGGCGATCAGGGCTGACAGACCAAGAATGGTCAGCACCCAGACGGTCCATGAAACGTCCACTGCGCCTCCGGCAGTTCGCTACGGCTACTGATTCAGCGTCGTCGCTGCCGGAGGTCTCCTCCACCCGGGCGCACGGGCTGCGCACCACGGGCCGACGCCCCGGGACCGGTCACGGTCCGTACTGACGGGAACGTCGCGTATGGGAGTACTCCCCTCCGTTCAAGGAACAGTACAGGAATAACCAAGAAAAGGTAAAGAGAAAGGCAATGGTCCATCAAAGACGCAGGTCGGAAGGGGTAGGGAAGACGGGATACGCCGTCGGCCCCGGCCCGCACCGGGCCGGGGCCGACGGTTCAGCGCCGGGTGTGCCGGGCCGCGGCGACCTGGGTGAGTACCTGCTCCAGGACCCGGCTGCCCGGCGGGACGCGCGGCGGCTCGTACGTCCAGGCGTGCCCCACCCAGGGGTCGGCCAGATGGTCGTCGGGGACCGGGGTGATCCGCAGCAGCGACCGCCACAGCGGGTCGAGCACCGGCCCGTACCCGGCGGCGTCCTCCCGGTCGGCGACCATCATCAGATGGACGCCGACCGAGGGGCCCTCGTCGGCGAGATAGCGCAACTGGGTGACGGCCCGGTCGTCGAAACCGTGCGGGAAGTCGTTGACGATCAGCAGCTGCTCGGCCGGGTCCACGTCCGGCGGCAGCGAGTCGGCGGCACCGGCCCGGAGCGCCATCTGCACCAGGTCGACGCGGCGGGTGAGGTGGGCCAGGACCGAGGACACGCCTCCGGCCCCCGGGACGGGCGGTGTCGCGAGCGCCCCGGACCGGACCAGCGGCGCGAGCGCCCCGGCCGCCGTACCCGCCGGGTCGATGACATGGACGGAGAACTCGTCGGCCGGGTAGACGGCCAGCAGCCGGGCAGCGAGCAGGACGGCGCTCTCCATCGCGAGGCCGCGCAGCCGGTCGCCGTCCAGCAGGGCGGCGGCCTCGGACGACGCACGGCCGCTGTCGATCCAGAGCCCGCGCTCCAGCGGCAGCCGGACCAGGAGCGGGATGTTCAGGTCGGGCTTCTCGGGGAGGTGGAGGTCGCCGAGGCGCAGCGCCATGGGGATCTCCATCGGGACCCGGTAGGCGTGCCAGACGGGGTTGTCCCAGCGGGCGAACGCGGCGGGCAGGGCGGGCTCCACGACATCGGACTCGGCGGCGAGCTGGGCGAGGTCGCGGTCGAGGGCCTCGCGGGCGCGGGCGGTCAGCTCGTCGTGCTTGGCACGGGCCTCGGCCCGGGCCCGGTCGCCCGCGCCGCCGATCCGGCTGCGCGGGTCGGACAGGGCGCTGTCCAGCTCCTTCTCCATGCGGGACTCGGCGAAGTCGACGGCGCTGCGGTACGCGGCGGTGGTGCGGGCCAGGTCCTCGAACATGCCCCAGATCTGGTTGTAGAGGCGCTCGTCCATGGACCAGCCGGTCGCGTCACCGGCGACGGGCCGTGCGGGGCGTCCCGGTTCCGCGGGCGGCGCGGCGGGGGGCGGCGGCGGGGGCGCGGAGGTCTGGCGGCGCGGATGCGCGTAGTCGATGGTGCCGCCGGGCGGGGCGGCGGGCTCCGTGAGCGGCTCGGCCGGCCGGTGGCCCCCCTGGGCCGGTACGGGGCCGGTGCCCGCGGTGCTCCGGCCGGTGTCCGCGGCGCGCGGCGGGGGCGGGGCGACCGAGCGGGCCATCGCCCGGCCGACCGCCTCCTGGATGGAGCGGGCCAGCTCGGCGGCGCCGGGCAGGCCCTGGTCGGCGAGCATGGCTTCGAGCCCGCCGGCGTAGCCCTGGCCGACGGCGCGCACCTTCCAGGCTCCCTGGCGGCGGTAGAGCTCCAGGGCGGCCACCGCGGACTCGCTGTCCAGGCCGGTGAGGGTGAAGGTGGCGATCTCGCCGCCGTCGAGGCCGGTGACGGCGACGAAGGGGGCGGCGACGGCGCCGAACCGCAGCGGGCCACCGCCCCCGGTCGGCAGGGCCAGCAGCACGGTGAGCCGGTGCACCGTGGCGGGCAGGGCGTCGAGGTCCACGGCGAGCCGGTGGTCGGCGGCGGCCTGCTTGGAGACTTCGAGCCCGGGGAGCTGGGGCGATCCCGGGTGCGCGATCCATTCGGTGCCGCGTACCGTGCCGTTCTCGTCGCCGAGCGTGGCGCCTGCCACCACCGGCGTGCCGGCCGCTACCCGGATCTCCAGTCGGGTCTGGGGCAGTGCGTGGTTCTGCCCCCGGACCAGCTCGGCCGTCATTGCCGTGTCCCCTCGACGATGCGCTGCTCTGCGGCGCGCCCCGCCGTGGGGCGCGCGATGTGGTGCAGCTCCCGGCGGCCGATGCCTCCGGGAGCTGCGGGTACTGATGTGTACCGGCTCGGGCCGGGTCCTGGCTACAGGTGCGGCAGGATCGCCGGCATCAGGTCCTGGAAGGTGCGGCCGTTGGCCGGGTTGCCGAGGGCGGTCATCTGCCAGCCGTTGCCCGCGCGGTGCACCTTGGCCATGATCTGGGCGGTGTACTGCCCGCCGCCGTCCAGGGTGTAGCGGGCGAGCTCCTGGCCGTTGGTCTCGTCGACGATGCGGCAGAAGGCGTTCTGCACCTCCTGGAACGTCTGGCCGGTGAAGGAGTTCACCGTGAAGACGATCTGGTCGATGTGGACCGGCACCCGCTGGAGGTCGACCAGGATCGCCTCGTCGTCGCCGCCGGAGCCGGCGCCGCCGACCAGGTTGTCACCGGTGTGGGTGACCGAGCCGTCGTCACTGACCAGGTGGCGGAAGAAGACCACATCGACCGGCTGCTTGTCGGCGAAGAGCACCGCCGACGCGTCGAGGTCGATCTCCCGGGTACGCGAGCCGAACAGGCCCCGGCGCGGCGCTGCCTGCCAGCCGAGCCCCATCCGTACCGCGGTCAGGGTTCCCCCGTCGCTCTTCTGCAGACTGATGGCCTGCCCCTTGGTCATATTGACCGTCACGCGCTGTCCCCTCTCCGCATTTCCCCGCAACCGTCGGTGCGCGGTTTCTCAGAAACCCTACGCAGTCGCGCCGGTGGCACGCGCGCGTCGGGCCGTATTGTGTCGGTCCTGCAACACACCGGGGGTTTCCCGGCGGGGCGGGCTCAGGCGAGGCCCGCCTCACGCATCTGGCGCAGTTCCTTCTTCAGCTCCCCGACCTCGTCGCGCAGCCGTGCCGCCACCTCGAACTGCAGGTCCGCGGCGGCCGCCCGCATCCGGTCCGTCATCTCCTCGATGATCCCGGCGAGTTCGGTGGCGGGCCGGTCCGTGACCGCCGCTTCGCCCTTGGCCCGCCCGGCTCCGGCCCGCTTGGCGCCCAGCGACGGAACCGGGGCCTTGGTCCCCTTGGCGTCCTTGGTGCGGCGGTAGCCGCTGTCGAGCAGCTGCTCGGTGTCGACCTCCTCGCGGGCGATGGTCGCGACGATGTCGTTGATCTTCTTCCGCAGCGGCTGCGGGTCGATGCCGCGCTCGGTGTTGTAGGCGATCTGCTTCTCGCGGCGGCGGTTGGTCTCGTCGATGGCCTGCGCCATCGCCGGGGTGATGGTGTCGGCGTACATGTGGACCTGCCCGGAGACGTTGCGGGCGGCGCGGCCGATGGTCTGGATCAGGGACGTCCCCGAACGCAGGAAGCCCTGCTTGTCCGCGTCGAGGATGGCGACGAGCGACACCTCGGGCAGGTCGAGGCCCTCACGCAGGAGGTTGATGCCGACCAGTACGTCGTACTCGCCGGAGCGCAGCTCGCGCAGCAGCTCGATGCGGCGCAGCGTGTCGACGTCGCTGTGCAGGTAGCGGACCTGGATGCCGAGTTCCTGGAAGTAGTCGGTGAGGTCCTCGGCCATCTTCTTGGTGAGGGTGGTGACCAGGACGCGCTCGTCCTTCTCGGCGCGGGTGCGGATCTCGTGCACCAGGTCGTCGATCTGGCCCTCGGTGGGCTTGACGACCACCTCGGGGTCGACGAGGCCGGTGGGGCGGATGATCTGCTCCACGAAACCGTCGCCCCGGGACAGCTCGTACGTCCCCGGAGTGGCGGAGAGGTAGACCGTCTGGTCGATCCGGGTCAGGAACTCCTCCCACTTCAGCGGGCGGTTGTCCAGCGCGGAGGGGAGCCGGAAGCCGTGGTCGACGAGGGTGCGCTTGCGGGAGGCGTCGCCCTCGTACATGGCGCCGATCTGCGGCACGGTGACGTGCGACTCGTCGAGGACGAGCAGGAAGTCCTCGGGGAAGTAGTCGAGGAGGGTGTGGGGGGCGGTGCCGGGCGAGCGGCCGTCGAAGTGCATCGAGTAGTTCTCGACGCCGGAGCAGGTGCCGATCTGGCGGAGCATCTCGATGTCGTACGTGGTGCGCATCCGCAGCCGCTGGGCCTCCAGCATCTTGCCCTGCTTCTCCAGCTCGGCGAGGCGCTGCTCCAGCTCCTGCTCGATGCCGTTGACCGCCTTCTCCATGCGCTCGGGGCCGGCGACGTAGTGGCTGGCGGGGAAGACGTGGAGGGACTGGTCCTCGCTGATCACCTCGCCGGTGAGCGGGTGGAGGGTGGAGAGCGCCTCGATCTCGTCGCCGAACATCTCGATGCGGACGGCGAGCTCCTCGTAGACCGGGAAGATCTCGATGGTGTCGCCGCGGACCCGGAAGGTGCCCCGGGTGAACGCGAGATCGTTGCGGGTGTACTGGATCTCGACGAAGCGGCGGAGCAGCTGGTCGCGGTCGATCTCGTCGCCGACCTTGAGCTGGACCATGCGGTCCACGTACTCCTGGGGCGTACCGAGGCCGTAGATGCAGGAGACGGAGGCGACCACGACGACGTCACGCCGGGTGAGCAGCGAATTGGTCGCGGAGTGGCGCAGCCGCTCGACCTCCTCGTTGATCGAGGAGTCCTTCTCGATGTAGGTGTCCGACTGGGGGACGTACGCCTCGGGCTGGTAGTAGTCGTAGTACGAGACGAAGTACTCGACGGCGTTGTGGGGAAGCAGCTCGCGGAACTCGTTGGCCAGCTGGGCGGCGAGCGTCTTGTTCGGCGCCATCACGAGCGTCGGGCGCTGCAGCTTCTCGATCATCCACGCGGTGGTCGCGGACTTGCCGGTGCCGGTCGCGCCGAGCAGCACGACGTCCTTCTCACCCGCGCGGATGCGCCGCTCCAGCTCGGCGATGGCCGCGGGCTGGTCACCGCTGGGCTGGTAGGAACTGACGACCTCGAAAGGCGCCATCGAACGTTCGATCTTCGAAACGGGCCGCATGTGACCACCGTACGACCCGCCACTGACAACCGGGCCGGACCGGTCCAAGGAGCGGGCCCGGTTTCACCACTCGCCGGGGGGTGCGGGGTCGCTCCGCCGGGAGTGGAAGGAGGCCGGGTCGGCGTACGTGCCGAAGCTCGGTGCCCGTCGCTGGGCCGGGATCCCGGCGATCCGCCGGGCACCGTCGGCGGACGCGGGGTCGTTCCAGTCCGGGGTGCCCATCACCATCAGCGGGTCGAACATCACGACGACCGCGGCCAGGACGAGGAAGCAGCCGGGCCCGATCAGCAACGGCACCAGCGGGGCATTCACCGTTCCGGCCACTCCGGCCTCGGGGATCGCGCCGGGGTGCAGGTGGACGCTGAGCGCGGCCATGCCGGTGTAGTGCATGCCGCTCACCGCGACGCCCATGACCACGCTGGCGCCGAGGCTGGGCAGGAAACCGTTGACGGAGACGGCGGCCCAGAGCGCGGTGGTGGCGGCCACCACCGCGATCACGACGGAGAGCACCACGGTGAGCGTGTCGTACTCCAGCTGTCCGTCGAGGCGTATTCCGGCCATGCCCAGGTAGTGCATGGTGGCGATGCCGAGTCCGGTGATGGTGCCGCCCGTCACCAGGGCCATTGTGGTGGCGCCCCGGTAGCCGACCACGAAGATGCCGACGCCGACCATGCCGATGGCGACCGCGAGGCTGGCGAAGGTGACCGCCTTGTCGTAGCTGATGGTCACGCCCTCGACGGAGAAGCCCGTCATCGCGATGAAGTGCATGGTCCAGACGCCGGAGCCGATGGACGTCGCGCCGAGCGCCAGCCAGCCGGCCTTGAAGGAGCGTTCGGTGCGCAGTGAGCGGTTGGTGCAGCGCAGGCCGAGGGCCGCGCCGAGGCAGGCCATGAGGAAAGCCGCCACGGGCGTCACCGCTCCGTAGCTGAATCCGTCGATCGTGCCCTGCATGCTCGTACGCCCTTCGCGGAAGCCCGGGGTTCGGGGTGACCCTAAGGCGCGAGTCCCGGCAAACAAACAGAAGAGCTGCATTTTATCCAGTGCGCTTCCGGTCCGTTACCCGGTGTCGGCGACCGCGTTCACGCTGTGGCCATCCTTCACCTGTTCCCCGTTGGTACGCGGCTGCCACTCTCGGCCCGTTCGCACCTTTCGACGCAAGGAGTACACGTGTACGCACGTACCGCAACCGCCGCTTTCGTTGCCGCCGCCGTGGTCGGCACCGGCGCCTTCCTGATGTCCGGCACCGAAGCGCTGGCCGCGAGTGGTCCCGCGGACGCGAAGCAGTCCCCGCCCGTCGTCATCGCCCACCGGGGCGCCTCGGCGTACGCGCCGGAGAACACGCTGCCCGCGATCGACAAGGCCCGTGCCCTCGGCTTCGACTGGGTGGAGAACGACGTCCAGTTCACCAAGGACGGTGTGCTGGTGGTCATGCACGACACCGACCTGAGGCGGACCACCGACGTCGAGGAGGTCTTCCCGGGCCGCGCCTCGTGGGGGGTCAAGGACTTCACGGCGAAGGAGATCTCGAAGCTGGACGCGGGCAGCTGGTTCGGCCCGCAGTTCGCCGGGACCAAGGTGCCCACGCTCAAGCAGTACCTGAAGCGGGTCGAGCGCAACCGGCAGAAGCTCCTCCTGGAGATCAAGAGCCCCGAGCTCTACCCGGGCATCGAGAAGGAGACCCTTCGGGTCCTGCGCCAGAACGGGTGGCTCGACCGCGCCCACGTGAAGAACCGGCTCGTCGTCCAGAGCTTCGGCGCGGACAGCGTGAAGAAGGTGCACCAGCTGCGTCCGGACGTGACGACGGGCTTCCTCGGCACCCCCGCGGTGGCCGACCTGCCGTCGTACGCGGCGTTCACCGACCAGATCAACCCCTCCCACCCCTCGGTCTCGGCCGACTACGTGGCGGCGGTGCACGCGCTGAAGGGTGCGCACGGCAAGAAGCTCCAGGTCAACACCTGGACGGTCAACGACGCCGCGACTGCCACGAAGCTGGCCGGTCTGGGCGTGGACGGGATCATCACCAACAACCCCGACGTGGTGCGCGACGCCACGCGCTGACCCGACGGGCGGGAAGGGCGGAGCAGGACTCCGGGGCCGTCCGTACGGGTCCGCCTCCCGGACCCCGCTCCCGTTGTCAGTGGGCAGCCGTACGGTGGTGCCATGGACAGCAACGGGGTCGTCGAGTGGGCCGTCGTCGGGAGCGGCATCGGCCCACTGCTGCTCGCCGCTACGGGTACGGGGCTGGTGAGCGTGGTCTTCCACGCCCGCCCCGAGGTGCGGGAGGCGGCGGTGGGCCGACTGCGGGACCGGTTCGGCGCGGAGCCGGTGGAGCGGCCCGGCTCCGCCCGGCTCGCGGAGCCGATACGCCAGCTCACGGCGTACTTCGCGGGTGCGCCGCGGGAGTTCTCGCTCGCCCTGGACTGGTCGCTGACCTCGGGTTTCAACCGCCAGGTGCTCCGCGAGCTGGCGACGGGGGTGCCGTACGGGACGGTCGTCGGGTACGGGGAGCTCGCCCGGCGGGTGGGGCAGCCGGGGGCGGCGCAGGCGGTCGGAGTGGCGATGGCGTCCAATCCGCTGCCGGTGGTGGTGCCGTGCCACCGGGTGGTGGAGAGCGACGGCGGACTCGGCGGTTTCGGCGGAGGGCTGGAGACCAAGCGGCAGCTGCTGGCGCTGGAGGGCGTGCTGCCGCCGCCGCTGTTCTGACCCGGCCGCCGGAGCAGCCGGCCGCCCCGGACGCGAGCTGGGCATACGCCCGCTTCCGCGCGTACGCACGGGCTGGCACACTGCGCCGGTGACCAACATGTTCGACGCATCCGACACCCCCGCCGGGGCCGGCGCCCCGGCCGCTCCACCCGCTCCGGTCCCGGCGGCCGATCTGCCCGCCCTGCGGCGCAGAACGTCGGCGGTGCTCATAGCCAGCCAGATACTCGGCGGCCTCGGCGTGCCCATCGGCATCGCCCTGGCCCCGGTGCTGGCCACGGAGGTGGGCGGTTCGGAGGAGCTGTCCGGGCTGGGTCCGACCGCTTCGGTGGCCGGGACGGCGCTGCTCTCCCTGCCGCTGGCCGCGCTGATGACCGCGCGCGGGCGGCGCCCCGGGCTCGTCCTCGCCTATCTCATCGGGGCCCTGGGTGCGGGGCTCGTGGTGCTGTCGACGCTCGTGGAGAGTTTCCCGCTGCTGCTGCTCGGCATGGCCGCGTTCGGCGCGGGTTCCTCCGCCAACCTCCAGGCCCGGTTCGCCGCGGCGGACCTGGCCGAGCCGCAGCGGCGCGGCCGGGCGATCTCCACGGTCATCTGGGCCACCACGATCGGCTCCGTCCTCGGGCCGAACATCGCCGCCCCGGTGGGCCGCTTCTTCCGCGGCGGCCCGGTGTCCGAACAGGCCGGTCCGTTCGTCTTCGCGGCCGGGATCTTCCTGGTGTCCGCCGTGGTCGTCTGGGCGCTGCTGCGGCCGGACCCGCTGCTCACGGCACGGGCGCTGGCGCCGCAGGACGAGGCGTCCGGGGCCAGGCGTTCGCTGCGCGCCGGGTTCGCGGCGGTGCGCGCCTCGCCGATGGCGCGACTGGCGCTGACGACGGTGGCCGTCTCGCACACCGCGATGGTCTCGATCATGGTGATGACCCCCGTCGAACTGGGCCATCACGGCGCCGGACTCCAGCTGATCGGCCTGGTCATCAGCGGTCACATCCTGGGGATGTACGCGTTCTCCCCGGTCATGGGCTGGCTGTCGGACCGTTTCGGGCGGCTCGCCGTGATCGGCCTGGCAGTCGCGCTGCTGGCCTGCGCCACGCTGCTGGCCGGTACCGCGGGCGGCGGCCAGGGACAGACGGCGGCCGGTCTCTTCACGCTCGGCCTCGGCTGGTCGGCGGGGCTGGTCGGCGGTTCGGCGCTGCTCACCGACTCCGTGCCGCAGGCCGCGCGCGCCGCCGTGCAGGGTCTGTCGGACCTGACCATGAACACGGCGGCGGGTGTCGGCGGAGCCGTCGCCGGGGTCGTCGTCGCCCGGGCGGGTTACGGCTGGCTGAACGCGATCGGGGCATGTCTGCTGCTGCCCATGGCGGCACTGGCACTGCGCCGGGCGCTCGCCCCCTCGGCACGGCCCCGGGACTGAAACCGCCCTCACGGAAGGAGCGGTTCCAGGTCCGGCGTCCCGGATTCGGCGGTTCCGGCGCAGCGCCCCGGATCCAGCCGTTCCGGCCCAGCGCTTCCGCTTCATCAGCGGCCGGCACGGCTTCGAGGCAGGGGCGGCTTCTGCGGCCCGAGCGGCTTCCGAGGCAGGGGCGGCTTCAGCTACCGAAGCAGCTTCAGAGGCTGATGTGGTACGCCTTGCGGAGCGTCTCGTGCACCGTCCAGGTCGTGCGGTCGCCCTCGCGCAGCACGCAGGCGTCGCCCGGACCGATCTCCAGCGTCGCGCCGCCCTCGACGGCCACGGTCGCCCGGCCGCTGACGACCACGAAGAGCTCGTTGGCCTCGGTGTCGGTGACCACGCCGGGGGTGATCTGCCAGATACCGCGCAGCTGCTTGCCGTCGGGTGACTCCCAGAGCACCTTGCCGGTCACCACGGGCTCACCGGAGACGATCTGGGCGGGGTCGAGCGGTTCCGGTTCGAGTGCGGCATCCGGGATATGCACGACGAAAGAGGCGGGAGAGTGATCAGAAGTGCTCATGGCCGGTCACCTTAGCGACCGCCTTCGCGGCGCGCCGCAGCAGGCCATGCCCAGGTGGCGGGCGGTGTCCGGGCCGTTGTGCGCCGGCCCGCCCTCCCGGCCGCACGTTTGAGGCGGGCGCACTCGCGACAGGGATGTGGACATGTCATTCAATGCGTCGCACAGCGCGCACTCCGGCGTCCCCGTCCTCTCCGCCGAGGTACGGGACGCCCTCGCCACGCACCACCCCGTCGTGGCCCTGGAGTCGACGATCATCTCCCACGGCCTGCCGCGCCCCCGCAACCTGCGGGTCGCCGCGGAGCTGGAGGATCTCGTACGGTCCGCGGGCGCGGTGCCCGCGACGATCGCCGTGCTCGACGGAAAGCCCCGGATCGGCCTGGACAAGGCCCAGCTGGACCGGGTGGCCATGGACCCGGCGATGCGGAAGCTGGGCCAACGGGACCTCGCCCCGGCCCTGGCGACGGGCGCGAGCGGCTCGACCACCGTGTCCGCCACGGCCTTCCTGGCCGCACGCGCCGGACTGCGCTTCTTCGCGACCGGCGGTCTCGGCGGCGTGCACCGGGAGTGGGTCCGGACCCAGGACGAGTCCGCCGACCTCCGGCTCCTCGCCCGGACCGGCATCACCCTGGTGTGCGCGGGCGTGAAGTCGGTCCTGGACGTCCCCGCGACGCTCCAGCGCCTGGAGACGCTGGGCGTCACGGTGCTGGGCTACGGCACCGACCGGTTCCCCGGCTTCTATCTGACCAGTTCGGGCGAGCCGGTCGACTGGACGGTGCGCACGCCCCAGGAGGTCGCGGCGGTGATGCGGGCCCAGGACGCGCTCGGCGGCCCCGGTTCCGCCCTGATCGTCGCCAACCCCGTGCCCGTGGCCGACCAGTTGGACCCGGAGCTCCACGACCATGTGCTGGCCGAGGCCCTGGCGGAGTGCCGGGAGCGGGGCATCGCGGGGCAGGCGATCACCCCCTTCCTCCTGGAGCGGCTGGCGCGGGGCACCGAAGGCGCCTCGCTGGAGGCCAATCTGGCGGCCGTACGCGGGAACGTGTCGCTGGCCGCGCGGATCGCCGGCGCGTGGACCGCCGACGGTTCCCGGAGCCCCGCGCCCGATGCCCGCCGGGACCGCGACACGCGGCAGGACCCGGCGGCCGGGGCATGACCGGCGGCGGCCTGCTCGTCGTCGGGGACGTGGTCACGGACGTGGTCGCCCGGCACGGCTCACCCCTGACGCACGGCACGGACACCACCGCCCGGATCCGTACGCTGCCCGGCGGCGCGGGGGCCAACGTGGCCTGCTGGGCCGCTCGTTCGGGCCGCCCGGACGTGCGGCTGCTCGCCCGGGTCGGCGCCGACAGCGCGGAGTGGCACCGGGACGCGCTGCGGCGGGCGGGGGTACGCCCCCTGCTGGCCGTGGACGAGCGGGAGCCGACCGCCACCGTCGTCGCGCTCGTCGACTCCACCGCCGAACGCACCTTCCTCACCGACAGCGGCGCGGTCCTGCGCCTCTCCCCCGACGACTGGTCGCCGTCGATGCTGGACGGTGTCGCCCATCTCCATCTCTCCGGTTATCTCCTGTTCGCCGCGACAAGCCGGGCGACGGCGCTGCTCGCCCTGCGGGAGGCGCGGCGACGGCGGATCACGGTGAGCGTCGATCCCGCCTCGGCCGGCTTCCTCGCAGAGCTGGGGACCGGACGGTTCCTGGCCGCCGTGGAGGGCGCCGATCTGCTGCTGCCCAACGCGGACGAGGCCCGGCTGCTGACCGGACTGCCTGAACCGGCCGACGCAGCAGCGAAGTTGAGCCATCAGGCGGGCCGGGTGGTGGTCACTCTCGGCGCGGGCGGGGCGCTGCTGGCGGCCGGGGGTGCGGTGGTCGGGCACGTCCCCGCCGTCCAGGTCACCGGAGCGGTGGACTCGACCGGGGCGGGCGACGCGTTCACCGGCGGCTTCCTCGCGGCGCGGCTGGCCGGGGCGGACGACGTGGCGGCCTTGGCGGCGGGGTGCCGGGCGGGGGCGGCGGCGGTCACCACCGTGGGCGGCCGCCCCGACCCCGACACCCCGTGACGGGTCCCCGCCGGGACCGGCCCTCGTCATGACCCCGTCGCGGCCGGGCCTCCCGCCGCCCCGGTCCACCCCGTCCAGGCCGGGTGCGCGGGGTCGTCGGCGCGCACGACCGCGTCCGCGTGCCCGCCGGGCGCGGTCTCCGTCTCGTACCGGGCGAAGGCCGGCAGCGTCCAGCGCGCGCTCTCCTCGGTGCGCCGCCGCAGCGCGCCCGGTGACAGCCGCAGATGGACGCTCAGGTCGAACGGGAACCAGTGGCCGAGCAGCAGCGGGCCGTGCACCACCAGCACCCCGCCCTCGGGCAGCGGCCGGTACGGGCTGCGCGTGGCCCGGTCCGTCACCGGGTCCCAGAGGTCCGGCAGCACCCGCCCGCTGCCGCCGGGCTCCAGCGGACCGAAGACCTCGCGCCACAGCGCCCCGGTGTCGAACCAGCCGTCGTAGTACGCGTCGGGTTCCTCCTTGCCGTACTCGTACCGGAGGCTCGCCGGGCGCAGGAAGCCCTCGGTGGACACCACCAGTACGGCACGGCCCCGGACCCGCAGGGCCTGTGCGACCCGCTCGGCCAGCTCCCCGGTGCGGGCGGCCGGGGCTCCGTCCACGGCGAGCTTCGGCCAGGGGCTTCCGTCGGCGGGTTCGAGGGCGTCGGCGCGCGCGGCGAGGGCGTCGGCCAGCCGCTCCCAGGTGATCGCTTCGAATCGCACCCCACCATCATCACCGTCGGACGACCCGGGTCAGCCACCGGTCCCCGGGGCCCCGCCACGGGAGCCGTCCGGACCGGGACCGTCGGGGCCGCCGCCGAGGACCGCCCGGTGGCTCTCGGCGAGGGCGCGCACCCGGTCGGCGAGCGGCCCCAGCCCCGGCTCCCGCTCGACCGCGATGCCGACGAGGCGCAGGATGTCGGCGAACCACTGCCCGGACGCCCCTTCCGGCGCGTCGATCCGCCGGAGGCCGCGCTCCAGCAGGCCACGGGCGTCCTCCGGCCGGCCGCGCAGCACGGCCTTCGTGGCGGCGACCGCGTTGGCCAGCGCGCTCGCCGGCCGCGACCAGTCGTCATCGGCGGGCGGTACGGGACCGCCCGCGCCTCCCTCCGCCGCCACGACCTCCAGGTCCACCCGCCAGAACAGCGGCAGCCCGCGGAAGGCGGCGAAGAGCAGCCTCCGTTCACCGGACTCCCGCGTGTCGGGGTCGGTGCGCAGCGAGTCGAGCGGCCGCACCGCGCCGAGTACATCCCGCGCGGCCGCGAGGCAGTCGGCGAACCGGTCGCCGGGCACGGTCCAGGACAGGTCGATGTCGCTGTACGCGTCCGCCGTCCCCCGGGCGAGCGAGCCGCGGGGCTCCGGCCGGGAACCCGGGCAGTACGCGGCGAGCGCCCGGACCAGCTCCTCGGCGAACGCGGCCCGCCGCTCCGGATCGAGCCCCTCCGCACACTCCTGGCCCCGGTTCGCGGGTGCCCGTTCGTCCATGGCCGTGGTCTCCCGTCGCTCGTCGTGCCCGATGCGCCGTGTCCTGTGCCCGCCGTGTCCTGTGCCCCGTCGTCGCGGCGGGCGTCGCATCCGCCGCCGTCCGAGCGCTCCGGCGGACCCGCCTTCTACGATCCCCCCATGGATCTCACATTCGCCCGCGCGTTCGCCGCCGAATGGCTGGACGGCTGGAACTCCCACGACCTGGACCGCATTCTGACGCACTATCACGACGACGTGACCTTCAGCTCGCCCGTGATCCGGCAGATGACCGGTGACTCCTCCGGCACGGTGCACGGCAAGGAGGCGCTGCGCGCCTACTGGGCGACCGGCCTGGAGCGCATCCCCGAGCTGCGGTTCGAGCTGGTGGACGTGCGGGTGAGCGTGGACGCGCTGGTGATCGACTACCGCAACCAGATCGGCGGCCGGGTCAGCGAGGTGCTGACCTTCCGGGACGGCCTGGTGGTCTCCGGCTTCGGCGCGTACGGGGAGACGCTCGCCAACTGACGGCCCGGCCGGGCCCCGCCCGGCGGCAGAGGACCCCGGCCGCCCGTCATCCGCCGCGCAGTTCGGTGGCGAGCGGCCCCTCGCCCGACACCTCGACACGCCCGCCGTCGACCGCCTCGGCGAGGCTCAGCCCGCCGTGCGCGAGCTCCAGGCAGACCTCGACGTCGAGCGCTATGCAGACGTCGGCGCGGGGGGCCGGGCCGTCCCCGTAGACCGGAGCGCCGTCCTCCGTACCGCCGGTGCGGACATGGAACCGGCCCTCGTCCAGCCGCACCTCGACGGTTCCGGCCCCGCCGAGCCCGTCCAGCGCGCGCAGCAGCGGCAGGGCGAACCAGTGGGCCCGCACCGCGTCGGTGGGCCGCCGCTCGGCGAGCGCGGGCGCCCCCCACTCCGCGAGCGCGGTCAGCACCGGCATCAGCCCCCGGCCGCGCCCGGTCAGTTCGTAGACGGAGGCGGCGGCCGGCGGCGGAAGTCTGCGCCGGACGGCCAGGCCGTTCTGCTCCATGTCCCGCAGCCGGGAGGCGAGCACATCCGTACTGACACCCGGCAGGTCGGCGTGGAGGTCGGTGTACCGGCGCGGGCCCGCCAGCAGTTCACGGACGATCAGCAGCGTCCACCGGTCGCCCACGTCGTCGAGGGCGCGGGCGGTGGCGCAGAACTGGTCGTAGCTCCGGCGGCGGACCGGGCGTGCGGCGGACGGTTGCTGACGTGGCATGGGACTCAGTCTAGACATGTTGTTGGACTTTCCAAGGTCGAGCTTGGTAAAACCAAGTATCGCAATCGGGTCGGGGAGGCACGCATGGAGTTCCGGCAGTCCAGCAAGCTCAACGAGGTCTGCTACGAGATCCGGGGCCCGGTCATCGAGCACGCCAACGCCCTGGAGGAGGCGGGCCACAGCGTGCTCCGGCTCAACACGGGCAACCCCGCGCTCTTCGGCTTCGAGGCGCCGGAGGAGATCGTCCAGGACATGATCCGGATGCTGCCGCGCGCCCATGGCTACACCGACTCGCGCGGCGTCCTGTCCGCCCGCCGCGCGGTGGCGCAGCGCTACCAGGAGATGGGGATGACGGAGGTCGGGGTCGACGACGTCTTCCTCGGCAACGGCGTCTCCGAGCTGATCTCGATGGCCGTCCAGGCCCTGCTGGAGGACGGGGACGAGGTCCTCGTCCCGTCCCCCGACTACCCGCTGTGGACCGCGGTGGTCACCCTCGCGGGCGGCCGTCCGGTGCACTACGTCTGCGACGAGGAAGCGGACTGGAACCCCGACCTGGCCGACCTCGCCTCGAAGATCACCGACCGCACCAAGGCCGTCGTGATCATCAACCCGAACAACCCGACCGGTGCCGTCTATCCGCGCGAGGTCCTCGAAGGCATCCTCGACCTGGCGCGCAGGCACGGCCTGATGGTCTTCGCCGACGAGATCTACGACCAGATCCTCTACGACGGCGCGGAGCACCACAGCGCGGCGATCCTCGCCCCCGACCTGGTCTGCCTCACCTTCAGCGGGCTGTCGAAGACGTACCGCGTGGCAGGTTTCCGCTCCGGCTGGATGGTGGTGTCCGGTCCGCAGCAGCACGCCCGCGGCTACCTGGAGGGGCTCACGATGCTCGCATCCATGCGCCTGTGCCCCAACGCGCCGGCGCAGTACGCC
This sequence comes from Streptomyces sp. NPDC092952, assembly GCF_044754785.1. NCBI lineage: Bacteria > Bacillati > Actinomycetota > Actinomycetes > Kitasatosporales > Streptomycetaceae > Streptomyces > Streptomyces sp. NPDC092952. Next base: position 427,453 of record NZ_JBIVPT010000005.1, on the reverse strand, counting down.
ATTCAGGCCGCGCTCGGCGGCCGGCAGTCGATCCGGGAGCTGGTCGCGCCCGGGGGCAGACTGCACGAGCAGCGCGACCGGGCCTGGGAGAGGCTGAACGAGATCCCCGGGGTCTCGTGCGTGAAGCCGAAGGGCGCGCTCTACGCGTTCCCGCGCCTGGATCCGAAGGTGCACCGCATCGTCGACGACGAGAAGTTCGTGCTGGACCTGCTGCTGCGGGAGAAGATCCAGGTCGTCCAGGGCACCGGCTTCAACTGGCCCCGCCCCGACCACTTCCGTATCCTCACCCTCCCGCACGCCGACGACCTCGACGCCGCGATCAGCCGCATCGGCCGCTTCCTCACCGGGTACCGCCAGTGACCGGACGCCATCCCTGATCGGACGCCACCAGTGATCGGATCCCGCCAGTGACCTGCTCCGCCTGCCGCTTCCCCGTCCGGACCCAGTTCGCCTCGCCGTCCCTCGTCGGACCGATCGTGGAGGACGGGCTCGATCCGGCCACCGACCCGGCCTGGGCGGAATCGGGAGCGGCCTCCCCGGCGGAGTACGCCCGCTGGTCGGGCCATCTGTGCGGGATGACCTGTCTGCGCATGGCGCTCGGCGCCGATGCCCCCTCCCTGTTCGCGCTGCGCGACGGTGCGCTGCGCCACGGTGCCTACACCGAGGACGCGCGGGGAGGAATCCGGGGCCTGATCTACGCCCCCTTCGCCGAGTACGCCCGCGAGGCGCACGGGATCGACGCCACGGTCCACCGCGAGCTGGCACCGGAGGAGCTGTCCGGGCTGCTGGACGCCGGGCGTGTGGTGATGGCCTCGGTGCACTACGCCATCCGGTATCCGGAGCGGCCGGCTCCGGGGCGGGGCGGGCATCTGGTGCTGCTGACCTCGCGGACGGCCGACGGCCGGGGCGTCCACTTCAACAATCCGTCGGGCACGACGGCCGGGACGCGGACCGCGGAGCTGACGCTCTCCGACTTCACGCGGTTCTTCGCGGGGCGCGGCGTGTCCATGAAGATGGGGAGCACCCGGCCGGAAGGGGAACCGGGCCCGGAAACGGGAGCGGGCCCGGGGGCGTAGCCGGCCCCCAGGCCCTGGTGTGCCACCCATACGGCACGCCGACACGTTTAAGGACCGGTGTCAGGTTGATGTCGCCGCATCCTGCCTTTAGACGACCGCAGATCGAAGCTCTGCGAGCCGGAGTCGAACCGGCATCTCGACGCCCGTGGGCACTGGTCCGTTCGATTCGGCGATGGATGGCCCATGCTGAGTCTGGAGCAATAGTCTGAGATTGATCGCGGCCTGCCTCTGCCAGTTGGGCCACCCCGGCCCGCTCCCGTACGGCGTCGTACGGAGTGCCGGGGGGAGGACTCGAACCTCCACCGGAGCCGCGTCGTCACGACAAGCCTCAGTTTCAGCTTGCGCTCCTCGCGCACCCCGGCCGCAATGAGTCGGCCGGGGAATCAATGGTCGGTCACCCGAAGAGGTAACCGAATACCGCATCACCCACCCGCTGGTCCGTGACCTCCGCGCCGTTGGCCTCCTCGCGGGCGTACTTCACGGCCTGCTGGAGCTTCTCCACCCGGTCCAGCAGCTCGTTGATCCGGCGTGCGGGAAGGGCGCCGGAGAACTTCACCGTCGTCCAGTAGCCGATCGGGATGTCCTCGTAGTAGACCTCGACCTGGGCCGGGTGCTTGTCGGTGGCCTCCGCCTTCACATGGTTGCGGGGCACCTTCTTCGTACGGAGGGTCCGCACCGGCTCCGTCTTCCAGGAGTCCGTCGACGGGTCCTGGACCCAGGCCTCGGCCGCGTCGAGCACCGGCAGCTTGCGGACGAAGGTGTTGAGGTCCGTCAGCTGCTTCTCCAGGAAGAGCAGGTACGAGACCGGGACGTCGCTGACGAGCACCCGCCCGTCGACCTTCACGTCCGCGCGGGCCGTGCAGTTGGCCCAGTCCTTCGTGGCGGTCACATCGAAGAGCCGGGTCAGGGTCGCCGCGGTCTCCCGCAGCACGTCCTCAGCCTTGATCTGCACCAGCGTCGACTCGGGCGGCAGCTGCTCGCCCTCCTCGTCCTTCGGCTGGTACGTACGCGAGAGCCCGGCCAGCAGGCCCGCCTTCTGGAGGCCGTGATGAGCCGCCGTCAGGTCCTGGTTTGCCTTGGACTTGACGCCCTTCTCCACTGCGATGATCTGATTGAGTTTCGCCACACCGGGAACCTAGCAATCCGACAACGAGCGCAACAAACGTATTTTCATACGGCCATTCACCGCGGGGAGACGAGTCGGACCGGGCCGTACGGGTGGATTCCGCGCGAGGTCGCCGTGGACACCCATGTCCTGCCTCCGGCCCCGGGGCTCGGCTTGCCACAGTGGCCCCGCGGACGTGCGCACCGCCGCACCGCCCCTCCCCCTCTTCCCGGATCCCGCAGGGAGACTCCGCCGTGCCCGCTCCCCCTCGTCGCACCGACCCCTCCGACCCCTCCCGCCCGAAGCGGCGCGCCGCGCTCACCGCGACGGCCGCCGCCGTGGCGGTACTGGCCGTGGGGACGCCCGTCGCGTACGCCACTCTCGGCACCGATAACTCCACCGCCGCAAAGGCCCCAGCCGCCGCCCCGGCCCTCGCGCGCGGCCGGGCGTACATCGAGACCCGGCTCCTCTTCGGCACCGAGCGCCCGGACGGCGGGCCCACCGTGACGGACCGCCAGTTCATGGCGTTCATCGACGAGGAGGTCACACCGCGCTTCCCGGACGGGCTGACCGTCCAGGACGGCCGGGGTCAGTGGCGGGACTCCCACGGCGTCGTCGAGCGGGAACGCAGCTATGAGCTGACCCTGCTCTACCCCGTGTCCGAGGCCCGGGTGCGCGACGCCCGGATCGAGCGGATCCGCGCCGCCTACGAGAAGGCCTACGCCCAGGACTCGGTCGCCCGCGTCGAGGAACGCGTCACCGCCGACTTCTGACCCGGACGCACCGCGGATCGGCCGGCCCTGCCGGGTCGGCCGATCCGGCGCGCCAGCGTGTGCACGCCCCCGAGGGCCGCCGGAAGGAGTACCAGAGCCGCCGCCCCCGTGCGGGCGCCGCCGCTTCCGACACCGGCCGCCCGCAGCCGCCGCAGGGCCCAGACCGTGTACGGGACGACCACGACCGGTGCCGTGATCACCCCGGGCGTGTAGCCGCGGTACGCCAGCGACTGCGCCAGGTGCACGCCTCCGTGCGCCCCGAAGCCGACCAGCGCTGCCCGGAAGAACCGGCTGCGCCCGCCGGTGCGCGCCCCGTCGGCGGCGGCCGCCGCGACGAGCCCGCCCATCAGGCCGATCGCCGCACCGGCCTCCCGTCGCGAGATCTCCATCCGCTCCAGGACCGCCTCGGGCAGCCCCGGGAACCGTTCCCGGAGCACCGGCCGGGCCGCCCGCGTCCAGCGGGCCATGGTGGCCAGTTCCTCCAGGTCGTGGACCGCCCAGGCGGCCAGCAGCCCCCAGGTCACCGCCTTGGACACCGTCTCCCGTGCCATGCCGAACCCCCGCTCCGCCGCCATGATGGCGCCACCCTACAATGCAACGCAACGTTGCGTTGCATTTCTTCACACCGGGAGTGCCCGTGCCAGAACCGGCCGCATCACCGTCGCCCTCATCCGCACCGCCCCGGCCGCGCGCGGCCGACCGCCCCGGCCGGGGTCCGCGCGCCGCGGAGGCGATCTTCGACACCACGCTGCGCCACCTCGCCGAGCGCGGCTACGCCCGCCTCACCATCGAGGCCGTCGCCCAGGAGGCCGGGGTCAACAAGACGACCATCTACCGGTGGTGGCCCTCGAAACCGGCCCTGCTGCGGGCCGCCCTCATTCACGCCCGGGCGCTCGAACTCGACATTCCCGACACCGGCAGCCTCCGGGGTGATCTGGTCGCCCTGGTGGAACGGATCATCGGCATGCTCACCAACGGGCGCACGGAGCCCGTGGCCCGCGCCCTGACCTCGGGCACCGGCCTGCCGGACGACGAACTCGCTTCCCTCACCCGCGACTTCTTCGCCAACCGGTTCTCCCGCGAGCAGCCGGTCTTCACCCGTGCCGTCGCCCGTGGCGAACTGCCCGAGGACACCGACCCGATGCTGCTGCTGGACCTGATCGCGGGGGCCGTCTGGGTGCGGGTGCTGCTCCGCCGCGAGCCGGCGCCGCCGGACTTCGCCCGGGATGTCGTGGATGCCGTACTGCCCCGCTGACCGCGCCGGGGCCGGGACCGTCCGGTCGGGGTACTGTGCCGCGGCCGGGTACCGGACCCGCCACGCGCACGGAACGGGGCACGATCCACATGGGCACGCCAGTAAGGCACTTGACGGCCACCTCGGCGGACGGCCGGGAGTACACCGTCCGGATCGAACGGGACTTCCGGTACGAGCCGTACCGCGACTTCGTCGTCTGCGCGCACTGCGACTGGTCGCCGTCGCTGCTGACCACGCGGCGGATCGACGACATGGCCGCCGAGCACCTGGCGTCGGCGCACGGCGCCGAGGGGGGCCTGTCCCAGCGGGAGGACGAAGGGTTCCGCAAGGCGCGGCTGATCGTGCTGCCGATCGTCGCCGTGCTGCTGATCGCGCTCTTCGCCTGGCTCGGAAACTCCTGAGCGTCCGGCAACTGCTGCTGTTCCCGCGGCTCCTGGCGGCCCGACGGCTTCCGGGCCGGGCGGCGGCACGACCGGCTCCCGCCGCCCCGGTCAGTCGCCGCTCAGCTCCATGAGCGCGTCCACCGGGTCGGTACGGGGGGTCGCGCGGGGCCACCAGTCGTCCTCCTCCGGCTCGGACTCGTAGCCGTACCAGCGGCCGTCGTGGCCGAAGCGGAGCTGGAGTGTGCCGCCGGGGTGGGTGAGGTGGTTGCGCCGGGGGTGGAAGCGGGGGAAGCCCGCCGCCGCGAGCGCCGGGCGGGCCCGGTCGAACGGGCCCGCCGGAGGATCCCAGGCGGTTTCGAGGACGGCGAGCCCTTCGGCACCGCCCTGGCGCCAGGCCGCGACCGCGCGGGCCAGGTCGGTGGTGGTGCGGCCGGTGGCGTGGGCCAGCTCGCGGTAGAGCGCGCGGGTGGTGGCGGTGAGCCCGGCGGTGGGGCCGGACGCGGCCAGCCGTACCGCGTCCTGCCAGGTGGTGAGCCCGGCGACCGGGTCGGCCCCGGTGGTGAGGAGCGCGTGCGCGCGGGAGGCGGCGTCCGTGGCGAGGTGGTCGAGGGCGAGCGGGTCGCGGGCGCCGGGCAGGCTCGGGTACGAGGGGGGCTGCGCGGGGTGCGGCGGCACCGGCAGCGGGGCGGGCGGCGGCGGGAGGTAGCGGGCGGCGAGGGCCTCGGCGGCCGGGACGGACGGGATGTCGGGGGTCGCGGGGCGTTCCCGGGCGGAGTGGGCGGCGTTGCGGCGGCCGAGCTCCTCCAGCAGCTCCCGCTCGCCCCGGCCGCGCAGCAGGAGGAGGACGAACGGGTCGGCGTCCAGCAGCCGCGCCGTCTGGTAGCAGAGCGCGGCCACGTGCTTGCAGGGGCGGCCGAGATCCGGGCAGGTGCAGTCGGGGTCGAGGTCCCCCGGGGCGGGCAGCAGCCCGATGCCGGACGCGGCCGCCGTGTCGGCCAGCGAGTGCGGCATCTCCTTGGTGAGCAGCGCGGCGAGGTGGCCGGGGCGGGCCGCGACGGCGTCGAGGAAGGCGTCCCAGTCGGGGTCGTCGAAGGCCCGCAGCCGCAGGTCGCAGCGGTAGGGGCGCACCCGGCTGCCGTGGACGTAGGCGACGACCCGGCCCGGGGTGACGGTGATCGCGGCGACCTTGCCGCTGTCGGCGTACGTACGCCCCCGGGAGAGCCGCGCGTCGTCCATCGAGAGGGACTCCAGGGCGGCCACCCAGGCACGGCCCCACCAGCTGTCCGCGAAGGGCTCGTCGCCCCGCGAGGTGCGGGGCGGCACGGCCTCGAAGGTGCGGCGCAGGTCGTCGGGTCCGGGCCGGGGACGCACCGCGGGGCGGCGGGGGGCCGGGGCGGTGTGCGGGCGGGGGCTCACGCCGGCCTCCGGAGCGAGACGAGGTCGGCCAGATCGCGGTCGCTGAGCTCGGTCAGGGCGCTCTCGCCGGTGCCGAGGACCGTGTCGGCCAGGGCGCGCTTGGCCTCCAGCAGCTCGCCGATCCGGTCCTCCACGGTGCCTTCCGCGATCAGCCGGTGGACCTGCACGGGCTGGGTCTGGCCGATGCGGTAGGCCCGGTCGGTGGCCTGTTCCTCGACGGCCGGATTCCACCAGCGGTCGTAGTGCACGACATGGGCGGCCCGGGTGAGGTTGAGGCCGGTCCCCGCAGCCTTGAGGGAGAGCAGGAAGACGGGGACCTCGCCGGACTGGAACCGGTCCACCATCCGCTGCCGCTCGGCGACCGGTGTGCCGCCGTGCAGGAGCTGGGAGGGGACGCCCCGCGAGGTGAGGTGCGCGGAGAGGAGTCTGGCCATGGAGACGTACTGGGTGAAGACGAGGACGGAGCCGTCCTCGGCGAGGATCGTGTCGAGGAGCTCGTCGAGCAGGGCGAGCTTCCCGGAGCGGCCGACGAGCCGCGTCGGCTCCTCCTTCAGGTACTGCGCGGGGTGGTTGCAGATCTGCTTGAGCGAGGCGAGCAATTTCATGACCAGGCCCCGCCGGGCCATGCCCTCGGACTCCTCGATGAACGCCATCGTCTCGCGGACCGCCGCCTCGTAGAGCGTGACCTGCTCGCGGGTGAGGAAGACGGGGTGGTCGGTCACCGTCTTGGGCGGCAGCTCGGGGACGATCCCCGGGTCGGACTTCCTGCGGCGCAGGAGGAAGGGCCGGACCAGGCGGGAGAGCCGTTCGACCGCCTCGTCGTTGGCGAGCCCGGCGGCCGTGCCGGAGCTCTCGACGATACGGGCGTGCCGGGCGCGGAACGCCTTGAGCGGGCCGAGCAGGCCGGGCGTGGTCCAGTCGAGCAGGGCCCACAGCTCGGAGAGGTTGTTCTCCACGGGGGTGCCGGTGAGGGCGACCCTGGCCGGGGCCGGGATGGTGCGCAGCGCCTTGGCGGTGGAGGACTGCGGGTTCTTCACGTGCTGTGCCTCGTCGGCGACGATCAGCCCCCAGCCGTGACCGGCCAGCTGCGCGGCGCTGGAGCGCATCGTGCCGTACGTGGTGAGGACGAAGCCGCCGTCGGTGCCGTCTAGGGTGCGGTCGGTGCCGTGGAAGCGGCGTACCGGTACGCCGGGGGCGAAGCGGCCGATCTCACGGTGCCAGTTGCCCAGGAGGGAGGCCGGGCAGATCACCAGCGTGGGTTCGGGGCGGGCCCGGTGGAGGTGGAGGGCGATGAGGGTGATCGTCTTGCCCAGGCCCATGTCGTCGGCGAGGCAGCCGCCCAGGCCGAGGGAGGTCATCCGGTCCAGCCAGGCGAGGCCGCGCAGCTGGTAGTCGCGGAGCGTGGCCGCCAGACCGGGCGGCGGGGCGACGGTGGCCCCGTCGTCGGTGATACGGGTGCGCAGCGCGGCCAGCGCGCCGGCCGGCACCGCTTCGACCTGTTCCCCGTCGACCTCGGCGGTGCCGGTCAGGGCGACGGCGAGGGCGTCGACCGGATCGAGCAGGCCCAGCTCCCGCTTGCGTGCCTTGCGCACGAGCGCGGGGTCGACGACGACCCATCGGTCCCGCAGGCGCACCACCGGGCGGTGGGCCTCCGCGAGGATGTCCATCTCGACCTCGGTGAGCCGGTCGTCGCCCAGCGAGAGCTGCCAGTCGAAGGCGAAGAGCCGGTCGGCGTCGAAGAACGAGGTGCCGTCGGTGGCCGAGCCGGGCGCGGGCCGGACCACTGTGGTGGCGGTGAGCGAGCGGACGAGGTCCCGGGGCCAGTGGACGCTCACCCCGGCCGCCGCCAGCCGGGCCCCGGCGTCGCCGAGCAGCTCGTACAGCTCGTCCTCCGTCAGGGCGAGCACATCGGGCACCGGCTGGTCCAGCAGCCGCTCCAGCGGGTCCCAGACGCGGGCCGCCCGGCGCAGGGCGAGCACGGCGTCGACCCGGGCGCGGGGGCCGAACGGCTCGCCCGCCTCACCGCTCCACAGCGCGGCGGCGTCGGTGACGTGGGTGGGGTCGGCGAGGCTGTGCACCTGGGTGACGGCAGCGGCGGCATGGCGGGCGCCGGGTGGTTCCGTAGCGCCCTGCGGGCCGGTGTCGTCGCGGGCGCCGGGAGCCGCTCCCGGACCGGAGGTGTCGAAGAGCTCGAAGGCCGACAGATCGAGGCGGAGCGAGACGCGCACCCCCGCGTCGAGGCCGGATGCCGCCTCCACCGCCCAGGCGCGGGCACCCGGCAGGTGCTGGGCCTCGCGGGCGGCGAACGGGGCGCCCATCGCGTACGCCGCGGCGGGCGTACGGGGCAGGGTGTCGGCGACGGCGTCGAGGAACGCGCCGACCAGCCACTGGGGGTCGGCGACCCGGAGCGGGGTGTGGTCCGGCAGCGGGACCGCGTTGCCCTCCGGCGGCAGGGCCGCGGCGACGGCCCTGAGGTGGGCCATGTCCTCGGCATCGCGCGGGCCGGCCCGCCAGGCGTCGTGGTCCTCGCTGGTCAGCCCGGGGAGGAGGCGGCCGCGCGCGGCAAGATGGAGCGCCTGGAGCGCGGCGGCGCCCCAGCACCGCGTGGCGGGATGGGCCGACGCCCGGTGCCGGGCCCGGACGAGCAGCGGCAGCGCGTCGGCGACGGACAGCAGCACCGCGGGGACCTCGCACTCGCGCACCCCGTCCCCGTACGGGCGGACGACGGTGATCCCGGCCGTACGCGCGCCGGGGGCCGGGCCCTCCGGGTCTGCGGGGTTCCGGCAGATCTCGGCGGGGTCCGGGAGCGGGCCGCCGTCCGGATCCCAGAAGGCGACGCTGCCGTCCCTCGGCAACGGCGCGGGCAGGAACACGGCGGCACAGCTCAGCAGGCGGGCAGCGGAAACGTCCTGCTGCCGGTGGTGTGCCGCACCCATCTCCACGCCTCCCCTCCCGCTCCGGCCGTCGTGGCCGCCGTACTCCCGATGACTCCTGCCGAGTCTAGGCGGGGGGTCCGACAACCGACCGGGCAGCCAGCCGTCCCAGCAGGTCAGAGCCGGTGCGCAGCGCCGGGGAGCGGCCCGGGGTCAGTGCCGGGCGAGCGGCTTCGGCCGGGCGGAGCGTGCCGCGGAGCGCAGCGGCGGCTGCGGCTTCGGCCGGGCGGGCTGCTGCTGTGCGGGCTGCTGCTCAGGTGCGGCCTGCTGTTGCACGGGCCGCGGCTGCGGTGCGGGCGCCTGCCGCGATGGCGCGGGCGACGGTGCCGCTTCCGGCTGGGCGGGCTGGGCGGCCCGTTCCAGGAAGCGGAGCAGCTCCACCGGGAACGGCAGCACCAGTGTGGAGTTCTTCTCCGCCGCGACCGCCACCACGGTCTGCAGCAGACGCAGCTGGAGCGCGGCGGGCTCCGCCGACATCGCGCCCGCCGCCTCGGCGAGCTTCTTCGACGCCTGGAGCTCGGCGTCCGCGTTGATGACCCGGGCACGCCGCTCCCGGTCGGCCTCGGCCTGGCGGGCCATGGAGCGCTTCATCGTCTCCGGCAGTGAGACGTCCTTGATCTCCACCCGGTCGATCTGCACGCCCCAGCCGACCGCGGGGCTGTCGATCATGAGCTCGAGGCCCTGGTTCAGCTTCTCCCGGTTGGACAGCAGATCGTCCAGATCGCTCTTGCCGATGATGGACCGCAGCGAGGTCTGCGCCATCTGCGAGACCGCGAACCGGTAGTCCTCGACCTGGATCAGGGCACTCGCCGGGTCGACCACCTTGAAGTAGATGACCGCGTCCACCCGTACCGTCACGTTGTCCCGGGTGATCCCGTCCTGCGCCGGGACCGGCATCGTGACGATCTGCATGTTGACCTTGCGCAGCCGCTCGATGCCGGGCAGCACCATGGTGAAGCCCGGGCCGCGCACGTCGTCGCGGAGCTTGCCGAGCCTCAGCACGACGCCCCGCTCGTACTGCTTGACGACCTTGGCCCCCGCTGCCGCGTACAGCACGACGGCCGAGATCGCCGCCACTATCGCGATCACGAGCTCCTGGACCATGACGGCCCCCTGAAAGCCGGAAACCACCTGGAGCGTTCCAGGTGAACGAGTAAGTCGCTGATACCACGGTATGCCGGAAATCACCCCATGTGAACATGGTCCGGCAAGCCCGTCCCCCGCCCGGCCGCGCAGCGGATGCCGCGGCCCCGGTGAGCGGGCAGGGTGGCCAGCGTCGGACGAAACGCCCCGTCCCGTCCAGGACGGGACGGCCCCGGACACGGCAGACGAGAGAACAGACGAGGACCCGCCCATGCCCGTGATCGCCCATCGACGCCGCCGCCTCGGCATCGCGGCCGGGACCGCGCTCCTGACCCTCACCGTCGCAGGCTGCTCCGGCCTCGGCCGGACCGCGGTCGGGCCGGTCATCTACTCGACGCAGCGGAACGCGGTGGTCACGATCAACAGCCCGCCCGTGAAGGGGTGCCACCGGCTCGCCCCGGGCGCGAAGGCGATCACCAACAACACCCTGGTCGACCTCGTCCTCTACCGCACGCGCGACTGCACCGGTCCGGGCACGACCTACCTCGGACGGTCGCTCAGCGACGTCAAGGCACCCACCTCCCTGCTCTGGCGCAGCTTCACGACGGTCCACTGACACACGGCGGTCCGGCCGCGCCCGGGACCGCCCCGGCGGCTACACGGGCACGGCACGCACCCATATGCCGTCGTCCGTGAGGTACCGGTCGACGGTCAGCCCGGCCTCCGCCAGACATGCCTCGAACCGTTCCTTCGACAGCTCCCGCGACCGGAACGTCTGCGTCCACCGCGCGTCGTCGAAGACGTACTCCACGTGGACGGAGTCCACCCCGTCGCCCACCGGCTCCGCGGAGACGATCCGTACGGTGTGGCCCTCCGGGTACGTCCGCTCCTTCGGCAGGCCCAGGCGGTAGTCGGCACCCTCGCGCTGGAGGAGCACGACGCCGCCGTCCGCGACGTGCCTGCGGCAGGTGCGCAGCAGCCCGTCGCGGACCCGCTCGTCGCCCGCGTGGACCAGGAACGAGGCCAGCATCACCACGTCGAACCGCTCCTCGCCGAGGTCCAGCGACTCGATCGGGCCGCACACGGTGCGGACGGCGCCCCGCACGTGCTCCAGCATCTGCGGGGACTCGTCCACGGCGGTGACCCGGAAACCCCGCTCGGCCAGCGGACCGGTCACCCGGCCCACTCCGCAGCCCAGCTCCAGGACGCTCGCCCCGGCGGGGACGGCCGCGGCGATCACGTCCGGCTCGTCCTTCACCGGCAGCCGCCGGTACAGCTCGACGGCGCAGCCGTCCGGCGTGATCGCGCCGGGACCCGTACCCGAATAGCCCTCACGTACCAGTTGTCCGCTCATATGGAGTCGAACGAACGGCCGTTCGCCCGGGTTCCGTCGACAGGGTCCGCTCACACCGAACGGCGGGCCACCAGCGCCGCGCTGAGGTGCTGGAGATCGGCCGGGCGGGCCGGGGAGAGTCCGGTCAGCCGGTCGATGCGGCGGATCCGGTAGTCGACGGTGTTGGGGTGGATGTGCAGGGCCGCAGCCGTGGCCCGCCGGTCCAGGCCCAGTTCGAGGTAGGTCTCCAGGGTGCGCAGCAGCTCCGGCTTCGCCTCCAGCGGGCCCAGGAGCCGCGCGAGCCCGCGCAGGGCCTCGCTGGGGCGGCTGAGCTGGTACTCCAGCAGCACATCGGCCAGCCGGTACAGGCCCGGTGGCCGTCCGGTACGGGCGACCAGGTCGACGATCTCGGTGTTGCGGGCCACGGCGGACGGCACCGCCTCCGGTTCGGCGGTCTCCGCCGCGGCCGTGATGGGTACCCCGGCCGCGCGGGCCGCCTCCTCGATCAGCTCGGACAGTCCGCCCGGCCCGTGCCAGCGCGGCGGCCCGGCGGCGGGCAGCAGCACCGTGCCGCCGGAGGCGTCGAGGGCGGTGAGCACCGGCGTACCGGCGAAGCGGTCCAGGGCCGTGCGGACGCGGCGGATCTTGCGCCGGGCGGCGACGCCCGCGCCCGGCCCCGGAGGCTGGTTCAGCTCGTCGGGGTGCGGGGCCAGCGAGAGCGTCATCGCGAGGTAGCGGGCGGCCGGGCGCGGTCCGGTGCGGTGGGCGAACCGGTCCAGGGGTTCGCCGGTCAGCAGGGCGGCCATCAGGGCGTGCCGGCCGCCGTGGTCCTGGCTGTCGAGGATCTGCCGGGCCTCCAGGTACGCGCTGCTGACGGCGGAGGTCAGCTGCTGCTGGAGGACCATGATGCGGTCCATGATCTCCAGGACCGTGGGCAGGTCGCCGGGGAGCGCCCCCTTCGCGGTCTCCTGCCAGCACATCGCGGTGCCGACCTGGTAGGCGGTGAGGATCGCGTCCAGCGGTACGCCCTCCTCGGCACGCTGGGCCGCGGAATCGCGCTGCTGGGCGAGTTCGGCGTCGGTGGCGGGGCGGCGGTGCTCGACGACATCGGCGAAGAGCCGAAGGTTGTGCTGGACGATGTCGGCGATGTCGCCGGAGATCTCCTCGTGCGGCAGGTCGGCGTAGACCGGCAGATCGGCGAGCAGCCGGGCCACGACCCGGCCGGTCAGGGCGGGGACCCGGGCTCTCAGCTGGGCGGCCACCGGACGCCCGGCGATGGCCAGCGGCCGGTCCTTCGGCCCCTCCGTGGCGCCGGACTCCCCCGTGGCGACGGGCGGCCGGTTGTCACGCGTCACAAGTTCCCCCGCGGAAGTCTGCGTTACCCACCAGTTAAACGACGGCACCCGAGTCTGCATGATGGCCCGCGTCACACGCCATGCCACGTCCCGCCCCCACCGTCGGAGGATGTTGTGAACCTGCCCCAGAACAAGGGTTTCTGTCGGACCGTCAGGACTGCCGCGGGGGTACTCGCCCTGGCCGGTCTGGCCGTGGGGACGGGCGCGGTTCCGGCCTCCGCCGCCGAGGCCGGTTCCCTCTCCTACGTCGCGCTCGGCGACTCGATGGCCTCCGGTCCGCTCATCCCGGACTTCACGGGTCCGCTGGCCTGCGGCCGCTCCACGCACAACTACCCGCACGAGCTCGCCTCCCGGCTCGGCGCGTCGCTGACCGACGTGACCTGCAGCGGCGCCGCGTCCAAGCACATGACCGAGGCGCAGTCGCTGTCGGTGCTCGACATCCCGATGGGTTCGGCGCCGCCCCAGTTCGACGCGCTGCGCGCCGACACCGATCTGGTCACGCTGACCATCGGCGGCAACGACACCGGTCTGGTCGGCATCGCGCAGAAGTGCACCACCCTCGACCCGAACGCCACTCCGTGCAAGGAGAAGTACAACGAGGGCGGGGTGGACCAGGTCGGGCAGCGCATCGCCGCGTTCGCGCCGAAGCTCGGCACCGTACTGGACTCGATCCACCAGCGCTCGCCGCACGCCCGGGTGGTCGTCACGGGCTACGGGCTGTACATCAAGCCCGGCGGCTGCTGGCCGCTCCAGCCGGTGCTCCCGGTGGACGCCGACTTCCTCCAGGGCAGCGTCGACCGGATGAACACGGTGATCGCCGAGCAGAGCGCCGCGCACGGCGCCGAGTACATCGACCTCGCCACCCCCAGCAAGGGCCACGACTCCTGCCAGTCCCCGTCGGACAAGTGGGTCGAGGGGTACGTGCCGACCGCGGCCGCCGCCCCGCTGCACCCCAACAAGAGGGGCGAGGCCAACTACGCCGCCATCATCGGCGCGCACATCCAGGGGAGCTGACCGGCCTTGCGTCACCGTCTGCTGCGCGGGCTGCTGGCGGTGGCGCTCGGCGCCGCCGCCCTGCTCGTCCCGGACTCCCCCGCGGCCCGCGCCGCCGGGGCGTCCGGGGCGGGCTGCGACCCGCTGGCCCCCACCGAGTGCCTGCTGCCGTTCCCGAACGACTGGTACACCCGGTCCGATCCGGCCACCGACACCGGCCGCCGGGTCGCCTTCGACACCGCCGCGCTGCCGTCCGGCGCCGCCGGCCGTCCCGTCGACCCGACGGCCTGGAACCGATCCGACGGCTTCTCCCCCGGCTCGACGCTGATCGCGCACGTCCCCGGCCTCGACCCGGCGGCCACCGGCGCGGCCCCGCTCACCGACATCGGCCGCTCCCTGGCCCCGGACGCACCGGTCGTCCTGCTGGACACCACGACCGGTCGGCGGTGGCCGTACTGGGCCGAGGCCGACGCCAACGCCACCGACCCCGCCCGCCGGGCCCTGCTGATCCACCCCGCCCGCAACCTCCACGAGGGCCACCACTACGCCGTGGCCCTGCGCGGCCTCCGGGACCGGGCCGGGGACACCATCCCGGCCGACGCACCGTTCGCGGCCGTCGCCGGAGCGGCCCTGCCCGCCGGGCACCCGCTGCGCGCCCGGCAGGACCGACTGCGGCCCGCGCTGACGGCGCTGCGCCGGGCCGGGGTACGGACCGAAGGGCTCTACCTCGCCTGGGACTTCACCGTCGCGAGCACCCGGAGTCTCAGTGGTGACCTCTTCGCCGTACGCGACGACGCGTTCCGCCGGCTCGGCGGCCGGTCACCGGCGTACACCGTCACCGGTGTCACCGACTTCACCGTCGAGCAGGACCCCCGGATCGCCCGCGAGGTGACCGGACGGATCGAGGTGCCCGGCTATCTGGACAAGCCCGGCGGCCCGCCCGGCTCCGTACTGCACCGCGGCCGCGACGGGCTGCCCCGGCACCTGGCGGGCAGCACCCAGACCGCCGAGTTCCGGTGCGAGATACCGCGCTCCGCGTTCCGGTCCCCCGCACACCCGGCGCTCTACGGGCACGGCCTCCTCGGCCGCCGGGCGGAGGTCGGCGCGGGCAACGTCAAGGACATGGCGGCGGAGCACAACTTCGCGTTCTGCGCGACGGACTGGATCGGGATGGCCGAGGCGGACATCCCCGTGGTGATCGGCGCGCTGACCGATCCCAGCCTCTTCCCGGCCGTCCCCGAACGCACCGAACAGGGCCTGCTGAACGCCCTCTTCCTCGCCCGCGCCCTGATCCACCCCGCCGGGCTGACCGCCGATCCCGCCTTCCGCGACACGGACGGCCGCCCGCTCGTCGACGTCCGGCACGGCATCGGCTACGACGGGAACAGCCAGGGCGGAATCCTCGGTGGCGCCCTGCTCGCCGCCTCGCCCGACATCCGGCGCGGCGTCCTCGGCGTCACCGGCATGAACTACGGCCTGCTCCTCAACCGCAGCGCCGACTTCGCGCCGTTCCAGCAGGTCCTGGACGCCTCCTACCCGGACAAGCTGCGCCAGCAGATCGTGCTCCAGCTCTTCCAGATGGTCTGGGACCGCGGCGAGACCAACGGCTACGCGGCCCACCTCACCGACCGCCACCAGGTGCTGATGCACATCGCGTACGGGGACCACCAGGTCGCCAACGCCGCCGCCGAGGTGGAGGCGCGCACCATCGGCGCCCGGCTGATCACCCCGGCCCTCGCCCCCGGCCGCAGCCCGGACACCGTCCCGTACTGGGGCATCGGGCGACTCGGCGGCACCCAACTCCCCCACCGGGGATCGGTGATGACGGTGTGGGACAGCGGAACCCCTTCCCCGCCGGTCACCAACACCCCGCCCACCGGTCCGCAGTACGGCCACGACCCGCACTCCGATCCCCGCAACTCGTCGGCCGCGCGTCGGCAGAAGGCCACCTTCCTGACCACCGGACGTGTCATCAATGTCTGCGGCACCGCACCGTGCACCGCCGCCCCCACCTCCTGACCCCCCGCCACGCCCCGACCGGGGCGCAGACAAGGAGCACCATGCGCACGCACCGCATCGCCCAGGCAGCCGTCGCGGCCGCCCTGCTCACCGGCACGCTGCTCGCCCCGCCCGCGCTCGCCGCCACCACCGACGGCGCCCCCGCGGCGGGCGCGCGGGCCGCCGCACGGGCCGCCGTGCCGTTCACCGCGGCCACCGCGAAGCGCACCGCCGACGGCGGCTACACGCTCTCCTGGGCGTCCGGCGCCGGATCGGTCACCGTCACCGCCACCACCTCCCCCGACGCCACCACCGGCACCCCGGTGGGCACCGCGGCCGGCACCGGCTCGCTGGCCGTCCCCGCCGGGACCCTCGCCGGGCCCGCGCGCTGGTACTTCCGTCTGGTACCGGACAGCGGCTCCCCGCTCGTCGTCGCCGAGCGCTCGGCCGGCATCGACTCCGCCCGCAACTTCCGGGACATCGGCGGCTACCGCACCACCGACGGCCGCTGGGTGCGCCCCGGCCTGGTCTACCGCTCCAACAAGATCAACAAGCTCAGCGACGCCGAGCAGCAGCAGCTGCTCTCCCAGCGCCTCACCCTCGACATCGACCTGCGCAACGCCGTGGAGCGGTACCAGGACCCGGACCGGCTGCCCGCCGGGGTGACGTACCAGGTCGCCGACGTGGTCTCGCTCGACCACGGCATCCGCTTCCACGACTCGGCGCTGATGACGCTGGCCGAGGCCATCGCGGCCGGGCTGTTCTCCGGCTCGTCCGACCTCGGCCAGTCCATCGGCTATCCGTTCATGGTGAACTTCGTGGGCGCCGACTACGCCTTCCACGACCTGGTCACCGCCGTCGCGAACAACGACTCCGGCGCCACGGTCTACCACTGCAGCTCGGGCAAGGACCGCACCGGCTGGAGCACCGCCGTCCTGCTCACCCTGCTCGGCGTCCCGCGCGAGACCGTCGAGGCGGACTTCCTCGCCAGCAACGACTACCTGGGCAACCCGAAGGCCGTCGAACTGAGCTGGCTGCGCGCCGCGTTCGACCAGGTCGACAAGATCTACGGCGACTTCGACAGCTACGTCCGCAAGGGCCTGCGGATCGACGACGCGACGGTGGCCAAGCTGCGCGCCAAGCTCCTCACCGACTGACGCGCCGCCCGCTCCCGGCGTACCGGCGGACGGCGCTCCCGTCCTTCAGTACGCCGGGTACCGGTCGGCCGGCCAGGCCACCGTGTCCTCGAACTCCAGGCAGAGGTCGTCGGCCAGCTCGCCGATGACCGCCCGGCCCTCGGTCGCCACCAGCCAGGACGCCGGAAGGTGCACGTCGCCGTGGCGGGCACCGAGCAGATTGCCGCAGACCGAACCGGTGGAATCGCTGTCGCCCGAGTGGTTGACCGAGAGCCGCAGTGCCTCGGCGACCTGGTCCGCGCCGGGCAGCACCAGCGCGGCGTACACGGCGATGGCCAGCGCCTCCTCGGCCACCCAGCCCGCCCCCAGGCTCTCCACCTTCTCGCCGGTCGGCGCGCCCTGCGCGGCCAGGTCGAGGGCGGCCCGCAGCGCCGTGGAGGTCTCCTCGTGGCCCGGGTGGCGGCGCAGCAGCTCCATGGCCCGCAGCACGGCGCCCTCCGTCGAGTCGCCCTCCAGGAGGTGGGCGACGATCGCGGCGAAGGCCCCGGCCGCGTACGCGCCGGTCGGGTGGCCGTGGGTGATCTGCGCGCACCAGTAGGCCAGCCGGAACGCCTCGTCGGGGTCGAGTCCCACCAGCCCGAAGGGGGCCGAGCGCATCACCGTGCCGCAGCCCTTGGAGCCCGTGTTGACGGGCCCGTGCCCGCCGAGGCGGTCGGCCGGTTCGGGGACGTGGCCGGTGGCGAGCCCGGTCAGGCAGGCGTTGCCGGGGGCGCGGCGCGCGTAGAGCCAGGGCTGCTGCCTGAGCCAGCCGGTCCGTACCGGGTTGTCGCCGCCCCGGGCCGGCGGCGCGGGGTGGTTCTGGGTGTCCAGCCAGCGCAGATAGGCGTTCCGCACGGTACGGGCGGTGGCCCCGCCGTCGTTGTGGCCGCCCCGGCCGGTCCCCTTCGCCATCGCCAGGGAGTGGGCCCTGATCAGCGCTTCCGCGGTGAACAGGGTCATCTGCGTGTCGTCCGTGACCCGTCCGACGACGCCCTCGTCGTCCGGGAGGAGCCCCGGAACGCCGTGCTCACCGTGGGCGCGCCGGATCCCGGCCAGGGACAGGAACTCCACGGGGTTGCCCAGCGCGTCCCCGACCGCCCCGCCCAGCAGACAGCCCCGGACCCTCGCCCGGCGGCCGGTGCGGTCCTCCCACGATGTGCCGTTCACGCGCGTTCCCCTCGATCAGACGTCGCCCTGCGCCGAAACACCGCCGCGGGTCCATCCTGGTAGGAGAGGCGATGCGCCATGCGTACCGGCAATGAACCGCTGACGGCCCGCAGCCCGTTGCGGCTGCGGCTCTGGCTGAGTCTATGGGGCCTGGCCTGGGCACTCTTCGGCCTGGTCGCCTTCACCCTGGCCGACCGGGACGGCTGGGCCGTCGCCTGCGGGCTGCTGCTCCTGCTGGTCCTGACGGATCTGGTGGTGATCGTCCACCACATCCACCAGGGCCCGCACTACCAGCCCGGCCGCAGGATCCCCCCGTACGAGCCCGACCACGGCGGACGCGGGCGGTACGGGCACTGAGCGGGGCCGGCGCGCGGTGGCGGCCGCCCCCCGCTCAGTCCTGTGCCGGGAAGCGGGCTGCCTTCAGGTACTCCGGGTTCGGGTCCAGCGCCGCCGCCAGCCGGAAGTGCCGGGCGGCCCGGTCGGTGCGGCCGGACCGCTCGAAGGTGCGGGCCAGCGCGAAGTGCGCGAAGGCGTTGTCCGGCTCGCGCTCCAGGACCAGCTCGAATTCCAGCTCGGCGGGGCGCAGCTGGGCGGCGGCGAAGAAGGCGCGGGCCCGCAGCAGCCGGGCCGCGGTGTTCTCCGGATGCGCCGCGATCACCGAATCCAGCAGCTTCACCGCGCCACGCGGGTCACGCGCCTCCAGCAGCCGTTCGGCCGCGCGGAAGTCGATGACGTCGGTCTCCGGGGTCCTCTCGGGCACGCTCTCGTCCTTCCTTCCGGGCCTCGCGGTCGCGTCGCACACGCGACCCGGCCCCGTCGGATCTCCAACACCCGCCCCCGGCCCGGTATTCCGTACGGGTCAGCCGGCCTCGGCGGCCCGCCGGGTCAGCTCCGCCCAGACCTCGCGCACCTGCGGCTCCAGCCCGGCCAGGGGCCCGTCGTTGTCGACGACCAGATCGGCCACGGCCCGCCGCTGCTCCCGGGTGGCCTGGGCGGCCATCCGGGCTCGGGCGTCGGCCTCGGTCATGCCGCGCAGCCGCACCAGCCGGTCGAGCTGGGTCGCGGGGCTCGCGTCCACGACGACGACCAGGTCGTAGAGGGGCGCCAGACCGTTCTCGGCGAGCAGGGGCACGTCGTGGACGACGACCGAGTCCGGCCCCGCCGCCCGCTCCAGCTCGGCGGAGCGGGCACCGACCAGGGGGTGCACGATCGCGTTGAGCGCGGCGCGCCGGTCGGCGTCGGCGAAGACGATCGAGCCGAGCTTCGGCCGGTCCAGGGCGCCGTCGGCGGCGAGCACCTCCTCGCCGAACTCGGCGACCACGGCGGCGAGCCCCGGGGTCCCCGGCTCGACGACCTCGCGGGCGATCCGGTCCGCGTCGATCAGCACGGCCCCGTACTCGACGAGCAGCCGTGACACTTCACTCTTGCCGGCGCCGATCCCGCCGGTCAGGCCCACCTTCAGCATGACCGGAAGCCTAGTGCCCCATGCCCGGGGCACGGCGGTCGGGAACGGTCAGACATCGCCCTCGCGCTCGGCCAGGAAGCGCTCGAATTCCAGGCCGATCTCGTCGGCGGACGGCAGGTCCACCGGCTCGGCGACGAGATTGCCGCGGCTCTCGGCCCCGGCGACCGCGTCGTACTGGTGCTCAAGGCCCTCAACGAGCGAGACCAGCTCCTCGTCGCCCTGGCCGATCTGCCGCTCGATCTCGGTCTGGGTGCGGTGCGCCTCGGTGCGCAGGGCGTGGGCGACGGCGGGCAGGACCAGGCCGGTGGCGGCCGTGATGGCCTCCAGCGCGGTGAGTGCCGCGTCCGGGTACGCGGAGCGGGCCACGTAGTGCGGGACGTGGGCGGCGACGCCGAGTACGTCGTGTCCGGCCTCCATCAGCCGGTACTCCACCAGGGCCGCCGCGGAGCCGGGCACCTGCGCCTCGTCGAAGGGGGTGCGGTGGCCGGGCATGAGGTCGGTGCGGTTGCCGTGCGGGGTGAGACCGACGGGGCGGGTGTGCGGGACGCCCATCGGGATCCCGTGGAAGTTCACCGCGAGGCGGACGCCGAGACGCTCGACGATCTGCTCGACGGCGGCGGCGAAACGCTCCCACTCCACATCGGGCTCGGGGCCGGACAGCAGCAGGAACGGCGCCCCCGTCGTGTCCTGCACGACGCGGACCTCCAGCGTCGGGGTCTCGTAGGCGGTCCAGCGGTCGCGCCGGAACGTCAGCAGCGGGCGCCGTGCACGGTAGTCGACGAGGCGGTCGTGGTCGAAGCGGGCCACGACCTGGTGCGGCAGCGAGTCGAGCACGTTGTCCACGATCTGCTCGCCGGTCTCGCCCGCGTCGATGTAGCCGTCGAAGTGGTAGAGCATGACCAGGCCGGCCGACTCCTGGGCGAGCGCCATGTCGACGACGGCCAGGCCCTTGGGCTCCCATTCGTACAAACTCTGCGGATCAGGCACGGTTACCGCTCCTCCTCGTATTCGTCGGGAAGAACGTCCGGCAGCGCGCATGCATTCCCGGACTGTGCCCCTTCACCCGCCGGTTCATGCCGGGCGGCGCACGGAAGCGCCGGAGCGAGGACAACGGTACTCGCACGCCCCTGCCCCGATCCCTTCCGCACCGGCGCCCGGAAGCAGCCGCGTTGACCACCAGGAACCCGAACAGCACAGGGAATCAACGGAGTTGAGAGCCGAACGGGACCACCACCACCGGCAACGGGCCACACCTAACCTCACCCGCCCCACGCGCACCACACATGCGTTCCCGCCTTCGCCCGGAGCACCGGACCGGCGCCCCGCCGGGCATTGGTCCAGACATTGACACGGCCGCACCGCGTCCCTACCGTCACTGGGCAGCAAGTTCAGAGACTCGCCCCACATTCATGTACGAGAACCTCGAACTCCTTCGACGGGAAGGCACCCCCCATGCGCACCCGCACGCTGCTCCCGGCCCTGCTGGCCACCGCCCTCGCCACCGGCGGCCTCGCCCTCGCCTCCACCACCGCCACAGCGGCCGGTGCGGCCGCGGTCGTCGACGTGAGCACCGCCGCCCAGCTCAAGTCCGCCCTCACCGCCGCCTCTCCCGGTGACACGATCCGGCTCGCCGACGGCACCTACACCGGCAACTTCAAGGCGACCGTCCCGGCCACCGCCGCTGCCCGGATCACCCTCACCGGCTCGGCCAAGGCGGTCCTCACCGCGAGCGGCGGCTACGGGCTCCATCTCAACGGCGCCTCCTACTGGACCGTCCAGGGCATCACCGTCACCGGCGGCCAGAAGGGCATCATGGCCGACGCCGCCACCGGTGTCGTCATCGACTCGGTGACCGTGCACGGCCTCACCATGGAGGGCGTCCACTTCCGCACGTCCAGCAAGGACGGCGTCATCAAGAACTCCCGGATCTACGACACCGGGCGGGACGGACGCGGCATGGGCGAGGGCGTCTACGTCGGCACCGCCAACGACCTCTCCGACCGGAGCGACCGGGTGCAGATCCTGAACAACACGATCGGGCCGGGGGTCGGCGGCGAGAACGTCGACGTCAAGGAGGGCACCACCGGGGTCAGGATCGTCGGCAACACCTTCGACGGCAGCGGGCTGACCGGCGCCCACTTCGACGACTCCTGGGTCGACGTGAAGGGCAACGACGTCCTGGTCGAGAACAACAAGGGCACCCGTACCAGCAACAACGGCTACGAGACCCACACCCAGCAGAGCGGCTGGGGCTGCGGCACCGTCTTCCGGAACAACACCTCCGACCTGACCGGCGCCACCGGCGACAAACGCCTCGCGGTCAACGTCACCAACTACGGCTCCGACTGCCCGACCACCGTCTACGGCAACAACACGGTGACCGGCGGCAAGGGGCTGACCAACATCGCCGTCACCCCGTAGCGGCCCGCGCGGACGCCCGCAGACACGCATGAGGCCCGCTCCCCGAAGGGAGCGGGCCTCACTTTCAGCTACTGCGGTCGATCACCGACCGGAGGGGGCAGAGCGTCAGCTCTGGCCGCCCGCCAGCTTCTCGCGCAGGGCGGCCAGGGCCTCGTCCGACGCCAGGGCGCCGGAGTTGTCCGCCGACTCCGAGGAGTACGAGCCGCCACCGTTGCCGCCGGAGGCGGCCGGGGCACCACCGGCCGGGGCGGCAGCGCCCTCGGCAGCGGCGGCCTCGTCGGCCTCGCGGGACTTGATGACCTGGGCCTGGTGCTGCTCGAAGCGCTGCTGCGCCTCGGCGTACTGGGTCTCCCACGCCTCGCGCTGCGCCTCGTAGCCCTCGAGCCAGTCGTTGGTCTCGGGGTCGAAGCCCTCGGGGTAGATGTAGTTGCCCTGGTCGTCGTAGGACGCGGCCATGCCGTACAGGGTCGGGTCGAACTCGACCGAGGCCGGGTCGGCACCGAAGGACTCGTTGGCCTGCTTCAGCGAGAGGCTGATGCGGCGGCGCTCGAGGTCGATGTCGATGACCTTGACGAAGATCTCGTCGTTGACCTGGACGACCTGCTCCGGGATCTCCACGTGGCGCTCGGCCAGCTCGGAGATGTGGACCAGACCCTCGATGCCCTCGTCGACGCGCACGAACGCACCGAAGGGAACGAGCTTGGTGACCTTACCGGGAACGACCTGCCCGATCTGGTGCGTGCGGGCGAACTGCTGCCACGGGTCTTCCTGCGTCGCCTTGAGCGACAGCGAGACGCGCTCGCGGTCCATGTCGACGTCGAGGACCTCGACCGTGACCTCCTGGCCGACCTCGACGACCTCGGAGGGGTGGTCGATGTGCTTCCAGGACAGCTCGGAGACGTGCACGAGACCGTCGACGCCGCCGAGGTCCACGAACGCACCGAAGTTGACGATCGAGGAGACGACGCCGGAGCGGACCTGGCCCTTCTGCAGGGTCGTGAGGAAGGTCTGGCGGACCTCGCTCTGGGTCTGCTCCAGCCAGGCACGGCGGGACAGGACCACGTTGTTGCGGTTCTTGTCCAGCTCGATGATCTTGGCCTCGAGCTCCTTGCCCACGTAGGGCTGGAGGTCGCGGACACGACGCATCTCGACGAGGGAGGCCGGCAGGAAGCCACGGAGGCCGATGTCGAGGATGAGACCACCCTTGACGACCTCGATGACGGTACCGGTGACGATGCCGTCCTCTTCCTTGATCTTCTCGATCGTGCCCCAGGCACGCTCGTACTGAGCGCGCTTCTTGGACAGGATGAGGCGACCTTCCTTGTCCTCCTTCTGGAGAACCAGGGCCTCGATCTCGTCGCCGACCTTGACGACCTCGTTCGGGTCGACGTCGTGCTTGATCGAGAGTTCGCGGGAGGGGATGACGCCTTCGGTCTTGTAACCGATGTCGAGCAGGACCTCGTCCCGGTCGACCTTCACGATGACGCCGTCGACGATGTCGCCGTCGTTGAAGTACTTGATCGTCTCGTCGATCGCGGCGAGGAAGGCTTCCTCGTTACCGATGTCGTTGACCGCTACCTGCGGGGTGGTGGCGGTGGTCTCGGTGCTGCTCGTCATGTGGGAAAGGGCTCCGGTACGGACAGTGAGTCGTAGGTACTGCTACGCCGGGAGCCCGTATCACCTCTGCCGAATTCCGGACAGCTCGGGAAGCGCCCGCCCCGCTCGGCGGGAGGCGCCTCGTGAACCGAGGGGCATGCAACAGATGCGAGCGCGGCCTGCTAGGTCTGAGGCGCGCAGGCTCGCGGCGCAACTTGTAGCATACGGGGGCAGCCGGGCACGGTCAATGCGCGAAGGCGCACACCGGGGGCGCTCCGGCGCATATCAGGCACAACTCGTGCGCCCCGTGGCCGGATCCGTACCGGAAGAATCCGTGGGCACGGGCACCGTACTCACAAGTACCCCCTGGTGCGTGCCGCATGCGGCGGGGTGAAGGCAAACTACAACGACGGACACGATGAGCCAAGAGATCTACGCGGCCGAACCCGAGGCGACCCGCCGCGCGGCGTCGGAGACCGAGAGCAGCCGGGCCAGTCGCGGCTGGTGGGACCGGAACGCGGACGAGTACCAGAGCGACCACGGCGACTTCCTCGGCGACGACCGCTTCGTCTGGGGTCCGGAGGGGCTCGACGAGGCGGAGGCCGGGCTGCTGGGCCCCGCCGCCGCGCTGCGCGGGCTGGACGTCCTGGAGATCGGCGCCGGGGCCGCGCAGTGCTCGCGCTGGCTCGCCGCCCGCGGGGCCCGCCCGGTGGCGGTGGACCTCTCGCACCGCCAGTTGCAGCACGCCCTGCGGATCGGCGGCGGGGTTCCGCTGGTGGAGGCGGACGCCGGGGTGCTGCCGTTCCGGGACGGCTCCTTCGACCTGGCGTGCTCCGCCTACGGGGCGGTGCCGTTCGTCGCCGACCCGGTGCGGGTCTTCCGCGAGGTGCGCCGGGTGCTGCGGCCGGGCGGCCGCTGGGTCTTCTCGGTGACGCACCCGGTCCGCTGGGCGTTCCCGGACGAGCCGGGACCGGAGGGCCTCTCCGTCGCGGCCTCCTACTTCGACCGCACGCCCTACGTCGAGCAGGACGAGCGGGGCGAGGCCGTGTACGTCGAGCACCACCGGACGCTGGGCGACCGGGTGCGGGACGTGGTGGCGGGCGGTTTCCGGCTGGTGGACCTGGTCGAGCCGGAGTGGCCGGCCTGGAACCACCAGGAGTGGGGCGGCTGGTCCCCGCTGCGCGGCAACCTCATCCCGGGCACCGCGATCTTCGTCTGCGTACGGGACTGAGCCCCGCCCCTCCGCGTACCGGGCCGGTCCGGCGGCGTACGAGACTGGGGGCGTGATCCGTACCGACGCCCTGGACCAGTTGCCCGTACGCACCGCGCTGCCCGCCCTGGAGCGGGCGCTCGACGACCGCGGGACGGCGGTGCTGTGCGCGCCGCCCGGCACCGGCAAGACGACGCTCGTCCCGCTGGTGCTGGCCGGGCTGGCCGGGGGCGGCCCGGTGCGCCGGGTGGTGGTCGCCGAGCCCCGGCGGATCGCCGCGCGGGCGGCGGCGCGGCGGATGGCCTGGCTCCTCGGGGAGCGGGCCGGTGAACGGGTGGGCTTCACGGTGCGCGGGGAGCGCGTGGTGGGGCCGGACACGGTGGTGGAGGTGGTGACCACCGGGGTGCTGCTCCAGCGGCTCCAGCGCGACCAGGAGCTGGCCGGGATCGACGTGGTGATCATCGACGAGTGCCACGAGCGGCACCTGGACGCGGACACGGTCGCCGCGTTCCTGCTGGACGTGCGGGAGACCCTGCGGCCCGAGCTGCGGCTGGTCGCCGCCTCCGCGACGACGGACGCGGCGGGCTGGGCGCGGCTGCTGGGCGACGCCCCGGTGGTCGAGGCGGAGGGGGTCGCGCATCCGGTGGCGGTGGTCTGGGCGCCGCCCCCGGCCCCGGTCCGGCCGCCGCACGGGATGCGGGTCGATCCGGCGCTGCTGGCGCATGTCGCCGCGACGGTGCGCCGGGCGCTGGCCGAGCGGGACGGGGACGTGCTGTGCTTCCTGCCCGGCGTCGGCGAGATCGGGCGGGTGGCCGGGCGGCTGGCGGGGGTGGACGCCGAGGTGCTCCAGGTGCACGGGCGGGCTCCGGCGGCGGTGCAGGACGCGGTGCTGGCCGGTTCGTCCGGCGGGCGGCGGGTGGTGCTGGCGACCTCGGTGGCGGAGTCGTCGCTCACGGTGCCGGGGGTGCGGGTCGTGGTGGACTCGGGGCTGGCCCGGGAGCCGCGTACCGATCATGCCCGGGGGCTGAGCGCGCTCACCACGGTGCGGGCCTCGCGGGCGGCGGGGCGGCAGCGGGCGGGCCGGGCCGGACGGGAGGCGCCCGGGACGGTGTACCGGTGCTGGACGGAGGCGGAGGACGGGCGGCTCGCCCCGTTCCCGTCCCCGGAGATCCGGGTCGCGGACCTGGCGGCGTTCGCCCTCCAGGCGGCCTGCTGGGGCGATCCGGACGCCTCGGGGCTCGCGCTGCTCGACCCGCCGCCCGCCGGGGCGATGGCCGCGGCGCGCGAGGTGCTGGCGGCGATCGGCGCGGTGGACGCGGACGGGCGGGTGACCGACCGGGGCGT
This sequence comes from Streptomyces sp. NPDC092952, assembly GCF_044754785.1. NCBI lineage: Bacteria > Bacillati > Actinomycetota > Actinomycetes > Kitasatosporales > Streptomycetaceae > Streptomyces > Streptomyces sp. NPDC092952. Next base: position 401,372 of record NZ_JBIVPT010000005.1, on the reverse strand, counting down.
ACGGATGTCCCGGCTCGGCCTGCACCCCCGGCTCGCACGGGCGCTGCTGGACGGTGCGGGCGAGGTGGGCGGGCTGCTCGCGGCCGAGGTGGTGGCGCTGCTGAGCGAGGAGCCGCCCCGGGAGTACGGGGACGACCTGGCGGCGGCGCTGCGCACCGCGCGCCGGGGCGGGGACGGCTACGCGGCGCGCTGGCGCCAGGAGGTGCGGCGGCTGTCCGCCTCGCTCGGCGGGATGTCCGCGGGGCGGCACCCGCAGGACGCGGCGGTGGGGCTGGTGGCCGCGCTGGCCTTCCCGGAGCGGGTGGCGCGGGCCCGGGGCGAGGGGGCCTTCCTGATGGTGTCGGGGACGGGCGCGCAGACCGGGGAGGGTTCGGGGCTGCGCGGTGCGCCCTGGCTCGCGGTCGCGGTGGCCGACCGTCCGGCGCACGCGGCGTCGGCGCGGGTGCGGCTGGCCGCGGTGGTCGACGAGGGGACGGCGCGGGAGGCGGCCGGGCATCTGTTCCGGGCCGGCGAGGAGGTCCGCTGGGCGGACGGCGACGTGGTGGCGCGCCGGGTGGAGCGGCTGGGCGCGGTCGAGCTGGCGGTGCGCCCGTTGCGGGATCCGGCGCCCGGCGCGGTGCGCGAGGCGCTGGTCGAGGGCTTGCGGCGGGAGGGCCCGGGGCTGCTGCGCTGGTCGCGGGAGAGCGAGCAGTTGCGTCAGCGGCTCGCCTTCCTCCACCGCGAGCTGGGCGAGCCGTGGCCCGAGGTGTCCGACGGGGCGCTGCTGGAGTGTGCCGGGCAGTGGCTGGAGCCGGAGCTGTCCCGGGCCCGGCGGCGGGCGGACCTGGCCCGGATCGACGCGGGGCAGGCGCTGCGGCGGCTGCTGCCGTGGGCGACGGGTGAGGCGGTGCGGCTGGACGAGCTGGCGCCGGAGCGGATCGAGGTGCCGAGCGGTTCCCGTGTCCGGGTGGAGTACGGCGGGGCGCAGCCGGTGCTCGCGGTGAAGCTCCAGGAGCTGTTCGGGCTGCGCGAGACGCCGAGGGTGGCCGGGGTGCCGGTGCTGGTGCACCTGCTGTCCCCGGCCGGCCGCCCGGCGGCGGTCACGGCGGATCTGGCGTCGTTCTGGCGAGACGGATACCGGGCCGTCCGGGCGGAGCTGCGCGGCCGCTACCCGAAGCATCCGTGGCCCGAGGACCCGGCGACGGCGGAGGCTACCCGGTTCACCAGCGCGCGGCTCAGGCGGGAACAGGGGTAGCGGCGGGCGCCTCCTCCGGGGGCCCGTCCCGGCGGCGGGAGCGGGCCTCCAGCCACAGGGCGAGGGCGAACAGCGCGGTCCCGAGGGCGAGGAAGCCCCAGGGCAGGTACGAGGTGAGCAGCAGGACCAGCAGGCGCTGGGACGTGACCAGGTCCACGATGGACTCGACGTAGTCGGGACGCATCTTCACGTGCCCGGCGAACACGGTCATGGTGTCCTCGGGCATTCCCATCTTCCTGGCGTTGCGGAGCTCCTCCCTGTGGATCTCCTCGCCGTTGACGGGGGCTCCGGTGACCGGGTCCACCCAGAACATGCGCTTGGTGGTGTACCAGCGGGTCATGCCGGTCTTGGCGATCTGCTCCGGGCTGACGCCCTGGATGGGCATCTTCTTCGGCATCGGGACCCTGGTCCACGGGATGGTCTGCTCGAAGTAGTAGACCTCCAGGCCGTGGAAGGTGCGGGTGCCCTTGTAGTGGATGGGCGAGCTGGTGCGGGCCTGGGCGTCGAAGTACTCGTAGTCGCGCTTCTCGGTGAGGAAGGGCCATTTGAACTCGATGCCCTCGCGCCGGACGGGGTCGCCGTCGACCATCTCGCCGGTGGCGTGGACGGGCGCCTGGCTGTGCGCGTCGAAGATGTAGCGCTCGGGGATCTCGGAGACCATCTTGCCGTCCGGGCCGACCACGTAGCTGAGGGCGTCCCAGACGACGACGTCGCGGCCCGCGTCGCGTTCGATGCGTTCGGACTCCTCGACGTTGCCCTTGAGGGTCTGCACGATGGTGACCTTGGGGACCTTCTTCACCTTCATGCCGTCGTTGTAGTCGAGGAGGGTGGCGGGCTTCGCCTCCAGCACCGTCTCCTGGTACTGGCTGGGCGGGATCTTCGCCAGTCTGGGGAAGGCGTACCAGCGCAGCAGTGGTGACAGGGCGGCGAAGAAGACGGCGAACGCCAGGAGGACGAGGCTGGCTCGGCGGCGCATGGTGCCACCCCCTAGTTCTTGGGGCCGGGGACGGTGGTCAGCAGGGGTTTGGGCGAGGTCTTTCCGGGCGGGGCGCCGATCGCGCTGATGGTGAGGACGAGCGCGAGGGCCGCGGCCAGTCCGATGGCGGCGGCGACGAGAGCACGCATGCGGGTCCTCCCGGAGAACATCGATCTGATGGGTCGTCAGGGTTGGGGCACCGTAGCAACGCGGGCGCGAGATGAGAACACGTGCAGCAGCCCCTCTGCCGGGTGGCGGCAAAGGGGCTGCTGGGGGTGGTGCCGTGGGGCGGGCCGGGTCAGGCGGTGGACTCCTTGGGGCTCGCGGTGGCCGTGGGGGTCCCGGTGGCCGAGGGGCTCGCGCCCGGCGCGGGGGTGGCGCCCGTGCCGGAGCTCTCGCCGGGCGAGGGGGTCGCGGTGGGCCCGGAGTCCTCGACCTTCAGCTCGACGACGAGCGTGGCGCCGCCCTCGGCGGTGAGGCGCAGCTTGAAGGTGCCCTCGGTGTCGTCGGCGTAGATCTTCGGCAGTTCCAGGGTGCCGTCGGCGCCGGTGCGCAGGGCGGTGAGGGTGCGGACGGGCTTGCCGTCGGCGTCCTTGAAGTAGGGGCCCTTGTCGTTCTCGGCCGGTTCCTCGGCATCGGTGATCATGGTGGCGGTGACGGTGACACCGGCCACCGCCGCGCCCTTGTAGGTGGCCTTGATCCCGACGGTGTCGGCGAACCCGGCCCCCGGGGCGGCGGTCAGCTCCTTGTCGCCGGTACGGGCGATCGCGTCGGCGCGCCGGGCGGTGACGGCGGCGGTGTACGTGACGGGCGGCAGCGAGCTGCCGGTGACCGAGGCCCGCACGGTGAACATGCCGGTCTTCTCACCCGCCTTCAGCACCGGGGCGGTGGCGGTACCGTCGGCCGCGGTGCGCACGACGGCGGTCTTCTTGCCGCCCGCGAAGGCGGCGTCGGTGTCGCTGGTGATGGTGAAGGTCACCGACACCTTGGCGAGCGGGGCGCCCTTCTTGTTCTCGGCCCGCACGGCGATCCGTTCGGCGAAGGCGTCGCCCGCGGTGGCGGTCAGCTTGCCGGTGCCGGCGTTCTCGATGCCCGCCGGGGTGTCGGACGGGGTGGGCTTCGGATCGGGGTCCTTCGAGCCGCCGCCCGGCTTCGAGGGCTTCGGCGGCTTCGCGCCGGAGCCGGGCGTCTTGGACGGCGAGGGGGACGGGCCGGTGCCGGAGCCGAGGTCGGGCGGGAGGGCCCCGGTGCCGTCGGGGACCTCGTGGGTGCCGCGCTTGTAGTAGTCGAACCAGGAGCGGACGGTGCGCAGATAGGCGTCCGAGTGGTTGTAGCTCAGGACCGCCCGGTCGAGGTCGGCGGCGAGCGACAGGTCGCGGGAGCCGGCGCAGAGGTAGCGCCCGGCGGCGAGCGCGGCGTCGTAGACGTTGTTGGGGTCCTTGCGGCCGTCGCCGTTGCCGTCCTGGCCCCAGGTGGCCCAGGTGGACGGGATGAACTGCATCGGGCCGACGGCGCGGTCGTGGGTGCTGTCCCCGTCGTAGGCCCCGTTGTCGGTGTCCTTGATCATCGCGAAGCCGCGGCCGTCGAGGACCGGGCCGAGGATCGGCGAGAAGGTGGTGCCGTTGCCGTCGACCCGGCCGCCGCGCGCGTGGCCGGACTCGACCTTGCCGATCGCGGCCAGCAGCTGCCAGGGCAGCCGGCAGGCGGCGTCACTGGCGCGGACGGTCCGTTCGGCCTTCTTGTACGCGGCCAGCACGGAGGCGGGGATGCCGGATTCCGCGCTGCCGGTGACGGGAAGGCCGGCGGACGCGCCGGGCCTGTCCGGCGTGTTCAGCGGGGGAAGCTCCGTGTAGTACGGCGAGTTCCCGGTCGCCGCGCCGTTCTCGGGCTCGGGCGAGGTGCCGGTGGCCTGCGGGTCGTCGCTCCCGCCGCCGACCAGCGTGGTTCCGGGGGCGCCCGATGCGGAGAGCGCCGCCACGGCGAGTGCGGCCACGGCCGCCGTGGTCGCCCCCTTGCGAAGCCGGCGACCGAATTGCGCTGCCATAACCTCTGGCCCCTCCCCTTCGACGGGTCCGCGCTCCCCAGCGCCGGACTCAGGCGACCCTACGGCAACTCGTACGGCCAAGACACTGCGCACTGACCGGTTCTTACCTGTTTTTCACGTTCCGGACTGCAAGTTGTACGGCCGTGCCTGGATGCTCCTCACACGTCACCCATACTTGCCGCCATGCCGTTCACACTCAGTCATGCCGCCGCGGTGCTCCCGGGGATGCGCCGGGACGGGACCGCACGGGGGCCGCTGTTCGCCCCGGCGCTCGTGGCGGGTTCCTTCGCCCCCGATCTGACGTACTTCGCGGACTCCGTGGTTCCCGGCGCCATGGAGTTCGGCGAGGTCACCCACGCGGTGTGGGGCGTGCTGACGGTCGATGTGCTGATCGCGGCGGCCGCGGTGGGGATCTGGCTGCTGCTGCGCGACCCCCTGGTGGGGCTGGTGCCGGCGCCCTGGCGGGGGCGGGTGCACGCCTTCGTCCGGGGACGGCCCGTCGCACGGGGGCCGCGGGCGGCCGGGTGGTTCGTCCTGTCGGCGGTCCTGGGGGCGGCCACCCATGTCGTCTGGGACGCCTTCACCCATCACGGGCGCTGGGGGGTGCGCCTGGTGCCGGTGCTCGGCGGGAGCGTCGGCGGGTTCCCGGTGTTCCAGCTGGTGCAGTACGGCAGTTCGGCGGTGGCGCTGGTCGTACTGGGGTGGTTCACGGTCTCGGGGCTGCGGCGGGCCGGGGCGGCGCCGGCGCCCCCGTCCGTGCCGGTGCCGGACCGCCGGGAGCGGTGGGCCGTGGGGGCCCTGCTCGGCGTCTGCGTGCTGCTCGGCACCGTCCACCGGTGCGCCCGCTGGTACGCGTACTTCGGGCACCTCGACACCCCGCTGGACATCGTCCCGACCGCCTGCTTCGGCGCCGGGGCGGGGCTGGCCGCGGGCCTGGTGCTCTACGGGGCGTGGGCCCGGCTGCGACGGCCGCGGCACCCCGCCCGGGAGGTCACCGGACGGGCGGCGGGGTGACGCCCCGGCCCGTCCGGTGACCGTCGCACGGCTCAGTGGGCGGCGGACTCCCAGTCCGTACCGACGCCGACGGAGACGTCCAGCGGGGCGCGGAGCCGCACGGCCGTGGACATCTCGTGGCGCACGATCTCCTCGACCCGCTCCCGCTCGCCCCCGGCGATCTCCAGGACGATTTCGTCATGGACCTGGAGCAGCATCCGGGACTTCAGCCCCGCCCCGGTCAACGCCCGGTCGACCTGGAGCATGGCGACCTTGACGATGTCGGCGGCCGTGCCCTGGATCGGCGCGTTCAGCGCCATCCGCTCGGCCATCTCGCGGCGCTGGCGGTTGTCGCTGTTGAGGTCGGGGAGGTAGCGGCGGCGGCCGAAGACCGTCTCCGTGTAGCCCGTGGACCGGGCCTCCTCCACCACCCGGTGCAGGTAGTCGCGGACCCCGCCGAACCGCTCGAAGTACGTGTCCATCAGGCCGCGCGCCTCGGCCGGCTCGATGTTCAGCTGCTGGGAGAGGCCGAACGCGGACAGCCCGTACGCCAGTCCGTAGCTCATGGCCTTGATCTTGCGGCGCATCTCCGGGTCGACGGCCGACTTGTCGACGCCGAAGACCTGCGAGGCGACCGTGGTGTGCAGGTCCTCGCCGGAGGTGAACGCCTCGATCAGACCGGCGTCCTCGGAGAGGTGGGCCATGACCCGCAGCTCGATCTGGCTGTAGTCGGCGGTCATCAGCGTCTCGAAGCCGTCGCCGACGACGAAGCCGCGGCGGATGGCCCGGCCCTCGTCGGTACGGACCGGGATGTTCTGCAGGTTGGGGTCGGTGGAGGAGAGCCGGCCCGTCGCCGCCACGGTCTGGTTGAACGTGGTGTGGATGCGGCCGTCCGGCGCGACCGTCTTGATCAGGCCCTCGACGGTGACCCGCAGCTTGGCCTGCTCGCGGTGGCGCAGCATGATCACCGGCAGCTCGTGCTCGGTCTGCCCGGCGAGCCAGGCCAGCGCGTCGGCGTCGGTGGTGTACCCGGTCTTCGTCTTCTTCGTCTTCGGCAGGCCCAGCTCGCCGAAGAGGACTTCCTGGAGCTGCTTGGGCGAACCGAGGTTGAACTCGTGGCCGACCGCCGCGTGCGCCTCCTTCACCGCCTGCTGCACCGCACCGGCGAACTGCTGCTCCATGCCCTCCAGATGGGCCCGGTCGGCGGCGATGCCGTGCCGCTCCAGGCGGGCCAGCAGCGCGGAGGTGGGCAGCTCCATCTCGTCCAGCAGCTTGTCCGCGCCGACCTCGACCAGCCGGGTGGTGAACGCCTCGCCCAGGTCCAGCACCGCGCGGGCCTGGGCCATCAGCGCCTCGGCCTCGGCCTGGTCGTCCGCGCCGAAGGCCAGCTGCCCGTCGGCGGCCGCGGCGGGAGCCAGCTCACGGCCCAGGTACTCGACCGTCAGCGCGTCCAGCGCGAAGGAGCGGCGGCCGGGCTTGACCAGGTACGCGGCGAGCGCGGTGTCCATCGTGACGCCGTCGACCGACCAGCCGTGCTCGGGGAAGACCCGCATGGCGGCCTTGGCGTTGTGCATGACCTTGGGCCGGTCCGCGTCGGCGATCCAGGCGGCGAACGCCCGCTCGTCGCCCTCGTCGAGCCGGGCCGGGTCGAACCAGGCGGCCGGTCCGTCCGCCGCGGCCAGCGCGATCTCGGTGACCGAGCCGCTGCCCAGCGCCCAGGCGTCGACCGTGGCGACGCCGAGCGGCTGCCCGCCGTGCTCGGCGAGCCAGCCGGCGAGCTCGCCCGCGCCCAGCACCACGCCGTCCAGCTCGACGCCCGCGGCCGGCGCCGGGGCCTCGTCCTCGGCCGCGCCCGGGTCGACGGCCAGCAGCCGCTCGCGCAGGCTCGGGTTGCGGATCTCCAGGACCTCCAGGACGCCCGCCACGGCCGTACGGTCGTAGGGCGCGCGCTCCAGGTCCTGCGGGGTCTTCGGCAGCTCCACGTCACGGACCATCTCGGTCAGCCGGCGGTTGAGCCGCACCGCGTCCAGGTGGTCGCGGAAATTCTGCCCGGCCTTGCCCTTGACCTCCTCGGCCCGCTCGACCAGCTCGTCGAAGGAACCGAACTGGTTGATCCACTTCGCGGCCGTCTTCTCACCGACCCCGGGGATGCCCGGCAGGTTGTCCGACGGGTCGCCGCGCAGCGCCGCGAAGTCGGGGTACTGCCGCGGGGAGAGCCCGTACTTCTCCTCGACCTTCGCGGGGGTGAAACGGGTCAGCTCCGAGACGCCCTTGGTCGGGTAGAGCACCGTCACGTTGTCCGTGATCAGCTGGAAGGAGTCCCGGTCACCGGTGACGATCAGCACCTCGAAACCGGCCGCCTCGGCCTGCGTGGCCAGCGTGGCGATCACGTCGTCCGCCTCGAAGCCGTCGACCGCGAAACGGTCCACGTACATCGCGTCCAGCAGCTCGCCGATCAGCTCGACCTGCCCCCGGAACTCGTCGGGCGTCTTGGAGCGGTTCGCCTTGTACTCCGGGAACTCCTCGGAGCGCCAGGTCTTGCGGGAGACGTCGAACGCCACCGCGAAATGCGTCGGCGCCTCGTCACGCAGCGTGTTCGCGAGCATCGACGCGAAGCCGTACACCGCGTTCGTCGGCTGCCCCGACCCTGTCGTGAAATTCTCCGCAGGCAGCGCAAAGAACGCCCGGTACGCCAGGGAGTGCCCGTCCATCAGGAGCAGGCGCGGTCGGTTGTCTGCCGTCTTCTTCGATGCCGTCTCAGCCACGCCCCCGATCCTGCCACGGACCACCGACATTCCCGACCGACCGGGCTGCGCGGGGCCCCGGACCACCGCCGCAGGGGGTTCCGCCCCGTCCGGGCCGCTGCCGCTGTCGGTGCCGCGTGACAGGATCGTAGGAGGAACGAGGAACACGGACGGCCGCGGCAGGGACCGCACCGCCCCGCAGTCGGCCCGAAGGGGAGCACGCCATGGCCACCAAGCCGCCCACCGGTGACCCGGTCCAGGACGCGCCCCGGGTCGGACCGGCGCAGCACGCCGCCGCCGGACTGCCCGCCGTCGCCCACAGCCTGCGCATCGCCCAGCAGCAGATGGGCCTGCGGCGCACCGCGCAGACCCTGCTCAAGGTCAACCAGAAGGACGGCTTCGACTGCCCCGGCTGCGCCTGGCCCGAGGGCGACCGACGACACACGGCGGAATTCTGCGAGAACGGTGCCAAGGCGGTCGCCGAGGAGGCCACGCTCCGCCGGGTCACCCCGGAGTTCTTCGCCGCGCACCCCGTCCCCGACCTCGCCGGGCGCAGCGGGTACTGGCTGGGCCAGCAGGGCCGGATCACCCACCCGATGTACCTCCCCGAGGGCGCCGACCGGTACGAGGCGGTGAGCTGGGAGCGCGCCTTCGCGATCATCGCCGAGGAGCTGACCGCCCTGGCCTCCCCCGACGAGGCCCTCTTCTACACCTCCGGGCGCACCAGCAACGAGGCCGCGTTCCTCCTCCAGCTGTTCGCCCGCGAATTCGGCACGAACAACCTCCCCGACTGCTCCAACATGTGCCACGAGTCCTCCGGCTCGGCGCTCACGGAGACCATCGGCGTCGGCAAGGGCAGCGTCTCCCTGGAGGACCTCCACCGGGCCGACCTGATCATCGTCGCCGGGCAGAACCCCGGCACGAACCACCCCCGGATGCTCTCCGCCCTGGAGAAGGCCAAGGCCGCCGGGGCGAGGATCATCTCGGTGAACCCGCTCCCCGAGGCCGGCATGGAGCGCTTCAAGAACCCGCAGACCCCGCTCGGCATGGTCCGGGGCACCGCCCTCAACGACCTCTTCCTCCAGATCCGGATCGGCGGCGACCAGGCCCTCTTCCGCCTGCTGAACAAAATGGTCCTGGAGACCGGGGGCGCCGTCGACGAGACCTTCGTACGGGAGCACACCCACGGTTTCGAGGAGTTCGCGGCCGCCGCCCGCGCCGCCGACTGGGACGAGACGCTCACCGCCACCGGCCTCGACCGCGAGACGATCGAACAGGCCCTGGCCATGGTCCTCGCCTCCGAGCGCACGATCGTCTGCTGGGCCATGGGCCTCACCCAGCACAAGCACTCCGTGCCGACCATCCGCGAAGTGGTCAACTTCCTGCTGCTGCGGGGGAACATCGGCCGCCCCGGCGCCGGAGTCTGCCCCGTCCGGGGCCACTCCAACGTGCAGGGCGACCGCACCATGGGCATCTTCGAGCGCCCCTCCGCCGCCTTCCTCGACGCCCTCGACAAGGAATTCGGGATCACCTCGCCGCGCCACCACGGCTACGACGTCGTCCGCTCCATCCGGGCCCTGCGCGACGGCGACGCGAAGGTCTTCTTCGCCATGGGCGGCAACTTCGTCGCGGCCACCCCCGACACGGCCGTCACGGAGGCAGCGATGCGCCGCGCCCGCCTCACCGTCCACGTCTCCACCAAGCTCAACCGCTCGCACACCGTCACCGGCACCCGCGCGCTGATCCTCCCGACGCTCGGCCGCACCGACCGGGACGTCCAGGCCGGCGGCAAGCAGTTCGTCACCGTCGAGGACTCCATGAGCATGGTCCACGCCTCGCGCGGCAACCTGCCGCCCGCCAGCCCCCACCTGCTCTCCGAGCCCGCCATCGTCGCCCGGCTCGCCCGCGCCGTGCTCGGCCCCGGATCGGCCACCCCCTGGGAGGAGTTCGAACGGGACTACGCCACGATCCGCGACCGCATCTCCCGCGTCGTCCCCGGCTTCGAGGACTTCAACGCCCGCGTCGCGCACCCCGGCGGCTTCACCCTCCCGCACGCCCCGCGCGACGAGCGCCGCTTCCCCACCGCCACCGGCCGGGCCAACTTCACCGCCGCCCCCGTCGAGTACCCCGAACTGCCCGAGGGCAGGCTGCTGCTGCAGACCCTGCGCTCCCACGACCAGTACAACACCACCGTCTACGGCCTCGACGACCGCTACCGGGGCATCCGGGACGGCCGCCGCGTCGTCCTCGTCAACCCCGACGACGCCCGCGCCCTCTCCCTGCCCGACGGCGCCCACACCGACCTCGTCGGCGAGTGGAAGGACGGCGTGGAACGCCGCGCCCCCGGCTTCCGCGTGGTGCACTACCCGACCGCCCGGGGCTGCGCCGCCGCCTACTACCCGGAGACCAACGTGCTGGTCCCGCTGGACTCCACCGCCGACACCAGCAACACCCCGGCCAGCAAGTCCGTCGTCGTCCGCTTCGAGAACACCACGGCGGCCCCGGCGGGCGGCACCGCCTGAGACCGGCCGGGAGGACCGGGAGAAGGCCCGCCCGCACGGACGCCTCCCCCGCCACCGGACACGCCCTAAGCGTCCGCTCAGCCGTCTGATAGGAACGACGCACACAGCAGTGATGTCGTGAACCACCGCAGACGATCGGAGCAGGCCCATGGGCGAGCAGACCACTCCCAGGTTCCCCCAGGAGATCATCGACGAGTACGCCGCCCTCGGCGTCGACCTGCCCGCGCTCTTCTCCGCCGGGCACCTCGGCGAACGCATGGGCGTCACCATCGTCGAGGCCTCCGCGGAGCGGGTCGTCGGCACCATGCCCGTCGAGGGCAACACCCAGCCGTACGGACTGCTCCACGGCGGCGCCTCCGCCGTACTCGCCGAGACCCTCGGCTCCGTCGGCGCCATGCTCCACGGCGGGGCGTCCAGGCTCGCCGTGGGCGTCGACCTGAACTGCACCCACCACCGCGGAGTGCGCAGCGGGCTCGTGACCGGCACCGCCACCCCCGTCCACCGCGGCCGGTCCACCGCCACGTACGAGATCGCCATCACCGACGAGGCGGGCAAGCGGGTCTGCACGGCCCGCCTCACCTGCATGCTCCGCGACGCCCCGCGCCCCGGCACCGACTGACGGACCGGGAACACGACCCACCACAACCCAACACAACGCACCACGCCGCACGGCACCCCTGCCCGGCCGGAACACAATCCGGCCGGGCAGCGCCATTTCCACCCACAACAGCCGGTACACGCAACGATGTTGACCATCGAACGCATCAACTCCCTTGACCAGGAACCACGTTGTATGGCCAACTCGGCACGCGCACACCACGCCGCGTCCACCGCACCGGCCAAAAAGTAACGCTGAGTAATCAACATCGGGTCCGCACGCACCCCCACGGCACCCCTCCCGACCCGACCCCGCAGCCACCGGGCACCCCGCCGCACCCGCACCCGCCGCACCCCTCCCCACCTCGGGCGACAGCACCATGATCGGCCCAAGCCCCTTAGCAGAGCTGCGCGTTCTCAAAATGCGGTCACTTCACCGTCCGGTAAAAAGACGTACATGTCCGCACAGCCACCTCAAGCCTTGCTCAAGGGCATAACAAGAAAGTCACATCCTGCGGCGGACCCACCCCCGACATACGCACCTGCGCCTAGAGTCACGGCCAGTCACCGCGCCGCCGGGCGCGTCTGCAAGCACGGCCCTGTACCACCCAGTACGGCCCGGCGAACGTCACGGCACCTCACGCAGAGGAGGCCGCGCCAGGGAAAGGACCTTTCGTGCGACACCGTTCGTTGTTCATACTCACCGCAGTGCTCACCACCGGAGCACTCACACTCACCGCCTGCGGGTCGCGCGACGACAGCAAGAACGGCAGTGGCAGCGGCGACACCCAGACCGTCGTCATCGGACTCGACGCCCCCATCACCGGCGACCTGTCCGCCCTCGGCCTCGGCATCAAGAACTCCGCCGACCTCGCGGTCAAGACGGCCAACAAGGAAAACACCGTCCCGGGCATCAAGTTCGAGCTCAAGGCCCTCGACGACCAGGCACAGCCCTCCGTCGGCCAGCAGAACGCCCAGAAGTTCATCGACGACGACAAGGTCGTCGGCGTGGTCGGCCCCCTGAACTCCGGCGTCTCCCAGTCGATGCAGAAGCCGCTCAACGACGCCAGCCTCACCCAGGTCTCCCCCGCCAACACCGGCACCGAACTGACCCAGGGCGAGAACTGGAAGACCGGCGACAAGAAGCGCCCCTTCAAGACCTACTTCCGCACCGCCACCACGGACCAGATCCAGGGCGCCTTCGCCGCGAAGTACCTCTTCAACGACGCGAAGATCAAGCAGGTCTACCTCATCGACGACCAGAAGCCCTACGGCGCCGGCCTCGCCGCCTCCTTCAAGAACACCTTCACCACCCTCGGCGGCAAGATCGTCGGCAGCGACCACGTCAACCCCGACGACCGCGACTTCAACGCCGTCGTCACCAAGGTCAAGAAGTCCGGCGCCAAGGCCGTCTACTACGGCGGCGAATACCCCGCCGGCGCGCCCCTGAGCCAGCAGCTCAAGGACAGCGTCCAGATCCCCCTCATGGGCGGCGACGGCATGTACAGCGCCGACTTCATCAAGCTCAACAAGAAGGCCCAGGGCGACATCGCCACCTCCGTCGGCAAGCCCGTCGAGGAACTCGACTCGGCCAAGAAGTTCATCGCCGACTACAACGCCGGCGGATACAAGGACGCCTACGAGGCCTACGGCGGCGGCACCTACGACGCCACCTGGTCCATCATCGAAGCCGTCAAGATCGCCGTCGCCGACAACGGCGGCAAGCTCCCCACCGGCGACGACACCCGCACCAAGGTCCTCGCCGCCATGGCCAAGGTCAAGTTCGACGGCGTCACCGGCCCCGTCTCCTTCGACGAGTTCGGCGACACCACCAACACGATGATGACCGCCTACCAGGTCGACGGCGGCAAGTGGACCTCCAAGCTCAGCGAGGCCTACAAGCCGTAACCCGCTCCCGGGCCCACGCCTGACACCCACACCAGACCGCGCGGGAGCGCTACCAGCCTCCCGCGCGGTGCCATATCCGAACCACTCCACGGAGGCCCTGCGGTGCACGAACTGCCGCAACAGCTGGCCAATGGACTCATCCTCGGCGCGATGTACGGACTCATCGCGATCGGCTACACGATGGTCTACGGAATCATCCAGCTCATCAACTTCGCCCACGGCGAGATCTTCATGATCGGAGGCTTCGGAGCTCTCACCGTGTACCTCTGGATGCCGGCCGGTGTCTCCCTCCTCGCAATCATCCCCCTCATGATCATCGGCGGCGTCATATGCTCCGTCGCCGTCAGCACCGCCGCCGAGCGCTTCGCCTACCGGCCCCTGCGCAACGCACCCCGACTCGCCCCGCTCATCACCGCGATCGGACTCTCCCTCGCACTCCAGCAGGCCATCTGGAAGTGGTACCCCGACGCCAAGAAGGACCACCCCTTCCCCCAGTTCAAGGGCGAAGCCCTCGACATCTTCGGCACCCACATCCAGCGCGGCGACCTCTTCGTCCTCATCACCGCCCCCGTCTGCATGCTCGCCCTCGGACTCTTCGTCTCCAAGACCCGCACCGGCCGCGGCATGCAGGCCACCAGCCAGGACCCCGACACCGCCAAGCTCATGGGCATCAACACCGACCGCATCATCGTCATGGCCTTCGCCATCGGTGCCGCGTTCGCCGCCGTCGCCGCCGTCGCCTACGGGCTCAAGAACGGCCAGGTCGGCTTCAAAATGGGCTTCATCATGGGCCTCAAGGCCTTCACCGCAGCCGTCCTCGGCGGCATCGGCAACATCTACGGCGCCATGCTCGGCGGCGTCGTCCTCGGCATCGCCGAATCCCTCGCCACCGGCTACATGAGCGACGTACCCGGCATGGAACTCTTCGGCGGCGGCGGCTGGAAGGACGTATGGGCCTTCGTCCTCCTCATCATCGTCCTGCTCCTGCGCCCCCAGGGCCTGCTCGGCGAACGCGTCGCGGATCGGGCGTGATACGGATGACCACCAACCACACCACCGCACCCGCCCCCTTCCTGCCGATCCCCGCCCCCGCGGCCCGCATCGGCACCCTCGTCGGCGCCGCCGCCGCCCTCGCCGGCACCTTCCTCGCCTGGACCTGGACCAGCGAATTCCCCGGCGACCTCACCGTCACCGGCTACCCCGGCGGCCTCCAGGTCCTCACCCTCATCAGCGCCGCACTCACCCTGCTCCTCGCACTCTCCGGATACGGCATCCGCGGCCTGAACTGGCTCACCCCCGGCGGCACCAACAGCCCCGTACGCCTCCTCGCCCTCGGCACCCTCGGCACCACCGGCTACGCGATCGGCGCCATCTCCTACGAACTCGGCGGCGCCGTCAACCTCGAACCCGGCGCCTGGGTCAGCGGCATCGGCTCACTGATCGCCGTCATCGCCGCCCTCGGCCTCCCCGGCGACCAACCGGCCGACACAACAAGCCCCTGGCAGCGCTTCCGCGAAAGCCTCCGCGCCCCCCAGGCACCCCGGGCCAAAGCCCTCCCCTCCTGGGCCGAGATCCTCATCATCGTCGCCGCGTTCGGCATCGGCCTCTACGTCTTCGCCTACGGCATCGACACCGACTACACCGAACTCTTCATCGGCTTCCTCATCACCGTCGCCTTCGCCTTCACCGCACTCCACCGCGCCGGACTCGTCTCCCGCATCACCGCGCTGACCGCGAAGCACCGCAACATCACCCTCGCCGCAGCCCTCGTCGCCGCCGTCTGCTTCCCCTTCACCCAGCAGAAAGAGGAATACGCGCTCATCGGCGCCAACATCCTCATCTTCGGCACCGTCGCACTCGGCCTCAACGTCGTCGTCGGCCTCGCCGGCCTCCTCGACCTCGGATACGTCGCCTTCCTCGGCGTCGGCGCCTACGCCGCCGCCCTGGTCTCCGGCTCCACCATGTCGGCCATCGGCGTCGAATTCCCCTTCTGGGCCGCCGTCCTCACCGGCGCCGGAGCCTCACTCATCTTCGGCGTACTCATCGGCGCACCCACCCTCCGACTACGCGGCGACTACCTCGCCATCGTCACCCTCGGCTTCGGAGAGATCTTCCGCCTCACCGTCAACAACCTCAACGGCAACAGCGGACCCGACCTCACCAACGGCTCCCAAGGCATCCCCAGCATCCCCGACCTCAACTTCTTCGGCTTCGACTTCGGCCTCAAGCACAACATCCTCGGCTTCGACCTCGGCAGGTCCGCCAACTACTACCTGCTGATGCTCGTCTTCACCGCCGTCGTCGTCCTGGTCTTCCGCCGCTCCGGAGAATCCCGCATCGGCCGCGCCTGGGTCGCCATCCGCGAAGACGAAACCGCCGCCACCGCCATGGGCATCAACGCCTTCCGGCTCAAGCTGCTCGCCTTCGCCCTCGGCGCCACCCTCGCCGGACTCGCCGGAACCGTCCAGGCCCACGTCAACTACACCGTGACACCCGAGCAGTACCAGTTCGCCGGCTCCGTACCCCCCAACTCCGCCTTCCTCCTCGCCGCCGTCATCCTCGGCGGCATGGGCACCCTCAGCGGACCCCTCGTCGGCGCCGCACTCCTCTACCTCATCCCGGCCAAGCTCCAGTTCATGCAGGACTACCAGCTCTTCCTCTTCGGCATCGCACTCATCCTCCTGATGCGGCTGCGCCCCGAAGGACTGGTCGCCGACCGCCGCAAGCAACTCGAATTCCACGAGAACGACCAGCCCGACGTACCCGAACCACGGCAGTCCGAAGAAACCGGCGCCGGCATCGCCAAGGCGGGGGCGTGACCACCATGACCACCACCACACCCGTCCTCGAAGCCAACGGCGTCACCATGCGCTTCGGCGGCCTCACCGCCGTACGCGGCGTCGACTTCACCGTCAACACAGGCGAGATCGTCGGCCTCATCGGCCCCAACGGCGCCGGCAAGACCACCTTCTTCAACTGCCTCACCGGCCTCTACGTCCCCACCGAGGGCAAGGTCAGCTACAAGGGCACCGTCCTGCCGCCCAAGCCCCACCTCGTCACCCAGGCAGGCATCGCCCGCACCTTCCAGAACATCCGGCTCTTCGCCAACATGACCGTCCTGGAAAACGTCCTCGTCGGACGCCACACCAGGACCAAGGAAGGCCTCTGGTCCGCCCTCCTCCGCCTCCCCGGCTTCACCCGCGCCGAACAGGCCAGCCGCGAACGCGCCATGGAACTCCTGGAATTCATCGGCCTCCAGGACAAGGCCGACCACCTCGCGCGCAACCTCCCCTACGGAGACCAGCGCAAACTGGAGATCGCCCGCGCCCTCGCCAGCGACCCAGGACTCCTCCTCCTCGACGAGCCCACCGCCGGAATGAACCCGCAGGAGACCCGCGTCACCGAAGAGCTCATCTTCGCCATCCGCGACAAGGGCATCGCCGTACTCGTCATCGAGCACGACATGCGGTTCATCTTCAACCTCTGCGACCGCGTCGCCGTACTCGTCCAGGGCGAAAAACTCGTCGAAGGCACCGCCGACGTCGTCCAGAGCGACGAACGCGTCGTCGCCGCCTACCTCGGAACCCCCTTCGAAGGCGCCCCCGGCGCCGAAGAAGCCGCCGAGGTCCAGGCCGCCGAAGCCCACGCCGAAGCCGACGCCGCAAAAACCACCAGCACCAGCACAGAGGAGGAGGACACCCGATGACCGCACTGCTAGAGGTCGAGGACCTCCGCGTCGCCTACGGCAAGATCGAAGCCGTCAAGGGCATCTCCTTCACCGTCGAAGCCGGCCAGATCGTCACCCTCATCGGCACCAACGGCGCCGGCAAGACCACCACCCTGCGCACCCTCTCCGGCCTCCTCAAACCGGCCGGCGGCCGCATCACCTTCGACGGCAAACCCCTCAACGACGTCCCCGCCCACAAGGTCGTCGCCCTGGGCCTGGCCCACTCCCCCGAGGGCCGCCACATCTTCCCCCGCCTGACCATCACCGAGAACCTCCAGCTCGGCGCCTACCTCCGCAACGACAAGGCAGGCATCGAAAAGGACATCCAGCGCGCCTACGACCTCTTCCCCATCCTCGGGGAACGCCGCAAACAGGCCGCCGGAACCCTCTCCGGCGGCGAACAGCAGATGCTCGCCATGGGCCGGGCCCTCATGTGCCAGCCCAAACTCCTGATGCTCGACGAACCCTCCATGGGCCTCTCCCCCATCATGATGCAGAAGATCATGGAAACCATCGTCGAACTCAAGGCCCAGGGCACCACCATCCTGCTCGTCGAACAGAACGCCCAAGCCGCGCTCTCCCTCGCCGACCAGGGCCACGTCATGGAAGTCGGCAAGATCGTCCTCTCCGGCACCGGAGCAGACCTCCTCCACGACGAATCCGTCCGCAAGGCCTACCTCGGCGAGGACTGACACCAACGGAGAAGGCCCGCGCCCCGGACAACCGGGACGCGGGCCTTCTCCATACCACGCGCGAACGACCTACTCCGCAGCCTTCTTCTTCTCCTCGGCATCCGCGATCAACGCCTCGGCAAGCTGCTGCATCGAAAGCCGACGATCCATCGACGTCTTCTGGATCCACCGGAACGCAGCCGGCTCCGACAACCCGTAATCCGTCTGCAGAATGCTCTTCGCCCGATCCACCAGCTTCCGCGTCTCCAGCCGCTGCGCCAGATCCGCGACCTCGCTCTCCAGCGCCTTCAGCTCCGCGAACCGCGACACCGCCATCTCGATGGCCGGCACCACGTCGCTCTTGCTGAACGGCTTCACCAGATACGCCATCGCCCCGGCATCCCGGGCCCGCTCCACCAGATCCCGCTGCGAGAACGCGGTCAGCATCAGGACCGGCGCGATCGACTCCTCGGCGATCTTCTCGGCGGCGGAGATCCCGTCGAGCACCGGCATCTTCACATCGAGGATCACCAGGTCCGGCCGGTGCTCCCGGGCCAGCTCGACGGCCTGCTGCCCGTCCCCGGCCTCACCGACGACCGTGTACCCCTCTTCCTCCAGCATCTCCTTGAGGTCGAGCCGGATCAGCGCCTCGTCCTCGGCGATGACGACGCGGGTCGTCGTCGGCGGAACGTGCGACTGATCGTCGTCGGCGACGGGCTGGGGCGACTCGGGGGCGGTCACGGAAGCTCCTCGTTACGGGCCGGGCAGATGCTGCTGCTCCCGAAGCCTACCTAGCTGCGGGAAGCCGCGGAGAACCGGTAGACTCCGACCGGGTTGGCCAGCCGGGTTGGCGGAATGGCAGACGCTGATGTCTCAAACACATCTGTCCGAAAGGACGTGCGGGTTCGACTCCCGCACCCGGCACACCTCGAAGCGGATGTTCACGTTCTCGTGAACATCCGCTTTCTGCTACACGTGGTGGCGAGTGGTCACTCATGGTGTTCACATGAACTTTCACGGCCCCGAGTTACGGCAGAGGGCGCTCACGCTCCTTCGTGACGGCGCAAGGAATGCGGACGTGGCACGGAGACTGAACGTCCCCGCCGGCACGATCAGCTATTGGAAGCACATGGACCGCGCCAAACGCGGCGAGTGCCCAGGAGCCCATCGTCCGTTCTGCCCCCGGTGCGAAGGAGAGCTGGATCAGGCGGCGTACGCCTATCTTCTGGGCCTCTACCTCGGCGACGGACACATCATCCAGAACCGGGCAATGCACGTACCCAGCCTTTCCATCACCTGTACAGATTCCTGGCCCGGCCTGATGGAACTGTGCGAGAACGCCATGCGTGCCGTCTTCCCGCAGAACTCCGTTTGCAGAGTCCGCAGGAAAGGGTGCCATGAGGTGAAGATGTACTCGAAGTATCTCCGATGCCTCTTCCCCCAGCATGGGCCGGGCAAGAAGCACCAGCGGCGGATCGTCCTCGAACCCTGGCAACTGGAAATCGTGGACGCGCACCCCTGGAAGTTCATCCGTGGCCTCATCCACTCCGACGGATGTCGCATCACCAACTGGACCACGCGCCTTGTCGGCGGGGAGCGGAAACGCTACGAGTATCCGCGCTACTTCTTCGCCAACAAGTCCGACGACATCCGCAAGCTTCTCTGCGACACCCTCGATAATGTCCATGTCGAGTGGACGACCCTGGCGCGCGGCAGCGACCCGTTCAACATCTCCGTCGCCCGACGGGCGTCCGTCGCGTTGATGGACGCCCATGTCGGGCCGAAGTACTGACGACCGTCCCTACTTCGGGCTGTCGTCCTCGCCGATGTGGTGTACCCGGACCAGGTTCGTCGAGCCCGGGACGCCCGGCGGGGAGCCGGCCGTGATGACCACGGTGTCGCCCTTGCGGCAGCGGCCGATCTTGAGGAGTTCCTCGTCGACCTGGGCGACCATGGCGTCCGTCGAGTCCACCTCGGGGCCGAGGAAGGTCTCGACGCCCCAAGTCAGGTTCAGCTGGGCGCGGGTGGCCGGGTCCGGGGTGAAGGCCAGGAGCGGGATGGGCGAGCGGTAGCGGGAGAGCCTGCGGACGGTGTCGCCGCTCTGTGTGAAGGCGACCAGGAACTTCGCGCCGAGGAAGTCGCCCATCTCGGCTGCCGCGCGGGCCACCGCGCCGCCCTGGGTGCGGGGCTTGTTGCGGTCGGTGAGGGGCGGGAGGCCCTTGGCGAGGATGTCCTCCTCGGCGGCCTCCACGATGCGGGACATGGTGCGGACCGTCTCCACGGGGTGCTTGCCGACGCTGGTCTCGCCGGAGAGCATCACCGCGTCCGTGCCGTCGATGACCGCGTTGGCGACGTCGGAGGCCTCGGCGCGGGTGGGGCGGGAGTTGTCGATCATCGAGTCGAGCATCTGGGTGGCGACGATGACCGGCTTGGCGTTGCGCTTGGCGAGTTTGATCGCGCGCTTCTGGACGATCGGCACCTGTTCCAGGGGCATTTCGACGCCGAGGTCGCCGCGGGCGACCATGATGCCGTCGAAGGCGGCGACGATGCCGTCGATGTTCTCGACGGCCTGGGGCTTCTCGATCTTGGCGATGACGGGGAGGCGGCGGCCTTCCTCGTCCATGATGCGGTGGACGTCCTCGATGTCGCGTCCGCTGCGTACGAAGGAGAGGGCGATGACGTCGGCGCCGGTGCGCAGGGCCCAGCGGAGGTCTTCGATGTCCTTCTCAGAGAGTGCGGGGACGGAGACGGCGACGCCGGGGAGGTTGAGGCCCTTGTGGTCGGAGATCATGCCGCCTTCGATGACGGTGGTGCGGACCCGGGGGCCGTCGATCCCGGTGACTTCGAGGGTGACGCGTCCGTCGTCGACGAGGATGCGTTCGCCGGGGGTGACGTCGGTGGCGAGGCCGTCGTAGGTGGTGCCGCAGATGTGGCGGTCGCCTTCGACGGGTTCGACGGTGATGGTGAAGGTGTCGCCGCGTTCGAGGAGTACGGGGCCTTCGCCGAAGCAGCCGAGGCGGATCTTCGGTCCCTGGAGGTCGGCGAGGATGCCGATGCTGCGTCCGAGTTCGCCGGAGGCTTTGCGTACGCGGCGGTATCGCTCTTCGTGTTCCGCGTAGGTGCCGTGGCTGAGGTTGAGGCGGGCGATGTCCATGCCCGCTTCGATGAGTGCCTTGATTCGGTCGTACGTGTCGACGGCGGGGCCCAGGGTGCAAACAATTTTCGCTCGGCGCATGCTTCGACCCTAGACCTTACCTACGGGTAGTTGATTGGCGTCCCGTGACTGCTCAACGACCTTTGGATGAAGGGTTATTGACAAGTGCTGAATTGTGCACCGGGGTGCTCGGATGAGCATTTTCGCGGAAACTCGTCAGAGTTTTGGCGGTGACATGATGAAGCGGGCATTGACCTGGGCGTAGACGGTCTGGCGCTGGGGTTCGAGGTCGAGGGCGGGGGCGGGCTCGGCCGGGGCTCCTCCGAAGGCGGCGCGGCCGCGTGGGGCGCCGGGGGCGAGGGGCGCGGGTGGTGCGGTGTTCTCCGCGCCGAGGTCGGCGAGTTCGACGAGGGCGACGAGGTGGGCGTCGAGGGCTCCGGCGTACTCGCGGGCGCGTTGGACGGCGCTGTGGACGGCGAGGCGGCGGGCTTCGGCGTGGGCCGGGGAGTCGGGGCGCAGTCCCCACCAGGGGCCGTTGACGCGGGTCATTTCGAGGTCGGCGATTCGGGTGGTGAATTCGCCGAGTGCGGTGAAGTCGTTGAGGACGGCGGTGATGCGGACGCTGCCGTGGTAGGCGCGGATTTTTTCGTTTCGGCCGGGTTGGGTGAGTTCGGGGGTGAGGGAGAATGCGCCGGTTTCGAGTTTTTCCACGGCCTGTCCGTAGGACCGGGCGAGTTCGAGTACGTGGTGGTTGCGGCGGGTGAGGTCGTCGAGGGTGTGGCGGCGGTCCTTGCCGCGGGCGGTGACGGTGATGGTGATGCGGGCGGTTTCGGGGTCGGTTTCGAGGCGGGCGTCGCCGCGGACGGCGACGCGGGGGTGTTCGGGGGTGCCGTGGGGTGGGGGTGTCTGGGTCATGGTTCCACTGTGGCATCCGGGTCGGACAGCGGCTGGTCATCAGATCGAAACCCGTCAGGGGTGTTGCGGGGTGGGGCTCCTGCGACATTATCTACGCGCGTTGTGCGCGGTCGGCCGTGTGGTGCCGGAGCCGCGCGGGCGCGAACGGAACGCGTGGGAACTGAAGCGCGTGAGAGCTGAGATGTGGGAGTAGAGATGCCGCTGAACCGTAGGACGTTCCTGGGCACATCGGCGGCCGCCGGTGCGGGTGTGGCGATGGCGGGGGGTTCCGCGGTGCCTGCCGCGGCCGAGGGCCCCGGCGGGGGCCACGGTCACGGGCGTCCGCAGAAGCGGTACTCGTTCACCGTGATGGGCACGACGGACCTGCACGGGAACGTCTTCAACTGGGACTACTTCACGGACAAGGAGTTCGACGACAAGGACCACAATGACGTGGGTCTGGCGAAGATCTCGACGCTGGTGGAGCAGATCCGCCGGGAGAAGGGTCGCCGGAACACGTTGATGATCGATGCGGGTGACACGATCCAGGGCACCCAGCTCTCGTACTACTACGCCAAGATCGATCCGATCACGGCGAAGCGTGGTCCGGTGCATCCGATGGCGCAGGCGATGAACGTGATCGGGTACGACGCGGCGGCGCTCGGGAACCATGAGTTCAATTACGGTATTCCGGTGCTGCGGAAGTTCGAGGAGCAGTGCGACTTTCCGCTGCTGGGTGCGAATGCGTTGGACGCGAAGTCGTTGCGGCCGGCGTTCGCCCCGTACGTGATCAAGAAGCTGCGGACGCCGCAGGGGCGGGATGTGCGGGTCGGGATCCTGGGGCTGACCAATCCGGGGATCGCGATCTGGGACAAGGCGAATGTCGGCGGGAAGATGGTGTTCCCGGGGCTGGAGGAGCAGGCGGCGAAGTATGTGCCGCGGCTGCGTTCGATGGGTGCGGATGTGGTGATCGTTTCGGCGCATTCGGGTACGAGTGGTACGTCTTCGTACGGGGATCAGGTGCCGTACGTGGAGAACGCGGCGGCGTTGGTGGCGGAGCAAGTGCCGGGGATCGATGCGATTCTGGTGGGTCACGCGCATCTGGAGATTCCCGAGTACTTCGTGGAGAACAAGGAGACCGGTAAGAAGGTCGTGCTGTCGGAGCCGTTGAAGTGGGGGCAGCGGCTGACTCTCTTCGACTTCGATCTGGTGTGGGAGAAGGGCCGCTGGGTGGTCGAGAAGGCGGGTTCGCGGGTGCTGAACTCGAACACGGTGGCGGAGGATTCGAGGATCACCCGGCTGTTGGCGGACGAGCACAAGAAGGTGGTGGCGTACGTCAATCAGGTGATCGGTACGTCGACGGCGGCGATGAGTACGGCGGAGGCGGCCTGGAAGGACGAGCCGATCATCGATCTGATCAATGTCGTGCAGGCGGAGACGGTGAAGGCGGCGTTGGCGGGTGGCGAGTACGCGGCGCTGCCGGTGCTCTCGCAGGCGTCCTGTTTCTCGCGTACGGCGCGGATTCCGGCCGGGAATGTGACGATCAAGGATGCGGCGGGGCTGTATCCCTTCGAGAACACGCTTGAGGCGCGGTTGATGACCGGTGCTCAGCTGCGGGATTATCTGGAGTTCTCGGCGCGGTACTACGTGCAGACGGCGGCGGGTGTTCCGGTGGACACGTCGAAGCTGACGAATGCGGAGAACACTCCGGATTACAACTATGACGCGGTGTCGGGTCTGACGTACGAGATCGATATCGCGAAGCCGAGTGGTTCGCGGATCGTGGGTCTGGCGTTCGAGGGGAAGCCGGTGGATCCGGCGGCGCGGTTCGTGCTGGCGGTGAACAATTACCGGGCCAGTGGTGGGGGTAATTTCCCGCATGTGGCGGGTGCCAAGCAGGTGTGGGCGAACTCGGAGGAGATCCGGAACACGATCATCGCCTGGGTGCAGGCGAAGGGTTCGGTGGACAGTGCGGAGTTCGCTTCGGTGGACTGGCGGCTGACGCGTGAGGGTGTGCCGGTGTTCTAGCGGTTTCCGGTGGGCGGCCGTCTTCTCCTTGGGGAGGGGGCGGCCGCCTTTTGTGTGTGTGGGGGGGTCAGTTGTTGTGGGCGAGGGGGATGAGGCCGGGGTCGTGGGTGGGGGTGTGGGGGGCTTGGGGGGTGAGGCCGAAGGTGGTGAAGGCGGTGCGTTCGGGGAGGGGGTAGGGGGTGGTGCCGGTGAGGTCGTTGAGGATGGTGGCGCTGCGCCAGGCGGCGAGTCCGAGGTCGGGGGCGCCGACGCCGTGGGTGTGGCGTTCGGCGTTCTGGACGTAGACGTTTCCGGTGACGGTGGGGTCGAGGTCGAGGCGGAAGCGGTCGTCGATGCGGGGGCGTCCGGAGGTGTCGCGGTTCAGGTGGGGGTCGAGGGAGCCGAGGACGCGGTCGAGGGAGCGTTCGCGGTAGCCGGTGGCGAGGACGACGGCGTCGGTGGTGAGTCGGGTGTGGGTGTTCTGCTGGGTGTGTTCGAGGTGGAGTTCGATGCGGGTGCGGGCGACGCGGGTGGCGGTGCGGACGTGGACGCCGGGGGTGAGGGTGGTGTCGGGCCAGCCGCCGTGGAGGGTGCGGCGGTAGAGCTCGTCGTGGATGGCGGCGATGGTGTCGGCGTCGATGCCTTTGTGGAGTTGCCATTGGTGGGGGACGAGTTCGTCGCGGACGGTTTCGGGGAGGGCGTGGAAGTAGCGGCTGTAGTCGGGGGTGAAGTGTTCGAGGCCGAGTTTGGAGTACTCCATGGGGGCGAAGGCCTGGGTGCGGGCGAGCCAGTGGAGGTTTTCGCGGCCGGCGGGGCGGGCGCGGAGGAGGTCGAGGAAGATTTCGGCGCCGGACTGGCCGGAGCCGATGACGGTGATGTGGTGGGCGTCGAGGAGTTCCTGGCGGTGGTGGAGGTAGTCGGCGGAGTGGATGACGGGGATGTCGTCGGCTTCGGTGAGGGGTTGGAGGGGTGGGGGGATGTGGGGTTCGGTGCCGACGCCGAGGGCGATGTGGCGGGCGTGGGTGCGGCCGAGGGCCTGGGCTTCGCCGTCGTGGTCGAGTTGGGTGAAGTCGATTTCGAAGAGGGCGCGGCGGTGGTTCCAGCGGACGGCGTCGACCTGGTGGCTGAAGTGGAGGCCGGGGAGTTGGCCGGTGACCCAGCGGCAGTAGGCGTCGTATTCGGCGCGTTGGATGTGGAAGCGTTCGGCGAAGTAGAAGGGGAAGAGGCGGTCGCGGGTGCGGAGGTAGTTGAGGAAGGTCCAGGGGCTGGCGGGGTCGGCGAGGGTGACGAGGTCGGCGAGGAAGGGGACTTGGAGGCTGGCTCCGTCGATGAGGAGGCCGGGGTGCCAGTGGAAGGCGGGGCGTTGTTCGTAGAAGGCGGTGTCGAGGGGGTGGTCGGGTACGCCGTGGGCGAGGGCGGCGAGGGAGAGGTTGAAGGGGCCGATGCCGATGCCGACGAGGTCGTGTGGCTGGTCGGTGTCGGGGGTGGGGTGGTCGGTCATCGGGGGGTGTTGCCTTCCGGGGTTTCGTGGGCGAGTCGGTGCACCAGGTCGAGGAGGGTGCGGAGGTGGTCGGGGGTGGTGTGGGGGTTGAGGAGGGTGGCTTTGAGCCAGAGGCGGTGGTCGGCGTGGGCGCGGCCGAGGACGGCGTGGCCGCGGTTGAGGAGGGTGCGGCGGATGGTGGCGACGGTGTGGTCGTCGGCGCCGGTGGGGCGGAAGAGGACGGTGCTGATGGTGGGGCGGTCGTGGAGGTCGAGGCCGGGGGTTTTGGTGATGAGGTCGGCGAGGTGGTGGGCGGTGGCGAGGGTGCGGTCGACGAGGTCGGCGAGTCCGGTGCGGCCGAGTGCCTGGAGGGTGACGGCGATTTTGAGGGCGTCGGGGCGGCGGGTGGTGCGGAGGGAGCGGCCGAGGAGGTCGGGGAGGCCGGCTTCGGTGTCGTCGTGGGCGTTGAGGTAGGGCGCTTGGTGGTGGAGGGGGTGGAGGTGGTGGCGGTGGGGGACGGCGAGGATGCCGGCGGGGGCGGGTTGCCAGCCGAGTTTGTGGAGGTCGAGGGTGACGCTGTGGGCGCGGTCGAGACCGTGGAGTTTGTTTCGGTGGGTGGGGCTGAAGAGGAGGGGGCCGCCGTAGGCGGCGTCGATGTGGAGTTCGGCGCCGTGGGTGGCGCAGAGGTCGGCGATGTCGGTGAGGGGGTCGATGTGGCCGGTGTCGGTGGTGCCGGCGGTGGCGGTGACGAGGAGGGGTGGTTGGAGTGTGGTGAGGGCTTTGTCGAGTGCGGTGAGGTCCATGACGCCGTGGGGGGCGGGGAGGACGGTGGGGGTGGGGAGGCCGAGGAGCCAGGCGGCGCGGGTGATGCTGTGGTGGGCGTTGGCGGCGCAGATGGTCTGGATGGGGCCGTTGCGTTCGCGGGCGAGGAGGAGGGCGAGTTGGTTGGCTTCGGTGCCGCCGGTGGTGATGAGGGCGTCGGGGTCGGGTTGGTGGGGGTAGATCTGGGCGGCGAGGGTGGCGGTGGTGTCGGCTTCGAGGGTGGAGGCGGCGGGGGCCTGGTCCCAGGAGTCCATGGAGGGGTTGAGGGCGGAGGCGGCGAGGTCGGCGGCGGCGGCGAGGGCGAGGGGTGGGGTGTGGAGGTGGGCGGTGCAGAGGGGTTCGGCGGGGTCGGCGGCGCCTTCGGTGAGGGCGGTGATGAGGGTGCGGAGGGCGTGGTGGGGGCCGGTGCCGTGTTCGGGGAGGAGGGGGTGGGTGGCGGTGCGGGTGCGGGGGGTGACGGTGTCGGGGCCGCCGGCGGGGAGGGGGCCGTCGCGTCGGCGGGCTCCGTCGTGGAGGGCGGTGAGGACGGTGTCGAGGAGGGGGCGCAGCGCTGTGGGTCCGGTGGTGGTTCCGGCGAGGGGTGGGGGCTGCGTGGGCATGGGTGTGGGGGTCCTTCGGGTGTGTGGGGGCATGGGACGACGTGTCAGCTTGCCCGGGTTTTGTCGGTGCGCGGGCGTGGAGCCGAGGATTCTGAACCCGAAAGGGGGATGGTGGGGGGTGTGGGGGGTGTGGGGGTGGTTTTGGTGCTATTGGGGTGGGGGTGGATATGGCTGTGCCCGGCGCCTTGTGGTGGGGGCGCCGGGCACGGGTGGTGCGGGGTGGGTCAGTGTGCTTCGCGTACGGCGAGGGCGCGGCGCAGGTCGTCGATGCGGTCGGTGAGCTTGCGGCGGAGGGCGGGGGTGAGGTCGCTGTTGTTCAGGGTCTGTTCGCCGAGGTGGAGGTGGTCGGTTTCGACGATGGGGATGGGGAAGGCGTGGGTTCCGGCGGCTTCGGCGATGGCGTTGCCGCGGCGGGTGGCGAGTGCGGTGGCGTCGGGGTAGAAGCGGGTGGTGTAGGGGCGTACGAGGTCGGCCTGTTCGGGTTGCCAGAAGCCTTGGGCGGTGGCGGCGAAGAGGTAGTTGGAGAGGGTGTCGTCGTGGAAGAGGGCTTGCCAGGCGGCTTCCTTGGCCTCGGGGGTGGGGAGGGCGGCGCGGCAGCGGGCGGCGCCTTCCTGTCCGGGGGCGCTGGGGTCCTGTTCGAGTTCGGCGGCGATGGTGGCCTCGTCGGTGGCGCCGAGGATGGCGAGGCGGGTGAGGATGCGCCAGCGGAGTTCGGGGTCGAGTTCGGGTCCGCCGGGGACGGTGCCGTTGGTGAGCCAGTCCTGGATGGTGTCGGGCTGGGTGGCGGCGTCGATGAGGTGGCGTACGGCGACGAGGCGGAGGCCGGGGTTGTGGCCGTCCTCGGTGCGGCGGATGAGGTCGCGGCAGAGGGCGGTGAGGGTGGCGAGGCCTGCGGGGTGCTGTTCGGGGGTGAGGTACTGGCGGATGATGTGGAGGCCCGCGAAGGAGAGGACGCCTTGGGCGAGGGCGAGGTCGGTCTCGTGCGGGAGGTGGGTGCGGGCGGCTTCGAGGTAGGCGGTGGGGGCGAGTTGCCCGTCGCGGACCATGTCGCGGGCGGTGTTCCAGAGGACGGCGCGGGTGAGGGCGTCGGGGATGCTGGAGAGGTTGGTGAGGGCGGTGTCCCAGGAGTGGGGGTCGAGGCGGATCTTGGCGTAGGTGAGGTCTCCGTCGTTGAGGACGAGGAGGGTGGGGCGGTGGCCGGGGCGGGTTTCGGGGGTGCCGGTGTGCGGGACGTCGGTCTCGAAGCGTTCGCGCAGGGTGAGTGTGTCGGCACCGGTGTGGGGGTCGGGGGTGCGGTCGTAGGCGCCGACGGCGATGCGGTGGGGGCGGCTGCCGTCGCGGTCGACGGTGAGGGTCCAGGTGCCGTCGGTCTCCTCGATCTGTGAGGTGAGGGTGTCGGCGCCGGTGGTGCGCAGCCAGGCGTCGGCCCAGGCGTGGACGTCGCGGTCGGTGGCGGAGGCGAGGTTGTCGACGAAGTCGGCGAGGGTGGCGTTGGCGAACTTGTGGCGGGCGAAGTGGGTGTTGATGCCGGCGAGGAAGTCCTTCTCGCCGAGCCAGGCGACGAGTTGGCGCAGGGCGGAGGCGCCCTTGGCGTAGGAGATGCCGTCGAAGTTGAGGAGTGCGGAGGCGGTGTCGGGGACGGCGTCGGGGTCGGGGGCGACGGGGTGGGTGGAGGGGCGCTGGTCGGCGTCGTATCCCCAGCCCTTGCGGATGACGCCGAAGTCGACCCAGGTGTCGGTGAAGCGGGTGGCTTCGGCGAGGGTCTGGTAGCCCATGTATTCGGCGAAGGACTCGTTGAGCCAGATGTCGTCCCACCAGGCGAGGGTGACGAGGTCGCCGAACCACATGTGGGCCATTTCGTGGGCGATGACCATGCCGCGGGTCTGGCGTTCGGTGTCGGTGACGGCGGAGCGGTAGACGAATTCGTCGCGGAAGGTTACGAGGCCGGGGTTCTCCATGGCGCCGGCGTTGAATTCGGGGACGAAGGCCTGGTCGTAGGAGTCGAAGGGGTAGGGCTCGTCGAACTTCTCGTGGAAGCGGTCGAAGCAGGCCCGGGTGATGTCGAGGATCTCGTCGGCGTCGGCGTCGAGGTGGGGGGCGAGGGAGCGGCGGCAGTGGATGCCGAAGGGCAGTCCGGCGTGCTCGGTGGTGACGGAGTGCCAGGGGCCGGCGGCGACTGCGACGAGGTAGGTGGAGATGAGGGGGGTGGTGGCGATTTCCCAGCGGCCCTGGCCGCGGTGGTCGGCGATGCCGTTGCCGAGGACGGTCCAGCCTTCGGGGGCGGTGACGGCGAGGGTGAAGACGGATTTGAGGTCGGGCTGGTCGAACGCGGCGAAGACGCGTTGGACGTCGTCCATGAAGAGCTGGGTGTAGGCGTAGGTCTCGCCGTCGGCCGGGTCGGTGAAGCGGTGCATGCCTTCGCCGGTGCGGGAGTAGCGCATGGCGGCGTCGACGCGCAGTTCGTGGGCGCCGGGGGTGAGGTCGGTGAGGGGGAAGCGGTTCTCGACGAGGTCGGCGGGGTCGAGGGGGTGTCCGTCGAGGCTGATCGAGCGCAGGGTGGCGGGCTTGAGTTCGACGAAGGTGTCGCCGGTGGTGGCCGCGGTGAACTGGATGACGGTGCGGGAGTCGAAGGTCTCCTCCCCCGCGGTCAGGTCGAGGTCGATCGTGTAGTGGTGCACGTCGAGGAACTGGGCTCGGGTCTGCGCTTCGTCGCGCGTCAGTACGGACATGTGTCCATGCTGCCGTACGCGGTGGGCGGTGCGTGGGCGGGTTCTCCCACGGCTGAGCGAGGGGGGGCGGGGCGGGTGTCCGCAACCGTGCGGGGTGTGGGAGGCGTCCCGTCCTGGGGCGGGTGGTTCGGGAGAGGTGTGGGGGTCGGGAAGTGGCTGGAGGGGTGGCGGGGTGTCGGGGTGGGCGGTGGCGGGTGGTGGGGGTGGTGCCGTGCGGGGTGGCGGCGGGGGCCCTGGTGTGGTGTCTCGTCGGGATGTGGCGGGCGGCGCGGTTGGAGAACTATCCGTGGAGTGCCTGGACGCCGGTCGGTTATGGGGCGGTGAAGGGGGTGTTCCTGGGGTTGCTGGCGGGTTGTGCGGCGGTGGTGGCGGTGCGGATCGGCCGGGCCGACGGGGGTCGGCCCGGCCGGTTCGCGGGGCTGGTGTTCGGTGGTGGGCTGGTGGGCGGGGTGGTGCCGGGGACGTTGCGGGACTTCCTGGGCGGGCCCCGGCCGCGGACGCTGTACTACTACGACGGGCCGAGGCCTGCCGCGGAGTGGTACTGGCGGCCGTTGCTGTCGGAGTGGCTGGGGTACACGGTGCTTCCGGCGCTGGGGTGTGCGGTGCTGCTGGCGGTGGGCGCGCTGGTGTCGGTGCGGTCCGCGCGCCGCGGGAGCGTGGGGTGGGTGCTCCTGGCCCTGGTGGGGGTGGGGTTGCTGGTCCTGCCGGAGTGGGCGGGCGGCGGGGCGCCCGAGCCGGTGGGCCAGGGTGGTCATGTGAACGAGTCGGCGGGTGCCGCGATCGTGGTGCTGGCGACGGGGTTCGGGTTGTTGCTGGCCGCGGGGGTGGTGCGGTCGGTGCGGCGCGGGCGGTGCCGGGCGGATGGGCCCGGGGGTGGCCGGCGGGTGTCCTCGGGCGGTTGACCGGTGTTGTCCGGCCGGTCGTCGGAGGGTGTGTTCAGTGTTCGGTGGCGGTGGCGGATTCCTCCGCGATCCGTTCGTGGTGGCGGATGACCTCCGCGACGATGAAGTTGAGGAGCTTCTCGGCGAAGGCCGGGTCGAGGTGTGCGCTCTCCGCGAGCTGTCGCAGCCGGGCGATCTGCCGGCTCTCGCGGGCCGGGTCGGCGGGGGGCAGGTGGTGGGCGGCCTTGAGGTGGCCGACCTGCTGGGTGCACTTGAAGCGCTCGGCGAGCATGTGGACCACAGCGGCGTCGATGTTGTCGATGCTCTCGCGCAGCCGGTTCAGTTCGGCGTTCACGGACTCGTCGATGTCCCTGGTCGTCATGGTCAGCGAGCTTAGACGGCCGGGCCGGGCGGGATGATCGTCGGTGGGTGCTCCGAGTCCGGAATCCGGTCGCTCCAGCCGCCGGGGACGGCGTGTCCCTGCTGTTCGCGGAAGCGGACGGGGGCGGTGCCGACCCGGCGGGCGAAGAGCCGGGAGAAGTAGGCGGGGTCGTCGTAGCCGACGCGGCGGGCGACGGCGGCGACCGGCAGGTCGGTGGCGGCGAGGAGTTCCTTGGCGCGGCCGAGCCGGATGCCGAGGAGGTAGTCCTTGGGGCTGCGTCCGGCGCCCCGTCGTACCGCCGTCCGCAGTTCGGCGGTGGTCATGCCGTGCCGGGCGGCGTGCTCGGCGACCGACAACGGCTGGAAGGCGTCACGGGCGAGGGCCTGCAGGACGGGGTCGCCGTCCGGGCTGACGTCGGCGCGGGCCCGGCGCAGGGCGACGAGCAGTTCGTGGACGGCGGCTCCGGTCTCCACCTCCAGGAGCGGGTTGCCCCGGCGGGCGGCGCGGACGATCCGGCTGATCGCGGCGCGCGGTGCGGCCGTGTCGGCGAGCGGGACGAGCGGCCGGTCGGGCTCGATGTAGCCGAGTTCGGTGTAGGTGGCGGTGGCGGGGCCGGTGAAGTCGACGAAGCTCTCGTCCCAGCCGGTGTCGGGGTCGGCGCCGTAGTGGTGCGGGGTGCCGGGGGTGAGCCAGATCAGGCTGGGTGCGGTGACGGGGACCCGGCGGCCGTCGGCCCCGGTGAACCAGCCGCTGCCGGAGTGGACGACGACGGCCACGTGGTGGTCGAGGGTGCGCGGGCCGACGGTGGGCAGGGTGCCGTGCTGGAGCCCGACTCCCAGGCAGACCAGGCCCAGCCGGTGGTGGAGCGGGCTGGGGGTGAAGAACCGCATCCAGGTGTGGTACATCGGCCGCCCTCGCTCCTCCTTCGACCACTTCCGCGCCGGGTCGGGCACGGGTCTGAACATTTGCGTCCAAACAGTAGTGATCTTTGTCCATGGACCGGCCGGGCGCCAGAGGGCGAGGGTGGAGGCACCATTCCTCCCGGGTCCGCCCGCTCCGTGGTGCGTGCCGCCGCACGCCCCGGGTGCGCGGTGCACGGGGGGCCGCGCGCACAGGAGAGTTACGAGCACGATGGCTGACTTCACCGTGGGGGACGACCACTTCCGGCTCGACGGGAAGCCCGTACGGCTGCTTTCGGGGGCCCTGCACTACTTCCGGGTGCACGAGGCGCAGTGGGACCACCGGCTGTCGATGCTCCGCGCCATGGGCCTGAACTGCGTGGAGACGTACGTGCCGTGGAATCTGCACGAGCCGCGGCCGGGCCGGTTCCGGGACGTGGGCGCGCTCGGCCGGTTCCTGGACGCGGCGCAGCGGGCCGGGCTGTGGGCGATCGTCCGCCCGGGTCCGTACATCTGCGCCGAGTGGGAGAACGGTGGTCTGCCGGTCTGGGTGACGGGGCGGTTCGGGCGGCGGGTGCGCTCCCGTGACGAGGGGTACCTGGAGGCGGTGGAGCGCTGGTTCACGGCGCTGCTGCCGCAGGTGGTGCAGCGCCAGATCGGGCGCGGCGGCACGGTGATCATGGTCCAGGCGGAGAACGAGTACGGGAGTTTCGGCTCCGACCGGGTCTACCTGCGGCGGGTGGCCGGGATGCTGCGCGAGCGGGGCCTGACCGTTCCCCTGTTCACCTCCGACGGGCCGGAGGACCACATGCTCACGGGCGGTTCCGTGCCGGGGCTGCTGGCCACGGCGAACTTCGGTTCGGGGGCACGGGAGGCCTTCGAGGTGCTGCGCCGCCATCAGCCGAAGGGGCCGCTGATGTGCATGGAGTTCTGGTGCGGCTGGTTCGAGCACTGGGGTGCCGGGCCGATGGAGCGCGATCCCCGGCCGGCCACCGAGGCGCTGCGGGAGATCCTGGAGTGCGGGGCGTCGGTGAACCTCTACATGGCCCACGGGGGGACGAACTTCGCCGGGTGGGCGGGGGCGAACCGGTCGGGCCCGCTCCAGGACCAGGACTTCCTGCCGACGGTGACGTCGTACGACTACGACGCGCCGATCGACGAGTACGGCCGGGCGACGGAGAAGTTCCGGATGTTCCGTGAGGTGCTCGCCCCGTACGCGGACGGGCCGCTGCCCGAGCTGCCGCCCGAGCCGGCCGGGCTGGCGGAGCCGGTGCGGGTGCGGCTGACGGGGTGGGCGTCGCTGGATGCGGTGCTGGAGGCGCTGGGTGACGAGGAGGGGGCGCCGTCCGGGATGCCGCCGACCTTCGAGGAGCTGGGCGTGGACCGGGGCCTGGTGCGCTACCGGGTGTCCGTGCCGGGTCCGCGTCAGCCGTACGCGCTGGATGTGACGGGGCTCCGGGACCGGGCCGTGGTCCGGGTGGACGGCGTCCGGGCGGGGGTGCTGACGGCGGAGGAGAGTGTCCTGGCGGAGCCGGTGGCGGGGCCCGCGGAGGTCGAGCTGTGGGTGGAGTCGCTGGGCCGGGTCAACTACGGGCCGCGGCTCGGTGAGTCCAAGGGGATCACGGGCGGGGTGCGGCACGAGCGGCAGTATCTGCACGGGGTGCGGGCGCGGGCGCTGCGGCTGGACGCGTTCGAGGAGCCGGGGGCGGTGGAGCGGGTGGCGTTCGAGGAGGTCGGCCGGTCCGACGGGACGGGGCTGTTCCGGGGGACGTTCGAGCTCGACGGGGTGGCCGGTGTCGGGCACGCGGGGATCGAACTGCCGGGCTGGGCGCGGGGGTTCGTCTGGGTGAACGGCTTCTGCCTGGGCCGCTACTGGTCGGTGGGCGCGCAGCGGACGCTGTACGTGCCGGGGCCGGTGCTGCGGGAGGGCGGCAACGAGGTGTGGGTGCTGGAGGTGGAGGAGGCGGGGGCCCCGTTCGTGGAGCTGGGCCCGGGGGCGCCCGCGTTCAGGGACGCCCCCGGGGTGGTTCGGGGGTGACTCAGAGCCTGTCGGGCGACCTCTGACCGGGGGGACGCGGCCTGGCACGCGCGCTTCCGGCGTTGCCGGAATGTCCGAGCAGCTCCGCTGCAAGGACATTCCGGCGCCTTGGAATCACACGCACCGGGCCGCGTCTGCCCATCGGCCGAAGGTCACCCGGCAGGCTCTCAGAGCGTGGCCGCCGCCGAGGCGATGTTGGCGGCGAAGGTCGAGACCTCGCTGTACACGCCGGGGTAGCCGGGCCGGGCGCAGCCGTTGCCCCAGCTGACGATGCCGACCTGGATCCAGGCTCCGGCGTTGTCCTTGCGGAACATGGGGCCGCCGGAGTCGCCCTGGCAGGTGTCCACGCCGCCGGTGGAGAGGAGTCCGGCGCAGATCTCGTCGCCGGGGACGAGATCGCCTCCGTAGGCGGCCTGGCAGTCGGCGTCGGAGACGAAGGGCACGTTGGCCTTCAGCAGGTAGCGCTGCTGGGCGCCGCCCTCGGTGGCCGCGCCCCAGCCGGCGACGGTGAAGGTGCCGTTGTTGTACGCGGTGGTGGTGGCGATCTTCAGGGTCGGCTGGTCGATGGGCTGGGCGAGCTTGATGAGCGCCCAGTCCTTGCCCGCGCCGTTGTAGCCGGGGGCCTGGAGGACCTTGGTGGACTTGACCTTGACCGCGCTGGCGGACTGGAGGTCGACGACCCCTCCGGTGACGGTGATGGAGGTGTTGTTGCCCGATCCGTCCACGCAGTGCGCGGCGGTGAGGACGATGTCCTTGGCGTAGAGGGCGCCGCCGCAGCCCATCGAGAGCCGGACCATGAACGGGAACTCGCCCTGGGCGGCGCGGGTTCCGCCGACGACCGGCTGGGGGGCCGCGGAGGCGCCGGCGGGCTGGAGGCTGAAGCCGGCGAGGACGACGGCGGCTATGACGGAACATCTCTTCACGGCACGCAGAAGCTGTTTCACGGAACTGCCTTCTTTCGTGGGGGGTGTGCCAGGTGGGGGGTGCTTGTGGGGGTGCGCTTGTGGGGAGTGCCCGTGCCCGGGCCGGGTCCCGACCGGGAGGGCGCGGTACGACACCACGCCCTGGTCATGGACCCGACAAAGGCACGCTTGGGATTATCAGGAAATGATCATGGGCTTCACAAGGATCACTTTCCGGCCAAGATCGCCCGCACCCCTGCCGCTACAGTGGAATCCGGCCGGTACGACCGGCCGATCCTCGGGAACGGGGGGACATGACGGACGGCAGCCACCGGACCATCCGCAGCCCGGTGGTCCATGGATTCCCGCATCTCACGACGGTCCGGTCCGCGATCACCGCGCTGTACCGGCGGCTCTCGTACGACGGCGTCCGCTCCTACGCCACGAGCCTCACCGCCGCCGACACCACCCTCCTCGACGGGGAGAACCTCCACCTCGGCACCCAGCGGGTGGCCCGGTCGGTCGCCCGGCACCTCCGGCTGCCGGACGCCCGGATGATCGTCTCGTTCCGCACGATGGAGCATGCCGCCGAGGTCGAACTGGCCGCCGGACCGGAGTACTTCGTCGAACTCAACGACCGGTTCCGCACCCATCGCGGGGACATCGGCGCCGCGCTCTCCCACGAGATCACCCATGTGCTGCTGCACCGGCTCGGCCTGGCGTTCCCCGGCACCCGGGACAACGAGATCCTCACCGACACCGCGGCCGCCTACCTGGGCGCCGGCTGGCTGCTGCTCGACGCCTTCCGCGAGGACGCGGTCTCCAGCCAGAAGCTCGGCTACCTCACCCCGGAGGAGTTCGGCTACGTCCTCGCCCAGCGGGCGTCGGCCTTCGACGAGGACCCGTCGCCGTGGTTCACCAGCCCGCAGGCGTACGAGGCGTTCCGCACCGGGCGGGACCGGGCGCTGCGGGACCTCCGCCGGCCCCCGCTCGCGGCGGCGGGCGGACCGGACCGCCGCCGCTACGCGAAGGCCCGGCGCCAGGCCCGGGAGCGGCCGGGCACGCCCGGGGCGCCGGACGCCCCGTACGCCTTCGAGGGGGCGCCGGACGCGCTGCGGGTCTCCTTCGGCTGCCCGGTCTGCCACCAGCGCCTCCGCCTCCCGGTGCGCGGCCGGGTCAGGGCCCGGTGCGGGCTGTGCGGGACGGTCCTGGACTGCGACACGTAGGGCGCGTCCCGGGAGTGCCGCCCTCCGGGCGGACGGCGCCACTCCCGGAACACGCCCTGGGACCGCCCCCGGGGCCCGGGCTACGCGGCCCGGCCGCCGCGTCCCTGGCCGGAGCGTCCGGCGCCCTGCGGACGCGCCCCGCCCCGGCCCCGGCCGCCGCCGGAACCCGCGGGTCGGCCGCCGCCGGAACCGGCTCCGCGGCCGCCGCCCGCGCCCGCCGTGCGGGAAGCCCCGCCCGAGCCGTTCGCGCGGGTCGCGCCGCCGGTGCCGTTCGTACGGGTCGCCCCGCCGGTGCCACGGGCCTCGCCGCCGCCCTGTCCTCCGCCGCCGCGCCGGCCGCGTCCGCCGCCGGAGCGGGTGCGCTGCTTGGGCGGGGTCGGCTGCGGGACCTCGACGACGACCGCGACGCCGGACGGCTCGCGGGCGCCGGTGATCCGGACGAGCTCCTCGTCGCCGGAGCTGACCCGGGTGGTCCGCGGGGCGATGCCCGCGTCCGCCATCAGCCGGGCCATGTCCCGCTTCTCCTCGGGCAGCACCAGGGTGACGACACTGCCGGACTCCCCCGCGCGGGCGGTGCGCCCGCCCCGGTGCAGATAGTCCTTGTGGTCGGTCGGCGGGTCCACGTTCACGACCAGGTCGAGATCGTCGACGTGGATGCCGCGGGCCGCCACGTTCGTCGCCACCAACGCGGTGACCTGGCCGTTCTTGAACTGGTCCAGGGTCCGGTTGCGCTGCGGCTGGGAACGCCCGCCGTGCAGCGCCGCGGCCCGTACGCCGCTGGCCAGCAGCCGCTTGGCGAACCGGTCGGCACCGCGCTTGGTGTCCACGAACATGATCACCCGGCCGTCCCGGGCGGCGATCCGGACGGCCACGGCCTTCTTGTCGGTCGCGTCGGCCACGTGCAGGACGTGGTGCTCCATGGTGGTGACCGCACCGGCGGACGGGTCCACGGAGTGCACGACCGGGTCGGTCAGGAACATCGTGACCAGCCGGTCGATGTTCTTGTCGAGCGTGGCCGAGAACAGCATCCGCTGACCGCCCGGCTCGACCTGCTTCAGCAACCCGACGACCTGCGGCATGAAGCCCATGTCGGCCATCTGGTCGGCCTCGTCGAGAACGGTGATCGCGACCCGGTCCAGCTC
This sequence comes from Streptomyces sp. NPDC092952, assembly GCF_044754785.1. NCBI lineage: Bacteria > Bacillati > Actinomycetota > Actinomycetes > Kitasatosporales > Streptomycetaceae > Streptomyces > Streptomyces sp. NPDC092952. The sequence goes on along the minus strand of NZ_JBIVPT010000005.1, from coordinate 364,801 downwards.
GCAGTCGCCCCGCTCGATGAGGTCCTTCAGCCGGCCGGGCGTGGCGACGAGCACCTCGGCGCCCCGGCGCAGCGCGGCGGACTGCCGGGTGATCGACATGCCGCCGACGACCGTGGTCAGCCGCAGCCGCAGGGCGGCCGCGTACGGCGTCAGCGCGTCGGTGACCTGCTGGGCCAGCTCACGGGTGGGGACGAGGACGAGGGCCAGCGGGGCCTTGGGCTCGGCACGCCGCCCGGCGGTGCGGGCCAGCAGCGCGAGGCCGAAGGCGAGGGTCTTGCCGGAGCCGGTGCGGCCCCGGCCGAGGATGTCCCGGCCGGCCAGCGAGTTCGGCAGGGTGGCGCCCTGGATCGGGAACGGCTCGGTGACGCCCTGCGCGGCGAGGGTCTTCAGCAGGGCTTCGTCCATGTCCAGCTCGGCGAACGCCTCCACGGCGGGCAGGGCGGGGGTCACGGTCTCCGGAAGGGCGAACTCGCCCTGCGGCGGTGTGGCCCTGCGACGGGACGACGCCTTGCCGGATCCCTTGCCGGAACCCTTGGCGGTCGCCCTGTCCGGGGCCGTGCCGCGCCCCCTCGACGAGCGGGTGCGGGCGGGCCGGTCCGGGCGTTCGGAGCGGGTCATACGGAATTGCCCTCCTGGGGGATTCCTGAGGAGTTCCGGGGTGTCCGGTGGATTTCCTCGGAACTGCGTGGGACTGCTGGGGGTGCCGGTACCGGCGGTTCGGCCCGGTAGGGGCCCCGGGACAGCACAAGCCGGGGCCCGCACCTTCGTGGTGCGGGCCCCGGCTGCGAGGTACGCGTCCGGCGGCTGATCAGGCCGGGACGATGTTCTCCGCCTGCGGGCCCTTCTGGCCCTGCGTGACGTCGAAGCTGACCTTCTGGCCCTCGACGAGCTCGCGGAAGCCCTGGGTCGCGATGTTGGAGTAGTGGGCGAAGACGTCGGCGCCGCCGCCGTCCTGCTCGATGAAGCCGTAGCCCTTTTCAGAGTTGAACCACTTCACGGTTCCGGTGGCCATGTTGTTCTCCTTACGAGGTGCAGTGCCGGAATTCCGCACTTTACGAATTCCGAGTCGCCGCATTGAGCCCCATCCGGAGAAAGCCGGAAAACAATAATGCGCCTGACGAAGCATTCCCGTCAGGCGCACCAAAAGTTCATGGGTACCAAAACTGCAACGCCCCCACCGTAGCACGTTCCGGCGAACCGTGACGGGGACGCGCGGCGTGGCGCGCCGGGTCAGCCCTCCGGCGGGGCGGGGTCCAGGGCGATGCCGTCCAGGACCATCGAGAGGTACTGGCGGGCGATCTCCTCGGGGCTGTGCAGCCCGCCCGGCCGGTACCAGGAGGCCGCCACCCAGACGGTGTCGCGGACGAAGCGGTAGGTGAGCCGGATGTCGAGGTCGGCGCGGAAGCTGCGGTCGGCGACGCCGCGCTCCAGCGTGCCGAGCCAGGCCTTCTCGAATCTCCGCTGGGACTCCACGAGGTAGCCGAAGCGCGGCTGGGCGGCGAGGTGCCGGGCCTCCTTCTGGTAGATGGCGACGGCGGCCCGGTGCCGGTCGATCTCCCGGAAGGACTCGGTGACCAGTGCCTCGATGGTCGCCCTGGGCGGCAGCCCGGCGTCGAGCACCGCGTCGTACCCCTCCCAGAGCTCGTCGAGGAAGGTCGAGAGGATCTCGTCGATCATCGATTCCTTGGAATCGAAGTGGTAGTAGAGGCTGCCCGCGAGCATCCCGGCCGCGTCCGCGATCTTGCGGACGGTGGTGGCGTTGTATCCCTGCGCGGCGAAGACCTCCGCCGCGGTGGCGAGCAGTTCGCTCCGCCGTTCGGGTGAGGGGGTAGCCCGGGGCTTCTTCTTGGTAGGCACCCGGCCATTCTCCGCCCGTTCCCGCGCCCCCGGCCTTCCGGCCCTCCGTACGGCGTTCGCTATCTTGATCGCCGCGCCCCGATCCGCCGTGTCCTGATCCGCCGCCGCCCCACCGGCCGTTCGTGTCCGCCCTACCGAAGGAGCCCGTCGTGGAGGCCGCAGCCACCACCTGTTACCGCCATCCGTCGTACGAGACCTATGTCAGCTGCGTCCGCTGCGAGCGCTTCATATGCCCCGACTGCATGCGGGAGGCCGCCGTCGGCCACCACTGCGTGGAGTGCGTGAAGGAGGGGCAGCGGTCGGTCCGGCAGGCACGCACGGTCTTCGGGGGCGCGGTGCCCCGGTCCGCGGTGCCGATCGTCACGTACGTCCTGATGGGGCTGAACATCCTCGCCTACCTGGGCGAGGTGGTCCGGCCGGGGATCCTCGACCGGTTCGCGATGCTGGGGGCCGAGCTGGTGGGCCCGGACAAGGAGCACTACATCTACCAGCCCGGGGTCGGCTCCGTCCCCGGCTTCGACGTGATCGGGGTGGCCGGCGGCGAGTGGTACCGGCTGCTGACCGGGTCCTTCCTGCACCTGCCGCCGACCGGGGCGACCCTGGGGGCGCTGCCGTTCGGGATCCTGCACATCGTCTTCAACATGTACGCGCTGTGGAACCTGGGCCGGGTCGTCGAGCAGCAGCTGGGCCGGGCCCGCTACCTCGCGCTGTATCTGCTGTCCGCGCTGGGCGGTTCGGTGCTGGTCCATCTGATCGCGCCGTCCGACCTGACGGTGGGCGCCTCGGGCGCGATCTTCGGCCTCGGCGCGGCCTTCTACGTCATCAATCTGCGGCTGGGCCGGGACATGGCGCCGGTCAACCGGTTCATGGCGATGTTCCTGCTCTGGATGGTGATCTCGGCCGGGTTCGCCTCCTGGCAGGGCCATCTGGGCGGGCTGCTGACCGGCGGCATCGTGACCCTCGCGTACGCCTACGCCCCGGCGAACCGGCGTACCGCGTTCCAGACCGCCGCGTGCGTGGTGCTGCTCGCGGTGCTGGTGCTGCTGGTGGTGCTCAAGAACTCCGCGCTGGCGGGCTGAGGGCCTGTCGGGCGGCCTTCCGGTCGAAGGCCGCCCGACAGGCCCGGAACGCACCGCGGCGCCTGCCGAATCGTCCGGTCGGGGACGGGCAGGCGCCGCGTTCAGTTCCGTACGCCGTTGTACGGGACGTCCGGGCGGGCCGCGATCAGACCGTCAGGGCACGGTCGGTCGGGCGGATCGGGGCCGGCAGGGAGCTGGCCCCGGTCAGGTAGCGGTCCACGCCGCGTGCCGCGGAGCGGCCCTCGGCGATGGCCCACACGATGAGGGACTGGCCGCGTCCGGCGTCACCGGCGACGAAGACCCCGTCGACGTTGGTGGCGAAGTCCGCGTCACGGGCGACGTTGCCGCGTTCGTCGAGCTCCAGGCCGAACTGCTGCACCAGGCCGTTGGCCTGGTCGGTTCCGGTGAAGCCCATGGCGAGCGTGACCAGCTGGGCCGGGATGCGCCGCTCGGTGCCGGGCTTCTGCTCCAGCCTACCGTCCTTGAACTCCACCTCGATCAGGTGGAGGGCCTGGACGTCGCCGTTCTCGTCGCCCTCGAAGCGGGTGGTCGAGACGGAGTAGACGCGCTCGCCGCCCTCCTCGTGCGCGGAGGTGACCTTGTAGAGCATCGGGAAGGTCGGCCAGGGCTGGCCCGCGTTCCGCTCCTCGCCCGGCCTCGGCATGATCTCCAGCTGGGTGACGGACAGGGCGCCCTGGCGGTGGGCGGTGCCGACGCAGTCGGCACCGGTGTCGCCGCCGCCGATGACCACGACGTGCTTGCCCTCGGCGGTGATCGGGGCGACGGTCAGATCGCCCTCCTGCACCTTGTTGGCGAGCGGCAGGTACTCCATCGCGAAGTGCACGCCGTTGAGCTCGCGGCCCGGGACGGGCAGGTCGCGCGAGACCGTGGCGCCCGCGGCGACGACCACCGCGTCGTAGCGGCGGCGGAGCTTGGCGGCGTCGATGTCGCGGCCGATCTCCGTCTCGGTGCGGAACTTGGTGCCCTCCGCGCGCATCTGCTCGATGCGGCGGTTGATGTGCGACTTCTCCATCTTGAACGCGGGGATGCCGTACCGCAGGAGGCCCCCGATGCGGTCCGCGCGCTCGTAGACGGCGACGGTGTGTCCGGCCCGGGTCAGCTGCTGGGCGGCGGCGAGACCGGCCGGGCCCGAGCCGATGACGGCGACGGTCTTGCCGGAGAGCCGCTCGGGCGGGCGCGGGGTGACGTCGCCGCTGTCCCACGCCTTGTCGATGATGGAGACCTCGACGTTCTTGATGGTGACGGCCGGCTGGTTGATGCCGAGCACGCAGGCCGACTCGCACGGGGCCGGGCAGAGCCGGCCGGTGAACTCGGGGAAGTTGTTCGTGGCGTGCAGCCGCTCGGACGCCGCCGCCCAGTCCTCGCGGTAGGCGTAGTCGTTCCACTCGGGGATGAGGTTTCCGAGCGGGCAGCCGTTGTGGCAGAACGGGATGCCGCAGTCCATGCAGCGGCCGGCCTGCTTGCTGATGATCGGGAGCAGCGAGCCGGGGACGTAGACCTCGTTCCAGTCCTTGACGCGCTCGGCCACGGGGCGGGTCTCGGCGACCTCGCGCCCGGTGGTCAGGAAGCCCTTGGGGTCAGCCATGGGTCGCCGCCTCCATCATCTTCTCGGTGGTCTCCTGTTCGGAGAGACCGGCGAGCTCAGCGGCGTCCTTGGCGGCGAGCACTGCCTTGTACGTGGACGGGATGATCTTGCTGAACCGGGTCGCGGCGCGGTCCCAGTCGGCGAGCAGCTTCTCGGCGACGGTGGAGCCGGTCTCCTCGTGGTGGCGGCGCACGACGTCGTGCAGCCACTGCCGGTCGGTGGCGGAGAGCTCCTCGATCGCGCCGAGGTTCCCGGGGTTGACGTGGTCGCGGTTGAGGTCGACGACGTACGCGACGCCGCCGGACATGCCGGCCGCGAAGTTGCGTCCGGTCTCGCCGAGGACGACGGCGTGGCCGCCGGTCATGTACTCGCAGCCGTGGTCGCCCACGCCCTCGGAGACAACGGTGGCGCCGGAGTTGCGGACGCAGAACCGTTCGCCGGTGCGGCCGCGCAGGAAGAGCTCGCCGCCGGTGGCGCCGTAGGCGATGGTGTTCCCCGCGATGGTGGAGTACTCGGCGAGGTGGTCGGCGCCGCGGTCCGGGCGGACGACGATCCGGCCGCCGGAGAGGCCCTTGCCGACGTAGTCGTTGGCGTCGCCCTCCAGGCGCAGGGTGACGCCGCTGGGCACGAAGGCGCCGAAGGACTGGCCGGCGGAGCCGGTGAAGGTGATGTCGATGGTGTCCTCGGGCAGTCCGGCGCCGCCGAACCGCTTCGTCACCTCGTGGCCGAGCATGGTGCCTACGGTGCGGTTGATGTTGCGGATCGCGAGCTGGGCCCGGACCGGCTGGGCGCTCTCGGCGTCCGGTGCGCCCAGGGCGTCGGCGGCGAGCCGGATCAGCTCGTTGTCGAGGGCCTTGTCCAGGCCGTGGTCCTGTTCGACGAGCCGGTGGCGGGCGGCGCCCTCGGGCAGTTCGGGGACGTGGAAGAGCGGGGCCAGGTCGAGGCCCTGGGCCTTCCAGTGGGTGACGGCCCGGTCGGTGTCGAGGAGTTCGGCGTGGCCGACGGCCTCCTCGATCGAGCGGAAGCCGAGCCCGGCGAGGATCTCGCGGACCTCCTGGGCGATGAACTCGAAGAAGTTCACGACGTACTCGGCCTTGCCGGAGAACCGGTCGCGCAGGACGGGGTTCTGGGTGGCGATGCCGACCGGGCAGGTGTCCAGGTGGCAGACGCGCATCATGACGCAGCCGGAGACGACGAGCGGCGCGGTCGCGAAACCGAACTCCTCGGCGCCCAGCAGCGCGGCGACGACGACGTCGCGGCCGGTCTTGAGCTGGCCGTCGGTCTGGACGACGATCCGGTCGCGCAGGCCGTTGAGCAGCAGGGTCTGCTGGGTCTCGGCCAGGCCCAGTTCCCAGGGGCCGCCCGCGTGCTTCAGCGAGGTCAGCGGGGAGGCGCCGGTGCCGCCGTCGTGGCCGGAGATCAGCACGACGTCGGCGTGGGCCTTGGAGACACCGGCGGCGACGGTGCCGACGCCGACCTCGGAGACCAGCTTCACGTGGATGCGGGCGGCCGGGTTGGCGTTCTTGAGGTCGTGGATCAGCTGGGCCAGATCCTCGATGGAGTAGATGTCGTGGTGCGGCGGCGGCGAGATGAGGCCGACGCCGGGGGTGGAGTGCCGGGTCTTCGCGACCCAGGGGTAGACCTTGTGGCCGGGCAGCTGGCCGCCCTCGCCGGGCTTGGCGCCCTGCGCCATCTTGATCTGGATGTCGTCGGCGTTGACCAGGTATTCGCTGGTCACCCCGAAGCGGCCGGAGGCGACCTGCTTGATGGCCGAGCGGCGCTCGGGGTCGTACAGCCGGTCGGCGTCCTCGCCGCCCTCGCCGGTGTTGGACTTGGCGCCCAGCCGGTTCATGGCGATGGCGAGGGTCTCGTGCGCCTCGCGGGAGATCGAGCCGTACGACATGGCGCCGGTGGAGAAGCGCTTGACGATCTCGGAGACGGGCTCGACCTCGTCGACGGGGACCGGGGCGCGGTCCTGGGCGAAGCCGAAGAGGCCGCGGAGCGTCATGAGGCGCTCGGACTGCTCGTTCACCCGGTCGGTGTACTTCTTGAAGATGTCGTAGCGCCCGGTGCGGGTGGCGTGCTGGAGGCGGAAGACCGTCTCCGGGTCGAAGAGGTGCGGTTCGCCCTCGCGGCGCCACTGGTACTCGCCGCCGATCTCCAGCGCGCGGTGCGAGGCGGAGATCCCGGAGGGCGGGTACGCCTTGGCGTGCCGGGCGGCGACCTCCTGGGCGACGATGCCGAGACCGGCGCCGCCGATCTTGGTCGCGGTGCCGTGGAAGTACTTCGCGACGAATTCCTCGTCCAGGCCGACGGCCTCGAAGACCTGGGCGCCGCGGTAGGAGGCGACGGTCGAGATGCCCATCTTGGACATGACCTTCAGGACGCCCTTGCCGAGCGCGTGGATCAGGTTCCGGATGGCCGTCTCGGACTCGATGCCCTCGATGAACGTACCGGCGCGGACCAGGTCCTCGACCGACTCCATCGCGAGGTACGGGTTGACCGCGGCGGCCCCGTAGCCGATGAGCAGCGCGACGTGGTGGACCTCGCGGACGTCCCCGGCCTCGACCAGCAGGCCCACCTGGCTGCGCTGCTTGGTGCGGATGAGGTGGTGGTGGACGGCGGAGGTGAGCAGCAGCGACGGAATCGGGGCGTGCTCGGCGTCGGAGTGCCGGTCGGAGAGGACGATCAGGCGGGCGCCGTCCTCGATGGCGGTGTCGACCTCGGCGCGGATCTCCTCGATCCGCGCGGCGAGGGCCTCGCCCCCGCCGCCGACCCGGTAGAGGCCGGAGAGGGTGGCGGCCTTCATGCCCGGCATGTCGCCGTCGGCGTTGATGTGTATCAGCTTGGCGAGCTCGTCGTTGTCGATCACCGGGAACGGCAGCGTGACGGCGCGGCAGGACGCGGCGGTCGGCTCCAGCAGGTTGCCCTGCGGGCCGAGCGTGGAGCGCAGCGAGGTGACGAGTTCCTCGCGGATGGCGTCCAGCGGCGGGTTGGTGACCTGCGCGAACAGCTGGGTGAAGTAGTCGAAGAGGAGGCGGGGGCGCTCGGACAGCGCGGCGATCGGCGAGTCCGTGCCCATGGAGCCGAGCGGTTCACCGGCGGTGCGGGCCATCGGCGCGAGGATGACGCGCAGCTCCTCCTCGGTGTAGCCGAAGGTCTGCTGGCGGCGGGTGACGGAGGCGTGCGTGTGCACGATGTGCTCCCGCTCGGGGAGGTCCTCCAGCTCTATCTCGCCGGCTTCCAGCCACTGCGCGTACGGCTGCTCGGCGGCGAGGGACGCCTTGATCTCGTCGTCCTCGATGATGCGGCCCTCGGCCGTGTCGACGAGGAACATCCTGCCGGGCTGGAGGCGGCCCTTGCGGACGACCTTCACGGGGTCGATGTCCAGGACGCCGACCTCGGAGGAGAGCACCACGAGCCCGTCGTCGGTGACCCAGTAGCGGCCCGGACGCAGTCCGTTGCGGTCGAGGACCGCGCCGACCTGGACGCCGTCGGTGAAGGTGACGCAGGCGGGGCCGTCCCAGGGCTCCATCATCGCGGAGTGGTACTGGTAGAAGGCGCGCCGGGCCGGGTCCATGGCGTTCTTCGCCTCGGGGCTCTCCCACGCCTCGGGCACCATCATCAGCACCGAGTGCGGCAGTGAGCGGCCGCCGAGGTGGAGCAGCTCCAGCACCTCGTCGAAGGAGGCGGAGTCGGAGGCGTCGGGGGTGCAGATGGGGAAGATCCGGTCGAGCCGTGCCTCGTCGCCGTGTCCGCCGTCGGCGGGGCCGAACAGGTCGGTGGCGAGCTGGGACTCGCGGGCCTTCATCCAGTTGCGGTTGCCCTTGACCGTGTTGATCTCGCCGTTGTGGGCGACGAAGCGGTACGGGTGGGCGAGCGGCCAGCTCGGGAAGGTGTTGGTGGAGAACCGGGAGTGGACCAGGGCGACGGCGGTGGCCAGGCGCGGGTCGGAGAGGTCCGGGAAGAACGGCTCCAGCTGCCCGGTGGTGAGCATGCCCTTGTAGACGATCGTGCGGGCGGAGAGCGAGGGGAAGTAGACCCCGGCCTCGCGCTCGGCGCGCTTGCGCAGGACGAAGGCCCGGCGGTCCAGGGCGATGCCGCTGCTCGTGCCGTCCGCGACGAAGAGCTGGCGGAACTCGGGCATGGTGGCGCGGGCGCCCTTGCCGAGGAGGTCGGGGGTGACCGGGACCTGGCGCCAGCCGAGGACCTTGAGGCCCTCCTCGGCGGCGATCTTCTCCAGTGCGCGGACGGCCCCGGTGGAGTCGTCGGCGGGCAGGAAGGCGATTCCGGCGGCGTAGGCGCCGGCCTCGGGGAGGTCGAAGGCGGTCTCCGCGCGCAGGAAGGCGTCCGGGACCTGGAGGAGGATGCCGGCGCCGTCGCCGGAATCGGGCTCCGATCCGGTGGCACCGCGGTGTTCGAGGTTGCGGAGCACGGTCAGCGCCTGCTCGACCAGCTCGTGGCTGGCCACACCGGTCAGAGTGGCCACGAACCCGACGCCGCAGGCGTCGTGCTCGTTGCGGGGGTCGTACATCCCCTGCTGGGCGGGGCGACCGTCCATGGGCGACCAGGCGTCGATACGCATCGGCTCTCCCGTCGTCGTCGTGGCATGTGCGATGCCGAGGGACGACGTTGGCCCTCTGCGAAAGTTGATGCAGGTGTACATGATGGGGCGCTTCTCAAAAAGCGGATAGCTCGTTCCACTATGCGGACACCGGATGAGTCGGTGAGGGGGTTGTCGCAAAGGGAGGATCGGCGCCCTGGGGCCGCAGAGAGCAGGCGTCGTTGCCCGCGGTGTCTACAGCTCTTGCCCGGTGGCGAGGAAAACGAAACCGCCGGGTAATGACTACTTATACGTAGTCCTGCATGGCGACTCATTTTACGCGGGGGGAGGCCGCCCCGCCCAGAGGCGGGAAAGAAGACGTACGTCACACGACCGGCGCACGCACAACGGGGCAGACGGGTGATATCCGGGACGTACGACGGCGGGGGCGGGGTGGACGGCCCTCGGGCCCGCACACACGACGGGCGGGCGCACCCGGCCCCGGATGCGCCCGCCCGTCCGTCCCCGCCGTCGGGGCTCAGCCTCCGACGGCCACGCCGAACAGCATGCCCAGGCCGTAGGTGAGGGCCGCCGCGGCGCCGCCCAGCAGCAGCTGGCGCAGCCCGCTGAACAGCCAGCCGCGGGCCGTCACCCTGGCCACCACCGCACCGCAGGCGAACAGCCCGACCAGCGCCAGCAGCACGGCCGGCCACAGCGCGCTCGCACCGAGCAGGTACGGCAGCACGGGCAGCAGCGCCCCCAGTGCGAACGCGCCGAACGACGACACCGCGGCCACCAGCGGCGAGGGCAGATCGCCCGGGTCGATGCCCAACTCCTCACGGGCGTGTATCTCCAGGGCCTGCTCCGGGTCGCGCGACAGCTGCCGCGCCACCTCTCGGGCCAGCTCCGGCTCGACGCCCCGGGACACGTACAGCTCGGCGAGCTCCCGCTCCTCGTCCACCGGGTGCTTGCGCAACTCCCGCCGTTCCACGTCGAGTTCGGCCTCGACCAGCTCCCGCTGGGAGGCCACGGAGGTGTACTCGCCGGCCGCCATGGAGAACGCTCCGGCCGCCAGGCCCGCCAGACCGGTGATCACGATGGTCTGCTGGGAGACCGCGCCGCCCGCGACACCGGTCATCAGCGCGAGGTTGGAGACCAGGCCGTCCATGGCCCCGAACACGGCGGGCCGCAGCCAGCCTCCGTTGACGTCCCGGTGGGTGTGGTTGTCGCGGTGCGCCTCGTGCAGTACGGCGTCGGTCTCGATGATGGCCATGGATCTCCCCTTCTCCGGAAGCGGGTTCCACTCGCCCCACCCCTGCTCGACACCGTCGAAAGTACGCACGAAACACGACTCCCGCCAGCAAGGCAGGCCGTACTTACCACCGCCCCTGACCAGGTAAGTAAGCCTTTCCTCAGCTCTTCTGACGGATCATCCGACTGGCTCTTTTCTCGTGGCCCGCGGCCTCTGTCGGCGTTCGGCGTGGCACAGATGCGAGGAGGCCGGAGAACTGGCTCGGCGCGAGCGAAGGGGTCGACGCGATGGAGTTGATCACAGGGGGTCCGACGGAGCCGAGCGCGGGCCGCACACCCCGGACGGACCCCGGCGACCGGGCGCGCGGCTGCCTGCTCGGCCTCGCGGTCGGGGACGCGCTGGGGGCGCCGGCGGAGAACATGCGGCCCTCCGAGATCCGCCGCCGCTGGGGCCGGATCGAGGGCTTCGTGAGCGACGACCCCGCCGGTACGGACGACACGGAGTACACGATCTTCTCCGGGCTGCTGCTCGCCCGGCACGGTTCCGCGCTGACCGTCACGCATGTGGAGCGGGCCTGGCACCGGTGGATCGCCGATCTGGACGAAGGGCAGTTCCGCGGCGCCGGGTTCAGCGAGCGGGGCACGCTGGAGAACCTGCGCCGGGGGCTGGCCGCCCCGATCTCCGCCCAGCACCGGCATGCCTGGAGCGACGGGCTGGCGATGCGGGCGGCCCCGTTCGGGGTGTTCGCGGCGGGCCGCCCGGACGAGGCGGCGCGGCTGGTCGCGGTGGACGGGCGGGTCAGCCACGAGGGGGAGGGCATCTACGGCGGCCGGGCGGTGGCGGCCGGGGTCGCCGCCGCGATGGTGGGCACCGGGGTCGCCTCGGTGATCGCCGCCGCCCTGTCGGTCGTACCGATGGACTCCTGGACGGCGCGTTCGCTGCGGCGCGCGGTGGCGGCGGCGCAGCGCTCCTACCCCGACCGGCTCACCATGGAGCGCGCGGTGCGCTCCGCGGTGGTGATCGGCGGGTACCCGTGGACGGATCTGGCGCCCGAGGCGGTGGGGCTGGCCTTCGGCGCCTTCGCGGCGGCGCGCGGCGACTTCCGGGCGGCGGTGCTGACGGCGGTCAACATGGGCCGGGACGCGGACACCACGGCCGCGGTGGCGGGGGCCCTGGCCGGTGCCCTGCACGGGATGGCGGCGATCCCGCCGCACTGGGGGGCGGCGATCGGCCCGGTCCGGGGCAGTTGCCTGCCGACCATGCGGGGCCATCACGTCCTGGACATCGCGGAGTTGCTCACCCCGGACGAGCCCGACGAGGAACCGGCCGTGTACGCGCCCCCGAGCGGCGATCCCTTGGGTCGAACCGTCGTACGACCGGACGTACAGACCGACGAACGCTCCGTCGTACGGCCGGACGTACGGAGCGGCGCGAACCCCGACGCGGGTGCGGAGGTGCGGACCGGCGCGAGCACCGGCGTACGGACCGACACGCGGACCGGCGCGAGCACCGGCGTGCGGGCCGATACCGACTCCGCCCCCACCCCCTCCCCCGCCGCCGGGCCGCGCCACCGGCCCGGCGCCGGGCGCCGCCCACGGATCGAGGGGCTGCTGCTCGGGCTCGCCTCCGGGGACGCGGCGGGCTGGCCCGCCGCGCGGCACCGGGCGGCCCGGATGCCGGAGTGGACCCGGCGGCTCACCCGGGAGCTCGACACCTTCGCCGAGCAGAACGCCACCACCACGCTGCCCGTCCCGATCGCCCTCAACCAGCCGCCCGAGCCCCTGCGCCTGGGCCCCTCCGACGACGCCGAATGGGCGGCCTTCGCCGCCGGGACCCTCCTGGCCTCGGCGGCCGCGCCGCTGCACGGCCTCTCCCCCGGCCACCGGCTGCGGGCCGCCATCGACGTGGCCTGGAACGCGCTGGCCGCCGAGGTCGCGGCGGCCGCCGCCCGCGCCCCCGAGGTCGAGTCCGCGGTGCTCCCGCTGCGCGCCCGGATCTCGGTACGGGCCGGGCTCGGCAACCTCGCCGCCGGGCTGCGCCCGCCCGCCACCGGCCACGACAACCCGCACTACTTCGACGACGCGGCCTGCGTACGGGCCGCCGTGCTCGCCGTCGCCCACCCGGGCGACCCCGAAGCCGCCGCCGACCTCGCCGAGTTCGACGCGCGCTACACCCAGGACGGCGACGGGGTGCACGGCGCCCGCGCGACGGCGGCGGCCCTCGCCTCGGCGCTCGGCGGGGCCGACGTCGACACCGCGGTCAACGCCGCGCTGGCCCAGCTCCCCGAGGGCACCGAGATCGCCCGCAACGCCGCCCACGCCGTCCGGATCGCCCGCGACTTCGTCGGCGAGGCGGCCGGCGCCTTCGCCCTCGTCCCCGTGCTGGAGCACCAGATCGTCGACCACGTCTACAGCTACGGGATCGCCGCCGCCGAGACCGTCCCGGTCGCCCTGGCCCTCGCCACCGCGGCCCGGGGCCGGATCACCCAGGCCGTGCCCGCGGCGGCCTGCCTGTCCCGGGTCGCCGACTCCGCGCCCGCCCTGGCCGGGGCACTGACCGGGGCGCTCGGCGGGATCGGGGCCGTTCCGGGCGGCTGGCGCGAGGCCTGCCGCACCCTCGCCGGCTGTGCGCTGCCCCGGCTCGCCGGGACCGATCTCATCGAACTCGCCGGACTGCTGGCAGACCGGGAACCGGACACCTCGGGTGGACAATTCGGACATGACATCCACGATGCCCCTGCGGCCCGAGGCCGGACCCACGACACCCGCACTCGATGAACGGATCACCGGCGCGCTCGTCGGCGCCGCCGTCGGCGACGCGCTCGGCGGCCCGGTGGAGGGCCGCTCCCCCGAGCAGATCGTGGCCCGCCACGGCGGCCGGATCGACGGCATCGTGGGCCCCTGGGACGGCGGGAACTGGCGCACCGCACGCCCCATCGCCCCGTACCACAAGGGCGACGGACACGTCACCGACGACACCCTGATGACCCATGCGCTGGTACGGGTCTACGGCACCGTGCGCGACCATCTCGACGCCTACGCGGTCGCCCGCCATCTGGTCCCCGAGCTGATCTCCCGGCCCCGCTGGATCCCGGAGCTGGAGGCCGAGGCGCTGCCGCTCCAGCGGATCTTCCTCGCCGAGAAGTGGATCGTCGCCCGGCTGCACTACGGCCACGCCGACCCGCGCGAGGCGGGCAACGGGAACATCGTCAACTGCGGCGCGGCGATGTACATGGCGCCGGTCGGCCTGGTCAACGCCGCCCATCCGCAGGCCGCGTACGCCGAGGCGCTGGACGTCGCCGGGGCCCACCAGTCGAGCTACGGCCGGGAGGCGGCCGGGGTCTTCGCGGCGGCCGTCGCCGCCGCCTGCGCCCCGGGCGCGACCCCCGCGGGCATCGTCGAGACCTGTCTGTCGCTCGCCAAGGACGGCACCCGGTCGGCGATCGAGGCGGTGTGCGAAGCCGCCTCCGGGCACCACGACTTCGAGTCCGCGCTGGCCCCGCTGCGCGCCGCCGTCGCCCCCTTCGACTCGGTCGGCCCCGACTACCGCGCCCCGTCCCTCGGCGCCCGCAGACCCTCCCGGCTGCACTCGATCGAGGAGCTGCCGATCGCGCTCGGCATGCTGCTCGTTGCCGACGGCGACTACCGGCACACGGTGCTCGGCTCGGTCAACTACGGCCGGGACTGCGACTCGATCGCCACCATGAGCGGGGCCCTGGCGGGCGCGCTCGGCGGCGCACGGGCGGTCCCCGCCGACTGGGCCGCCACCGTCGCGGAGGCCAGCCGCCTCGATCTGAACGCCCCCGCACGGGACCTGGCGGCGGTCGCCCGCGAGGTGTTCGCCCGGGACACCGCCCGCCGCCGGGGCCACGAGGCGGCCTTCGCCGCACTGGCGGCGGCCCGATGACCGTACGGGTGACCTGGGTGCAGCCGGAGGACCTGGTCGGGCACGAGCTCCGGCAGGCCGCCGAGGACGGCCGGGACGCCCGCGCCGTCGCGCGCCGGTGGTACGAGGCGGGCGGCGCCCCCGCCCCGGAGCGCGCGGGCGCCTCCCCCGTACCGGCCCCGGAGCTGCGGGTCCTCGCCGAGCGACTGCTCGACGAACTCGCCCTGCTGGAATCCCCGTCGGACGAGGACGAGCCGACCGACCTGGCCGCGATCCGCGCCGCCTGCCCCGACTGGCCGGCGTCCCGTCCCGGTACCCCGCCGGTCTCCCCGGAGCGGCTGCACGCCGCCTGGCTGGGCCGGGCGGCCGGCTGTCTGCTCGGCAAGCCGGTCGAGAAGCTGCCCCTGGACGGCATCCGGGCGCTGGCCCGCGCCACCGGGAACTGGCCGCTGACCACCTGGTTCACCGCCCGCGGGCTGCCCGCCCCACTGGCCGCCGCCCACCCCTTCAACCGCCGCTCCGCGCCCTGCTCGCTGGCTGAGAACATCGACGGCATGCCGGAGGACGACGATCTCAACCACCCGCTGCTGACCCTGCTGCTGCTCCGGCGCCACGGCCCGTCCTTCACCACCGGCGACCTCGCCCGGCTCTGGCTCGACGAACTGCCGGCCGGCCGGACGTTCACTGCCGAGCGGATCGCCTACCGCAATCTGCTGGACGGCGTCGAGCCCCCGCACACCGCCCGGTACCGCAATCCGTTCCGGGAGTGGATCGGCGCGCAGATCCGGGCCGACGTGCACGGCTGGACCCACCCCGGCGACCCCGGGGCCGCGGCCGCGCAGGCCCACCGGGACGCCGTGCTCAGTCACACCGGCAACGGGGTGTACGGGGCGATGTTCACCGCCGCCGCGCTCGCCGAGGCGGCCGGGGGCGCGAGCGACGTGCACGGCTGCCTGGCCACCGGGCTGCGGGTGGTGCCCCCGCGCTCACGGTTCGCGCGCGCGGTCCACGCCGGGATCGCGGCGGCCCGGGCCCACGCCGGTACCTCCTTCGACGCGGTGGCCGACCGGCTGCACGCCGAGTACGGCGGGTACCACTGGGTGCATGTGCTGCCCAACGCCGCGCTGCTGGCCGCCGCCCTCACCCACGCCGACGGGGACTTCTCGCGCTCCGTCTGCCGTGCGGTGGAGGGCGGCTGGGACACCGATTCGAACGGGGCGACCGCCGGTTCGCTCGCCGGGCTGCTGGCCGGGTCGCCCGAACGGCTGCCGGAGCACTGGACCGCCCCGCTGAAGAACCGCCTCGCCACCTCCGTACCCGGCTTCGACGGCATCGGCTTCGACGAACTCGCCCGGCAGACCCACCGGCTCACCTCCGAGGAGACACTGTGCCCATGACCCGCATCGCGGTGCTCGGGAGCACCAATATGGACCTGGTCGCCTACACCGAACGGGCCCCCCGGCTCGGCGAGACCGTCACCGGGCGGGAGTTCCGCACCGTGCCCGGCGGCAAGGGCGCCAACCAGGCCGTGGCGGCGGCCCGCGCGGGCGGCGACGTCCTGATGATCGGCGCGGTCGGCGACGACGCGTACGGCGGCCTGCTGCGGGACAACCTGGAGCACTCGGGCGTCGACACCGATCTGCTGCACACCGCCGAGGGCCCCAGCGGCACCGCGCACATCGTGGTCGACTCCACCGGCGCCAACGCGATCGTGGTGATCCCCGGGGCCAACGGCACCGTCACCGCCCTCGGCCCCGGCGAGACGGCCGCCATCGCGGGCGCCGGGCTGCTCCTCCTCCAGCTGGAGCTGCCGCTGCCCGTCGTGGTCGAGGGCGCCCGCACCGCCCGCGCCCAGGGCGTACGGACCATCCTCACGCCCTCCCCGGCGCAGCCGCTCCCGTCCGAACTCCTCGACTGCGTCGACCTGTTGGTGCCCAACGAGCACGAGGCGGCCGAGCTCTCCGGCTTCGCGGACCCCTGGGCGGCCGCGGACCACCTCCTCGCCCGGGTCCCCGTCGTCGTCGTCACCCTGGGCGCGAAGGGCTGCCTGTACGCGGCCCGGGGCGCCGAGCCCGTCCTCTTCCCCGCCCCCGAGGTGACCGCCGTCGACACCACCGGGGCGGGCGACACCTTCGTCGGCACCCTCGCCGTGGCGCTCGCCGAGCACCGCCCCGTACCGGAGGCGCTGGCCTGGGCGGCGGCCGCCGCCGCGCTCTGCGTGCAACGGCCCGGCGCCTCGGCCTCCATGCCGTACCGCACCGAGATCGAGGCCGCATGACCACGCCCGCGCGGGCACCGCTGACCGGACTGCGGGTGCTCGACCTCGCCACGCTCTTCGCCGGACCCCTCTCCGCCACCCTGCTCGGCGACTTCGGCGCCGAAGTGATCAAGGTCGAGCACCCGCTCCGGCCGGACCCCTCGCGCGGGCACGGCCCGACGAAGGACGGCGTCGGCCTCTGGTGGAAGCTGCTGGGCCGCAACAAACGCACCATGACCCTCGACCTCTCCACGCCCGGCGGCCGGGACGTCCTGCTCAAAATGGCCGCCCGGACCGATGTGGTCGTCGAGAACTTCCGGCCCGGCACGCTGGAGCGCTGGGGTCTGGGCTGGGACGAGCTGCACGCGGCCAACCCCCGGCTGGTGCTGGTCCGGGTCACCGGCTTCGGCCAGTTCGGCCCGTACGCCCACCGCCCCGGCTTCGGCACCCTCGCCGAGGCGATGAGCGGCTTCGCCGCGATCACCGGGGAGCCGGACGGGCCGCCCACCCTGCCGCCCTTCGGGCTCGCCGACTCGATCGCGGCACTGGCCACCGCGTACGCCGTGATGGCCGCGCTCGCCGGGCGCGACCGGACCGGGCGGGGGCAGATCGTCGACATGGCGATCATCGAGCCGATCCTGACCGTGCTGGGCCCGCAGCCCCTCTGGTACGACCAGCTCGGCTACGTACAGCCGCGCACCGGCAACCGCTCCCGGAACAACGCCCCGCGCAACACGTACCGCACGTCCGACGGGCACTGGGTCGCGGTCTCCGCCTCGGCCCAGTCGGTCGCCGAGCGGGTGATGCGCCTGGTCGGCCGGGCGGAACTGATCGACGAGCCCTGGTTCGCCTCCGGCACCACCCGCGCCGAGCACGCCGACGAGCTGGACGCGGCGGTCGGCAACTGGATCGCCCGGCACACCCGCGAGGAGGCGGTCTCGGCCTTCGAGAAGGCGGAGGCGGCCATCGCCCCGATCCACGACGTCCAGGACGTCATGGAGGACCCGCAGTACCGGGCGCTGGACTCGGTCACCGAGATCGACGACCCGGAGCTGGGCCCGCTGCGGATGCAGAACGTCCTCTTCCGGCTCTCCGAGACCCCGGGCTCGATCCGCTGGGCGGGCCGGCCGCACGGCGCGGACACCGAGGAGATCCTCACCGGTCTGGGACTGGCGGCCCCGGAGATCGCCGCGCTCCGGTCGGCGGGCGTCCTGTGACCGCGGCGGTCCCGCTCACCTGGCTGTACGTCCCCGGGGACCGGCCGGAGGTGGTGCGCAAGGCCCTGGGGTCCGGGGCGGACGTCGTCATCGTGGACCTGGAGGACGCGGTGGCGCCGGAGCGCAAGGAGTACGCCCGCTCGGCCACCGTCGAGCTGCTCTCCGACCCGCCCGGGAAGCACACCGTGCCGGTCCACGTCCGGGTCCACACCGAGACGGACGTCCTCACGCTGGCCGGGCTGCCGGGGCTCGCCGCACTCCGGCTGCCCAAGATCACGCACGCGGCGTCCGTCCACCACATCGCGGCCGTGGCCCCGGGCGTCCCGCTCTGCCCGCTGCTGGAGTCGGCGCTCGCCGTCGAGCACGCCTACTCGGTCGCCGCCGCCCACCCCCAGGTGTGCGCCGTCGCGCTCGGCGAGGCGGACCTCCGCGCCGACCTGGGGGTACGGGACGACGCCGGGCTCGACTGGTCACGCAGCCGGGTGGTGGTCGCCGCCCGCGCCGCGGGGCTGGCCCCGCCCGCCCAGTCCGTCTTTCCCGACGTCCGGGACCTGGACGGGCTGTGGGCGTCCTGCGCGCACGGCCGGGCGCTGGGCTTCCTGGGGCGGGCCGCGATCCACCCCCGCCAGCTCCCGGTGATCGAGCGGGCCTTCCGCCCGACGCCCCGGGAGATCGAGGCGGCGGCGGAGATCGTGGCGGCGGCCGAGACGGACGGAGGCGCGCTGGCCCTCCCGGACGGGCGGTTCGTCGACGCGGCGGTGGTGGCCTCGGCCCGCAGGACGCTGGCGCTGGCGGGCTGAGCGGAAAGACACCTGGGGCCCGGACCGTCCGGTCCGGGCCCCAGGTACCAGGTCTCCGTGGCTCAGCCGTTCTTGGCCGGCTCCGCGGTGTCCTTCTTCGTCAGCTTGTCCGACACCTTCGGCTCGTCCCCGGGCCCGTCGCCCTCGGTGTCGGCCTCGTCCTCCGCGGCCGGCCCGGCATCGGCGTCCGCCGCCTTCGCGTCCTCGGCCTCCGCGGCGTCCGCCTTCTTCGCCCCGTCCTCGCCCTCGGAGGCGTCACCCGCGGCCTCGGCGGCCGCTTCCTCGGCGGCGCCGGGCTCCACGATCTCCTCGCGCCCCGGACGCACCTTCGCCGAGACGACCATGTAGACCACGGCCAGGACGAAGACGATCAGCGCGGTCCACACGTTCAGGCGCAGGCCCAGGACGTGGTGGGCCTCGTCGACCCGCATGTACTCGATCCAGCCCCGGCCCGCGCAGTACGCCGCGACGTACAGGGCGAAGGCCCGGCCGTGCCCGAGCTTGAAGCGGCGGTCGGCCCAGATGACCAGCAGGGCGACACCGATGCACCACAGCGACTCGTACAGGAACGTCGGGTGGTACGTGCCCGCGACCCGGTTGGGGCCCTCGCTGATCTTCAGCGCCCACGGCAGGTCGGTCGGCTTGCCGTACAGCTCCTGGTTGAACCAGTTGCCCCAGCGGCCGCAGGCCTGGGCCAGGGCGATCCCGGGGGCCAGCGCGTCGGCCCAGGCCGGCAGCGGGATGCCCCGGCGGCGGCAGCCGATCCAGGCGCCGACGGCACCGAGCGCGATCGCGCCCCAGATGCCGAGGCCGCCCTGCCAGATCTTGAAGGCGTCGACCCAGTTCTGGCCCTCGCTGAAGTACAGCTGGTAGTCGGTGATGACATGGTAGAGACGGCCGCCGACGAGGCCGAAGGGCACCGCCCAGACGGCGATGTCGGCGACGGTTCCGGCTCTGCCGCCCCGGGCGACCCAGCGCTTGTTGCCGAACCAGACAGCGACGAAGACGCCGATGATGATGCAGAACGCGTAGCCGCGGAGCGGGATCGGGCCGAGATCGATCACGCCGGTCGACGGGCTGGGAATGTAGGCAAGTTCCATGGCAGAGTCGACGCTACCTTGCCGGGTGGGGGCTGGGGCAACCCACCCGACAACGTATGGGTAACGGGCCGGTCATCGAATTCCCTTCCGGGCACGGCCCGGTGGCCGGTCAGGAACCCGGCGGGGCAGGGGAGACCGAGCCCGGCTTCTTGCCCTTGTTGGCCTCGGCCACCCACTTCTTCAGGTTCTCCACGGTGATCGGCTCATTGCCCTTCTTCGGGAAGATCGCCTCCCCGTTGAGCAGCGCGGTGGGCGTGCCCTGGAAGCCGCCGTTCTGGAAGGCCGTGTTGGACTTCTTGACCCAGCTGTCGTGCTTTCCGTCCTCCACGCAGCTACGGAACGTGGCGGTGTCGAGACCGGGGACCTTGCCGGAGAGCTCGATCAGCTTGGCGTTGTCGCCGAAGGCGTCGTCGGTCTCCTGCGGCTGGTTGCGGTAGAGCACGTCGTGGTAGGCGGGGAACTTCCCTGCGTCCTGTGCGCAGGCCGCGGCGTTGGCCGCGCGCAGCGAGCCGCTGCCGCCGAGGTTGCCGTCGATGATCGTGGCGAGGTGGTACTCGACCTTGAGCTGTCCGCTGTTCTCCAGCTCGTGGACGGTGTCGCGGAAGGCGTTCTCGAACTGGGCGCAGACCGGGCAGCGGAAGTCCTCCCAGATGGTGAGCGTGGACGGGGCGTCGTCCGCGCCGACCGGGATGGCCAGGCTGTCCTTCCCGGTCGCGCCGGACGGGGCGACGGCGGGGCCCGCCGCCGCGCCCTTGCTGTTCTTGCCGCCGCTGTTCGCGGCGATCACGCCGACGACGGCGGCCAGCGCCAGCACGCCCACCACGGCGCTGGAGACGATCAGCGTGCGCCTGCGGCGCTCGCCCGCCCGCTCGCGCTCACGCTGCTGTGCGAGCCGCTCGCGCGCGGCCCTCTTTCCCTGTTCGTTCTTCTCGCTCACAACCGCAGCAACGAACCGGGGAGGCACACGCGCGCCTCCCCGGTCAAGGTCCACCCGTTCGGGTGACGCCGCGATCAGCGCTTTCGAACGCCCTCGGCGAGTTCGCCCGCCAGGGAACGGACGGCGGCCAGCCCGGCCGCCTCGTCGGGGGCGTCGAGCATCGCCTTGACGAAGGCGGAGCCGACGATCACCCCGTCGGCGAAGCCCGCGACCTCGGCGGCCTGCTCGGCGTTCGAGACGCCGAGGCCGACGCAGACCGACAGGTCGGTGGTGGCGCGGGTGCGCCGGACGAGGTCCTGGGCCTGGTCGCCGACCGATGCGCGGGTGCCCGTGACGCCCATCAGCGAGGCCGCGTAGACGAAGCCGGAACCGGCCGCGGTGATGGTGGCGAGGCGCTCGTCCCTGCTGCTCGGCGCGACGACGAAGACGGTCGCGAGACCGTGCTTGCCGGCGTGCTCCCGCCACAGGGCGGACTCCTGGACGGGCAGGTCGGGCAGGATGCACCCGGCGCCGCCCGCCTCGGCGAGCTCGGCGGTGAAGCGCTCGACGCCGTACCGGTCGATCGGGTTCCAGTACGTCATGACGAGGATCGGGACGCCGGTCGCCCGGTGCGCCTCGCGGACCGTGCGCAGTACGTCGGCGATCTTCACGCCGCCGCGCAGGGCGATGTCGTCGGCGGTCTGGATGACCGGTCCGTCGAGCACCGGGTCGCTGTGCGGCAGGCCGACCTCGATGATGTCGGCGCCGCCCTCGACGGCCGCCTTCACGGCCGCGATGCCGCCGTCGATGGTCGGGAACCCGGCCGGGAGGTAGGCGACGAGCGCGGCCCGGTCCTCCCCCTTCGCCCGTGCCAGGGTGGTTTCCAACAGCTCCACGTTGCCGCTCACTTGCCGTCCTCCGCCCCGTCGTACAGCCCGAAGTAGCGGGCCGCGGTGTCCATGTCCTTGTCGCCCCGGCCGGACAGGTTGACCACGAGCAGCCCGTCCTTGCCGAGTTCCCTGCCGACCTCCAGCGCCCCGGCCAGCGCGTGGGCGCTCTCGATGGCCGGGATGATCCCCTCGGTGCGGGAGAGGAGGCGGAGCGCCCGCATGGCGTCGTCGTCGGTGACCGCGCGGTACTCGCCGCGGCCGATGTCCTTGAGGTACGAGTGCTCCGGGCCGATGCCCGGGTAGTCCAGGCCGGCCGAGATGGAGTACGGCTCGGTGATCTGGCCCTCGTCGTCCTGGAGGACGTAGCTGCGCGAGCCGTGCAGGATGCCGGGCTCGCCCGCGGTCAGGGTCGCCGCGTGCTCGCCGGTCTCCACGCCGTGCCCGGCGGGCTCGCAGCCGATCAGCCGGACCCCCTCGTCGGGGATGAAGGTGTGGAAGAGCCCGATGGCGTTGGAGCCGCCGCCGACGCAGGCGATGGCGGCGTCCGGCAGCCGGCCGGTCCGCTCCAGGATCTGGCGGCGGGCCTCGACGCCGATGACCCGGTGGAAGTCGCGCACCATGGCGGGGAAGGGGTGCGGTCCGGCGACGGTGCCGAAGAGGTAGTGCGTGTTGTCCACGTTGGCGACCCAGTCGCGGAACGCCTCGTTGATGGCGTCCTTCAGGGTCCGGGAGCCGGACTTCACGGCGATGACCTCGGCGCCGAGGATCCGCATCCGCGCCACGTTCAGCGCCTGCCGCTCGGTGTCGACCTCGCCCATGTAGATGGTGCAGTCGAGGCCGAAGAGGGCGCAGGCGGTGGCGGTGGCGACGCCGTGCTGGCCGGCGCCGGTCTCGGCGATGACCCGGGTCTTGCCCATCCGCCGGGTGAGCAGCGCCTGCCCCAGCACGTTGTTGATCTTGTGCGAGCCGGTGTGGTTGAGGTCCTCGCGCTTGAGGAAGACCCGGGCGCCGCCCGCGTGCTCCGCGAACCGCGGCACCTCGGTGAGCGCGCTGGGCCGGCCGGTGTAGTTGACCATGAGGTCGTTGAGCTCGGCGGCGAAGGCCGGGTCGGCCTTGGCCTTGTCGTACTCGACGGCGACCTCGTCGACGGCGGCGACCAGCGCCTCCGGGATGAACTTGCCGCCGAACGCGCCGAAATAGCCCTCGGCGCTGGGGATCAGACCCTCGGGGTCCGGAAGGAAGAAGTCAGATGACATCCGACATGGCTCCTCGTCATCGCAATGGGTGAGTGGACCGTTTGCGCCATGAGCAGAGCACCACCCGGCCGTGAGGAGGCTCGGGCGGTTCGATCGTACGTACGGTGACCGGAGCGGTCCGGTACGTCGGCCGGGGTCAGCTGGGCGCGGACCCCGTGCGCCATCGCATGCCGTTGACCTGTCCGGGTTCGTCACCGATCACGTACCGCACCCGACGGCCGTGGACGCGCCGGGCGGGGGCCCGGCAGCCACGGGGCCGGCAGCCGCGCGCCAGCGGGGCGTGCGGGACCCGGACCGTCGCGCCGGTGGGGCGCAGGCCCTGCCGGGGACGGGACGCGGGGCGGACGTCGGACACGGGTGGGTCAGCCCCGTCCGTGCCGGAGGGCGGGGTGGGCGCCGGCGGCCACCAGGTCGGCGACGGCGGCGCGCGGGTCACGGCCGGTGACCAGGGACTCGCCCACGAGCACCGCGTCGGCGCCCGCGTTGGCGTAGGCGATCAGGTCGTGCGGACCGCGGACGCCGGACTCGGCGACCTTGACGATGTGGTCCGGGATCTCCGGGGCGACCCGGTCGAAGGTGGAGCGGTCGACCTTGAGGTCCTTCAGGTTGCGGGCGTTGACGCCCACGACCTTCGCCCCGGCGGCGACGGCGCGCTCCGCCTCCTCCTCGTCGTGCACCTCGACCAGCGGCGTCAGGCCGATGGACTCGGCGCGCTCGATCAGCGAGACCAGCGCTTCCTGGTCCAGGGCGGCGACGATCAGCAGGGCCAGGTCGGCTCCGTAGGCGCGGGCCTCCCAGAGCTGGTACGACGTGACGATGAAGTCCTTGCGGAGGATCGGGATGTCGACCTTGGCGCGGACGGCCTCCAGGTCGGCGAGCGAGCCGCCGAAGCGGCGCTGCTCGGTGAGGACCGAGATGACGGACGCGCCGCCCGCCTCGTAGTCCGCGGCGAGACCGGCCGGGTCGGCGATCGCGGCCAGCGCGCCCTTGGAGGGGCTGGACCGCTTGACCTCGCAGATGACGTTGACGCCCTCGCCGCGCAGGGCGGCGGCTCCGTCCTTGGCCTGCGGGGCACGCGCGGCGCGTTCCTTCAGCTCGTCGAGGCTGACGCGCGCCTGCCGCTCCGCGAGGTCGGCGCGTACGCCGTCGATGATCTCGTCGAGCACACTCACGCGAGCGGCCCCCTTCCGGAACGGTGATGAGGGAACAGGATCAGCCGTGTCCATGCTATCCGCAGAAGGCCGTCGACCCGAACCTGATAGCCGAATGTCCCACTACCTGGGCATTCAAGGGGCCAGAACCGATCCGAACGGCAGATTCCGCACGACGGAGAAGGCCAGCACCACGGCTCCGACGCCCCACCAGACGGCGGGTCGCACCGCCAGGCTCATCGGTCTGCCGCGGGCGGCGCGGACCATCCAGAGCGTCCACAGGACGGCGAAGGCCGCGTAGCCGACGACGGCGAGGGCGTTGGAGCCGAGGGCGGCGGCGATGTCGCCGTGCGCCACCGCGTGGGCGCTGCGCAGTCCGCCGCACCCGGGGCAGTAGATCCCGGTGAACCGGAGCAGCGGGCAGAGCGGGTAGTGGCCGGGCTCGTTGGGGTCGACGGTGCCGACGTAGCCGAAGGCGCCGACGACGACGGCCAGGACGGCCACCGGTGTGGCCAGTCGCCGGACGCGCGAGGCGGGCACGGGGGCCGGGGGGAAGTGCGGCGGGTACGGCGGGCCGGGCAGGGGGGCGGGCCCGGCTGCCGGGGCGGGTACCCGTTCCGGGGTGACGGCGGGGTCGGTCGATGCGTCCACCCGGTGATTGTCCCCGCTGACGCGTCGAGGCGCAGCCCGGTGGTCCGGGCCGCGCCTCGCGTGCGTACGGGTGCCGTGCGGCGTCAGGCGGAGACCTGCGCCTGTCCGGCGCGGGCCCGGGCGGCGGCCATCTCCGCCGACTCCTTCGGCATGCCGAGGCCCGCGGCCTTCATCGCGAGACCGACGACTCCGCCGAGGAGGACGACGCCGATTCCGGCCCAGAAGCCGACGGGGCTGGCCGCGACCATGAAGAGGCCCGCGACGCAGAAGCCGATGAAGGAGATGATGACACCGGTCCAGGCGGCCGGGGTGTGTCCGTGGCTGCTGCCCGCCATGAGTTGCTCCTTGTTGGTGTTGCGCTGGTGGTTTCGCCGCCGGCAAGCCGCTGTACGCGGCGCTGGTGCCGCCGTGCTGGAAGCTCGGCCCCCATTGTCCCGTACGAACGGGTCGGACGTGATCTCGGGGTACGTCCTAGCGCGTCGGGTCCTCGCCGCGGTCGAGGGCCTTCCAGAGGTCCTCGGGCCGGTCCGGGTCCAGGGGGCGGGCGGTCTTGCGGGGGCGGGGGGTGCCGTCGCGCTCGTACCGGCCCGACATGGTGGGCCAGCGCCCGCCGTACCGCAGGGCGAGCAGGCCGGCGAGGAGGATCAGCAGGCCGCCGGCCGCGGTGACGTAGGGCCAGGCGGTGTGGGCGAGCGCGCCGATGGTCGCGGAGGTGTCGCCGGTGGTCTCGGCGGCCTTCTCGTCGAGCGCCGCGCTGTCGACGGCGCCGAGGCAGGCGCTCAGTCCGGCGCCGAGGCCGCTGAGGGCGAGGAGCCCGGCGACGGCCGTCCGGGAGGCCCCGCGGACGGCGAAGACGGCGACCAGGGCGGCGAGGCCGACGATCGCCAGGGCCGCCGGGACGCCCGTGACGTCGCGGCCGTCGGCGCTCAGCGGCAGCGAGCCGCCGCCGACGGCCGCCACGCCCTCGGCCCAGGTCTGGCCGGAGGCGAGCAGGACGACGGCGGCGCCGGCCGCTCCGAGGAGCAGGCCGGAGGCCAGGGTGCGGCGGCTCGCCGGGGCGTCGGGGGCGGTGACGGCTCGGGCACGGGGCGGGGGTACGGGGACAGCGCTCACGTACTCCACTATCCCCTACCGCCTCACGCGTGGCCGAGCCGGTTGGCCGTATGGACCGCGCGGAGCACCGCGGCGGCCTTGTTGCGGCATTCGGTGTCCTCGGCGACCGGGTCGGAGTCGGCGACGACCCCGGCCCCGGCCTGGACGTACGCGGTGCCGTCGCGGAGCAGGGCGGTGCGGATGGCGATGGCGGTGTCGGAGTCCCCGGCGAAGTCGAGGTAGCCGACGCAGCCGCCGTACAGGCCGCGGCGGGTCGGCTCCAGCTCCTCGATGATCTGCATCGCGCGGGGCTTGGGGGCGCCGGAGAGGGTGCCCGCGGGGAAGCACGCGGTGAGGACGTCGAAGGCGGTGCTGCCCTCGGCGACCCGGCCGGTGACGGTGGAGACGATGTGCATCACATGGGAGTAGCGCTCGATCGACATGAAGTCGACGACCTCGACGGTGCCCGGGGCGCAGACCCGTCCCAGATCGTTGCGGCCGAGGTCGACGAGCATCAGGTGCTCGGCGCGTTCCTTCGGGTCGGCGAGGAGTTCGTCGGCGAGGGCCTGGTCCTCCTGCGGGGTGGCGCCGCGGTGCCGGGTTCCGGCGATCGGGTGGACCATGGCCCGCCCGTCCTCGACCTTGACCAGGGCCTCCGGGCTGGAGCCCGCGATGTCGAAGCCGTCGAACCGGAGGAGGTACATGTACGGCGACGGGTTGGTGGCGCGCAGTACCCGGTAGACGTCCAGCGCGCTCGCGGTGCACGGGGTCTCGAAGCGCTGGGAGGGGACGACCTGGAAGGCCTCGCCGGCCCGGATCCGCTCCTTCACGTCCTCGACGGCGTCCTGGTACGCCGGTCCGCCCCAGCGCACGGTGTACGGGGGGAGCTCGGAGTCCGGGAGGGCGGCGGGGGCGTTCTCGACGGGGCGGGAGAGGTCGCGCTCCATGGCGTCGAGGCGGGCGACGGCGTCCGTGTACGCCTCGTCGACGCCGGTGGCGAGGTCGTTGTGGTTGATCGCGTTGGCGATCAGCAGGACGGTGCCGTCCCGGTGGTCGAGGACGGCCAGGTCGGAGGTGAGCAGCATGGTCAGCTCGGGGAGGCCGAGTTCGTCCTCGGTGCTGTCGCCGATCTTCTCCAGGTGGCGCACGACGTCGTAGCCGAGGTAGCCGACCATGCCGCCGGTGAAGGGCGGCAGCCCGTCGTCGGCGACCAGGTCACGGGGGGTGTGCAGGATCTCGACGGTGGCGCGCAGGACCTCCAGCGGGTCCCCGTCGAGGGGGACGCCGACCGGTGGGACGCCCAGCCAGTGGGCCCGGCCGTCGCGGGCGGTGAGGGTGGCGGCGCTGCGTACGCCGATGAAGGAGTAGCGCGACCAGGTGCGGCCGTTCTCCGCCGATTCCAGGAGGAAGGTGCCGCTGCGTTCGCCCGCGAGCTTGCGGTAGAGGCCCACCGGGGTGTCGCCGTCCGCGAGGAGCCTGCGGCTGACGGGGATGACGCGCCGGTCGACGGCCAGCTTGCGGAAGGTTTCGAGATCCATGGCGGCAGACCCTACTGTCCCAGCGGGAGGACGTCGGCGTCGAAGCAGGTGCGGTCGCCGGTGTGGCAGGCGGCACCCGTCTGGTCGACCTTGACGAGGACGGTGTCGGCGTCGCAGTCCAGGGCGACGGACTTGACCTCCTGGGTGTGGCCGGAGGTGTCGCCCTTGACCCAGTACTCCTGGCGGCTGCGGGACCAGTAGGTGCAGCGGCCGGTGGTGAGGGTGCGGTGCAGGGCCTCGTCGTCCATCCAGCCGAGCATCAGGACCTCGCCGGTGTCGTACTGCTGGGCGATGGCCGGGAAGAGCCCGTCGGTCCCGCGCTTGAGGCGGGCGGCGATCGCCGGGTCGAGGCGGTCGGACGGCGGCGGGGTGCTGGGGGTGGGCGCGCTGGTCATGGGGCCATTGTGCCGTGGCCGGGGCGCCGGTCCGGTGTGCTGTCCACTGGGCGGACCGGGTGCGGCGGTCGTACGCTGGCGACCATGTCGACCCATGCGAAGCGCGAACGACTTCTGCTCGCCGACCTGTTGGAGGCCGTGGGCCCGGAGGCCCCGACCCTGTGCGCCGGCTGGACCGCCCGGGACCTGGCCGCCCATGTGGTGGTCCGGGAGCGGCGGCCGGACGCGGCGGGCGGGCTCCTGGTGGGCGCCCTGCGGAACCGGTTGGAACGGGTGCAGGGCGAGTTCGCCGCGAAGCCGTACGAGGAGCTGATCCAGCTGATCCGCACCGGGCCTCCGAGGTTCTCCCCGTACGCCGTGAAGCAGGTCGACGAGGCCGCCAACACCGTGGAGTTCTACATCCACACGGAGGACGTGCGGCGGGCCCAGCCGGACTGGACGCGGCGCGAGCTGGACCCGGTCTTCGCCGATCTGCTCTGGTCGCGGACCGAGCGGACGGCGCGGCTGCTGGGGCGGAAGTCCCCGGTGGGGCTGGTGCTGCGCCGCCCGGACGGCCGTACGGTCGTGGCGCACAAGGGCGCCCCGGTGGTGACGGTGACCGGTGAGCCGGGCGAGCTGCTGCTCTTCGCGTTCGGCCGGCAGTCGGCGGCGGCGGTGGGGCTGGAGGGCGACAAGGAGGCGGCGGACCGGCTGGGGACGGCGGAGCTGGGGATGTAAGCCCGGCCCGCCCGCCCCCGGGCCGGTCAGGCGGGGAGCTCGGCGCGGCGCAGCCGGGTGAAGGCCAGGCCGGTCAGTGCCCCGAGGACGCAGACGGCGGCGCTGGCGGCGAAGACCGGTCCGGTGCCCCAGAGGGCCACGGCCGCTCCGGTGACCGGGAAGCTGAGCGGGGCGATGGCGTGGGTGAAGAGCGTCGAGACCGAGGTGACCCGGCCGAGGTAGGCGGGTTCGGTGACGGTCTGGATCAGGGCGCCGCACAGGGAGCCGCCGAGCCCGGCGAAGAGGCCGACGCAGGCCGCGGCGGTGGCGGCCAGGGCCACCGAGGGCAGCTGGGCCAGGGCGCCGACGGCGACTGCGCCGCTCAGCACGGTCAGGCACATGACCAGCCCGGCGCGGGGCACCCGGCCGCGTACCGCGAGCACCAGCGCCGAGGCACCGGCGCCGAGGCCGAAGGCGGCGCCGATCCAGCCCATGCCGGAGGCGCCCCAGTGGCGTTCCTCGGCGAGCAGGATCAGCCCGAGGTTGAGCGGGCCGACGAAGCCGAGCTCGCTGACGGCGACGACGATCATCAGCGGGCCGAGCAGCGGGTGGCGGCGGATGTGGCGCAGCCCGTCGGCCAGGTCGCCCCAGGCGGTCCTGGAGGCCGTCGCGCCCTCCTGCGCGGGCGCCGGACGCATCCGGAGCGACATCAGCAGCGGCAGCGACACCGCGAAGAGGATCCCGGCCGCGGCGAAGGCGAGCCCCGGTCCGCCGAGCGCCACGGCGAGACCGCCGAGCGGGGCGCCGACGACGTTGGCGGCCCGGGTGGACAGGCCGCGCATGCCCTGGACCCGGGCCAGCTGGCCGGGGGCGGTGACCCGGGGCGGCAGTGCGCCGACGGCGGGCAGGAAGAGGGCGTCGACCACACCGAAGACCAGGGCGACGGCGATCAGCATCCACAGCGCGGGCGAGGAGACCAGCAGGGCTCCGGCCAGGGCGAGGACGACCAGGCAGCGGACGGCGTCGCTGCTGATGACGACCCGGCGCGGCCCGATCCGGTCGGCGAGCACTCCCCCGCCGAGCATCAGGACGGCCCGGGGTATCGAGCCGACGGCGAGGACGATCCCGGTCTGCGCGCCGCCGCCGGTGCGGGCGGCGGCCCAGGCGAGCGCCATGTAGTAGACGCTGTCGCCGATCATCGAGGCGGTGTAGGCGCCGAGCCAGCGCAGCACGTTGCCGTCGCGGTGGGCGGGGCGCTCGGGGGCCGGTGCGGGTGCCGCGGCGGTTTCGATGGCGGCGGTGGCGGTGTCTGTCGCGTTCACGGGATCGGCCTCCGGGGCGTCAGGGGCGGAACGGGAAGGTGTACAGGTGCACCGCGACGTTCTCGCGGCCCTCGCTGTCCCCGGCCGCCTCGCGGGCGCGGCCGAGGGCCTCGTACCGGTCGATCAGCTGGTGCAGTTCGCGGCCGAGCCCGGCGAGTTCCTCGGCGGTGAGGCGGGCCAGGTACTCGGAGCTGGTGGCGGCGCTGCGCCAGTCGGTCGGCCAGGTGGAGGCCGAGTCGAGATAGCGGCGGTACATCTCGACGCGCTGGTCGAAGGAGAGGCGGCCGACGGCGGCGTGGGTGGCGGCCATCTCGGGGGCGTCCTGGAAGTCCTCCTCGTGGAAGCTGACCCCCTTCGAGGCGGGGCGCCACCAGCGCTCGCGGCCGTCCCTGCCCTGCTGGTCGGCCTCCTCGATCAGGCCGTGGTCGGCGAGCTTGCGGAGGTGGTAGCTGACCAGCGAGACCGCTTCGTCGACCTGGTCGGCCAGCTGGGAGGCGGTGGCCTCGCGGGCGATGTGGAGCGCCCGGTACAGCCGCATCCGCAGCGGGTGTCCGAACGCCTTGAGGGTCTCCAGGTCCGAGACCCGGCGCGATTCGTTGCTTGCCATGCCCTCACCGTAAACAGGAAAGGAAAGTTGCGCAATCTTTGTTGCGCAATAAAAGCTGCGGATTCTGGCCGGGGTGGTCACGGGAAGAGCCCGTCGCCGGGCGGGGCCGACTGCTCGGCTCCGCCCGGCGACGGGCTCTTGGGTACTGCTTCGCTCAGCGGACCGGGTGACCGGCCTCCCGCAGGGCGCCCTTGACCTCGGAGATCCGCAGATCGCCGAAGTGGAAGACGGACGCGGCGAGCACCGCGTCGGCCCCCGCCGTGATGGCGGGCGCGAAGTCGGCGAGCCGGCCGGCACCGCCGGAGGCGATCACGGGGACGGTCACATGCGCGCGGACCGCCGCGATCATCTCCGTGTCGTAGCCGTCCTTGGTGCCGTCCGCGTCCATCGAGTTGAGCAGGATCTCGCCCGCGCCCAGCTCGGCGGCGCGGTGCGCCCACTCGACGGCGTCGATGCCGGTGCCCCGGCGGCCGCCGTGCGTGGTCACCTCGAAGCCGCCCCCGGGGGTGCGCCGGGCGTCCACCGAGAGCACCAGGACCTGGCGGCCGAAGCGCTCGGCGATCTCCCGGATCAGCTCGGGGCGGGCGATGGCCGCGGTGTTGACGCCGACCTTGTCCGCGCCGGCCCGCAGCAGCTTGTCGACGTCCTCGGCGGTGCGGACGCCGCCGCCGACCGTGAGCGGGATGAAGACCTGCTCGGCGGTGCGGCGCACCACGTCGTAGGTGGTCTCCCGGTCGCCGCTGGAGGCGGTGATGTCCAGGAAGGTCAGCTCGTCGGCGCCCTCGGCGTCGTACAGCTTGGCCATCTCGACGGGGTCGCCCGCGTCGCGCAGGTTCTGGAAGTTGACGCCCTTGACGACCCGGCCGTTGTCGACGTCCAGGCAGGGGATCACCCGTACCGCGAGGCTCATCGGGCCCCTCCCCGGTACGCCTCGACCTCGACCTCGACGACCAGGCTCGGGTCCACCAGACCGGCGACGACGACCATCGTCGCGACCGGGCGGACCTCGCCGAAGAGCTCCTTGTGGGCGCGGCCGACCTCGTCGGTGTCCCGCACGTGCGTGACGTACATCCGGGTGCGGACGACGTCCTCGCGGCCCAGGCCGACCTGCTCCAGCGCGCGCAGGGCGACCTTGAAGGAGGTGACGGTCTGGTCGTACGGGCCGCCCGCGGCGATCTGCCCGTTCTCCACGGAGGTGCAGCCGGCCACCAGGACCAGCCCGTTCGGCAGCTCCACCGCGCGGGAGTAGCCGAACTTCTCCTCCCAGGGGGCGCCGGAGGAGACGCGCCGGACCGCCTCGCTCATCCGGACACCGCCAGGAGCGCCTCTTCGAGGGTGAAGGCCTCGGCGTACAGCGCCTTGCCGACGATCGCGCCCTCCACGCCGTCCGGGACGAGGGCGGCGATGGCCCGCAGGTCGTCCAGCGAGGAGACGCCGCCGGAGGCGACGACGGGCTTGTCGGTGGCGGCGCAGACGTTCTTCAGGAGCTCCAGGTTGGGGCCCTGGAGCGTGCCGTCCTTGGCGATGTCGGTGACGACGTAGCGGGCGCAGCCCTCGGAGTCGAGCCGGGCCAGCGTCTCGTAGAGGTCGCCGCCGTCGCGGGTCCAGCCGCGGCCGCGCAGCGTGGTGCCGCGGACGTCCAGGCCGACGGCGATCTTGTCGCCGTGCTCGGCGATGACCTTGGCGACCCACTCGGGGGTCTCCAGGGCGGCGGTGCCGAGGTTGACCCGGCGGCAGCCGGTGGCGAGGGCGGCCTCCAGCGAGGCGTCGTCGCGGATGCCGCCGGAGAGCTCGACCTTGATGTCCATGGCGGCGGCGACCTCGGCGATCAGCGCGCGGTTGTCCCCCGTACCGAAGGCGGCGTCCAGGTCGACCAGGTGCAGCCACTCGGCGCCGGAGCGCTGCCAGGCGAGGGCCGCCTCCAGCGGGGAGCCGTAGGACGTCTCGGAGCCGGACTCGCCGTGGACGAGGCGGACGGCCTGGCCGTCGCGGACGTCGACGGCGGGGAGCAGTTCAAGCTTCGGCATTACAGCGTCTCGATCCAGTTGGTCAGCAGCTGGGCACCGGCGTCGCCGGACTTCTCGGGGTGGAACTGGGTGGCCCACAGGGCGCCGTTCTCCACCGCGGCGACGAACGGCTCGCCATGGGTGGCCCAGGTGACCCGGGGGGCGCGGATCTGGGGGTTGGTGACCTCCAGGCTCCACTCGTGCACCGCGTAGGAGTGCACGAAGTAGAACCGGGCGTCGGCGTCGAGACCCGCGAAGAGCTGGGTGTCCTCCGGGGCCCGTACGGTGTTCCAGCCCATGTGCGGGACGACCGGGGCCTGGAGCGGGGAGACCGTGCCGGGCCACTCGTCCAGCCCCTCGGTCTCCACGCCGTGCTCGATGCCGCGCTCGAAGAGGATCTGCATGCCGACGCAGATGCCCATGACGGGGCGGCCGCCGGAGAGCCTGCGGCCGATGATCCATTCGCCGCGGGCCTTCTTCAGCCCCTCCATGCAGGCGGAGAAGGCGCCGACGCCGGGCACCAGCAGCCCGTCGGCGTTCATCGCCTTCTCGTAGTCGCGGGTGATCTCCACGTCGGCGCCGACGTGGGCGAGGGCCCGCTCGGCGGACCGTACGTTCCCGAAGCCGTAGTCGAAGACCACGACCTTCTTCTGCTCGCTCATCCCCCGCCCCTCAGTCCCAGAGTCCCTGGATGCGCAGCACGCCCGCGACCAGGCACATCACGGATGCCAGCCCGAGCAGCACGATGACCCCCTTGGGCATCTTCTGCTTGGAGAAGGAGTAGACACCGCCGGCCAGGAAGAGGCCGACCACGATCAGGATGGTGTTGAGGCCGGTCACAGCGCGCCCTTCGTGGAGGGGATGATCCCGGCGGCGCGCGGGTCGTGCTCGCTGGCGTAGCGCAGGGCGCGGGCGAGCGCCTTGAACTGGCACTCCACGATGTGGTGGGCGTTGCGCCCGTAGGGCACGTGGACGTGCAGGGCGATCTGCGCCTGGGCGACGAAGGACTCCAGGATGTGCCGGGTCATCGTCGTGTCGTAGGAGCCGATCATCGGCGCCATGTTCTCCGGCTCGGTGTGCACCAGGTAGGGGCGGCCGGAGAGGTCGACGGTGACCTGGGCGAGCGACTCGTCCAGCGGGACGGTGCAGTTGCCGAAGCGGTAGATGCCGGTCTTGTCGCCGAGGGCCTGCTTGAAGGCGGCGCCGAGCGCGAGGGCGGTGTCCTCGATGGTGTGGTGCGTGTCGATGTGCAGGTCGCCGTCGGTCTTGACGGTGAGGTCGAAGAGCCCGTGCCGGCCGAGCTGGTCGAGCATGTGGTCGTAGAAACCGACCCCGGTCGACACGTCGACCTCTCCGGTGCCGTCGAGATTGATCTCGACGAGCACCGAGGTTTCCTTGGTGGTGCGTTCCACCCGGCCTACGCGGGTCATGCGTCCAGCTCCTTCTTGAGTTCGCGTACCGCATCGAGGAACGCGTCGTTCTCCGCCGGGGTGCCCGCGGAGACCCGCAGCCATCCCGGTACGCCGTTGTCCCGGACCAGGACGCCCCGGTCGAGAATGCGCTGCCAGGCGGTGTGGCTGTCGGCGAAGCGGCCGAACTGGACGAAGTTCGCGTCCGATTCGGTCACCTGGTAGCCGAGGGCGCGCAGTTCGGTGACGATCCGGTCGCGCTCGCTCTTGAGCTGCGCGACGTATCCGAGCAGCGTATCGGTGTGCTCCAGGGCGGCGAGCGCGGTGGCCTGGGTGATCGAGGAGAGGTGGTACGGCAGCCGCACCAGCTGCACGGCGTCCACCACGGCCGGGTCGGCGGCCAGGTAGCCCAGGCGCAGCCCGGCGGCGCCGAACGCCTTGGACATGGTGCGCGAGAGCACCAGGTTCGGGCGGCCCTCGATCAGCGGGAGCAGCGAGGGGTGGTGGCTGAACTCCCCGTACGCCTCGTCGACGACGACCATCGACGGTCCGGCCGCCTGGGCGGCGTCGTACAGCGCGAGGACGGTCTCCGCGTCGACGGCGGTGCCGGTGGGGTTGTTGGGGGAGGTGATGAAGACGACGTCGGGGCGGTGCTCGGCGACGACCGCGCGGGCGGCCTCGACGTCGATGGTGAAGTCCTCGTTGCGCGGCCCGGAGATCCAGCCGGTGCCGGTGCCCCGGGCGATGAGGGCGTGCATCGAGTACGAGGGCTCGAAGCCGATCGCGGTGCGGCCGGGGCCGCCGAAGGTCTGCAGCAGCTGCTGGAGGACCTCGTTGGAGCCGTTGGCCGCCCAGACGTTGGCGAGGGAGACCTCGTGCCCGGCGGTGCGGGTGAGGTAGCGGGCGAGCTCGGTGCGGAGCTCGACGGCGTCCCGGTCGGGGTAGCGGTTGAGGTCGCGGGCGGCCTCGCGGACCCGCTCGGCGATCCGGTCGACCAGCGCCTCGGGCAGCGGGTAGGGGTTCTCGTTGGTGTTCAGCCGCACCGGTACGTCGAGCTGGGGCGCCCCGTACGGGGACTTGCCGCGCAGTTCGTCGCGGACGGGGAGGTCGTCGATGCGGGTGGGGCGGGCGTGCGTCACTGCTGCGGTACCTTCCAGCCGAACCTGGCCTTGAGCGCGGCGCCGTGGGCGGGCAGGTCCTCCGCCTCGGCGAGGGTCACGACGTGGTGGGCGACCTCGGCGAGCGCGTCGCGCGTGTAGTCGACGATGTGGATGCCGCGCAGGAAGGACTGCACCGACAGGCCCGAGGAGTGGCAGGCGCAGCCGCCGGTGGGCAGCACGTGGTTGGAGCCCGCGCAGTAGTCGCCGAGCGAGACCGGGGACCAGGGGCCGACGAAGATCGCGCCGGCGTTGCGGACCCGGGCGGCGACGGCGGAGGCGTCGGCGGTCTGGATCTCCAGGTGCTCGGCGGCGTAGGCGTCGACGACCTTGAGGCCGGCCGCCAGGTCGTCGACGAGGACGATCGCGGACTGGCGTCCGGCCAGCGCGGGCTCGATCCGGTCGGTGACGTGCTTGGTCGCGGCGATCTGCGGCGCCAGCTCGGCCTCGGTGGCGGCGGCCAGCTCGGCGGAGTCGGTGACCAGGACGGCGGCGGCCATCGGGTCGTGCTCGGCCTGGCTGATCAGGTCGGCGGCGACGTGCACCGGGTCGGCGGTGGCGTCGGCGAGGATGGCGATCTCGGTGGGGCCCGCCTCGGCGTCGATGCCGATGCGGCCCTTGAGGAGGCGCTTGGCGGCGGCGACGTAGATGTTGCCGGGGCCGGTGACCAGGTTGACCGACGGGCAGTCGGCCGTGCCGTACGCGAACATCGCGACCGCCTGTGCGCCGCCGGCCGCGTACACCTCGTCGACGCCGAGCAGGGCGCAGGCGGCGAGGATCGTGGGGTGCGGCAGGCCGCCGAACTCCTTCTGCGGCGGGGAGGCGACGGCGATGCCCTCGACGCCCGCCTCCTGGGCCGGTACGACGTTCATGACCACGGACGAGGGGTAGACGGAGCGCCCGCCCGGGACGTACAGCCCGACGCGCTCGACCGGGACCCACTTCTCGGTGACGGTGCCGCCGGGGACGACCTGGGTGGTGTGCGTGGTGCGGCGCTGCTCGCGGTGGACGAGCCGGGCGCGGCGGATCGACTCCTCCAGGGCGGCCCGGACGGCGGGATCCAGCCGCTCGGCGGCGTCGGCGATCGCGGCGGCCGGGACCCGGACGGACCCGACCCGTACGCCGTCGAACTTCTCCCCCCACTCGATCACTGCCTCGGAGCCCCGATGGCGTACGTCCTCGCAGATGGGCCGCACCGTCTCCAGGGCGGCTTCCACGTCGAACTCGGCACGGGGCAGCAGGTCGCGCAGGGCTCCACCCTCGGGAAGGACGGTGCCGCGCAGATCGATTCGAGAGATCACACCGCAATTCTCGCAGACCGCCCGCGCCGCCCGAGCGCCCGTATCACTGGCTGATACATGCCTTGGATGTCACTGGTGACCAATAGCTTTCACAAGGTCACTCAGAGGGAAGAACAGCTCCGAGCGGAAGGGGCACCCGTGACCGAGCCGCACGATGGCGATTTTCCGGACGGTCTGAGCGCTGCCGAACTGGGCATGTGGCAGA
The DNA here is from genome assembly GCF_044754785.1 of Streptomyces sp. NPDC092952. Taxonomy (NCBI): domain Bacteria; kingdom Bacillati; phylum Actinomycetota; class Actinomycetes; order Kitasatosporales; family Streptomycetaceae; genus Streptomyces; species Streptomyces sp. NPDC092952. The sequence goes on along the minus strand of NZ_JBIVPT010000005.1, from coordinate 328,613 downwards.
GCTTCCGGAACGGCAGTACCTACGATCTGCGCACCCGCGACCCCGCGCAGGACGACCCGTTCGCCCCGGTGGTCTGGGGCCCGGAGCGCAGTGTGGACGGGCGTGTCGTCGCCCGGCTGCTGCTCTCCGGCCCGCCGCCGAGGCCCGGCCGGGTCGCGGCGCTGAAGCTCCGGGGTGTCCGGATCACCGGAACGCTCGACCTCGCGGGCGGGCGGGTCGCGCCGTACGTGGAGATGACCGGCTGCCGCTTCGAGCGCGAGGTGGTGCTGCCGGAGTGCCACTTCACGACGTTGCGGATCGTCGGCTGCGCGATGCCGAGGCTGGAGGCGGCGCGGCTGCGCACCGAGGGCGATCTGCATCTGCCGCGCTGCCGCATCCCGTACGGCGTCCGGCTCACCGACGCCCAGATCGGCACCGATCTGCTGCTCAGTCAGATCGAGCTGGGCCCCGACCGCACCGGGCGGGCCCTGGCCGGGGACGGACTGTCGGTCGCCCAGGACCTCCAGGCGGAGCTGGTCGAGGCGCGCGGCGAGCTGAGTCTGCGCGGGGCGAAGGTCGGCGGTTCGCTGAGCCTGCGCGGCAGCCGGCTGCGGAGCACCGAGGGGCGGCGCGCGCTGAACGCCCCGCAGCTCTCCGTGGAGCGCACGCTGTACATGAGCGAGGCGTGGGTGAGCGTCGACACCGGCGTCCAGGGCACCACTCCCCCGTACGGCACGCTCATGGCGTCGACCCCGGCGAGCGGGACGCGTTCGCAGATCCTGGAGTGCCGGGGCGGGGTGCGGCTGGACGACGGGCGGTTCGGCGACGCGGTCGACCTGCACCGGGCGCGGTTCGTGCTGGGCCGGCACGAGGAGCTGTCGCTGCGCCGGATCGTCACGCCGGAGCTGCGGTTCAACGCGGAGCGGCCGGAGGAGGGCCGGGTCGTGCTGAACGGCGCCCGGGTGGTCACGCTGATCGACGTGTCGACCAGCTGGCCGGGGCCCGGCGGGCTGGCGATGGGCGGCTTCGTCTACGAGAACCTCGTCCCGTACGGGCACTTCCCGCTCTCCCGGCGCCTGGAGTGGGTGGCGGCGGCGACCCCGGAGTACGTGCCGGAGCCGTACGAGCGGCTGGCGACGGTGCTCCGCAACTGCGGGGAGGACGCGGACGCCCGGGAGGTGCAGCTGGCCAAGCAGCGGCGGAGGCGCGAGACGCTGCCGCTCGCCGCGAAGCTCTGGGGCTACCTCCAGGACTGGACGGTGGCGTACGGCTACCGGCCGGGGCGGGCCGCGCTGTGGATGGCGCTGCTGTGGGCGGCGGGGACGCTGGCCTTCACGCAGCAGGTGCCGGAGGCGATCAAGCAGGACGAGCATCCGGACTGGAACCCGGCCCTGTACGCGCTGGATCTGCTGATCCCGGTGATCAATCTGGGCCAGGACGGCTACTGGCGGATGGAGGGCGGCTGGCAGTGGGGTTCGGCGGTGCTCATCCTGCTCGGCTGGATACTCGCCACGACCGTCGCGACGGGCGCCTCGCGGCTGCTCCGCCGGGGCTGACGTGATCCGGCCATTCCGGGGCGGGTGGCGGCCGCACCGCCCGTTCCGGGAACACCGTCGAACGGCCGCCCGACCCGCGTCCGGGCGGTCGGACACCCTTGGCCCGAGCAATGACATCCAGCCATATTCCGCGCATTCCTTTACCTCTTCTTGACTCGCACGGATACAACCCCTCCACTCGGCACCAAAGCTTCACAGCGCCCCTCTGGCGCCGCCCCCACCAGCGCTTTTCAATGGTCTGCACCATGCCAATCCTTCGTGCTCTGCTCCGCGCCGCGGGTACGGCCCGGCGCCCCCCGCGGGAGACGTCCACCGGACTCCCCGCGGACGACGAGGTGCTGCTCGACGCCCCCGACGAACGGCTCTCCCCGGCGCTGGTCGCCGCGGCCCTCGGCGAGTACGGCCCGGCCGCCGCCCTTCTCGCCGCCACCCGGGACCGCGCCGAGTGGGAGAACCGCGACCGCTATCTCGGCCGGCTCGTGACCTTCGCCCGCAGCCGCGACGACTGGCTGGCCGCCTGGCTCACCGACGCCCCGCAGGACCCGGACGCCGCATTGGTCAAGGCCGAGCTGGCGGTCCGCCGGGCCTGGGAGTCGCCCGCCCGCGCCGAGCAGCTGCGCGAGGTCGGGCCGCTGATCACGGCGGCGGCCGAGGGCGACCCGCGCGATCCGGTGCCCTGGCGCCTGGCCCTCGACCACGCGCGCGGCACCCACGCCACGCACACCGTGTTCGAAACGCTGTGGGAGCAGGCGGTGCGCCGCTCCTCGCACCACTACGGCTGCCATGTGTCGGCGCTGCGCTATCTCTCCGCCGCCTGGTACGGCTCGCACCGCGAGTGCTTCGACTTCGCCGAGCGGGCCGCCGAGGACGCGCTGCCCGGCTCGCTGGTGCAGGCGCTGCCGCTGCGGGCCGCCTTCGCCCTGCTGGCCGACGGGCCGAGGGCGCGGCCCAACTCGGTCCAGGAGGCCCGGATCGACACGGCGGCGGACCTGGGCATCGCCCTGTCCGCCGGGTATCCGCCGGGCGGGCCCTGGCTCGCCGAGGCGCGCAATCTGCTGGCGTTCGTGCTGATGGCCCGCGGCCGCTGGGCGGAGGCGCTGGAGCAGTTCCGGCGGATCGGGCCGTACGCCGCCTCGTTCCCGTGGTCGTCGGTGGCCGAGGATCCGCTCGGCGGATTCCTCGCGGCACGGGACGACACCCGGCTCCGGGCGGCCTGTACCGCACCGTTCCCGGGACGGACCGGCCGGGGACGGCCCGGCGGCCATTACGCTTGACCGCTGTGACCACCGCCCGACTGCCCCTGTTCCCGCTGAACGCGGTGCTGTTCCCCGGCCTCGTGCTGCCGCTGAACGTCTTCGAGGAGCGATATCGCGCCATGATGCGCGAGCTGCTGAAGACCGACGAGGACGAACCCCGCCGCTTCGCCGTCGTCGCGATCCGCGACGGCCACGAGACCGCCCGCACCGGGACCGGGATGCCCGACGCCCTGAACGGCCCCGCCGAGCGGGGCCCGGCGGAGGGGTTCGGCGCCGATCCGGCACGGACCTTCCACGAGGTCGGCTGCATCGCCGACGCGGCGAAGATCCGGGAGCGGCCGGACGGCACCTTCGAGGTCCTCGCGACCGGCACCACCCGGATCAGGCTGCTCTCCGTCGAGACCGGCGGCCCCTTCCTGACGGCCGAGGTCGAGGAGCTGTCCGAGGAGAGCGGCGAGGAGGCGGGCGCGCTGGCCGAGGGCGTCCTGCGGGCCTTCCGCGCCTATCAGAAGCGGCTGGCCGGGGCGAGCGAGCGGTCCCTGACGACCGGTGCGGAGCTGCCGGACGACCCGGCCGTCGTCTCGTACCTGGTCGCGGCGGCGGCCGTGCTCGGCGTACCGGCCAAGCAGCGGCTGCTCCAGGCGCCCGACACGGCGAGCCGGCTGCGCGAGGAGCTGACGCTGCTGCGCAGCGAGACCGCCGTCATCCGTCATCTGCCGTCCCTGCCCGCGGTGGACCTGACGCGCGCCCCGACCCACCTCAACTGATCCGAGGACGTCTCCCCGTGGCGAAGAAGCCGAAGAAGCAGCAGCAGTCCGGCGGCACCCCGGCGACGGTCGCCCTGACCGCGTCCGGCACCCCGTTCACCGTCCGCTCCTACGAGCACGACCCGGCCGCCGCCTCCTACGGAGAGGAGGCGGCCGAGGCCCTGGGCGTCTCCCCCGACCGGGTCTTCAAGACGCTGGTCGCGGAGGTCGACGGCGCGCTGACCGTGGCGGTCGTCCCGGTGGCCGGCACGCTGGACCTGAAGGCGCTGGCCGCCGCGGTGGGCGGCAAGCGGGCCGCCATGGCCGACCCGGCCGCCGCCGAGCGCACCACCGGCTACGTACGGGGCGGCATCTCCCCGCTGGGCCAGCGCAAGCGGCTGCGCACGGTGCTGGACGCCTCGGCGCGCGACCACGGGACGATCTGCGTCTCGGCGGGCCGCCGCGGGCTGGAGGTCGAACTCGCCCCCGAGGACCTGGCGTCGCTGACGGGGGCGGTGTTCGCGGAGATCGGCCGGGGGGACTGAGCCGCAGGGTCTGTCCGGCGGGCCGGGGCGGGCGGGGCGCGGTGCCCGGTGCGGCGCGTCGCAGGGCGCCGGAGCGTTCTCCCCGGGGGTCTTCTGCTGCTCGAACGGGGTGGGGATCCCGGGGAAGGAGCCGCGCCGCGAGGCGCCCGACCCCGGTCGTGATCCGCCGGACCCGCCCTACGGCTGCGCGGGGCCCTGCGGCGTCCGGCCGTCCACGGGGGCGCCGGGCGCCGCGGGCGTCCCGGGCGCCGGGGGCCACGGCGCGGGCCCGCCCGGGAACCCACCCCACTCCGGCTCCGGGTCGCGCGGCCCGAAGAGCCCGGTCAGCCCGAGGTGGACCGCCATCGCGCCCACCGGCGCCGCCAGCAGCGCCACCTTCGACCGCAGTTCGAGCGGCGCGTCGAAGACCACGCCCTTGCCGACCGCCCGCGCGTGCGCGACCACGTCCGAGGTCGGCCCGAGCGCCACCCCCAGCCGCCAGGCCAGCAGCGAACCGAGCAGACCGCCCACCGCGAGCCCCACCACCAGCGCGATGCCGCCGCTGCGCCGGAACCAGAAGACCAGGGCCGCGGAGACCGCCCCGAAGGCGAGCCCCAGCAGCACGAACGTGCCGTCGGCGCCGATCGCCTCCTCGCCCTCGCTGTCGTTCAGGAAGACGGCGGTGCTGTCCGAGATCAGCGGGACCCGGGGCGCCAGCCACAGCCAGAGCAGCCCGAACGCCGCGCCGAGGACGGTGACGAGCAGGGCCACGACCGCCGCCTGCCCCAGCTCCTGGGCGAGCCCCTTCTCCCCGGGCGCGTTCGGGTAGCCCGTCCCGGCCAGGTGGGATCCCCCGGGGCCGCCCCCGTACGGCGGGGTCTGCCAGGGGTCGTTCGGCGAGGGCTGGTGAGGCGGCGTCAGGGGTGCGGTCACCGTGCCATCGTGCCAGGCGTCCCTCTGCCGCGCCTCACCGGACCGCCGCCCTGCGGTACGCCCAGGTCGCCACGGCCAGCGAGAGGACCCCGACGACGGCGCAGACGGCGAGGTCCAGCACGACGACCGCCCAGTCGGGCCGGGCGTCGAAGGACCGCGCGAGCGCCTCCACCCCGTACGTCGAGGGCAGCAGGTCGCGCGCCCAGCCGACCGGTGCGGGCAGCCGGTCCGCCGGGAGCACCCCGAGCAGCAGCGCCGCCGACATGCCCAGCTGGCCCAGGAGCGTGGCCAGCTCCTGCCGGGGCGCCAGCAGCCCCAGCGCCGCGCCCAGCCCGGCCAGCGCCGCCCCGGCGAGCGGGATCACGGCGACCAGCACCCACAGATGGGCCAGCGGCAGCCCGAAGAGGACACTGCCGGCGACCGCCGTGACGATCGTGCCGGGCACCGTGAAGGAGGCGTACGCCCCGGCCGCCCCGAGCACCACCGCGGCCGGCGGCACCGGCAGGGTGGCGTAGTGGTCGAGGCCGCCGCCGGCCCGCAGCTGCCCGAAGTACTGGGCGAGCAGGTTGAGCGCGACGAAGGCGACCACCAGCACGGCCGACCCGGCCACGACGGCCCGGGACTCCGCCTCCCCGTCGACCACCCCGCGCATCAGGACCATGATCCCGACCGACTGGAACGTCGCGACGAAGAGCAGCGGGATCCGGGCGACCCTGGCCCGGGAGAGCTGGGCGCGGTAGACGGCCGCGAGCGCGGGGAACAGCCGGGCCCGGGGCGCGAGCGGCGCGGGCTCCCCGCCGTGGGCCGGGCGGTCGTCCGGGCCGGTCCGGGCCGGCCCGGTCACCGCGTCCGCGGGCACGATGCTCGTCACCTGGTGCTGCTCCTGTTCGCTCGCTGCCCGGCCGCGCGTACGCGCCCGGTGGTCCCGCCGGTCATGCCTTCACCAGCCCCGCGGTGGTGTCCCCGCCGAGCGCGAGGTAGACGTCCTCCAGGCTGGGCGTGGCCACGGCGAAGTCGTCGAGGGCGGCGAAGGCGGTGGAGCCGGTCACCGCGGCGACCGCCGCCCGCGCCCGGTCGGGACCGAGCCGGAGCACCCAGCGCCGCCCGGACTCCTCGGCGAGGGGACGCAGCGCGGCGACCTCGGGCACGTCCAGCGGCGCCCGCTCCCGCCACACCAGCTCGACGCGGACCTCGCCCGCGACGCGTTCCTTCAGCCCGGCCGGGGTGTCGCAGGCGATGACCCGGCCGTGGTCGATCACGGCGACCCGGTCGAGGACCGTCTCGGCCTCGATGACGTTGTGGGTGACGAGCAGCACCGTGGCGCCGCGCTCGGCCCGGCGCCGGTCCACCGCCGCCCAGACGGCGCGCCGCGCCACCGGGTCCATGCCGGTCGTCGGCTCGTCCAGCACCAGGACGGGCCGCTCGCCGACCAGGGCCGCGGCGAAGCAGGCGAGCCGCCGCTGCCCGCCGGAGAGCTTCTTCAGGGGGCGCCCCGCGATCCCGGTGAGCCCCAGCTCGTCGAGGACGGCGTCGCGCTCGGCGCGGGCGTCCGCCGCGGCGAGGCCGCGCAGCCGCCCGGTGGTCTCGGCGGCGAGCGCGACGGTCAGCTCGTCCAGCGCGGTGGACTCCTGCCCGAGGTAGCCGATCAGCCGGGCGGCCCGGTCGGGGTGGCGGACCAGGTCGTGGCCCAGCACCGTGACGGTGCCGGAATCGGGGCGCATCAGTCCGGTGAGCTGGCGTACCAGGGTTGACTTGCCGGCGCCGTTGGGGCCGAGGAGGCCGAAGATCTCACCGCGCCGGATGTCCAGGCTGATCCCGTCGGTGGCCCGCACCTCGGGGGTGGCCGGTGTGCCCCGGCGGCCGCGCGCGGCGGGATAGGTCTTGACCAGATCACGCACCGCGCACACGGTTCCGGCCGCCTGCTGCGCCTGTGCTGTGCCCGTACTCACGAGGTACGAGGGTACGGGGTCGGACGCCCCCGGCCGCGCCCGGGGCCGGGCCGGGCGGGTGCCGGGGAGCGGGTCGGCGGCGGTCGGGCGGCCCGGCCGTCAGCCCGCGGGCGGGCCGGTCCGCTCGGCGGCGGGGGTGTGCTCGGCGGCGGCGCGCACGTCGATCTCCCGCCAGAATCCCGCCCGGATCGCGTAGCGGTCGTGCTCGTCGATCTGGTCGTCCTTGTGGGCGAGCAGGCCGAACCGGGCCGCGTACCGCAGCAGCTCGCCGTCGATGCGGTGCGGGATGCGCGGGTACATGGTGGACAGCTGCTGGAGGTGGGCGGTCTCCGGGAGCCGTTCCATCCAGCGGCGGGCGAAGACCTGGCCGACCTCGAAGGGGTCGCCGCCGACGGTGGTGATGTCCTCCTCGCGGTCCGCCCAGCGCTGCTCGGCGCTGGTGAGCTGGGCGAGCGTGGGCAGCGAGGCGGTCTCTGCGGGCTCGCCCAGGGGGCCGCCGCGGTCCGTCCAGCTCTTGTCGGAGGACCAGCGCAGGGTGGCACCGGCCTGGGTGGGCTGCGGGAGCTGCCGTTCGGACGGGACGGCGGGAACCGGGCCGCGCAGGCTGCCCGCCAGGTCCTTGGGGGTGGGTACGGCACGGCCGCCGGGCACCGGCCGGTCGGGGGCGGCGGCCTCCTCGGGCGGAGCGGCGGTGCCGTTGGCCGCGGCGGCCCGGGCCTCGGAGGCCCGCTCGGCGGAGGCGGCGAGGGCGGCCTCGGGGAGCGGCGCGGAGAGGATCGCGGCGATCTCCGGGCGGGGGGCGGGCGGCGGGGCGCAGATGCCGCCGGTCTCCTTGGCGCGTACGGCCTGGGTGATCCAGGCCCGGTCGAGGACCCGGCGTTCGTCGGCCTCGGCCACCAGGTCCTCGGACTGGTTGTAGTCGCCGTCTGCGGCCTGGACGGCCCACAGGTGGACGGCGACGCCGTGCTCCTTGGCGGACATCAGTCCGGGCAGCAGGTCCCCGTCGCCGGTCACCAGCACCACGTCGGAGCAGGCCCGGTTCCGGGCCAGTTCGGTGAGCTCGGCGTGCATCGCGGCGTCGACGCCCTTCTGCGCCCAGCGCCCGTCGCTGCGGGTCAGCGCGCCGAGCCGGACGGTCACCCGGGGCATCACGCGCAGCCTGCGGTGCTCGGGCTGCGGCACCCGGTCGGGGGCGCCGTCGAACCAGTAGATCCGCAGCAGCGGCTGCTGCGTGTCGGCCTCGGCCCGCTCGCGCAGCCCCCGGACGAGGGCCGTGTGGTCGACCGTGATGCGGGACCGGGCGGGTTCCCCGGCCAGCAGGCTCGCGGCCGCGCCCAGCAGATAACCGGCGTCCACCAGGACGACGCAACGGTCCACGCGATCCACCCTCTTCCAGAAGTTCGGGTGCGGTCCTTGCCATGGGTTTGCTCCGAGTCTGCCCGACCGTGCGGGGCTTGACGTCCGGAACTCGATCATCGGCGTGGCGGAACGGAAGAACGACGCGTCTCCTACCCCCGCTACGCACGGTAATGATCCAACATGCACGGTTTGTACCGCCATGTGAATCTGAACGCGGTCCTGGCCCCGAGAGTCCCCACAGGAGGAAGACCATGGCCAAGAACAAGAACCGCAAGCAGGGCGGCCAGCAGAACCGCGCGGCGGGTCCGCAGCGCGGTACGGAAGAGGCGCGTACGACCGGCTACGAGTCGCAGATACAGCCTCAGTCGCAGGCCCAGGGCAGCCCTGCCGATGTTGCGCGTAAGCACCAGCGGCGCTTCGGGCACAACTGACCCGGGCGCCGTCGGCCCGGTGACGGGCCGGTTGGCACGAGGGGGCGCACCGCTTTCGCGGGGCGCCCCCTCGTCGTGTCCGCGGTCCGGTCAGCCCGCCAGGCAGGAGGGACCGAGCAGCACCTTCAGGTCACCGTAGAGGGCCGGGTCGGCCTTGACCCGGTGCCGGTCGAGCCGGAGCACCGTGGTCGTGCGGGGGCCCTGGAGCCTGATCCGTACCTCGGTGTCGCCCCGGTGGCTGGCGAGGACCTCGCCGAGGCGGCTGACCATGGGCGGGGTGATCTTGACGGTGGGGATGGTCAGCACCACGGGGGCGTTGGTGCCCGCGTTGGAGATGTCGGGGACCTGCATCTCCATGGCGACGAGGCGGGGCACGTCCTCCCGCTTGTCCAGGCGGCCCTTGACGAAGACGACGGTGTCCTCGACGAGCTGGGTGGAGACCAGCTGGTAGGTGGCCGGGAAGAACATGCACTCGATGGAACCGGCCAGGTCCTCGACGGTGGCGATGGCCCAGGCGTTGCCCTGCTTGGTCATCTTGCGCTGGAGGCCGGAGATGATGCCGCCGACGGTGACGACGGCGCCGTCGCCGTGCTCGCCGCCGGTCAGCTGGGAGATCGAGGCGTCGGCCTTGTCCGAGAGCACGTGCTCCAGGCCGAAGAGCGGGTGGTCGGAGACGTACAGGCCGAGCATCTCGCGCTCCTGGGCGAGCAGGTAGGCCTTCTCCCACTCGACGTCGGAGAACTCCACGTCGAGCCCGAAGCCCGGCTCGTCGCTCTCCTCCTCGCCCATGCCGCCGAAGAGGTCGAACTGCCCCTCGGCCTCCTTGCGCTTGACCTGCACCACGTTGTCGATCATCGGCTCGTGGTGGGCGACCAGGCCCTTGCGGGTGTGGCCCATCTCGTCGAAGGCGCCGGCCTTGATCAGGGACTCGACGGTGCGCTTGTTGCAGACGACCGCCTCGACCTTGTCCAGGAAGTCGGGGAAGGAGCTGTACTTCCCCTTCGCCTTGCGGCACCGGATGATCGAGTCGACGACGTTCTGGCCGACGTTGCGCACGGCGGTGAGGCCGAAGAGGATCACGTCGTCGCCCTGGGCCGCGAAGTTCGACAGCGACTCGTTGACGTTGGGCGGGAGCACCTTGATGCCCATGCGCCGGCACTCGTTGAGGTAGACGGCCGACTTGTCCTTGTCGTCCTTGACCGAGGTGAGCAGCGCCGCCATGTACTCGGCGGGGTAGTTCGCCTTGAGGTACGCGGTCCAGTAGGTGACCAGGCCGTACGCGGAGGAGTGCGCCTTGTTGAAGGCGTACCCGGCGAACGGCACCAGCACGTCCCACAGCGCCTTGATCGCCGCGTCGGAGAAGCCCTTCTCCTTGGCGCCCGCCTCGAAGAGGACGAAGTTCTTCGCCAGCTCCTCGGGCTTCTTCTTGCCCATCACGCGGCGGAGGATGTCGGCCTCGCCGAGGGAGTAGCCGGCGACGATCTGGGCGGCCTTCTGCACCTGCTCCTGGTACACGATCAGGCCGTAGGTGAGGCCGAGGACCTCCTTGAGGGGCTCCTCCAGCTCCGGGTGGATCGGGGTGATCTCCTGGCGGCCGTTCTTGCGCTCGGCATAGTTCGTGTGCGAGTTCATGCCCATCGGGCCCGGCCGGTAGAGGGCCGAGACGGCGGAGATGTCCTCGAAGTTGTCGGGCTGCATCTGGCGCAGCAGGGAGCGCATCGGCCCGCCGTCGAACTGGAACACGCCGAGCGTGTCGCCGCGGCAGAGCATCTCGTAGGTCTTGGGGTCGTCCAGCGGGAGGGCCAGCAGGTCCAGCTTGACGTGCTTGTTGGACTCCACCATCTTCACGGCGTCGTCCATGATCGTGAGGTTGCGCAGGCCCAGGAAGTCCATCTTCAGCAGGCCGAGCGACTCGCACTGCGGGTAGTCCCACTGGGTGATGGTGACGCCGTCGGTGTGCCGCACCCAGATCGGGGCGTGGTCCACGATCGGCTCGCTGGACATGATGACGCCGGCGGCGTGCACGCCCATCTGGCGGACCAGGCCCTCGACGCCCTTGGCGGTGTCGATGACCTTCTTGACGTCCGGCTCGTTCTCGTACATCCCCCGGATCTCGCCCGCCTCGCTGTAGCGGGGGTGCTTGGGGTCGGTGATGCCGTTGAGGTCGATGCCCTTGCCGAGGACGTCGGCGGGCATGGCCTTGGTGAGCCGGTCGCCCATCGCGTACGGGTAGCCGAGGACGCGGGCGGAGTCCTTGATGGCGTTCTTCGCCTTGATCTTTCCGTACGTGCCGATCATGGCGACCTTGTCGGCGCCGTACTTCTCCGTCACGTACCTGATCACTTCGACGCGCCGACGCTCGTCGAAGTCGATGTCGACGTCGGGCATGGAGACGCGCTCGGGGTTGAGGAACCGCTCGAAGATCAGCCCGTGCTCGATCGGGTCGAGGTCGGTGATGCCCATCGCGTACGCCACGATCGAACCGGCCGCGGAGCCCCGGCCGGGGCCGACGGCGATGCCGTTGTTCTTGGCCCACATGATGAAGTCGGCGACGACCAGGAAGTACCCCGGGAACCCCATCTGGATGATGATGTCCATCTCGTACTCGACCTGCTTCTGCCGGTCCTCGGGGACGCCGCCCGGGAAGCGGCGGTCCATGCCGACCCGGACCTCCTCCTGGAACCAGGTGATCTCCGTGTAGCCGTCCGGGATGTCGAACTTCGGCATCAGGTCGCGCTTCTCGAACATCCCGGAGGTGTCGATCTGCTCGGCGACCAGCAGGGTGTTGCGGCAGCCCTCCTGCCAGGCGTCGGAGGAGTCGACGGCGTACATCTCGTCGGCGGTCTTGAGGTAGTAGCCGGTGCCGTCGAAGCGGAAGCGGTCGGGGTCGGAGAGGTTCTTGCCGGTCTGGATGCAGAGCAGGGCGTCGTGCGCGGTGGCCTCGTGCGCGTAGGTGTAGTGCGAGTCGTTGGTCACCAGCGGCGGGATGTTGAGCTTCTTGCCGATTTCGAGGAGCCCGTCGCGGACCCGGCGCTCGATCTCGATGCCGTGGTCCATCAGCTCCAGGAAGTACTTGCCCTCGCCGAAGATGTCCTTGTAGTCGGAGGCGGCCTGGACCGCCTCGTCGAACTGGCCGAGCCGCAGCCGGGTCTGCACCTCGCCGGAGGGGCAGCCGGTGGAGGCGATCAGCCCCTCGGACCACTGGGCGATGGTCTCCTTGTCCATCCGCGGCCACTTCTGGAGCCAGCCCTCGGCGTACGCGTCCGAGGACAGCTTGAAGAGGTTGTGCAGCCCGGTCGCGTTCGACGCCCAGATCGTCTTGTGGGTGTAACCGCCCGAACCGGAGACGTCGTCGCGCTTCTGGTGCGGCTGGCCCCACTGGATCTTCCGCTTGTGCTTGCGGGACTCGGGGGCGACGTACGCCTCGATGCCGATGATGGGCGTCACGCCCGCCTTCTGCGCCGAGTGGAAGAAGTCGTAGGCCCCGTGCAGGTTGCCGTGGTCCGTCATCGCGATGTGGGACATGCCCATCTCGTTGCAGGCGGCGAACATGTCCTTGAGCCGCGCCGCACCGTCCAGCAGCGAGTACTGGGTGTGGACGTGCAGGTGCGTGAAGGGCGGCTTGGTCACGGCGCTGTTCCTCCGGAAGAACGGACGACGGCTGGGTGGGGGGACAGCGTGGAAGTCTACGTCTCCGGGCGCGTGGGCGAGGGGGCTCGCCGACCACGGTCACACACGGTCGCCGTGATGGAGGTCACCGCGACAAAACACGACACCCCGCACCATCCCCCTCGGGAATATGGCGATTTTCCTGGATCCTGATTCCCGCCCGCGACCGTTAACCCATTGCCCCACCCCCCGGGGGGCGTTAGCATCCCCTCGTTCCGAAATAGTGAAGGAAATCGGTGGGGGATATGAACGTCAAGAAGACTCTGGTTTCGATAGCCGCCACGACCGCGATCCTGGGGGGCTTCACCATCGGTACCGCGTCGTCCGCGAGCGCCGCGGGCTACGGCTGCGGGAGCGTCGGCCACAACAACTCCGACGCCGTGCACAAGGTCGTGGTCGGCCACCTGCGCAACGGACCTGCCGAAACGTGTACCCAGACCCTTTCCGTGGCGCCCGGCACCACGTTCTACGCCTGGTGCGGCGTCTACAACAAGTACGGGAACCTCTGGGTGTACGGACGTCTGGCCGGCGGCGAGACGAAGGGCTGGATCTACTCCAAGAACCTGACCCTGGAATCCGGTTCCGTAAAGATTTGCTGACCCGTTTCCGGAAAAGGTCCGCCTGAACAAAGGCGGGCCTTTTCCGTTTTCGCATCCTTGATTCACACCGTAATTCACACGGTTTCGATCCGCGTCTCCCACGCGTCGGCACCACCCCGGACGCGCCGCGACTTCACACTTCCCAGACATCGGTAATTTCGGCGATTTCAGCCACGATCCGGGCAACTGAATCGCTACCGCCGGGCCCTCTGTCCTCCGGGAACCGGCATGGCAGAATTGCCGCGATGGACACGCAGACGACCGGCCTCCGGGCGGCACGGGCAGCGCTCTTCACCGCGCTGTGCCTGACGCTGTCCACGGGCGCCCACGTCCTGCTCTCCTCGGCGCCGCTGCCCCTGTCGCTGATCGTGCCGATCGGCGTGGCCGTCTTCCTGCTGGCCTTCGCCCTGGCGGGCGGGCGCGAGCGGGGCTTCTGGCCCATCGCCGCGCTGCTCGTCCCGCTCGAACTCGCGGCGGACACGGTGTTCACCAGCGGCCAGCACGCCTGCTACGGCCCGGCGGGCGGGCCCGTGGCGGGGTCGTTGCGGTCCATGGGCTGGGACCTGATCTGCGGCGGCGAACCGCTCGGCACGCCGTTGACGCATGTCGCCTCACCCGGTGCCGGCTCCGCGTCGGCGACCCCCTGGCTGCTGCTCGCCGCACACGTCTCGGTCGGGCTCCTCGCGGCGGCCTGGCTGTGGCGCGGCGAGGTGGCGCTGGCCCGGCTGCTGCGCGCGGTGGCCGCCGCCACGTTCCGGCCGCTGCTGATCGCCGTCGCCGCGGTCACGGCCCGCCGGGAGCCCGCCCGTCTCCGCCCGCGCCCGGCACCGCGCACGCCGGTCCTGCGCGGCCGCGTCCTCGCGTACTCCGTCGGTCTGCGCGGACCGCCCTGCCCGGTCCACTGACCCCGAGCACGGCAGTCCCATCCCTTCACCAGATCCACGGAGAGTCGATCCATCATGAGCAAGCGCAACACTCAGCAGGCGAAGACCGCGGCCCGTGAGCGGCTGCGCGCCGAACGCGAGCGCCAGGCCAAGCGGGACAAGACCCGGCGGCAGGCCATAGTCGCCGGTTCGATCGTCGCCGTCCTGGCGATAGCCGGCGGCGCCGGCTACCTGGTGATGCAGAGCCTCAAGCCCTCCCAGTGGGAGGCCGCGAAGGACAAGGCACTGGTGGCCCCCAAGAACACCACCGGCAAGAACCACACGACGGTCACCCTCGGCGAGGAGACCGCCAAGAAGACGATCATCGCGTACGAGGACCCGCGCTGCCCCATCTGCGCCACGTTCGAGCAGACGATCGGCCCGACGATCACGAAGGACCTGAAGGACGGCAAGTACAAGATCCAGTACGTGGGTGCCACCTTCCTCGACACCAACCTCCCCGGCGAGGGCTCCCGCAACGCGCTCAGCGCGCTCGGCGCCGCCCTCAACGTCTCCAAGGACGCCTTCGCCTCCTACAAGGAGGCCCTCTACTCGGCGAAGTACCACCCCGAGGAGACGGACGACAAGTTCAAGAACGACTCTTACCTCATCGAGATCGCGGACACCGTCTCCGAGCTCAAGAACAACAAGACGTTCCAGAAGGACGTCAAGGACGGCACCTTCGATCGCTGGGCGATCGAGATGTCGAAGAACTTCAACGACAACAAGTACGACATCGAAGGCACCCCGTCCTTCGTCATGGACGGCAAGAAGGTCACCGGCCCGGACAACAAGAACGCGCCGATGACCGTCGAGGACTGGAACGCCGCCGTCGACAAGGCCCTGAAGGGCTGACGCGACGCGCGGGAGCGGAGGGACGCTTCACGAAAGAGCGGGTGAACTCTTCGGATTCACCCGCTCTTTGAGCGTACTAGTCAGTAGTCTGATCGCCCGTGACCAGTCGCATACCTTCAGACGCCCGGCCGGACCGTTCCGGCCCCCACGCCCCGCGCCGCCGCACGGTCGTCAAGGCCGCCGCGGCCGGCGCCGTGCTCGCCGCCCCGCTCGTCTCGGCGGCCACCGCGCACGCCTCCGCCGACGATTCCGCCTTCCTGCACGGCGTCGCCTCCGGCGACCCGCTGCCCGACGGCATCCTGCTCTGGACCCGGGTGACGCCGGACGCGACGGCGGTCCCCGGCTCGGGCAACGGCCCCGACGTGCGGGTGGACTGGGAGATCGCCCAGGACAAGGAGTTCCGTACCGTCGTGGCCCGCGGAACGGCCACCGCGAGCGCCGCCCACGACCACACCGTGAAGGCGGACGTGCGGGGGCTCGCCCCGGCAAGCACGTACTACTACCGCTTCGCGGTGGGCACCGTCCTCTCCCCCGTGGGCCGCACCCGGACGGCCCCGGCGGCCGGCGCCGCGACGCCCGGGGTGCGGTTCGGCGTGGTCTCCTGCGCCAACTGGGAGGCCGGCTACTTCTCCCCGTACCGCCACCTCGCCGCCCGCGCGGACCTCGACGCGGTCCTCCACCTCGGCGACTACATCTACGAGTACGCCTCCGGCGGGTACCCGGCGGCGAAGTACACCGTGCGGCCGCACGAGCCGAGGCACGAGATCCTCACCCTCGCCGACTACCGGCTCCGGCACGCCACGTACAAGACGGACGCCGACCTCCAGGAGCTGCACGCGGTCCACCCGGTCATCGCGATCTGGGACGACCACGAGTTCGCCAACGACGCCTGGTCGGGCGGGGCCGAGAACCACACCCCGGAGACGGAGGGCGCCTGGGCGGACCGGGTGGCCGCCGCCAAGCAGGCGTACTTCGAGTGGATGCCGGTCCGCGCCTCCACCGAGGGCACCGTCTACCGGCGGCTGCGCTTCGGCAGGCTCGCCGAGCTGCACCTCCTGGACCTGCGCAGCTTCCGCTCCCAGCAGGCGTCGATCGGCAGCGGCGCGGTCGACGACCCGGAGCGCACGATCACCGGCCGGGCGCAGCTGGACTGGCTGAAGTCGGGGCTGGCCGCGTCGGACGCGGCCTGGAAGCTGGTCGGCACGTCGGTGATGATCTCGCCGGTCGCCTTCGGCTCCGTGCCCGCGGAGCTGCTGGCACCGCTGGCCAAGCTGCTCGGCCTGCCGCAGGAGGGGCTCGCCGTCAACGTCGACCAGTGGGACGGCTACACCGACGACCGCAAGGAGCTGATCGCCCACCTGCGGGACCGGTCGATCACCAACACGGTCTTCCTGACCGGTGACATCCACATGGCGTGGGCCAACGACGTGCCGGTGAAGGCGGCGACGTACCCGCTCTCCGCCTCGGCCGCCACCGAGTTCGTGGTGACGTCGGTGACCTCGGACAACATCGACGACATCCTGCACGTGGCGCCGCAGACCGTCTCGCTGGTCGCGGCCGCCGCGGTCAAGGCCGCCAACCGCCATGTGAAGTGGGTCGACATGGACTCGCACGGCTACGGGGTCCTCGACGTGACCGCCGAGCGCTCCCAGATGGACTACTACGCCGTCTCCGACCGGACGAAGCGGGACGCCACCGCCAAGTGGACGCGCTCGTACCGGACGCTCAACGGGACGCAGAAGGTCGAGCGGGTGAACAGCCCGGTGCTCTGAGAGGCCGTTTTCGGCCATCCCGTCGTTGACTGACGGTTCATCACATCACTACGGCGGGTGGCGTGTTCCGGACCCCAAAGGGGACACACTGCCCGCCGGGGTGACTCCCGCGCACACACCGCCGTCTCAAACTCCGGAACCACCGGAAAGATTCGCCCCGGTTCCACCCCTTTGACACGTGCCGGATCGGGCTTGATCATTTCTCTTCCAGGAATGACATGGACACGTAACCTCCTGGTGGCGGGCGAGGGCCCGCCTCTCCCCCCGCACCCACGAGGAGTCCCCGTGCGCGCTCTCGGCCGTATATCGCCGCTCATGCGAAACCGGATGATCGGCACCGCCGCCCTGGCCGGAACCCTGGCCCTGGCACCGCTCACCGCCCCGTCCGGCGCCTCCGCCTCCGCGGCCCCGACGGCCGCCCGCACCTCCGCCGCCCAGAAGTGCGCGGACACCGCGAGCACGGGCACGAGAGCCACGGCGCGCGAGGCCCGCCCCTCGGGCAAGGCGCACGCCGCCGACCCCAACGAGGTCACCCCGGCCCGCGCCAAGGCCATGGAGACGCAGCTGAAGCAGAGACTCGCGGAGCGCCGGACGAGCGGCCCCACGCTCGCCGCGGGCGCGACCATCCCGGTCTACTTCCACGTCATCCACTCCGGGACGACCGGAAAGCTCAGCGCGTCCGCGATCAACAACCAGATGAACGTGCTGAACGCCGCCTACGCCGGACAGGGCTCGGGCAACACCGGCACCGGTTTCCAGTTCACGCTGGCCGGCACGGACTACACGGACAACAGCACCTGGTACAACGTCTCCCCGGACACCTCCACCGAGAAGTCCATGAAGTCCGCGCTGCGCAAGGGCGGGGCGAACGCGCTCAACATCTACACCGCCAACCTCGGCGGCGGACTGCTGGGCTGGGCCACCTTCCCCAGCTCCTACAAGTCCAGCCCCTCGAACGACGGGGTGGTGATCCTCGACGCCTCGCTGCCCGGCGGCTCCGCCACCAACTACAACGAGGGCGACACCGCCACCCACGAGGTCGGCCACTGGATGGGGCTCTACCACACCTTCCAGGGCGGTTGCAACGGCAACGGCGACTACGTGGCCGACACCCCGGCCGAGGCGAGCCCCGCGTACGAGTGCCCCACCGGCCGCGACTCCTGCACCACCAAGACCGGGCTCGACCCGATCCACAACTTCATGGACTACACCTACGACTCGTGCATGACCCAGTTCACCCCGGGCCAGGTCCAGCGGATGAGCGACAGCTGGACCGCCTACCGCGGCTGATCCCCGCGACGTACGGCACGAAGGGCCCCGCGACACCGCGGGGCCCTTCCGCCGTCTACAGCGTGGCGAGGAAGCCGAGCCCGACCTTCCAGGCCAGCTCGGCCGACGCCTGGTCGAAGTCCGGGAGTTCGGGATCGGTGAAGAGGTGGCCGGCGCCCGGGTAGCGGTAGATCTCGACGTCGGCGCCGGTCCGCTGCATCCCGAGGTACCAGGAGTTCAGCCAGTCGTGCGTCTCGAACGGGTCCGGGTCCGCGACGTGCAGCTGTACGGGCAGCTCGTCCACCGAGGCGTTCTCGGCGATGTCCGAGGTGCCGTGGAACATCAGCAGACCGCGCGCCTTCTCGTCGCCGAGCGCCAGGGTCTGCGCGGTCGAGGCGCCGAAGGAGAAGCCCGCGTAGACCAGGCCCCGGTCGGAGTAGGGCGCGGCGGCCAGCACGGCCCGCCTCAGCAGCTCGTCCTTGCCCACCTCTTCCTTGAAGGCCAGCCCCTCCTCGGCGGTGTCGAAGGTGCGCCCCTCGAACAGGTCGGGCACCTGCACCTCGTGTCCGGCGGCGCGCAGCCGGTCGGCCGCCGCGTGCACCGCGGGGCGCAGCCCGTACGTCGAGTGGAAAAGGATGATGTTCATGGGGTCCATGGTGCCAGCCGCCCGGATCAGCGCAGGCTGCGGACGTCCAGCTGCCGCAGCACCCGGTCGACGACCTCCGGGTCCGATCCCGCCTCGTTGCGGGCCGAGAGCACCGCGTGGCGGGCGGCCGACATCATCTCCCGCTGGACCCGGCTGATCGCCCGGAAGCGTTCGGCGCGCTGGGCGTAGGCCTCGCGCCGCTCGTCGTCGACCATGTCGGGGCTGATCCGAGCCCCCACGTCGTACGCGAGCCGCTGGAGCCGCTCGGTGACCTCGTCCGGGAACTCCTCGACCTCCTGGATCTCCTTCAGGCGCTGCTTGGCGGCCTTGGCGGCGCGGATCGCCAGCTCCTTCTCCAGCGCCTCCTCGGCGTCGGTGTCGGCCTTGACCCGGAGCTTGCGGACCAGCCAGGGCAGACTGAGCCCCTGGACGACGAGGGTGGCCATGATCACGGCGAAGGCGATGAAGACGATCTCGTCGCGGCCCGGGAACGGCTTCCCGTCGTCGGTCGTCAGCGGGATCGCCAGGGCCAGCGCGACCGAGGCCACCCCGCGCATCCCGGACCACCACATGACGACGGTCTCCCGCCAGCTGGTGGGGATCTCCTCGCTGACGTCGCGCCGGGTGTGCAGCCGCTTGGCGAGCCAGGTGGCGGGCAGCAGGTACAGCAGCCGTACGCCGACGACCACCACGACCACCGCGAGCCCCCAGCCCAGCATCTCCAGCTCGCGGCCGTCGGCCGTCCCGAAGACGTTGTGCAGTTCGAGACCGATCAGCCCGAAGGCGATACCGGTGACCAGGGTGTCGACGATCTCCCAGAAGGTACGGCCGGTGAGCCGCCCGAGGACGTCGTCGGCGTCGGCGGTGTGCTCGGCGAGGAAGAGCGCGGTGGTGAGGACGGCGAGCACGCCCGAGCCCATCAGCTCCTCGGCGAGGACGTAGCTCACGAACGGCACCAGCAGCGTGAGGCCGACCTGGAGCGTGGCATCGCCCAGGATCCCCATCAGCTTGATGGTCAGCCAGCCGAGCACCAGCCCCACCACCACGGCCACCACGGCGGAGAGGATCAGCAGCCCGAAGGCTTCCGGCAGCGAGAAGCTCCCGCTCACCGCCGCGGCGATCGCCACGTGGTAGAGCACGATCGCGGTGACGTCGTTGAACAGCCCCTCGCCCTCCAGGATGGAGACGAGCCGGCGCGGCAGCCCGACCGAACCGGCGACGGCCGTCGCGGCGATCGGGTCGGGCGGGGCGACGAGCGCACCGAGCGCCACGGCGGCCGCGATGGGCAGCCCGGGGACTATCGCGTTGGCGACGGCGGCGACGGCCGCGGTGGTGACGAAGACCAGCGCCACGGCCAGTAGAAAGATCGGGCGTTTATTGGCGGCGAACTGCCGCCAGGACGTCCGCTGCACCGAGGCGTAGAGCAGGGGCGGCAGCAGCGCCGGAAGAATGATCTCCGGCGGGATGTCCACGTTCGGCACGAAGCTGAGGAAGGCCAGCCCGACCCCGAAGAGCGTCATCAGCACCGGTGCGGGAAGCCCGAGGCGCTGGCCCAGTGGGACCGTGACCACAGCCCCGAGCAAGAGCAGGAGGAGCAGTGCCATTTGGTCCACGGGGTGCCTTCCGGAGCGCGGCGTGCCGATCCGGGTGATCGGCGGACGGGGACCACAGCCTGTCACGCAAGGTGGGCAATCCAGACAACACCCCCCTCGTTCACACCCCCGCGCCCCTCATTCCTCCGATGTCCGCGCGGTCGGCGGTACGGCCACGGGAGAGGCCGGGCCGCCGCCCGGTCAGTCCCGCAGGCTGCGGCGCATCGCCCGGTGCGGCATGCCCGCGTCCGGGAACTCGGGGCCGTACGCCACATAGCCGAGGCGCTCGTAGAAGCCGAGGGCGTGGGTCTGGGCGTGCAGGTCCACGGCGTCCAGCCCCAGCTCGCGGGCCGCGTCCTCGATGGCCCGCACCAGCGCCGCGCCGACCCCGAGGCCGCGCGCGGCCCCGATCACCGCGAGCCTGCCGAGCGAGCCGACCCCGAGGTCTCCACCGGTCCTCGCCACGGCCGCGGGGCCGTGCAGCAGCCGGCCGGTGCCCAGCGGACCGCCGTCCGCCGCGACGGCCAGCACATGCAGGGCGCCCGCGTCGTACGCGTCGTACTCGATCTCCTCCGGCACCTCCTGCTCGCCGACGAAGACCTCCTTGCGGACCTGGAAGCAGGCCGCCAGGTCCTGCTCCCCGACGGCGGTACGCGTGGTGAACGGCTCCGGACCGGTGGTCACCGGCTCTCCGCCGCGATGGTGTCCAGGGCGTGCTGGAGGTCGGCGGGGTAGTCGCTGCTGAACTCGACCCAGCTCCCGTCGGACGGGTGCTCGAAGCCGAGCCGGACGGCGTGCAGCCACTGCCGGGTCAGGCCGAGGCGCTTGGCCATCGTCGGGTCGGCGCCGTAGGTGAGGTCGCCGACGCAGGGGTGGCGGTGGGCGGCCATGTGCACCCGGATCTGGTGGGTGCGGCCGGTCTCCAGCTTGATGTCGAGGAGGCTGGCGGAGCGGTAGGCCTCGATGAGGTCGTAGTGCGTCACGGAGGGCTTGCCCTCGGCCGTGACGGCCCACTTGTAGTCGTGGTTGGGGTGGCGCCCGATGGGGGCGTCGATGGTGCCGCTCATCGGGTCGGGGTGGCCCTGCACCAGCGCGTTGTACTTCTTCTCCACGACCCGGTCGCGGAACTGCGCCTTCAGCAGGGTGTAGGCCCGCTCGGACTTGGCGACGACCATCAGGCCGGAGGTGCCGACGTCGAGGCGGTGGACGATGCCCTGGCGCTCGGCGGCGCCGGAGGTCGAGATCCGGTACCCGGCGGCGGCCAGGCCCCCGATGACGGTCGTGCCCGTCCAGCCGGGGCTGGGGTGGGCCGCGACGCCGACCGGCTTCACGATCACGACGATGTCGTCGTCGTCGTGGACGATCTCCATGCCCTCGACGGGCTCGGCGACGATCTGCACCGGAGCGGCGGCCTGCGGCATCTCGACCTCCAGCCAGGCACCGCCCCGCACCCGCTCGGACTTCCCGACCACCGCGCCGTCCACCTGCACCTTCCCCGAGGCCGCCAGTTCGGCGGCCTTGGTGCGGGAGAAACCGAACATGCGGGAGATGGCGGCGTCGACGCGCTCGCCCTCCAGGCCGTCGGGTACGGGCAGCGTGCGGACCTCGGGATACGTACTCACCTGTCGAGTATGCCTTGGACCGCTCAGTCCTTGTGCACGGTCCCGTCGGGGTCCAGGCCCTTGAAGGAGAGGATCACGATCAGGACGCCGCCGCAGCAGATCGCGGAGTCGGCGAGGTTGAACACGGCGAAGTGCGCCGGCGCGATGAAGTCCACGACCGCGCCCCGGAAGACGCCCGGCGCCCGGAAGATCCGGTCGGTGAGGTTGCCGAGCGCACCGCCGAGCAGCAGCCCGAGCGCGATGGCCCAGGGCAGGCTGTAGAGCTTGCGGGCGAGCCGGGAGATCACGATGATCACCACCGTCGCGATGCAGGTGAAGATGATCGTGTACGCCTCGCCCATGCTGAACGCGGCCCCGGAGTTGCGGATCGCGGTGAGCTGGAGCCAGTCGCCGATGAGCTTCACCGGCTCGTGGTGCTCCAGCTTGGCGACCACGATCATCTTGCTGATCAGATCGAGGAGGTAGGCGAGCACGGCCACGACGGCCAGCGCCATGATCTTCCGCCGGCCACGGGCCGGAGCGGCCTCACCGGCCCGTGCCTCGGACCGCTCCGTGTCCCCGTCCCCCTCGGTCCCCGCAGCATCGGGGATGTCCGGCGTACCGATGATGCGCTCCGCCTCTGCCACGTGAGCCCCTCGACCTAGGTTCCTGACTGAGGACGAGGGTACGGCACACCGCCGCGGATCAGCCGCGTCGCTCCTGCTTCTGCTTGTCCTCGACACAGAGCGTGGCCCGCGGGAACGCCTGCATCCGCGCCTTGCCGATCGGCTTGCCGCAGATCTCGCAGAGGCCGTACGTCCCGGCGTCGAGCCGGGCCAGGGCCCGCTCGGTCTGGTCCAGCATCTCCTGGGCGTTGGCGGCGAGCGAGATCTCGTGCTCGCGGGTGATGTTCTTGGTGCCGGTGTCCGCCTCGTCGTCGCCCGCCCCGTCGCCGGAGTCGCGCATCAGGCCGGCGAGGGCGGCACCGGCGGCCTCCAGCTCGCTGCGCAGCCGCAGGGCCTCGCTGCTGAGCTCGGCGCGCGCCTCGGCGACCTCCTCCGGGGTCCAGGGGTCCTCGCCGGGCCGGACCGCCAGCTCGCCGGGGACGACCCCGCGGGCCGGGGGGACGGGCGCGGTGTCCGTACCGGCCGTACGGGTCCGGGCCGCGCTCTTCTTGGCTGCCACCGTGTGGTCTCCCGTCTTTCCGGCGGCTGCGGCCGCCTCCTCGGCCGCGGGCGCGGCCTTCTTCGACGCCTTCCCCGGCGTGCTCTTCTTCGCCGCCGCCTTCTTCGCCGCCGCCCCGCGGGCCGTCGGTTCCCCGGCCGCGGACCGCTTCGCCGCGCTCTTCCTCCCGGCCGCCGCGCCCGTGGACCCGGTCGGCGCCGTCTTCTCTGCGGCGGTCTTCTTCGCCACCATGGCCGCGGCCCCTTCACATATTGTGATCTTGCACGCGAATCGTGCTGGGACGATAAATCGGCCCCAGCGCCGCGGCAACGGGGCACGCCGCCGAACCGCCCCTCCCCACGCCCTCGATCCGTCCCGCCCCCATCCGTTGTGCCCAGCTCACCGGCGGGTAATCCGCCCGCCGGACCCCGCACCCCGGCACCGGCCCATTCGGGTCATGCTCCGGCCCCCGGTAAATCCGGTCGGCCCCCGCCCGTACGGGCCCGTACACTGGGGCCAGCGAGAGGCGTGGATGGGACGAGTAGCGTCGTACGCAGCCAGGAGCGACCCGGGGACGGTGGAAGCCCGGGGGCGAGCGCGTCGTGAAGATCACCCGGAGCCGCCGGAAGAACGCCGCACGGCAAGTAGAACCGGCCTCGCGACCCCAATGAGGGGGCAACGGGCGCATGCCCGGGGCCAAGGAGGGTGGTACCGCGGGAGCCGACGAGGCCCTCGTCCCTCCGACGGAAGTGGAAAACGTCCGCCGGAGGAAGTCCGCCCATGACATCGCCGCAGTACCGCCAGGTACCCGCCCAGGTCGACCTGCCCGCGCTGGAGCACACCGTGCTCGATTTCTGGCGCGACAACAAGGTCTTCGCCAAGAGCCTCGAACAGTCCGAGGGCCGCCCCGAGTGGGTCTTCTACGAGGGCCCGCCCACCGCCAACGGCATGCCGGGCGCCCACCACATCGAGGCCCGCGTCTTCAAGGACGTCTTCCCCCGCTTCCGCACCATGCAGGGCTACCACGTGGCCCGCAAGGCCGGCTGGGACTGCCACGGCCTGCCGGTCGAGCTCGCGGTCGAGAAGGAGCTGGGCTTCAACGGCAAGAAGGACATCGAGGCGTACGGCATCGCCGAGTTCAACGCCAGGTGCCGCGAGTCCGTGACCCGGCACACCGACGCGTTCACCGAGCTCACGACCCGGATGGGCTACTGGGTCGACCTCGACGACGCGTACCGCACGATGGACCCCGAGTACGTCGAGTCGGTGTGGTGGTCGCTGAAGGAGATCTTCGACAAGGGCCTGCTGGTCCAGGACCACCGGGTCGCCCCCTGGTGCCCCCGCTGCGGCACCGGCCTCTCCGACCACGAGCTGGCCCAGGGCTACGAGACGGTCGTCGACCCCTCGGTCTTCGTCCGCTTCCCGCTCACCTCCGGCCCGCTGGCCGGCACCGCCTCGCTGCTGGTCTGGACGACCACCCCCTGGACGCTGGTCTCCAACACCGCCGTGGCCGCCCACCCCGAGGTCACCTACGTCGTCGCGACCAACGGCGAGGAGAAGCTGGTCGTCGCCCAGCCGCTCGTCGAGAAGGCCCTGGGCGAGGGCTGGGAGACCACCGGCGAGACCTTCACCGGCCGCGAGATGGAGCGCTGGACCTACGAGCGCCCCTTCGAGCTGGTCGACTTCCCGAGCACCGGCGAGGGAACCGATGGAAACAGCCCGGCCGGGGCGCACTACGTCGTCAACGCCGAGTACGTGACCACCGAGGACGGTACGGGTCTGGTCCACCAGTCCCCCGCCTTCGGCGCCGACGACCTCCTGGTCTGCAAGGCGTACGGACTCCCGGTGGTGAACCCGGTCCGCCCCGACGGCACCTTCGAGGAGGCTCTGCCGCTGATCGGCGGGGTCTTCTTCAAGAAGGCCGACGAGATCCTCACCGAGGACCTGGACGCCCGCGGCAGGCTCTTCCGGCACGTCCCGTACGAGCACAGCTACCCGCACTGCTGGCGCTGCCACACGGCACTGCTCTACTACGCGCAGCCGTCCTGGTACATCCGCACGACCGCGGTCAAGGACCGGCTGCTCCAGGAGAACGAGAAGACCAACTGGTTCCCGGACTCGGTCAAGCACGGCCGCTTCGGCGACTGGCTGACCAACAACGTCGACTGGGCCCTGTCCCGCAACCGCTACTGGGGCACCCCGCTGCCGATCTGGCGCTGCGAGGACGGCCACCTGACGTGCGTGGGCTCCCGCGCCGAGCTGGGCGAGCTGGCCGGCACCGACCTCTCGGGGCTGGACCCGCACCGCCCGTTCATCGACGAGGTCACGTTCACCTGCTCCCACGAGAACTGCCAGCTGGAGGCGTACCGCGTCCCGGAGGTCATCGACGCCTGGTACGACTCGGGCTCGATGCCGTTCGCGCAGTGGGGCTACCCGTACAAGAACAAGGAACTGTTCGAGTCGCGCTACCCGGCGCAGTTCATCTCCGAGGCGATCGACCAGACCCGCGGCTGGTTCTACACGCTGATGGCGGTCGGCACCCTGGTCTTCGACAAGTCCAGCTACGAGAACGTGGTGTGCCTGGGCCACATCCTCGCCGAGGACGGCCGGAAGATGTCCAAGCACCTGGGCAACATCCTCCAGCCCATCCCGCTCATGGACCAACACGGCGCGGACGCGGTGCGCTGGTTCATGGCCGCCGGCGGCTCCCCCTGGGCGGCCCGCCGCGTCGGTCACGGCACCATCCAGGAGGTCGTCCGCAAGACGCTCCTCACCTACTGGAACACGGTCGCCTTCCAGGCCCTGTACGCCCGTACGTCCGGCTGGGCACCGTCCGCGGCCGACCCGGCCCCGGCGGACCGCACGGTCCTGGACCGCTGGCTGCTGAGCGAGCTGAACACCCTGGTCGACCAGGTCACGCAGGCCCTGGAGGGGTACGACACCCAGCGCGCCGGCAAGCTGCTGTCCGCCTTCGTCGACGACCTCTCCAACTGGTACGTGCGCCGCTCGCGCCGCCGCTTCTGGCAGGGCGACAAGGCCGCGCTGCGCACCCTGCACGAGGTCGTCGAGACGGTGACCCGGCTGATGGCCCCGCTCACCCCGTTCATCACCGAGCGGGTCTGGCAGGACCTCGTCGTCCCGGTCACCCCGGACGCCCCCGAGTCGGTGCACCTGGCCGACTGGCCGAAGGCCGACCCGGCGGCGAGCGATCCGGCGCTCTCCGCGCAGATGGCCCTGGTCCGCCGCCTGGTCGAGCTGGGCCGGGCCACCCGCGCCGAGTCCGGCGTCAAGACCCGCCAGCCGCTGTCGCGGGCCCTGGTGGCGGCGAGCGGCTTCGAGGCGCTCTCCCCCGAGCTGCGCGCCCAGATCACCGA
This sequence comes from Streptomyces sp. NPDC092952, assembly GCF_044754785.1. Classification (NCBI taxonomy): domain Bacteria; kingdom Bacillati; phylum Actinomycetota; class Actinomycetes; order Kitasatosporales; family Streptomycetaceae; genus Streptomyces; species Streptomyces sp. NPDC092952. The sequence goes on along the minus strand of NZ_JBIVPT010000005.1, from coordinate 302,416 downwards.
GGAGCTGAACGTCTCCTCGCTGGCCTCCCTCTCCGAGGTCGGCGGCTCGCTGGTCGACACGACGGCGAAGGCCAACTTCCGGGCGCTCGGCAAGCGCTTCGGCAAGGGTGTCCAGGCGGTCGCCAAGGCGGTCGCGAACGCGGACGCGGCGGCCCTCTCGCTCGCCCTGCGCGAAGGCACCGCCTCGGTCGAGGTGGACGGGGAGACGGTCACCCTCGCCCCCGACGAGGTCATCATCACCGAGACCCCGCGCGAGGGCTGGTCCGTCGCCTCCGACTCGGGCGCCACCGTCGCCCTGGACCTGGAGATCACGCCGGAGCTGCGGCGCGCGGGCCTGGCCCGTGACGCGATCCGGCTGATCCAGGAGGCCCGCAAGAACAGCGGCCTGGACGTCGCCGACCGCATCGCGGTCCGCTGGTCGTCCCCCTCCGGGGCCACGGCCGAGGCGCTCACCGAGCACGCGACCCTGATCGCGGACGAGGTGCTGGCCCTGGACTACGCGCAGGGCGAGGCGGACGGGACGTACGGCGAGCCGTTCGAGGACGAGGGCCTGGCCCTGACGTTCCGGCTGCGGAAGACGGAGCGGTAACCCGCCCCACCCGCGTCGCGAAGGGCCCGTCCGGATCGCTTCCGGGCGGGCCCTTCGCCGTCCCCCGGGAACCGCCTCAGTACTGGCGGGTGCGTGCGACGGCACCCCGCCGCCCTGCCCGGACCGGCGCCGCGCCCGCCGGGATCACGGCGCCGGCCGGTCGCCGCGGACGCCGGAGGAACGCGGTGGCACCGCGGTCCGCTCGGTGAGATAGGCGTCCAGGGTGGAGTTCAGGTCGGTCATGAACGATTCGAACCGTGCCAGGAGATCCGGCGGGTAGTGCGCCATCGCCGCGTCGAGGCGGTGAGCGAGCGGGCCGAAGAACTCGTCCGCACGTTCCTGGATGTGCGCACCACTGCGCAGGGTGATGACGCGCCGGTCGGAGTGTTCGCGACTGCGGGTGACATGTCCTGCCGCTTCAAGGCGGTTCAGGAGCGCGGTGGTGGCGCCCGTGGACAGCGAGATGCGCTCGCTCAGCCGCGCCGGTGACAGCGGCGTGCCGCGTTCCTCGGCGGCGGCGATCTCCAGCACCGCGGTCGCGTCGGTGGAGTGCAGTCCCAGCCAGGCGGCGAAGCGCCGGCTGAGCTCGGTGTAGTGACCGCCGTGGACTCTCAGTCCTTCCATGAGCCGCTCACGCTGCGCCGCGACGTCGTCGCGCCTTGTTTCCTCCACGGAGGTCCCGCCGCCTCTCTCTCCCGTCGCACGGTCCGCTTCGGCGGCCCGCTTTGACAACCTACCGCCACCACTTTACCTTCACCGTAAAACTATTCCACCATGGAGGTATTTGGCGTGCGAGACCTGTCCCCCACCGTCGAACCCACCGAGCCCTATCGATGGCGGTGGCTGATCCTGGCGGTGATGATCGTCGCGGAGATCATGGATCTCCTGGACGCCTCGATCGTCAACGTCGCCGGACCCGCGCTGGAGAAGTCGCTCCACGCCGGTTCCTCGGGCCTGCAGTGGGTGATCGGCGGCTACTCCCTCACCCTGGGAGCCGGGCTCGTGCTCGGTGGCCGGCTCGGCGACCGCTACGGGCGCCGCCACATGTTCCTGCTCGGCCTGGCCGCCTTCACCGCCGCCTCGCTGCTGTGCGCGATCGCGCCGGACACCGAGTCGCTGATCGCCTTCCGCCTGGTGCAGGGCGCCGCCGGGGCCGTACTCCTGCCACAAGGCCTCGGGCTGCTGCGGGAGAACTTCTCCGGGCCCGAACTCACCAAGGTCTTCGCGGTCTTCGGGCCCGTTCTCGGCCTGGGCGGCATCATCGGTCCGGTCCTCGGCGGCTTCCTCGTCGAGGGTGACTTCTTCGGTCTGGGCTGGCGGTCCGTGTTCCTGGTCAACCTGCCCATCGGCCTCGCCGCGCTGATCGTCGCCGCGAGGTTCGTGCCCCGAAGGCCGGGCGACCGGACCGTACGGGCCGACATGACCGGCGCGGCCCTGATCGTGGCTCCGTGCGCCCTGCTGGTACTTCCCCTGAACCAGGGACAGGAGGACGGCTGGCCGCTGTGGACCTGGCTGTGCATGGCCGCCGCCGCGATCGGGTTCGTCCTGTTCGCCGTGGATCAGCGCCGCGCGACCGCGGCGGGCCGGACGCCGCTGGTCACCCCCGGCCTGCTGCGCAAGCCCGCCTTCACCGTCGGACTCGGCGGCATCGCCCTGTTCTTCAGCGGTCTGGTCGGCACCCAGCTCGTGCTCACCCTGTTCCTGCAGATCGGCCAGGACTTCACCGCCGGAGACGCGGGACTCGGCAACCTTCCGCTCGCGGTCGGCACCGCGATCGGCGGCGCCGTCAGCGGCGCGTTCCTCGCCGACAGAATCGGCCGCAAAGTACTGCAGATCGGCCCGCTGGTCCAGCTCGCCGGAGCGGCACTGCTGTGGTTCGAACTGGACGGTCTCGACTCCGCCTCGTTCTCGATCGGGGACATCGCCCCCGGCATCACGGTGGCGGGTGTCGGAGCGGGCATGGTGATCGCCGCCCTGTTCGGCTTCGTACTCGCCGCGGTCGACGACGACGAGATCGGCTCCGCCTCCGGCGTGCTGTCCGCCGTGCAGGCGGTCGGCGGCTCCATCGGCGTCGCGGTCCTCGGATCGGTGTTCTTCGACCGGGCCGAGTCCGGTGACTTCACGGGAGGCTTCCACCACGCGCTGATCGTCCAGGCCTGTCTGCTGGTGGCGTTCCTCGCGATCACCTTCCTGCTGCCCGGAGAGGGACGCCCCGACGACGAGCAGCACGGCTTCCCCACCGACGCCTCCGCCGGCACCCGGTGCGCCGCCGACGTCCAGGACCGGTCTTCGCTTTCCTCCCGGCGCCTCCGGCCCACCTGCACCGAGTAGCACGCCGCACGCAAAAGGGCCGGGCCCCGGGGATTCCCGGGGGCCCGGCCCTCAGCCTGCCGACGGCTACGCGCTCAGCGCGCGCACCGGGCTCAGTTGTCGTCCTCGTCGATCAGGAAGCCGCGCATCGGCGAAGGGGCCTGCTGCATCGGCTGCGGCGCCTGCGGCCGCACCGGTGCCATCGGCTGGGTCATCGCCGGAGCCATCTGCTGCTGACCACCGTAGGAGGGGGCTCCGCCCATGGACGGGGCGCCGCCCATCGGCTGGCTGCCGTGGCTGCCACCCATGGAGTGGCCCATCGCACCCGCACCGGCCGGAGCCAGCGAGGGCGACGGCGGCAGCGAAGCGGCCGCCGGGGTCCGCGGCGGGGCCAGCGAGTCGTCCGCCTGGGTCTCCAGCTGACGCAGCTGGCTCTCCAGGTAGGACTTCAGACGCGTCCGGTACTCACGCTCGAAGCCGCGCAGGTCCTCGACCTTGCGCTCCAGCGTCGCGCGGGCCGACTCCAGCGATCCCATCGCCACGCGGTGCTTCTCCTGCGCGTCCCGCTCCAGGGCGTCGGCCTTGGCACGGGCGTCCCGCTCCAGGCCCTCGGCGCGGCTGCGGGCCTCGCCGACGATCTTGTTGGCCTCGGAACGGGCCTCCGCGATCGCCTGGTCGGCGGTCTGCTGCGCGAGCGAGAGGACACGGGCGGCGCTGTCGCCACCGGGGCCCTGACCGGGCTGCTGCATCTGCGGCGGCTGCTGCATCTGCTGCATCTGCTGCTGCGGGGCGTGACCGCCCATGGGGCCGCCCATCGGGCCACCCATGGGACCGCCCTGCATCGGGCCGGGGCCGTGCGGGCCCTGCGGACCGGGGCCGTGCGGGCCCTGGGGACCAGGACCGTGACCACTGGGACCGGCGGGCAGCTGCGGAGCACCACCGGGCAGCTGGGGCGGACCCATCTGCGGCGGCTGCTGCTGGACCGGCGGACCCGATATGGCGGCGGGCACAGGTGCACCGGGCCGGTCCTGCGGCTCCGGCTTGCGCATGCCCTGCTGCTGGTTCTGCGCGGCGGCACGCGTGGCGGCGGCCAGCTTCGCGCGCAGGTCCTCGTTCTCACGGAGCAGGCGGGTCAGCTCGGACTCGACCTCGTCGAGGAAGGCATCGACCTCGTCCTCGTCATAGCCTTCTCGGAGGCGGACGGTCGTGAACTGCTTGTTCCGCACGTCCTCGGGAGTCAGCGGCATCTCTTCTTCACCTCTACGTAGTCGTCGGCAGTCGGCAAGACCGTATCGCTCACAGCCTGGTCACAACGTTGATCAGGATGTAGACGATGATCATCAGAACGAAGAAGGACAGGTCGAGTGCCACGCCCCCGAGACGCAACGGCGGGATGAGCCGCCGAAGGAGCTTGAGCGGTGGATCGGTGACAGTGTAAGTGGCCTCGAGTATGACCACCATCGGCTTGCCGGGCTGCCATGAACGCGCGAACTGGAAGACGTAGTCCATGACCAGCCGGAAGATCAGCACGATGAGGAAGCACATCAGCGCGACATAGACAATCTGCACTGCGACGCCCATTTCGTGCTTCCCTCTCCCCTGGCTCTCGTAGCTCCGGCCTCGCGGCCGGGGTTGTTCCCGGTGTCGTGTTCTCAGCTCTGGTTGAAGAATCCGCCCTCAGCAATGCGGGCCTTGTCCTCCGCCGTGACATCGACGTTAGCAGGCGACAACAGGAACACCTTCTGCGTCACACGCTCAATGCTGCCATGGAGTCCGAAGACGAGTCCCGCGGCAAAGTCGACAAGTCGCTTTGCATCCGTGTCGTCCATCTCCGTGAGATTCATGATCACCGGAGTGCCCTCACGGAAGTGTTCCCCGATGGTACGGGCCTCGTTGTAGGTCCTCGGGTGCAGCGTGGTGATGCGGTAGGGCTCCCGCTCGGACACGACCTTGGGCATGATCACCGGTGCGTTCTTCTCCATGTTCGGGCGTTCAGGTGTGATGGATGCCACGGGTGCGATCCGGGCGGGTCGCTCTCGTTCCGCCGGGATCTGGACCGGCTCCCGCTGCGCGGGCGGCTGCACCGCCCGCACCGGCTCCTCGCGCTCCCGCTCCTGATGCGCGGGCTGCCGCCGCCGGTCGCGCTCGGGCTCCGGCTCGGGTTCGAATTCGTCGTCGGGGTCGAACCCCGGACCGTCGTACCCATCGTCCTCCACGAGGCCGAGGTAGACCGCCATCTTGCGCATCGCGCCGGCCATGCTCCGAGTCCTCCGCTCTGTGGTGGATCGGCGTCTGTCACCAAGTGCCCCGCGATCCACTGAGGTCTGCCCGCCGTGAGCGGGGATGACCATATTTTCTGCTGTGGTCCGACCTGCTTGGCGACGTTACCCGAGCCCGGGTCGGACTCCGAGTACCGCCGTACCGACGCGCACATGTGTCGCCCCGGCCGCAACCGCGTCCTCCAGATCCGCGCTCATCCCCGCCGAGACCATGTTCGCAGCCGGATGGTCCCGGCGCAGGCGGGATGAGAATTCCATCAGCCGGTCGAAGGCCGCCCGTTGCCGTCCTGCATACGGTCCCGCCAGCGGTGCGACGGTCATCAGACCGTCGAGCCGCAGCCCGGGCGCGTCGGCCACCGCGGCGGCCAACTCCCCGATCCCGTCCGGGGCGATCCCGCCGCGCTCGCCCCGCGCGCCGCTCTCCGCGTCGAGCGCGACCTGGACGAGACAGCCCAGTTCGCGCTCCTGCCGCACGGCGGCCGACGAGAGCGCCGCGACCAGTCGGAGCCGGTCCACCGACTGCACGACATCGGCATAACCGGCCACGGAACGAACCTTGTTCGTCTGCAATTGACCGACAAAATGCCACGTGAGCGACAGATCCGCACATTCCGCAGCCTTGGGCGAAGCATCCTGATCGCGGTTCTCCGCGACATGACGTACACCCAGTTCGTGCAGAATCCGCACATCGCTCGCGGGATAGGTCTTGGTGACGACGATGAGCGTCACTTCTTCCCGCGCACGGCCGGCGGCGGTACAGGCGGAAGAGATACGTTCCTCCACCCGGGCCAGGTTTTCGGCGAGTTGAGCCTTACGGTCCGTCATGCCCTATCCGTCCAACCAGACATATCCGGCGAGCCGCCCGGTGATGCGGTCGCGGCGGTACGAGAAATGATCGCCCGATTCGAGGGTGCAGACCGGCGAGGCCCGCCGGTCCACGACGCCGAGCGCCTCCAACTGGGCATGGACCCCGGCAGTGACGTCGACGGCCGGGGTGCCCCAGCTGGTCTCGGACCAGGCCGCCGGGACGGTCCGCGCGACATCGGCGCGCATCCCGGCCGGGACCTCGTAGCACCGCCCGCAGACCGCCGGGCCGGTACGGGCGACGATCCGGGAGGCCTCGGCGCCGAGCCCGGTCATGGCCTCGACCACGGCGGGGACGACTCCGGCGACCAGGCCGGGCCGGCCCGCGTGCGCCGCCGCCACGATCCCGGCGACCGGGTCGGCCAGCAGAACGGGGGTGCAGTCGGCGGTGAGCACGGCGAGCGGGAGTCCGCGGCGCGCGGTCACCACCGCGTCCACCGCGGGGATCTCCGCCGCGTCGCCCCACGGCCCGTCGACGACCGCGACGTCCCGCCCGTGCACCTGGTTCATCCAGACGACCCGGGCCGGGTCCAGGCCCCGGGCGCGGGCGGCGCGCTCGCGGTTGGCGAGAACGGCGGCGGCATCGTCGCCGACCGCACCGCCGAGGTTGAGCTCCTCGTACGGAGCGGCGCTCACCCCTCCCCACCGGTCGGTGAAGGAGAAGTGGGCGCCGCCCGCCGAAGACCGTTCGTGGTGCTGGACTATCACTTCAAGAAGTCCGGAACGTCCAGCTCCTCGGCCTGCGAGTCCTGGTAGGGACGGGCCGGCTGCGGGACGTGCGGCGTCACCATCGGCGGCAGGTGGGTCTCGCTCACCACCGGCGCGGGCTCCGCCGGGGCCGACGGCTCCTCACGGGTGGGCACCGAGCCCAGTCCGCCGCTCTGCCGCACGGGCTCGGGGGTACGGGCCGGGGCGGCGGGCTCCTCGCGCTTGACGGAGCTCGTGCCCAGGACGTTCTCCCGGCGGGCCGGCGGCTGTCCGCCGTCGAAGCCCGCGGCGATCACGGTGACCCGGACCTCGTCGCCCAGCGCGTCGTCGATGACCGCGCCGAAGATGATGTTCGCCTCCGGGTGCGCCGCCTCGCTCACCAGCTGGGCGGCCTCGTTGATCTCGAAGAGACCGAGGTCGCTGCCGCCGGAGATGGAGAGCAGCACCCCGCGGGCGCCGTCGATGGACGCCTCCAGGAGCGGCGAGGAGATCGCCATCTCCGCGGCGGCCACCGCGCGGTCGTCGCCGCGCGCCGAACCGATGCCCATGAGCGCCGACCCGGCCTCGGACATGACCGACTTGACGTCGGCGAAGTCGAGGTTGATCAGACCCGGGGTGGTGATCAGGTCGGTGATGCCCTGGACGCCGGAGAGCAGGACCTGGTCCGCCGACTTGAAGGCGTCGAGCACGCTGACCTGACGGTCCGAGATGGACAGCAGCCGGTCGTTGGGGATGACGATGAGGGTGTCGACCTCTTCGCGGAGCTCGGCGATGCCGTCCTCCGCCTGGTTCGCGCGCCGACGGCCCTCGAAGGTGAACGGCCGGGTGACCACACCGATCGTCAGGGCGCCCAGCGAGCGCGCGATGTTGGCGACGACGGGCGCGCCGCCGGTGCCGGTGCCGCCGCCTTCGCCGGCGGTGACGAAGACCATGTCGGCCCCCTTGAGGACCTCCTCGATCTCCTCACGGTGGTCCTCTGCCGCCTTGCGACCGACTGCCGGGTTGGCGCCGGCGCCGAGACCGCGGGTGAGTTCGCGGCCGACGTCGAGCTTGACGTCGGCGTCGCTCATCAACAGGGCTTGCGCATCCGTGTTGATCGCGATGAACTCGACGCCCTTGAGGCCGACCTCGATCATTCGGTTGATGGCATTGACACCACCGCCGCCGACACCGATGACCTTGATGACTGCGAGGTAGTTCTGCGGTGCTGCCACGTCGAAGGCCTCTCGCCTCGAGTTACGTGTCGTCGCTTCGCGGATGTACCGCCGCGACGACGGATGCCGATTGGGGCGGTCCGGAACGCCGACCCGAACCCTAACGTTCAAGTTTAGGGTTACCAGTGTGTCTGTTTCATGGACTCTTCCGAACAGGACACTAAGTCGACAAGTGGCGCGCGTTCAACGAACACGCCGAACCTCCCGTTTTTCTTTTCACCCTATGTGATCACCCGTAGCGATGACCAACCAGGGTCCTGGCCAGGCCGGATGAGCGTCAACTGCCGGACACGGCCGGGGCGGTGGGGGCACTCACGTCGAAGTGTCCCGCTTTGGGTGCCGATTTCATGAGGGCGGTGAGGACCTTGGCCTTCACCGGACCTCCTTCACCACTGCCCCAGAAAACCGTGCGCCCCCGGGTGAGCTCCAGGGAGATCGAGTCGTACGAGACGACCCGTACGACCCGGGTCTCCCCGGCGACACCGCGCGGCAGTTCGCCCGCCACCCGGACCGCCTCCCGCACCAGCCGGTCGCCGCCGAAGCGGCGCAGGCTCGCGGAGCGGTCGGGCTTGAGCTCCAGCAGCGGCACATGTCCGGGCGCTTGGTCCACCGTTGCGAAACGCACGCCTTCCGCGTCCACTTCGATGAACTTCGTGCCCTTTTTGATGAGCAGAACCGGCTGCCGTTCCGTCACCTTAAGTCCGATTCCGTGCGGCCATGACCGAACGACATCCACGGAGTCGATACGAGGCAACCTTTGGCGCAACCGGGCGGCGATGGCGTCGGTGTCCACGGAGATCAGCGGGGCCCCGACCGGAACCGCCGCGGCGGCCTCCACCTCGGCCGTGCCCAGCACGTCGACGCCGGTGGTCCTGACCTTCTCCACCCGCAGCCAGTCCGAGCCGTAGAGCGCCCAGACGGTGCCGGAGACGAGCAGCAGGACCAGTACGCCGACCACGATCAGCGTGCGACGGCCGGGCAGTACACGCCGTCGCGGACGCGGCGGGCGGGCCGGGGATTCCTGCTGCTGCTGTCCTGATCCGCGCTGGGCGGTCGTCGGTCCGGCCACGCTCGCTCCTTATGCCGGGTCCGGGGACATCGCCCCCGGACCCGTCGGCCGTACGCGTCTCAGCGTGCGGCGATCGCCTCGTACACCATGCCGACGAGCAGGTCGTCGGCGTCCCGGCGGCCGAACTCGGCGGCGGCGCGGGACATCTCGTACAGCCGGTGCGGATCCGCGAGCACCGGGAGGACGTTGCCCTGCACCCACTCGGGGGTGAGCGCCGCGTCGTCCACCAGCAGACCGCCGCCGGCGTTGACCACCGGCTGGGCGTTGAGCCGCTGTTCGCCGTTGCCGATCGGCAGCGGGACGTACGCGGCGGGGAGCCCGACGGCGGAGAGTTCGGCGACGGTCATCGCGCCGGCCCGGCAGAGCATCATGTCGGCCGCGGCGTACGCGAGATCCATCCGGTCCACGTACGGTACCGGGATGTAGGGCGGCATCCCGGGCATGTTGTCGACGCGCGGCAATTCGTTCTTCGGGCCGACCACGTGCAGGATCTGGATGCCGGAGCGCTGGAGCAGCGGAGCGACCCGCTGGACCACCTCGTTGAGGCGGCGGGCGCCCTGCGAGCCGCCGGAGACCAGCAGCGTCGGCAGGTTGGGGTCGAGACCGAAGGCGGCGCGCGCCTCGGGGCGGACCCGGGCCCGGTCCAGGGTGGCGATGGTGCGGCGCAGCGGGATGCCGATGTAGCGGGCGCCGCGCAGCTTGCTGTCCGGGGTGGAGACCGCGACGCCGTGCGCGTACCGCGAACCGATCTTGTTGGCCAGGCCGGGGCGGGCGTTGGCCTCGTGGACGACGATGGGCACCCCGGCCCGCTTGGCGGCGAGGTAGCCGGGCAGGGCGACGTAGCCGCCGAAGCCGACGACGCAGTCCGCCCTGGTGCGTTCCAGGACCTGCTCGGCGGCCTTGATGGTGCCGCGCAGCCGGCCCGGGACGGTGATCAGCTCCGGGGTGGGCTTGCGCGGCAGCGGCACGGCCGGGATGAGGGCGAGTTCGTACCCCCGCTCGGGTACGAGCCTGGTCTCCAGTCCGCGCTCCGTGCCGAGGGCAGTGATGCCCACGGTCGGGTCCTGCCTGCGCAGGGCGTCCGCGAGGGCAAGCGCGGGCTCGATGTGGCCGGCGGTCCCCCCACCGGCGAGTACGACATGCACCGAAATTCACCGCTCTCCGGACGGACGCTTCTTGACGCGCCGTCTCATCGTCTTCCAACTCACCCCGGGCTTCCGCACGGCCAGGGCCGCCTTCGCCGCGGGTTCGTCCCGCGCGAACGCGATCAGCAGCCCGACGGCGAACATGGTCGGCAGCAGGGCCGATCCTCCGTAGGAGAACAGCGGGAGCGGGACACCGGCGATCGGCAGCAGGCCGAGCACCGCACCGATGTTGATCACGGCCTGCACCATGATCCAGGTGGTCACACCTCCCGCGGCGTACCTCACGAAGGGGTCCTCCGTGCGTCCGGCCACGCGGATACCCGCATAGCCTAGAGCCGCGAAGAGGGCGAGCACCGACAGCGTCCCCGCCAGCCCCAGTTCCTCCCCGGTGATGGCGAAAATGAAGTCGGTGTGCGGTTCAGGCAGTTGACCCCATTTTTCCACACTTGCACCAAGTCCGGAACCGAACCATCCGCCGGACGCCAGAGCATAGATGCCGTGCACCGCCTGCCAGCAGGAGTCCCCCGGTCCGGGTTCGCTGGCGCCGAGGCAGGCGAGCCGGGACATCCGGTTCGGGCTGGTCTTGATCAGCACGAAGGCCAGGAGGGCGGCGACGCCGAGCACCCCGGCGAAGAGCCGGGTGGGCGCCCCGGCCAGCCAGAGCAGCCCGAACAGGATCGCGGTGAGGATGATCGCGGTGCCCATGTCGCCGCCGAGCATGATCAGTCCGAGGAGCATGAAGGCGCCCGGGACCAGCGGCACGAGCAGGTGCTTCCACTGCGCCAGCAGCCGCTTCTCCTGTTTGCGGGCGAGCAGGTCGGCTCCCCACAGGATCAGGGCGAGCTTGCCGAACTCGCTGGGCTGGAGCTGGAAGGGGCCGCCCAGGGAGAGCCAGTTCTGGTTGCCGTTGACCGACACCCCGATGCCGGGCACCTGGACCAGCGCCATCAGGAAGACGGTGCCCATGAGCAGCGGGTAGGCGCACGCCCGGTGCAGTTTGGTCGGCATCCGGGTCGCGAGCGCCATCAGCCCGGCCCCGATGACGGCGGCGAGGAACTGTTTACGGAAGAAGAAGCTGCCCGGCTTGTCCAGCTCCAGCGCCTTGATCATCGACGCGGAGTAGACCATCACCAGGCCGAGCACGGTGATCAGCAGCCCGGCGCCCAGGATCAGGTAGTACGCGGTCAGCGGCCGGTCCCAGGCCCGGCACAGCCGCTCGTACGCCCCCCGGAGACCGCCCCCGGGCGTGCGCGGGGCGCGTGGGCCTCCGGTGGAGCGCCCCTTGGTGCGTGACGCCGAGGGACGCCGGGGGCCGGTCGCCGAGCGGACCCTCAGGGCGGCCCCGGGCGAGGCCCAGGCAGCCGCTCCGGCCCCCGCGAGCAGGGGCCGGGCGGCGGAGGCCCGACGGGTCGCCGACGGTCCCCGTGGGCAGCCCTCACGGGGTCCTGCGGAGCTTTCTTCGGCCGGCATGGTCGCTGTCCCCTCCACTGCTCGTGCCCGAGACGGCCGCCGGGGCCGGCGGCCGCACCGGTACGGCGCGGGGTCCGGGCCCGTCAGTCGGTCTCGGCGGCGAGCGCGCGGACCGCGTCCGCGAACGCCTCGCCCCGCTTGTTGTAGTTGGCGAACATGTCCATCGAGGCGCAGGCCGGGGCCATCAGTACGGTGTCTCCCGGCCGGGCGAGCCGTGCCGCCTCGCGGACCGCCTCGGACATCGCCCCAGTGTCGGTCCGGTCGAGGTCGACCACCGGGACCTCGGGGGCGTGTCGCGCGAGGGCTTCGCGGATCAGCTCCCGGTCCCGGCCCATCAGGACGGCGCCCCGCAGCCGCCCGGCGGCCGCGCGCACCAGCTCGTCGAAGGTCGCGCCCTTGGCGAGGCCGCCGGCGATCCAGACGATCGGGTCGTAGGCGGCCAGGGACGCCTCGGCGGCGTGGGTGTTGGTGGCCTTGGAGTCGTCCACGTACGCCACCCCGGCGACGTCCGCGACGTGCTCGATGCGGTGCGGGTCGGGGCGGAAGGCGCGCAGCCCCTCGCGGACCGCCCGGGGCTCGACGCCGAAGGCGCGGGCCAGGGCGGCCGCCGCGAGGGCGTTGGCGATGTTGTGCGGGGCGGGCGGATCGACGTCCTCGACCTCGGCGAGCTCCTGGGCCTGCTTCTGCCGGTTCGCCACGAAGGCGCGGTCGACGAGGATGCCGTCGACGACACCGAGCTGGGAGGGGCCGGGGGTGCCCAGGGTGAAGCCGATGGCCCGGCAGCCCTCCTCGACGTCGGCCTCGCGGACCAGGTCCTCGGTCGCCGGGTCGGCCGCGTTGTAGACGCAGGCGACGCGGTTGCCCTCGTAGACCCGGCCCTTGTCGGCGGCGTACGCCGCCATGGAGCCGTGCCAGTCGAGGTGGTCGGGGGCCAGGTTGAGGACGGCGGCGGAGTGGGCGCGCAGCGAGGGCGCCCAGTGCAGCTGGTAGCTGGAGAGCTCGACGGCGAGCACGTCGTACTCCTGGTCGCCGGTGACGGCGTCCAGGAGGGAGACGCCGATGTTGCCGACGGCCGCGGTGCGCAGTCCGGCCGCCTCCAGGATCGAGGCGAGCATCCGTACCGTCGTGGTCTTGCCGTTGGTGCCGGTGACCGCGAGCCACGGGGCCGCCCCGGGGCCCCGCAGCCGCCAGGCGAGCTCGACGTCGCCCCAGACCGGGACGCCCGCCCCGGCGGCCGCGGCGAAGAGCGGCTTGTCGGGCCGCCAGCCCGGGGCGGTGACGACGAGCTCGGTGGACTCGGGCAGGGTCGCCCCGTCGCCGAGGCGCACGGCGATGCCGAGCGCCTCCAGCTCCGCGGCCTGCGTACGGGAGCGTTCGTCGTCCCCGTCGTTGACCACCGTGACGACGGCCCCGAGGCCGTGCAGCACCTTGGCCGCCGGGATGCCGGAGACGCCGAGTCCCGCGACGGTGACGCGCTTGCCCTGCCAGTCCTGGTCGGTCACTTGTCGGCTGCCCATCCCGCGTAGAAGAGTCCGAGTCCGACGATCACGCACATGCCCTGGATGATCCAGAAGCGGACCACGACAAGGACTTCGGACCACCCCTTGAGTTCGAAGTGGTGCTGCAGCGGTGCCATCCGGAAGACCCGCTTGCCGGTCATCTTGAACGAACCGACCTGGATGACCACGGACATGGTGATCATCACGAAGAGGCCGCCGAGGATGGCGAGCAGGAACTCGGTGCGGGAGCAGATCGCCAGACCGGCGAGCGCGCCGCCGAGGGCCAGCGAGCCGGTGTCGCCCATGAAGATCTTGGCGGGCGAGGTGTTCCACCACAGGAAGCCGAAGCAGGCGCCCATCAGGGCCGAGGCGACGACCGCGAGGTCGAGCGGATCTCGTACCTGGAAGCAGGCGTTGGGATTGGTCAGGGCCTCCGCGTTGACGCAGGACTCCTGGAACTGCCACAGCCCGATGAAGGTGTACGCGCCGAAGACCATCACCGACGCGCCGGTGGCCAGGCCGTCCAGACCGTCCGTCAGGTTCACGCCGTTGGACATGGCGAGGATCATGAAGAGCGCCCAGACGACGAAGAGCACCGGGCCGAGCGCCCAGCCGAAGTCCGCGACGAACGAGAGCTTGGTGGACGCCGGGGTGTTGCCCTGGGCGTCGGCGAACTGGAGCGAGAGCACCGCGAAGGCGATGCCGACGATCAGCTGGCCCGCCATCTTCGCCTTGGCCCGCAGGCCGAGCGAGCGCTGCTTGACGATCTTGATGTAGTCGTCGAGGAAGCCGACGAGCCCCATCCCGGCCATCAGGAAGAGCACCAGCACACCGGAGAAGCGCATCTCCTCGCCGGTGATCAGCTTCGCCGCGATGTACGCGACGATCGTGGCCAGGATGAAGGCGATGCCACCCATGGTGGGCGTGCCCTTCTTGGACCCGTGGGTCCGCGGGCCGTCGTCCCGGATGAACTGCCCGTATCCCTTGCGGGCCAGCAGCTTGATCAGCAGCGGAGTTCCGACCAGGGTCAGAAAGAGCCCGATGGCCCCCGCGAAGAGGATCTGCCTCATCGGCCGGCGACCTCGCCCTCGGACGCGTTCTCCAGCAGTGCCATGGCGACCTGCTCCAGGCCGACCGACCGGGACGCCTTCACCAGCACGACGTCTCCCGGGCGCAGTTCACTGCGCAACAGGTCGACCGCGGCCTGTGCGTCGGACACGTGCACCGACTCCTCACCCCACGAACCCTCGTTGTATGCGCCCAGTTGCAGCCAGGAGGCCTCTCGGCCCCCCACCGCGACGAGCTTGCTGACGTTGAGTCGGACGGCGAGCCGCCCGACCGCGTCGTGCTCGGCGAGCGAGGCGTCGCCGAGCTCGGCCATCTGGCCGAGCACCGCCCACGTACGGCGCCCCTTCCCCATGGCGACCAGCGCGCGCAGCGCGGCCTTCATGGATTCGGGGTTCGCGTTGTAGGCGTCATTGACGAACGTCACGCCGTCCGGTCGCTCGGTGACCTCCATGCGCCAGCGGGAGAGGGTGCCCGCCTCGGAGAGCCCTTCGGCGATCTCGTCTGCGGACAGGCCCGACTCATGGGCGACGGCGGCCGCGGCGAGCGCGTTCGACACGTGGTGCTCACCGTACAGGCGCATGGTCACATCGCTGCACCCGGTGGGTGTGTGGAGCGTGAAGGCGGGGCGTCCGTCGTCGGTGAGACGTACGTTCTCGCCCCGTACGTCCGCTTCTTCGGACTCGCCGAAGTACAGCACCCGGGCCTTCGTGCGGGAGGACATGGCGCGGACCAGCGGGTCGTCGGCGTTGAGCACGGCGACGCCGTCCTCGGGCAGCGACTCCACCATCTCGCCCTTGGCCTGGGCGATCTGCTCGCGGCCGCCGAACTCGCCGATGTGGGCGGTGCCGACGTTGAGGACGAGGCCGATGCGGGGCGGGACGAGGCCGGTGAGGTAGCGGATGTCGCCGATGTAGCGGGCGCCCATCTCCAGGACGAGGTGGCGGGTCTCCCCGGTGGCGCGCAGCGCGGTGAGGGGCAGCCCGATCTCGTTGTTGAGGTTGCCCGCCGGGTAGACGGTCGGCCCCTCGCGTTCGAGGAGCTGGGCGATGAGGTCCTTGGTGGACGTCTTGCCCGCGGAGCCGGTGAGTGCGACGACGTTGGTGCCCAGGCGGCGCACGACGGCGCGGGCGAGCGCCCCGAGCGCGGCCACGACGTCGTCGACGACGATCGCGGGAACGCCGACGGGGCGGGCGGCCAGAACGGCTGCCGCGCCCGCCTCGACGGCGCGCTGCGCGTAGTCGTGGCCGTCGACCCGTTCGCCCGCGAAGGCGGCGAACAGGCTTCCCGGCTCCACCTTCCGGGAGTCGATGACGACCGGCCCGCTGACGGTTGCTGCCGGATCGGGTATGTCGTGCGACTGCCCGCCGACGATTTCGGCGATCTCGGCGAGGGAAAGGGTGATCACTTGGTCATCCCTGACTGTTGTTCTCGTGGGTGTGGGCGCGGTGGCCGGCGCTCTCGGTGCGCCCGTGCCCCGGGGAACGTTCGATGGCCGCGCGCAGGACCACGCGGTCGTCGAAGGGGCGTACCACGCCATGGATGTCCTGGCCCTGCTCGTGGCCCTTGCCGGCGACGAGCACCGTGTCACCGGGCTCGGCGCGGGCGACGGCGGCGGCGATGGCGGCGGCCCGGTCGGCTTCGACCAGGACGTCGCCCCGCTCGTCGGCGGGCACCTCGGCGGCGCCCGCGAGCATGGCCGCGAGGATCTTGAGGGGGTCCTCGGAACGGGGGTTGTCGGAGGTCAGTACGGCGGTGTCGGCGAGGCGGGCCGCGGCGGCGCCCATCGGGCCGCGCTTGGTCGTGTCGCGGTCGCCGCCGCAGCCGAGGACGATGTGCAGCCGGCCCTTGGTGACCTTCCGCAGGGAGCGCAGCACGGACTCGACGGCGTCGGTCTTGTGCGCGTAGTCGACGACCGCCAGGTACGGCTGTCCGGCGTCGACCCGCTCCAGCCGGCCGGGCACGCCGGGCACGGCGGCGACGCCGTCGGCGGCGGTCCGCGGGTCGACCCCCGCGACGGCGAGCGTGGCGATCGCGGCGAGGGTGTTGGCGACGTTGAACGGGCCGGGCAGCGGCGCCCTGGCGGCGATCCGCTCGCCCCCGGGACCGACCGCGGTGAACGTGGAGTCGCCGGGCCCGCTCTCGACGTCCTCGGCGCGCCAGTCGGCCTCCGGACGGCCCTCGGCGGAGAAGGTGACGACCGGGACGGTCGCCTCGGTGGCGAGCCGACGGCCGTACGCGTCGTCGATGTTGACGACGCCCCGGCGGCTGCGCCGGGGGGTGAAGAGCTGCGCCTTGGCCTGGAAGTAGTCCTCCATCCCGGAGTGGAACTCCATGTGCTCCGGGCTGAGGTTGTTGAAGACCGCGACGTCGAAGACGCAGCCGTCGACCCGGCCGAGGACCAGGGCGTGGCTGGAGACCTCCATGGTCACCGCGGAGACGCCGCGCTCGCGCATGACGGCGAACAGGGCCTGCAGGTCGGTGGCTTCGGGGGTGGTGCGCTCGGACTTGATGCGCTCCTCGCCGATCCGCATCTCCACCGTGCCGATCAGGCCGGTGGCGCGCCCGGCGCCGCGGAACCCGCCCTCGACGAGGTAGGCGGTGGTGGTCTTGCCGGAGGTCCCGGTGATGCCGACCTGGAGGAGGCCGTCACCGGGGCGTCCGTAGATCTCGGCGGCGAGTTCGCCCATCCGGCCGCGCGGGTCCTCGGTGACCAGCACCGGGAGTCCGGTGGCGGCGGCCCGGTCGGCGCCGGCGGGGTCGGTGAGGACCGCCGCCGCGCCGAGCCCGGCCGCCTGGGCCGCGAAGTCGGCGCCGTGGAGGCGGGCGCCGGGCAGGGCCGCGTAGAGGTCTCCGGGGCGTACCGCCCGCGAGTCGTGGGTGATGCCGGTGACTTCGCCGTCTCCCGGCGGCTCGGCTCCCAGCCGGGCCGCCAGTTCACCGAGCGCGATCGGCCCGGTCCGGTCCGGGCGGGGTGCTCCCGGGTAATTCACAGGGGCGGCCTTCTGAGTGGTTTGGAACTGATCAGCGTGGGGCACGGCGGTGAGCGTACCGGTCGCACCCGGCCTCTCGCGAAGCGAGGGGCCGGGGCCCCGGTGGTCTCCGGCGCGGTTCCCGGGATCGGGCGTGATGGTTGTCACTGGTGGTTTCCCCGAGTTCACTCGCCGGGTTTGAAGGACACCGGCAGCCGGGCTGGGGCGCTGCCGGAGGGCGGGGTCTGGAGGGTCTTGAGCGCGAACTCCATGACCTGCTTGTAGATCGGGCCGCAGATCTGGCCGCCGAAGTAGCTGCCGCTGGTCGGGTTCTGGATGGCGCAGTAGACGGTGATCTGCGGGTCGTCGGCGGGGGCGAATCCGGCGAAGGACGCGGTGTAGCCGTGGTAGCCGCCACGTACCGGATCGACCCGGTTGGCCGTACCGGTCTTGCCCGCCACCCGGTAGCCCGGGATCTTGGCCTTCGTCCCGGTGCCCTCCTCGTCGCCGACCACCGACTCCAGCATGGTGGCGAGCGTGCGGGCGGTCTTCGCGCTGACCACCCGGGTGCGCTCGGGCGCGGCGGCGGGTTCGAAGGTGCCGTCGGCGCTCCGGGTTCCGCGTACGAGGGTGGGGGCGACGCGGACCCCGCCGTTGGCGATGGTCGAGTAGATCGAGGCGGCCTGCATGGCGTTGAGCGAGAGGCCCTGGCCGAACGGGATCGTGTACTGCTGCGAGGTCGACCAGTCCTGGGGCCTGGCGAGGATGCCGGAGGTCTCCCCCGGGTAGCCGAGCCCGGTCGGCGAGCCGATCCCGAACTTGCGCAGGTAGGAGTAGAGCACCTTGTTGGCCTGCGGTTGCGTCTTGCCGAGCTCGCCGGTGGCCAGGATGGTGCCGATGTTGCTGGACTTGGCGAGTACGCCGTTGAGCGTCAGGTACCAGGTGGGGTGGTCGATGTCGTCCTTGAAGAGCCGGTCGCCGCGGTGCAGCCGGTTGGGGACGGTGACATGGGTGCCGGGCGTCGCGACGCCCTCCTCCAGGACGGCGGCCATGGACATGACCTTGCTGGTGGAGCCGGGCTCGTAGGCGTCCTGGAGGGCGGCGTTGCCGAGCGAGGCGGCGTCGGCCCGCGAGAGGTCGTTGGGGTCGAATCCGGGCGCGTTGGCCATGGCGAGGACCTCGCCGGTGCGGGCGTTCTGGACGATCACGTAGCCGCGGTCGGCCTTGGACTGGGCCACCTGCTTGGTGATGGCCTGCTGGGCGGCCCACTGGATGTCGCGGTCGATGGTCAGCTCGATGTCCGAGCCGGGGACGGCCGGGACCTCCTTGGTGCCCGCGGTGGGCACCCGGCGGCCGCCCGACTGGGCGTAGCTGATCTTGCCGTCCTCGCCCGCGAGCTCCTTGTCCAGCTGGGATTCGAGGCCGCCCGCGCCCTTGCCGTCGGCGTTGACGTAGCCCAGTATCCCGGCGGCGAGCTGTCCGTTGGGGTAGACCCGTCTGGTGGTCTTCTCCTGGAAGACCCCGGCCAGCACGTTGGTGCCGGGGCCGCCGCGCGCCCGGTCCTTGCCCGCCTTCTCGGCGAAGGCGGACCTGAGGTCCTTGATCTGGTTCCAGACCTGCGGGGTCTGGAACCGGGCCAGGACGACGTAGCGGCCCTTCGTGGACAGCTTGCGGGTCAGCGCGGCGGCGTCGGTGCGCAGGATCGGGGCGAGCAGGGCGGCCGCCTGCTTGGGCGCGTCGGGCGCCTTGCTGAAGGCGGGGGTGAACATCGAGGGGTCGGCGGTGATGTTGTACGCGTCGACGCTGGTGGCCAGGGCGGTACCGCCCCGGTCGGTGATCTCGCCGCGCTCGGCGGAGATCGTGTAGCTGAGGTAGCGGTTCTCCTGGGCCTTGGCGGCGTACGCGTCGGCGTCGACGGCCTGGACCTGGAGCAGCCGGACCACGAACACGAGCATGACCAGAGTCAGGCCGAGGCTGACCAGGCGGAGCCGGGGGCGCGGGCTGCCGAGCCGCAGTGCGCTCCCGCTCTGCGCGCGGGGCCTGCCGGGGCGTGGGGCCGGGGCGGACGGACGGCGCGCGGCGGAGCGGGGCCGCCCCTCCCCGGCCGGGCCGCGCCGGCGGGCGGGGCCGGGAATCCGGCGGCGCGGTGGTTCCTTGGGCGGCACAGCGTCACCTGCCGGTGCTGGTCGGGGTCTGGTCTGCCGGGGGGAGCGCCCCGGTGGGCGGGGTGGCGGCCGGGGCGCCGTTGGCCGTCGCCGGGGAGGGCTGGACCGGGGCGGTGGCCGGGGACGGGGCGCCGGTGGCGGGGGTGCCCGCGGGCGGTGTCGTGGCCGGGGCGCCGCTCTTCGGCGGCTGTGCGGCCGGCGGGGTGGGATCGGCGGTGGCCTCGGCGGGTACGCCGCGGACCGTACCGTCCGGGTTCAGGAAGACGGGGCTGCCGCCGGGCACCATGCCCAGCTCGCGGGCGCGCCGCTCCAGCGCGTCCGGCCGGGAGAAGTTGTCGACGTCGCGCTGGAGGGCCTGCTGCTCGTCGGTCAGCTCCGTGGTCCGCTTCTTCAGCTCGCTCAGCCGGAACGAGCCCTCGTTGAGGGCCGAATTGAGGACCAGGAGGGTGATCAGGCCGCCGCCGAGCAGCACCACGACCAGCAGGACGAAGGGAGTGCGGGCGGCGTTGTTGGCCCCGGACGGCATCAGCCGGGCGAGCCGGGCGGCCCGCCCCTTCAGCTGCCCGGCCGGTCCGCTCACCGCGCCGCTCCGGGTGTCCGGGCTCCCCGGCCGTTCATCGCTCCTCCTCGCGGATGCGCTCGGCGCCGCGCAGCCGGGCGGGGGCGGCGCGCCGGTTCTCGGCGACCTCCTCCTCCGTGGGCAGCTCCGCGCCGCGGGTCAGCAGTTTCAGCCGGGGCTGGTAGCGCTCGGGCACGACCGGCAGTCCGGGCGGTGCCGTGGTGGCCGCCCCCGCCGCGAAGACCTGCTTGACCAGCCGGTCCTCCAGCGAGTGGTACGAGAGGACGGCGATCCGGCCACCGACCGCGAGGGCCCCCACCGCGGCCGGAATGGCCCGCTCCAGGACGGTGAGCTCGCCGTTGACCTCGATGCGCAGCGCCTGGAAGGTTCGCTTGGCGGGGTTGCCGCCGGTGCGCTTGGCGGCCTGGGGCAGGGCGTCGCGGATCAGCTCGACCAGCCGGGCGCTGTTGCTGAACGGCTCCTTCTCGCGCTCGCGGACGATCGCGGAGACGATCCGTTTGGCCTGCTTCTCCTCGCCGTACGCGCGCAGGATGCGGACCAGTTCGCCCGGCGGGTAGGTGTTGAGCACCTCGGCCGCGCCCATGCCGGTCGTCTGGTCCATCCGCATGTCGAGCGGGGCGTCCTGGGCGTACGCGAAGCCCCGGTCGGCCTCGTCCAGTTGCATGGAGGAGACGCCGAGGTCGAAGAGGACGCCCTGGACCTTGGGGACGCCGAGGCGGTCGAGCACCTCGGGCAGCTCGTCGTAGACGGCGTGCACCAGGGTGGCCCGGTCGCCGTACGGGGCGAGCCGCTCCCCGGAGAGCCGCAGCGCCTCCTTGTCCCGGTCCAGCGCGATCAGCCGGGCGGCCGGGAAGGCGGAGAGCAGCGCCTCGCTGTGCCCGCCGAGGCCGAGGGTGCAGTCGACGACCACGGGCGCCTGCGGTCCGGGCGCCTCCAGAGCCGGGGCCAACAGGTCCAGGCACCGCTGGAGCATCACCGGGACGTGACGGGTCTGGCTCATGCGCCCTCTCAGGCTCAGGTCCCGTGTGGCCGCACGTACGGCCTGGTCCCCGCCCGCTCGGAAGGGGAGGTCGGCGGGCGCCGGGGAAGGGGCGTCAGCCGACCGGCGAGCGGGAGAGGGCCGGGCCCGTACGTACGCCGCGCACACAGGGGAAATCTACGGAATGTGCAGGGTGTCGGTAACTTCCCGTCACTTTAGTCCACCCTGCCATTCGATCGATTCCCGATCAATCAACCCGGCTGCGAGTCGTCCGTCCCCCGGTTCACCCGCCCGACGCAACGGCTGGGCAACTTGTGGGTTACCTCACAACAAGGCTCGTTGACGTTCTTTGTCCCTTCCCGCAGCACGCCGGAGAGGGGTGCGGAGGCTAACGTCGTAGCCATGTCGACTTCCGCGCACTCCCCCGCCGACCCCGCCCCCACCGGGACGGTCACCGACCGCCTCGTCGAGGCGAACGCCCGTTACGCCACCGGTTTCGAAGACCCGGGCATGGACGCCAAGCCGGTCCTGCGCGTCGCCGTGGTCGCCTGCATGGACGCCCGGCTCGACCTGCACGACGCGCTCGGCCTGTCGCTGGGCGACTGCCACACCATCCGCAACGCCGGCGGTGTGGTCACCGACGACGTGATCCGCTCGCTGACCATCAGCCAGCGGGCCCTGGGCACCCGCAGCATCATTCTGATCCACCACACCAACTGCGGCCTGGAGTCGATCACCGAGGAGTTCCGCCAGGAGCTGGAGGCCGAGGTCGGCCAGCGCCCGGTCTGGGCGGTCGAGGCGTACAAGGACGCCGACCAGGACGTACGGCAGTCGATGCAGCGCGTGCGCACCTCGCCGTTCCTGCTGCACACCGACGACGTCCGCGGCTTCGTCTTCGACGTGACCACCGGGCTGCTGCGGGAGATCATCCCCGCCTCCTGACCCCGGCACCGCCCGCCGAGGAGCCAAAAATCCCACCGAAACCGGCATACCACCCCGCGTTGTCCGCAGGCGAGTGACACGAAGCCGTAACGGCAACAAGAATGCCCGTGTGGCATCCCGCCGGGCCTTCCCGGCGGGACGTCCGTTTTCGGGGTGGGTCCGGCCGCCGTGCGCGCCGGCCCGTGATTTGGGGAATCCCCGGGCTCCTTCGTGGGCGCGGGGCAGGGCCGAGGAGGGCCGGTGACGACCTATGACGATCGAGCGAGCCTCACAGATCTGACCACGACCGCGGAGCGGGTACGCAGGTCGGTGGAGAGCGTGATCGAGGGCAAGCCCGAGGTCGTACGGCTTTCGCTGACCGTGCTGCTGGCGGAGGGGCACCTCCTCATCGAGGACGTGCCCGGGGTCGGCAAGACCATGCTGGCCAAGGCGCTGGCGCGGTCGATCGACTGCTCGGTGCGGCGCATCCAGTTCACGCCGGACCTGCTGCCTTCGGACATCACCGGCGTGTCCGTATTCGACCAGCAGCGGCGCGAGTTCGAGTTCAAGCCTGGCGCGATCTTCGCCCAGATCGTGATCGGCGACGAGATCAACCGCGCCTCGCCGAAGACGCAGTCGGCGCTCCTGGAGTCGATGGAGGAGCGCCAGGTCACCATCGACGGGCACAGCTACGAGCTGCCCGACCCGTTCATGGTGGTCGCCACCCAGAACCCGGTGGAGATGGAGGGCACCTATCCGCTGCCCGAGGCCCAGCGCGACCGGTTCATGGCCCGGGTGTCCATCGGCTATCCGAGCGCGGACGCCGAGTTCCGGATGCTCGACGTGCACGGCGGGCTCCCGCCGCTCGCCGACCTCCAGCCGGTGGCCCACGCCCACGACATCGTGAAGCTGATCGACGCGGTGCGCACGGTCCATGTGGCCGACGCGGTGCGGCGGTACGCGGTGGAGCTCGTCGCGGCCACCCGTACCCACCCCGATCTGCGGCTCGGCGCCTCGCCCCGGGCCACGCTGCATCTGCTGCGCGCGGCGCGGGCCTCCGCGGCGCTGGGCGGCCGGGACTACTGCCTTCCGGACGACGTGCAGGCGCTGGCGGCCCCGGTGCTGGCGCACCGGCTGCTGCCCACGGCGCAGGCCCAGCTGAACCGCCGTACGGCCGAGCAGGTGGTGCTGGAGATCGTCCAGGCGACACCGGTGCCGACGGCGGACGGCGGCACCACCCGGGCCAGGACCCCGCAGCAGCCGGGCGGTCCGGCGTACGGCCGGCCGCAGTCCGGCGCGCGGCGGGTCTGATGGCCGCCGGGGGGCCGGCCGCGATGCACGACGGTGACGAGAAGGGCGGCCTGCGGGCCGCGCTGAGCGGGCTGACCACGCGGGGGCGGTCCTTCCTCGCGGCCGGGATCGCCGCGGCGGTCTGCGCCTATGTGCTCGGGCAGACGGACCTGCTGCGGGTCGGGCTGCTGCTGGCCGTGCTGCCGCTGGTGAGTGCGGTGGTGCTCGTCCGTACCCGCTACCGGGTCGCGGGCAGCCGGCGGCTCACGCCGTCCCGGGTCCCGGCGGGCTCGGAGGCCCGGGTCCACCTGCGGGTGGAGAACGTGTCGCGGGTCCCGACCGGTCTGCTGATGCTCCAGGACCGGGTGCCCTACGTGCTGGGGCCGCGCCCCCGGTTCGTACTGGACCGGGTGGAGGCGGGCGGCCACCGCGAGGTGTCCTACCGGGTCCGCTCCGACCTGCGCGGGCGCTATCCGCTGGGGCCGTTGCAGCTGCGGCTGAGCGATCCGTTCGGGATGTGCGAGCTGACCCGTTCGTTCAGCGCCCACGACACCCTGGTCGTCGTCCCGCGGACGGAGCCGCTGCCCGCGGTCCGGCTGGCCGGCGAGGCCCCGGGGTACGGCGAGGGGCGGCAGCGCTCCCTGGCGCTGGCCGGGGACGACGACGTGATCCCGCGCGGCTACCGGCACGGCGACGATCTGCGCCGGGTCCACTGGCGCTCGACCGCGCGCTACGGCGAGCTGATGGTGCGGCGCGAGGAGCAGCCGCAGCGGGCCAGGTGCACGGTGCTGCTGGACACGCGGCGGCTCGCCTACAAGGGGGCGGGGCCCGATTCCGCCTTCGAATGGGCGGTTTCCGGGGCGGCCTCGGCGCTGACGCACATGCTGGAGCGCGGATTCTCCGTCCGGTTGCTGACCGACGACGGGACCGCGGTCCCGGGCGAGGGGGCGGGCGGCTTCGCCGGGTCGTCGCAGGAGTCCGCCGAGCAGGCGGGGCTGCTGCTGGACACCCTGGCGGTGGTCGACCACTCCGGGGGCGGTGGCCTGTCGCGGGCGTACGACGCGCTGCGCGGCGGCAACGAGGGGCTGCTGATCGCGTTCCTCGGCGATCTGGACGAGGAGCAGGCGGCGGTGGTGGCACGGATGCGGCGGAGCAGCGGGGGCGCCGTGGCGTTCGTCCTGGACAGCTCGGACTGGGCGCAGGGCGACGTCCCGCCCGCGGGGGCCGGGGCGGCCTTCGAGGAAAGGCTGCGGCTGCTGCGGGCCGCGGGCTGGACGGCCATGGCGGTACGGCCCGGGACGGGGCTGGCCGACCACTGGCGGCAGGCGGGGCACCAGGGGGCGGCCCGGTCCGCCGCCGGGGGCGGGACGACGGATCTCTCCGGGGGATGGTCATGAGCGGTCGTGGTCGGCTGGCGCTGTGCGCCTTCGCGGCGACTCTGATGGCGGCGGCCTCGATGCTGCCGCTGGTGGAGCCGGCCGGGTGGTTCCTGCAGGCGGTGTTCCTGCTGGCGGTGCAGAGCGGGGTCGGGGTGCTGATCCGCCGGGCGCCGGTGCCGCGCGCGGTGGCCGTCGCGGGGCAGGCGCTGGTCACGCTGGTCGTGGTGACCGTGGTGTTCGCCAGGGCGCAGGCGGTGGCCGGGCTGCTTCCGGGGCCGGAGGCGGTGCAGCGGCTCGCCCAGCTGCTGGCCTCGGGTGCGCAGGACGTCGGGCGGTACGCGGCCCCGGCGCCGGTGACGGACGGCATCCGGCTGATGCTGATCGGCGGTGTGCTGCTGGTGGGGCTGGCCGTGGACGCGCTCGCGGTGACGTTCCGCAGCGCGGCCCCGGCCGGGCTGCCGCTGCTGGCGCTCTACTCGGTGGCGGCCGGGCTGTCCGGGGGCGGCGCGGGCTGGCTCTGGTTCCTGCTGGCGGCGGGGGGCTATCTGATGCTTCTGCTGGCCGAGGGGCGGGACCGGCTCTCGGCGTGGGGGCGGGTCTTCAGCGGTGCGGCCGGGCGGCCCGTCGGCGGTTCGGCGGTCGGCTCGGCGCTGTCGAGCGGCCGGCCGACTGCCCCGGTCCGGACCGGGCGCCGTATCGGCACGCTGGCGCTGGGCGTCGCGCTGGTCGTCCCGGCGGCGCTGCCCGCGCTCGACGGCGGACTGCTGTCCGGCCCGGGCGGCGGGGGCGGCAAGGGGGGCGGCGGCACCATCTCCGCGGTGAATCCGCTGGTCTCGTTGCAGGACGACCTGAACCAGCCGGAGAACCGCGAGGTGATGACCTACCGCACCAATTCGGAGTCCTCGCCCTTCTACCTCCGGATCCTCGCCCTGGACCAGTTCACCGGCGGCGAGTGGCGGCCCTCCACCCGCCGGCTCCAGGACGTGCCGAAACCGCTGCCGGCCCCGGTGGGCCTCTCCCAGGACGTGGCGGTCACGGAGATCCGGACCAACTTCTCCGCGTCCCGTTCCTACCGGCAGACCTATCTGCCGCTCCCCTACCCCGCGACCGAGGTCCGGATCGGCGGGCGCTGGCGGTACGAGCCGGCGGGCCGGACGCTCGTCGGCGACCGCAAGCAGACGACCGGCGGTGAGCAGTACCAGGTCACCAGCCTGGAGGTGGAGCCGACCGCCGGGCAGCTCGCCGCGGCGCGCCCGGCCCCGGCGGCCCTGGTCCGCGAGTACACCCGGGTGCCCGGCTCGCTGCCCGCGGAGGTCGCGGCGCTCGCGAAGCAGAAGACCAGGGGCGCCGCCAACGACTACGAGCGGGCGGTGAAGCTCCAGGACTTCTTCGCCTCGACCGGCGACTTCACGTACGACACCTCGGTGAACTCGGGCACCGGGCCCACGGCGATCAGCCGGTTCCTCAAGGACAGGAAGGGCTTCTGCGTCCACTTCTCCTTCACCATGGCCGCGATGGCCCGGACCCTGGGCATCCCGGCCCGGGTCGCGGTGGGCTTCGCCCCCGGCACGGTGCAGCCGGACGGTTCGGTCTCGGTGGGGCTGCGGGACGCGCACGCCTGGCCCGAGCTGTACTTCGAGGGCGCCGGCTGGACCCGGTTCGAGCCGACGCCGACGCGGGGCGACACCCCCGCGTACACCCGGCCGGACGCCGCCACGGGGGATGCGCAGACCCCGGCCCGTCCCGAGCCTGGTGCCTCGGCCGTTCCCTCGGCCGCGCCGTCCGCCTCCGACGACTGCCCGGCGCAGCTGCGCAAGCAGGGCGAGTGCGGGCAGACCGCGGCGCCGGGGGCGGCGGCTCCGACCGACTCCGGGACGCCGACGGGCACCGTCGTCGGGCTCGTCCTGCTCGGTGCGGTGCTGCTCGCGCTGCCGCTGCTGCCGTCGCTGTGGCGGCTCCGGGCCCGCCGTCGCCGACTGGGCACCGGCGCCCGGCGCCCGTCACCCGGCGGGCCGGGGGATCCGGACGCGGAGCCGGGGCCCGGCGGTGGACCGGGCCGCGCGCCGTCGGCGGCGACGGGCGGGACGCTCGCGGCCTGGCAGGAGGTCACCGACAGCGCCTGGGACCACGGCATCGAGCCGGACGAGTCCCTCACGCCCCGCAAGGCGGCGGCCCGGATGGAGCTGCTGGGGCGGCTGGGGCCCGAGGCGAGGGACGCGGTGCACCGGCTCGCCGGTGCGGTGGAGCAGACGCTCTACGCCCCGCGCCCCCCGGCGGCCACCGGTCTGGCCCAGGACGTGGCGACGGTACGGAGCGGTCTGCGCGCCTCCGTCGGCCGGCGGGCCCGGATCCGTGCGGTCGTCGCGCCCCGCTCGGCCGTTCGGGTGGTGTGGGCGGCTTCGGACCGCTGGACGGCGGCCACCGGCCGGTGGCGGGCACGGTGGGAGCGGGTCCGGTGGACGGGGTGGCCGCGCCGCCCCTCCCGCCAGGAGGGATGACCCCGGGGCGGGACGACCCGGGCCGGCTGTCCGGCTCGTCCCGCCGGAGCCGGGCGACGGCGTGTCCGGGGGCCGTACGGGTACAGCCCCCGGACACGCGTGAGGGGCGGCCGCGTCGTCCGCGGCCGCCCCTCACCCGAAGTTTTTTGTCCGGGGGCCTAATGCCCCTGCTCGTCGCGGCGGCGCTGCCACCGCTGCTCGATGCGGTTCATCACCGTACGGCGCTGCCTGGTCCGGGCGGGCCCGGACGCTGCGGCGGCCGGTTGCTCACCCGGCTTGGGCGCCTTGCGCCAGCCGGTGACCGCGAGGACCGCACAGCCCAGCATGACGAGGAACCCGACCACGCTGATCCAGATCACCGTGGTGACCATTCCCGCCATGAGGAGCGCGATACCCACCAGGAAGCCTGCGACCGCCTGGTAGACCCGTCGCCGGGTGTACGTACGCAGCCCGTTTCCCTCAAGCGCTGTCGCGAACTTGGGATCTTCGGCGTACAGCGCTCGCTCCATTTGCTCGAGCATTCGCTGCTCGTGCTCCGAGAGCGGCACGGAGTCCTCCTCGTCGTCGGCCGCGGGGGCGACCGGTATGCGGCCCTTCCAGGATAGGCAGGGATTCGCCCCCGTGAAACCCGCCTTCGTGCCCATCAGTCAGTCCGGGCCACCACGACGGCTCGGCTGTCGAAGCGTTGATTCCCCGACCTCCGATCCGTCATGCCGGATGGTGTCCCCCGATCATACGGGCAGAAGCCCCCGATCGGGGGGCCCGGTGCGTACTCCGTCTGCCGCTGCGCCGCTGATCAGCCGCGCCGGGGCCGGTCAACCCGCCGAAGCGGACCGCGGTCAGGCGCGCTTGGCGCCCAGGACGTGCAGCTGTGTCGCGACCGCGTGGAAGGCGGGCAGCTCGGCCACCGCGGCCTCCAGCTTGAGCAGCGCGTCCATGGCCCCGGGCTCCGTGTCGACCAGGACCCCCGGTACGAGATCGGCGAAGACCCGTACGCCGTGGACCGCGCCGACCTCGACATCGGCCCCGGCGACGAGCTCGACGAGCTGCTCCGCGGTGTAGCGGTGGGGCACCGGGTCGCCCTCGCCCCAGCGGCCCGCCGGGTCGTCGAGCGCCTGCCGGGCCTCGGTGAAGTGACCGGCGAGCGCCCGCGCCAGGACCGCGCCGCCGAGCCCGGCGGCGAGCAGGCTGAGCGCGCCGGAGGGACGGAGCGCCGCCACCGCGTTGCGCACCCCCTCGGCGGGGTCGTCCACGTACTCCAGGACCCCGTGGCACAGGACCGCGTCGTACCCGCCGCGCTCCACCACCTCGAACAGGCCGTGGATGTCGCCCTGCACACCGCTGACCCGGTCGGCGACCCCGGCCTCCGCCGCGCGGCGCTCCAGCGCGAAGAGCGCGTTGGGGCTGGGGTCGACGACGGTGACGCGGTGGCCGAGCCGGGCGACCGGCACCGCGAAGTTCCCGGTGCCGCCGCCGGTGTCCAGGACGTCCAGGGCGTCCCTGCCGGTCGCCTTCACCCGGCGGTCGAGGGCGTCCTTGAGGACCTCCCAGACCACGGCGGTACGGAGGGAGGCGCGGGGGCGCAGCTGGTCCGTCACGGCAGATGACTCCTCGACACGGCGCCGCCGGGGCGGCGGAGCGTGAACAGTGCAGGTGGTAAGAGCGCTTCCCACCCTATTGCCTCACGCCGCCGCCGCTGCCCTCATCCCGCGTCCGACCGCCTGCCGTCCGGCTGCGGGGGCACCGGGCGCAGTGCCAGCATCCGCTCGACCAGCCGCAGGAACATGGCCGCGTCACGGATCAGGTCGTCCGCGTCCCGCCGGCTGGCGGCGCCGGGGATACCGGCTTCCGCACGGGCTCTGCGGCTGGCGCCCGAGGCGAACAGCGCGCTCCATTCGGTCAGCTCGGGGGCGGTCTCGGGCAGCACCTCCCAGGCGCTGCGGATGCGCTCCCGGCGCTGCCGGGACGCCTCCGGGCGCCCCCGCACGGCGAGCACGGCGGCGGCGGTGCGCAGCGCCGCGAGGTGGGCGGTGGCGTACCGCTCGTTCGGCACGTCGAGAACGGCGGCCTCCGCCAGACCCGCGCGGGCCTTGGCGAGGAGGTCGAGGGCGGCGGGCGGCGCCGAGGCGCGGCGCGGGACGGGGTGGACATCGCTTGCCGGACCGGTCAGTGAGGGGACAGGGCCGGTGGCGCGGCGCCGGGGTGCGGCGGCTGCGGACGGGTGGGCCATGACGAAACCTCCTGTCTCGTGTGACGACTCCGTGGCCGTATGTGTCCATCGTGAGGGGCACCACTGACAATCACCCCCGAATCGGGCACTGACCTGGGGTTTTGCTTCATTGGCAAGCTCGGGCTATCTTTTGAACTGACTGGTCAGTTCAAAACAAGGGGGGACCTGTGGACAGCCCGCACGGGGCATCCGTCATCGCCGAGGACCTCGGCCTCAAGGGACCGCGCGGCTGGGCCTTCCGCGGTGTGGCCGTCGATGCCGCCCCCGGCTCGCTGGTGGCGATCGAGGGCCCGTCCGGCTCGGGCCGCACCTGCCTGCTGCTCGCCCTCACCGGCCGGATGCGTCCCACCGAGGGGCAGGCCCGGGTCGGCGGTCTGCGACTGCCCCGCAAGATGGCCGCCGTGCGCCGCATCGCCGCTCTGGGCCAGGTCCCCGGGGTGAGCGAGCTCGACCCGGCCTTCACCGTGGCCGAGCACCTGCGCGAGCGGGCCCTGCTCCAGCGCCGCTTCGACGGCGCGCTGCGCGCCCTGCTGCGTCCGCGTGCCGAACGGGTCGCCACCGCCCAGGGGCGGATCGACGCGGCACTGAAGGCCGCCGGTCTCGACCTGGAGACCCTGCCCAAGGGCGGCAGGACCTCCGTACGGGACCTGGAGAGGCTGGAGGCGCTCCGGCTCTCCCTCGCTCTCGCCCTGATCGGCGGCCCCCGGCTGCTCGCGGTGGACGACACCGACCTCAAGCTCTCCGACACCGAGCGCGCCGCGGCCTGGGACCTGCTGCGGTCCGTCGCGGACAGCGGTACGACCGTCCTCGCCGTCTGCAGCCAGGCGCCCGCGGACGCGGTCACCCTGCGCACCGACGCCGCCGGCACCGTGAGCAGAACGACCAGCCCGACCAGGACCGACGGGACCACGACCGAGAAGGGAACGGCCGATGCGTTCGCCGAGACTGGCCGCGCTTGAGCTCAAGCGTTTCGGCAGGGGGAAGCTGCCGCGCGCCGCGCTGGTCGCCCTGCTGCTCCTGCCCCTGCTGTACGGCGCGCTGTACCTGTGGTCCTTCTGGGACCCGTACAGCCGCCTCGACCGGATCCCGGTGGCCCTGGTCAACAACGACAAGGGCACCGCCCTGAAGGGCGAGCGCATCGCGGCCGGTGACGAGATCACCGGCAAGCTGCTGGACTCCCAGGTCTTCGACTGGCACGAGGTGAGCTCCGCCGAGGCCCACAAGGGCGTCGAGGACGGTACGTACTACCTCTCGCTCACCATGCCGTCGGACTTCAGCAAGCGGATCGCGTCCAGTTCGGGCGGGTCCCCCGAGACCGGCGCCCTCCAGGTGCGGACCAACGACGCCAACAACTACATCGTCGGGCAGATCTCCCGGACCGTCTTCTCCGAGGTGCGCACCGCCGCCTCGACCAACGCCTCGCGCGGCTTCTACGACCGGATCTTCATCAACTTCTCCGATCTCCACGACGCGACGGAGAAGGCCGCCAAGGGCGCCGACGACCTCAAGGGCGGCATCGGCAAGGCCAAGAAGGGCTCGCAGGACCTCGCGGACGGGCTGAAGGACGCCAAGGTCGGCAGCGACCGGCTGGCCGGCGGGATCGTCCGGCTCAACAAGGGCGCGAGCGACCTGGAGACCGGCTCCCGGCAGGTGGCCGACGGCACCCAGCAGCTCGCCGACAAGGTGAACGGTGTGGCGGCCGACGTCCGCCCGTTCCTGAAGGACAACGGCAAGTCGATCGGCGACACCGCCCGGCTGGTCTCCGACACCGCGCAGACCGTGCAGGACAACCTCGACCTGCTGGTGAAGTCGGCCCCCACCGCCGCCACCGCCGCCCGCACGGCCTCCGACGACCTGGCCGACCTCTACCGCACCAGCTGCGTGGACGAGCCGGACCCCGACGCCGCCCTCTGCACGCCCCTGAAGCGCGCCAAGACCACCGCGGCCGATGTCGCCGCCGTCGCCGCCGACGTGAACGTGCTGGTCACCAACCAGAACGGCGACCTGAAGAAGCTGAGCACCCAGCTGGGCACCCTTCAGCGGCAGGCCGACGACCTGGTCGAGCACGCCCCCCGGCTCGACGAGGACCTGGAGTCCGCCGTCAAGAAGGTCAACGCGCTCAACACCGGCGCCCACAAGGTCGCCAAGGGCGCCGGCGACCTGCACACCGGCCTGGTCACCGCCCGGACCGGCTCCGCCGACCTGGACTCCGGCGTGGGCAACCTCAAGAAGGGCGCGACCAACCTGGACGGCGGGCTGATCCGGCTCGCCGACGGCTCGACCACCCTCGCCGAGGGACTCAACGACGGCGTCGGCAAGATCCCCGACTACGACAAGAAGGACCGTGACGCCCGCACCGCGGTGATGGCCGACCCGGTCCAGCTGGCCTCGCAGTCGCTCCACGCGGCCCCCAACTACGGCACCGGCTTCGCGCCCTACTTCATCCCGCTCTCCCTCTGGGTCGGCGCGATGGTGGCGTACATGCTGATCCAGCCGCTCAACCGGCGCGCGCTCGCCGCCGGGGCCTCCGCCTGGCGGATCGCCCTCGCGGGCTGGCTGCCGGTGGCCGCGATCGGACTGCTCCAGGTGGGCGCCCTGATGGCCGTACTGCACTGGGCGCTCGGGCTCGAAATGGCGCGGGCCGCCGGGACGGTGGGCTTCCTGGCCCTGGTGACCTGCTGCTTCTCGGCGATCGTGCAGTGGCTGAACGCCCGGTTCGGAGCCGCGGGCCGCATCCTCGTCCTGGCGGTGCTGATGCTCCAGCTGACCTCGGCCGGGGGCACCTACCCCGTCCAGACCAGCCCCGGGTTCTTCAACGCGATCCACCCCTACCTGCCGATGAGCTACATCGTCGAGGGGCTGCGCCGGCTGATCACGGGCGGCGGGCTGGGCCCGGTCTGGCAGGGCAGCGCCGTGCTGCTGGCCTTCACCGTCGGGGCGCTCGCCCTCACCGCCGTGGCCGCGCGCCGCAAGCAGGTCTGGACCCTGGACCGGCTCCACCCGGAACTGAGCCTGTGAGCACGCCGGAACCTGTGAGAATCGTCGCCATGGAAAGCAGCAGCACCACGCGTCGCCAGGCCACCCGGCAGAAGCTCTACGAAGCAGCCGTGACCCTCATCGCCGAGAAGGGGTTCTCGGCGACCACGGTGGACGAGATCGCCGAGCGCGCCGGGGTCGCCAAGGGCACGGTCTACTACAACTTCAAGAGCAAGACCGAGCTCTTCGAGGAGCTGCTGCGGCACGGCGTCGGACTGCTCACCGCCTCACTGCGCTCCGCGGCCGAGGAGACCGCGGAACGGGGCGGCACCCGGGTCGAGGGCCTGGACGCGATGATCCGGGCCGGCCTGGTCTTCATCGACCGCTACCCGGCCTTCACCCAGCTGTACGTCGCGGAGCTGTGGCGCACCAACCGGGCCTGGCAGGGCACCCTCCTGGTGGTGCGTCAGGAGGCCGTCGCGGTGGTCGAGGGAGTGCTGCGCGAGGGGGTGGCCGCGGGCGAGCTGAGCGAGGAGATCGACGTCCAGCTGACGGCCGCCGCCCTGGTCGGCATGGTGCTGGTGGTTGCGCTGGACTGGCAGGCGTTCCAGCCGGAGCGGTCGATCGACGACGTCCACTCGGCGCTGTCGCTGCTGCTGCACGGCCGGGTCAGCGGGCACTGAGCCGCCGGGTGCCGCGGCAGGCACCCGGCGGAAACGCGAGGGCGCCGGTCCGGTGAGGCTCGATCCCCCCGAGCCTGCGCCGGACCGGCGCCCTTCGTACTGCCGGAGAGCTTCCCCCGTGGCCTCGTTCCCCCGTGGCCCCGCGCTCTCCGTCGTGCTCCCCCGTTCCGGAAGGAGCGCCGCGGCCGTTCCGCCGCCCCGTGCCGGCGGTGCCGGAGCCGCGCTCTCTCCGTGGGCTCCACTCTTCCGTCCGGGCGGGCCGGAGCCCATCCGCACACCTACTCATCTCTCCGCCTAGGTACGGATACTCAGCACCGCGCACGGGCCCTCCCCGGGTGTCGCACCCTCTGGTTACGATCGCGTGCGTGTCCGTACTTCCTCTGGTGTTCACAAGCGGCTGGGCCAGCGGGATCAACGCCTACGCGGTGGTCCTGCTCCTCGGCGTCTTCGGCGCGACCGGTCTGAGCGACGAGGTGCCCGGGGCGCTTCAGCGCACCGACGTCCTGGTGGTGGCCGCCGTGCTCTTCCTCTGCGAGGTGGTCGCGGACAAGATCCCGTACGTGGACTCGGTCTGGGACACGGTGCACACCGTGGTCCGGCCGGTCGCCGGGGCGGTCGTGGCCGCGCTGCTGGCGGGTGAGAGCGGTTCGCTGCCCGAGATCGCGGCCGCGGCGGTGGGCGGTTCCACGGCGCTCATGAGCCATCTGGTGAAGGCCGGGACCAGAATGGCGGTCAACTCCTCCCCCGAGCCGTTCAGCAACGTCCTGGTGAGCATCGCCGAGGACCTGGGCGTCGCCGGGATCGTCACCTTCGCGATATTCCATCCGGTGGTGGCCGCCGTGATCGCGGGGGCGCTGCTGCTGGCGGGCATCGTGGTCGTGGCCTTCCTGGCCTCCCGGATCCGCCGCTTCTGGCGCCGCAGGGCCCAGCGGCGGGAGGAGAAACGGCTGGCCGGGGCGGCGGGGCCGCAGTGGCCGACGGAGTGACTGCCGGTGGCGGCCGCTAAGGTCGCTGGCATGGCACGTATTGCGGTGATCGGCGCCGGGATGGGCGCGATGGCGGCGGCCGCCCGGCTCGCCGTGGCAGGCCACCGGGTGACGGTGTACGAACGGTCGGAGAGCTACGGCGGTTCGGTGGGCCGGTACGCCCGCGAGGGCTTCGCGTTCGACACGGGGCCGACGCTGCTCCATCTGCCCGCCGTCTACCGCGACCTCTTCGTGAAGACCGGCAAGGAGCCGCTGGAGCGGTGCGTCGAGATGGCCCAGGTCGATCCGGCGAGCCGTCATCTCTTCGCGGACGGCACGGCGGTCTCGCTGCCGAACGCCTCGCGGGCCGGGGTCGTCGCCGCGCTCGACGGTGCGCTCGGCTCCGGGGCGGGCGCGGCCTGGGGGGCGTTCCTGGACCGGGCGCGCGAGGCCTGGGACCGCTCCCGCCGGCCGCTCCTGGAGGAGCCGCTGCGCCCGGACCGGCAGGTCCTCGGCCGTGACCCCTACCCCGCGCTCCGCCGGCGCCGGCTGCTGCGCCCGGCCCGGCAGGCGGACACGGTCGCCGGTATCGGCGCCCTGGAGCTGGCCGACCCCCGGCTGGCCGCCCTCCTCGACGGCTACGCCCTGTCGTACGGGCTGGACCCGGCGCACGCCCCGGCCGCGGCCGCCCTGCTGCCGTACATGGAGGAGACGTTCGGCAGCTGGTACGTGTCCGGCGGCATGCGGGCCCTGGCGCGGGCGGTGTACGAGCGGTGCCTGGCCCGGAAGGTGGAGTTCGTCCTCGGTGCCGAGGTGGTCCGGGTCGTCGAGAAGGACGGCCGGGCGGCGGGCGTCGAGCTGGCGGACGGGACGGTCGCCGAGGCCGACCGGGTGGTGCTGGGGGCCCGGCCGTGGGCCGGTCTGGTGCCCGGTCAGGAGCTGTGGCCGGACGGCGGGGTGGCGCCGCTGCCGCGGCCCGGGCAGGGGGTGGTGCCGGGCCGGTTCCTGGTGCTGCTCTCGCTGCGGGGGGCCCGGCCCGCGGACGCCGTGCACCGGACGCTGGTGCATCCGGCGGACGGTGCGGAGGAGCGCGCGGCGGTCTTCGGCGGGCGGCTCGCCGAGCGGCCCACGGTGACGGTGGTCCGCCCCGACGACCCGTCGACCCGCCCCGACGACGCGCACGAGGCGGTGACGCTGACGGCGACGGTCGCCCCGCACGGAGCGGTGGACTGGACGGACCCGGCGGTGCGGAGACGGTACGCCGACGTGCTGATCGACACGGCCGCGGCGGCCGTCCCGGGGATACGGGAGCGGCTGCTCCACGCCGAGGTGCGCACGCCCGCGGAGACCGCCGCCGAGACCGGTGCCGAGGGAGGCGGTGTGCCCGCGCCCGCGCTGGCCGGGGCGGACGGCCGGTATCTGCACGCCGCGAACCTCACCGGGCTGCCGGGGCTGTACGCCGCGGGCGGCTGGTCGCACCCGGGCGGCGGGCTCGCCCACGCGGGCATGTCCGGGGCGCTGGTCGCCGGGCTGATCGTGGAGGGCGACGGCTTCCGCGGCTCGCGGTGAGCGCCGGGGTCCGTCAGTAGCGGTACTGCTGCTCGTCGTAGCCGCTGCCGTTGTTGTAGCCGTTGGGGAACGGGGCGGGCGGCTGCTCCGGCGGCAGGGGCGGGTAGGGCTCGCCCTCGCGCTGCTGGGGCACCCACACACCGCCCGGCGGCGTCTCGGGGGCGTACTGCTGGGCGTACGGATCGGCGGTGTGGGCCGGGCCGCCGAAGCTGTCGTACCCGTTGCCGAAGCTGTCGTACGCGTCGTACTGGGCGCCGGTGGTGGCGCCGGTGCCCACGTACGGGTCGGAGTAGGCGGCGTACTGCTGGGGCGTGCCGTAGTCGTACTGGCCGGTGAGCGGGTCCTGGCCGGCGAAGGCGCCCTGGTCCTCGTAGCCGCCCTGGCCGGTCCCGTCGAACGCGGAGGGGGCGGCGTACGGGTCGTACGCGGCGAACTGCTGCTGGGGCTGCGGCTCCTGGGCGCCGGGCGCGCGGTGCTGGTCGGAGTAGACGCCGTACTGCCCGGTGTCGTCCGGCATGGGCTCGGGTTCGTAGACCGCCGCCATCGTCGCCGTGGCATCCGTGTGGAGGGTGGCCGGGGCCTCCCCGACCGCCTCCAGGTCCGAGACCTGGAGGGCGGGGCCGCGCTCCTCGCGCGGGCCGCCGCCCCGGCGGCGCCGGCTCGCACCGGGCTTGCCCCCGAGGGCCCAGCCGGTGGAGAAGCCGCGGCGGAAGGAGAGCGTGACGTACGTCTGGCCGACCGCGAAGGCGATCGCCCCGAGGACGATGACGAAGATCGACGGGATCATCACGCCCAGGACCACGAAGGTGAAGCCGCCGAAGGCGAGCAGGCGCCAGCGCAGGCGCGCCTTGTACTGCAGCAGTACCTCTCCGAGCAGCCACAGCGCGACGATTCCGAACGCGATGTAGAGGACCGTCCAGCCCATGCCCGCCCCCTCCTACGGCCGCCGCCCCGGGTCACGGCGGGTACGGCCGGTCACGACTGCCTGTGCAGTCCGAGATTCTCGTAGATTTCGAGCGTCGCCGTCGAGTTGTTGAGCGTGATGAAGTGCAGTCCGGGCACACCCTCGGATCGCAGCCTCGCGCAGAACCGCGTTGCGAAGTCGATACCAATGGAGCGTACAGCGGCGGGGTCGTCCTTGACCGAGAGGATGCTCTCTTTCAGCTCGGGAGGGAATGACGCGTTGCTGAGCTGAGCGAATCTCTCCAGCTGTTTGACGCTGGTCAGTGGCATGACCTCGGGAATGATCGGGGTTTCGCAACCCGCAGCGACCACCCGGTCACGCATACGCAGATAATCCTCCGGATTGAAGAACATCTGGGTGATCGCATAATCGGCACCGGCACGGCACTTGTCCACGAAATGCCGGATGTCGGTGCCCCAGTCGGTCGAGCGCGGGTGCATCTC
Organism: Streptomyces sp. NPDC092952; assembly: GCF_044754785.1. Lineage (NCBI taxonomy): Bacteria > Bacillati > Actinomycetota > Actinomycetes > Kitasatosporales > Streptomycetaceae > Streptomyces > Streptomyces sp. NPDC092952. The sequence goes on along the minus strand of NZ_JBIVPT010000005.1, from coordinate 265,590 downwards.
GGGAAATGCCGCGACGCCGACGCAGAAATCGCCGGATTCCTTGATGAGCCGGACGAGATCGGCCGCGTACCGCACGCCCTGCGGATGCTTGACCCACTCGCCCATCGGGTCGCCCGGCGGGTCTCCGCGCACGGCGAGGATGTTCCTGATCCCGGCGTCCGCGTACTGCCCGACCATGTTGCGCAGCTCGGCGACGGAGTGGTTGACCGCCGTGAGGTGGGCGACCGGGGTGAGGGTCGAGTCGGCCGCGATCTGCTCGGTGGCGCGCACCGTCCCGGCGCGGGTGGAGCCGCCCGCACCGTAGGTCACGGAGACGAAGCTCGGCCGTACGGCCTCGACCCGGCGCAGCGCGTTCCAGAGGTTCCGCTCGCCCTTCTCGGTCTTGGGCGCCCAGAACTCGAACGAGTACGAAGGCTTGCCGGTCGCGAGGAGTTCACGCACCGTACGCGCGTGATCTGTCCTGGTGGATGGTGTGCCAAGGGCCATACCGGCAGGTTAACCAGGCCGCACCTCCCAATGGACCGGACCAGGGGGAATTGCCCGAATTGACCGGTACTTTGTCCATCCTTCGGACACCCGGCCGAAATCACTCCGTGGCGCGCGCCCTGATCCGCCCGGCCAGCTCGGCGGTGGCCGCGGCGGGGTCGGCGGCCTCGGTGATCGCCCGGACGACGACCACCCGGCGGGCCCCGGCGTCCAGCACCTCGTCGAGGTTGCCGGCGTCGATGCCGCCGATGGCGAACCAGGGGCGCGGCCCGCCGAGGGAGGCGGCGTACCGCACCAGGTCCAGGCCGGGGGCGTGGCGGCCGGGCTTGGTCGGGGTGGGCCAGCAGGGGCCGGTGCAGAAGTAGTCCACACCGGGCTGGGCCACGGCCGCGTCGACCTCGGACCGGGCGTGCGTGGAGCGGCCGATCAGCACGGTGCCGCCGAGAACGGCGCGGGCGGCGGGCACCGGCAGGTCGCCCTGGCCCAGGTGGAGCACGTCGGAGCCGATCGCATGGGCGACGTCGGCACGGTCGTTGACCGCGAGGAGCTTGCCGTGGCGGCGGCAGGCGTCGGCGAGGACGGCCAGGTGGTCGAGCTCCTCGGCCGCCTCCATGCCCTTGTCGCGGAGCTGGACGATGTCCACCCCGGCGGCGAGGACGGCGTCGAGGAACTCGGGGAGGTCGCCCTGGCGGCGGCGGGCGTCCGTGCAGAGGTAGAGCCGTGCGTCGGACAGCTGCGCGCGGGCCGTGGACATGGTGCGGTTCCCCCCGGGGAGTGCGTGGTGGAGCGGGCGCGGGCGGGCCGTGAGGGGGTGGGCCGCGGGGCCCGCCCCCTCACCCGCTCACGCGGGGCCTGCGGTCAGACGGCGAGCGCCTGGGCGCGGCGCTTCACCTCCGTACCGCGATTCTCGCTCAGCGCCTGGGCAGGGGTGCCCGGCAGGGTCGGGTCGGGAGTGAAGAGCCACTCCAGCATCTCATCGTCGTTGTAGCCGTCGTCCTTCAGGAGCGTCAGGGTGCCGGCGAGGCCCTTGACCACCTTGTCGCCGTCGATGAAGGCGGCGGGCACCTGGAGCGTCCGGTTCTCGCCCCGGCGCACGGCGATCAGCTGGCCCTCCTTGACCAGCTGGCGCACACGCGTCACCTCGACACCGAGCATTTCGGCGATGTCGGGCAGGTGGAGCCAGGCGGGTACGAGAGCATCGGTCTTCGCGTCAATCTCGGTCACGGGGACAAGCCTGCCATCCCGCACCGACAGCCGATACCCGGACTCCGCCCTTCAGGGCCGTGCTACCTCCGTACCGCCGACTTCAGCGGTACGGCGGGGTCGGCCACCGCCCCGGGGTCCAGCGGCGTTCCCGCCTCGATGAGCTTGCGGCCCTGCGCCAGGTCTCGCGGCCGTCCGACGGCGAGCACCGCGACCAGCACGCCGTCGCGCAGCCAGCACACCGACCAGGCGGGCCCGGCCGGATCGCCGCGCCACAGCAGGGTGTCGGCGCTCCCGTGGTGGCCCGCGTACTGCACGAAGCGGTCGAACTGCTCGGACCAGAAGTACGGCACCGGGTCGTAGACCGGCGGCGCGGGGGCGTCGTCCGGGGCCGTGGCGAGGATGTGGGCGGCGGCCGTGCGCGGGCCCTGGAGGGCGTTGTCCCAGTGGTGGACGAGCAGGCGCTCGCCGTAGCGGGCGGAGGGGAAGGAGGCGCAGTCGCCGACCGCGTACACATCGGGCAGCGAGGTGCGCAGCGCCTCGTCGGCGGTGACCGATCCGTCGGGGCCGAGCGCGATGCCGGAGCCGGCCAGCCAGCCGGTGGCCGGGCGGGCGCCGATGCCGACGACGACCGCTCCGGCCGGGATCGCCCGGCCGTCGGCGAGGACCACCCGGCCCGGCTCGACACGGTCGACCCGGGTGCCGGTGAGGAGCTCGGCGCCGCTCTGCTCGTACCAGGCGGCCATCGGGGCGGCGACCTCGGCGGGCAGCGCGCCGGCGAGCGGACGGTCGGCGGCCTCGATGACGGTGACCGCGCAGCCGGCGGCGCGGGCCGCGGTGGCGAACTCGGCACCGATCCAGCCCGCGCCGACGATCACCACGTCGTGCTGCTCGCCGAGGACCGGCCGCAGCCGGGCCGCGTCGTCCAGGGTGCGCAGCAGGTGGACGCCGGGGACGCCCTCGGTGCCGGGCAGGACGACCGGTTCGGCGCCGGTCGCGATCACCAGGACGTCGTAGGGGACGGCGCCCGCCCCGGTGTCCAGCTCGTGCGCGTCCGGCCGCACTCCGGTGACTTCGACGCCCAGGCGCAGTTCGATGTCCAGCGCCTCGAAGTCGATGTCGAACGCGGAGTCCTCGGCCTTGCCGAGCAGGACCGCCTTGGACAACGGGGGCCGGTCGTAGGGCTGGTGGGGCTCGGCGCCGATCAGCACGACCGGGCCGGTGAAGCCCTGCTCCCGCAGGGCCACCGCGGTCTGCACCCCGGCCATGCCCGCGCCGACGACCACGACGCGGCGCCCGGTCCGCCCGTCCGGCTGCTCTGACTGCTGCTGCTCGCTCACCCGTGACACCTTACGCATCTGATGATCAGTCAGGAAGGGGCGGGTTCTCGGCCCCGGCCGGAACGGGGTCTAGGCTGGCCCCGTAGAGCACTCGCGGGAGCCCGGACGCACCGGGCTGAGAGGGAGGCTGGCCGGCCTCCGACCGTACGAACCTGATCCGGGTCATGCCGGCGAAGGGAGGGGCTGGAAGCCCATGCGTTCCTCTCGGAGCGGAAGCGGGTACGACGTCCTCGTCGTCGGGGGCGGGATCATCGGTCTGGTGACTGCCTGGCGGGCCGCGCAGCGCGGTCTGCGCACCGCGGTCGCCGACCCCGAGCCGGGCGGCGGGGCCGCCCGGGTGGCGGCCGGGATGCTGGCCGCCGTCACCGAACTCCACTACGGCGAGGAGCTGCTGCTCGGCCTCAACCTCGCCTCCGCCGCCCGGTATCCGGCCTTCGTGGCCGAGCTGGAGGCGGCGAGCGGGCGGGAGACCGGTTTCCGCGCCTGCGGCACCCTGGCCGTCGCGCTGGACTCCGACGACCGCGCGCATCTGCGGGATCTGCACGCCCTGCAACGGCGTTCGGGGCTGGAGTCGGAGTGGCTCACCGGCCGGGAGTGCCGTCGGCTGGAGCCGATGCTGGCCCCGGGTGTGCGGGGCGGTCTGCGGGTCGACGGCGACCACCAGATCGATCCGCGCCGGCTGGCCGCCGCCCTGCTGACCGCCTGCGAGCGGGCCGGGGTGGTCTTCCACCGCGAGCGGGTGGTGCGGCTGGCCGTGACGGGCGGCCGGGCCGCCGGGGCGGTGCTCGCCGGGGGTACGGAGCCGGCGGCCGACCAGGTCGTGCTGGCCGCGGGCAGCCTCAGCGGCCGGCTGCCGGGGGTGCCGGAGGAGGCCGTGCCGCCGGTCCGGCCGGTGAAGGGCCAGGTGCTGCGGCTGACCGTGCCCGCCCGGTACGCGCCGTTCCTGAGCCGGACGGTCCGGGCCGTGGTCCGGGGCAGCCACGTCTATCTCGTACCGCGCGAGAACGGCGAGCTGGTCGTCGGCGCCACCAGCGAGGAGCTGGGCTGGGACACCACCGTCACCGCGGGCGGCGTCTACGAGCTGCTGCGGGACGCCCACGAACTGGTCCCCGGCATCACCGAACTGCCGCTCACCGAGACCCTGGCCGGTCTGCGCCCCGGCTCCCCCGACAACGCCCCGCTGCTGGGCCCGACCACCCTGCCCGGCCTCCACCTCGCCACCGGCCACCACCGCAACGGGGTGCTGCTCACCCCGCTCACCGGGGACGTCATGGCCGAGTTCCTCACCGGCGGCGAACCGCCCGAGCAGGCCCGCCCCTTCACCCCGCTCCGCTTCCCGTCCACCGGCCCCGGGAGCCCCGCCGCGGCTTCCGCCGCCTCCTCCGTACGTCAGGAGCAGCCCGCATGACCGAGCCCGTACCCCCTTCCGCGCCGCTCTCCGTCTCGGTGAACGGCGCGCCCCGGCCCCTCGCCGCGGGCACCACCCTGGAGGCCCTGGTCGCCACGTTGACCACGGCGCCCTCGGGGGTGGCCGCCGCCGTCAACGAGACCGTCGTCCCGCGCGGCCGGTGGGGCGCGACCGCGCTGGCCGACGGCGACCGGGTCGAGGTCCTGACCGCGGTCCAGGGGGGCTGACCGTGTCCGACGACGTCTTCGCCCTCGGCTCGACCGTCCTCGGCTCCCGGCTGATCATGGGGACGGGCGGGGCGCCCAGCCTCGACGTGCTGGAGCGCTCGCTGATCGCCTCCGGCACCGAGCTGACCACCGTCGCGATGCGCCGCCTCGACCCGACGGTGCAGGGCTCGGTCCTCTCCGTCCTCAAGCGGCTCTCGATCCGGGTGCTGCCGAACACCGCGGGCTGCTTCACGGCGGGCGAGGCCGTGCTGACCGCCCGGCTGGCCCGGGAGGCGCTCGGCACCGACTGGATCAAGCTGGAGGTGGTGGCCGACGAGCGGACCCTGCTGCCCGATCCCGTCGAGCTGCTGGACGCGGCGGAGATCCTGGTGGACGAGGGGTTCACCGTGCTGCCCTACACCAACGACGACCCGGTGCTGGCCCGCCGCCTCCAGGACGTGGGGTGCGCCGCGGTGATGCCGCTGGGCTCGCCCATCGGCTCCGGGCTCGGCATCCGCAACCCGCACAACTTCCAGCTGATCGTGGAGCAGGCCCGGGTGCCGGTGATCCTCGACGCGGGCGCCGGGACGGCCTCCGACGCGGCGCTGGCGATGGAGCTGGGGTGCGCGGCGGTGATGCTGGCGTCCGCCGTGACCAGGGCGCAGGAGCCCGAGCTGATGGCCTCGGCGATGCGGCACGCGGTGGCGGCCGGGCGGCTCGCGTACCGGGCGGGCCGGATTCCGCGCCGCCACTTCGCCGAGGCGTCCTCGCCGGTGGAGGGGCGCGCGGCACTGGACCCGGAGCGCCCGGCGTTCTGAGCCCGGGACGCCCTCCGCATTCCATGTCCCTGTCACGGCTCGGCTGCAGTACGGCCCCGGGACGCCCCGGACCGTGAGGGGTGTCCGTCGCGGCTCGTAGACTCGGCGGCGTGGATACGACCCTCCAGGACCCGCTCGTCGGGCAGCTGCTCGACGGCCGCTACCGCGTCGATGCCCGCATCGCCGTGGGCGGCATGGCCACGGTCTACCGGGCCATGGACACCCGGCTCGACCGGGTGCTCGCGCTCAAGGTGATGCACCCGACGCTGGCGGCCGACGCCTCGTTCGTCGAGCGCTTCATCCGTGAGGCCAAGTCCGTGGCCCGGCTCGCGCACCCCAATGTGGTCGCGGTCTTCGACCAGGGCGCCCAGGGCCAGTACGTGTACCTGGCGATGGAGTACGTCGCGGGGTGCACCCTGCGCGACGTCCTGCGCGACCGCGGCGCGCTCCAGCCGCGCGCCGCCCTGGACATCCTGGAGCCGGTCCTGGCCGCCCTCGGCGCGGCGCACCGGGCGGGCTTCGTGCACCGCGACATGAAGCCGGAGAACGTCCTGATAGGGGACGACGGCCGGGTCAAGGTCGCCGACTTCGGACTGGTACGGGCGGTGGGCACCGCCACCGACACCACCGGGTCGGTCCTGGGCACGGTCTCCTACCTGGCCCCCGAGCAGATCGAGCACGGCACGGCCGACACCCGTGCCGACGTGTACGCCTGCGGCGTCGTCCTGTACGAGATGCTGACCGGGGCCAAGCCGCACGGCGGCGACACCCCCGCACAGGTGCTCTACCGGCATCTCAACGAGGCCGTGCCGCCGCCCTCGGCCGCCGTGCCGGGGCTCCCGGCCGGGCTCGACGCCCTGGTGGCGGCCGCCACCGCGCGCGATGCCGAGGGCCGTCCGTCGGACGCGGTGGAGCTGCTCGCGCGGACGCGCGAGGCCCGCGCCGGTCTCACCGACGCCCAGCTGGACGCCGTACCGCCGCAGGCCACGGCCGAGGCGCACGACGCCGCCGAGGACCGCACCAGCGTGATCCCCCGGCTGATCCCGGCCGGGCAGGGAGTCTCGCACCACACGAGCCGGCTGGAGACGCCGCCGCTGCCGCCCGCGGGCGGCGGCGCGCCGGACCGGCCCCGGCGCGGGCCGAGGCGCTCCGTGCTCGCCGTGATCGCCGCCGTCCTGCTGGTGCTGGGCGTCGGCACCGGGGTCTGGTACATCAACTCGGGGCAGTTCTCCCAGGTGCCCTCGCTGCTCGGCAAGACGCAGAAGGAGGCCGAGAAGCGGCTCTCCGACGCCGGTCTGGAGCTGAAGGGCGTCCAGCGGGCCTACAGCGACACCGTGGAGCGCGGCCGGATCATCGGCAGCGACCCGAAGTCCGGTGCCCGGGTCCGGGGCAACGACGCGGTGACGCTCGTCGTCTCGCGCGGGCCGGAGATCGTGCAGGTGCCCGACCTGCGGAACCTCTCGCTCGCGGACGCCAAGAAGGAGCTGAAGAAGGTCGGCCTGGTCCCGGGCATGGTCACCAGGGAGTTCGACGAGGAGATGGTACGGGGCGACGTGATCCGCACCGACCCGGCGGCGGGCACCGGGCGCCACCCGGACTCGGCGGTGGCCCTCGTCCTCAGCAAGGGCGCCCCGGTGGCGGTCCCCGACGTCACCGGGCTCTCCGTCGAGGACGCCACCGCCGCGCTGGACGAGGAGGGGCTGAAGGCGAAGGTGCTGCCCGGCCGGGTGCACTCGCCGGAGGTGGCGGGGGACATCGCGCGCCAGTCGCCGGGCGAGGGCGCCGAGGCCGCCGAGGGCGACACCGTCGAGCTCACGGTCTCCAAGGGGCCGCGCATGATCGACGTACCGGACGTCGTCGGCAAGGACCTCGACGACGCCAGGGCCGAGCTGGAGAAGGCGGGCTTCGAGGTCAAGGTCGACCGCCCGTTCCTGTCCTTCAGCGACACCATCGCGAGCCAGTCCGTCAAGGGCGGCGACCAGGCCGCCGAGGGCAGCACCGTCACCATCAAGACCAAGGGACTCTAGATCCACATGCGCAACCCAGTCGGCGGCCATGTCCCGGTGGCCGGGGGGCTCGCCAAGGTCGGCCTCGCCTACGCCCGCGAGATGGGGGCGGAGGCCGTCCAGGTCTTCGTCGCCAACCCGCGCGGCTGGGCCACGCCGACCGGTGACCCGGCCCAGGACGAGCGGTTCCGCGCCGAGTGCGCCGCCGGGTCGATCCCGGTGTACGTCCACGCCCCCTACCTGATCAACTTCGGCTCGCACACGGAGGCGACCGTCGAGAAGTCCGTGGAGTCGATGCGCCACTCGCTGCGCCGGGCCCGGGAGATCGGGGCTCTGGGCGTGGTGGTGCACACCGGCTCGGCGACCGGCGGCCGCCCGCGCGAGGAGGCCCTCGCCCAGGTGCGTACGTATCTGCGGCCGCTGCTGGACGAGCTGACCCACGACGACGACCCGGACCTGCTGCTGGAGTCGACCGCCGGGCAGGGCTCCTCGCTCTGCTCCCGGACCTGGGACTTCGGCCCGTACTTCGAGGCGCTCGACGCCCACCCCAAGCTCGGCGTCTGCCTGGACACCTGCCACATCTACGCGGCCGGGCACGACCTGGCCGGTCCGGCCGGCATGGCGCGGACCCTGGACCTGCTGGTGTCCACGGTCGGCGAAGGACGGCTGAAACTGATCCACGCCAATGACTCCAAGGACGTGGTCGGGGCCCACAAGGACCGGCACGAGAACATCGGTTCCGGCCACATCGGCGAGGAGCCGTTCCGCGAGCTGTTCGCGCATCCGGCGACCGCAGGCGTGCCGCTGGTCATCGAGACGCCGGGCGGCAAGGAGGGCCACGCGGCGGACGTGGCACGACTGAAGGGGCTGCGCGGCCCGCGCGCCTGAGACGGCCGGTCCCGGGTCAGAGCTCGGGGCCCTCGCCGGGCTTCTCCTGGTAGGAGTACCGCTGCTCCCGCCAGGGGTCGCCGATGTTGTGGTAGCCGCGCTCCTCCCAGAAGCCGCGGCGGTCGGCCGTCATGTACTCGACGCCCCGGACCCACTTGGGGCCCTTCCAGGCGTAGAGGTGCGGCACCACCAGGCGGAGCGGGAACCCGTGCTCGGCGGTGAGCAGTTCACCGTCCTTATGGGTGGCGAAAAGTGTTCGGTCCGAGGCGAAGTCGGCGAGCCTCAGGTTGGAGCTGAACCCGTACTCGGCCCAGACCATCACATGGGTCACCTCGGGGGCGGGCGGCGCGAACTCCAGCACCGTACGGGCCAGGACCCCGCCCCATTCGGCCCCGATCATGCTGAATTTCGTGACGCAGTGCAGGTCGGCGACGACCGAGGTGAAGGGGAGCGCGGAGAACTCCTCATGCCCCCAGCAGTGCTTCTCGCCGTCCGCGGTGGCCCCGAAGACCCGGAACTCCCAGCGGTCGGGCTTGAACTTCGGAACGGGCCCGTAGTGGGTAACCGGCCAGCCGCGCTGCAGTCGCTGCCCCGGGGGAAGCCCGGACTCCTCTGACGCGCGGTGTTCCCGGCTTTCCGGCTGACCCATGCCTCCATGGTGACAGACGGGCGGGGATGGTCCCGACCAACCACGGGGCAATTCAGGCAACTCCTAGTAAGTATGTACTTACTGGACGTGTTTGGGCTGCGATGACAGGATGCGGCCAACCTGCCCAGTCCATCGGTCGGAAGGAGCCTCTGCGATGCAGGGCGACCCCGAGGTCATCGAGTACCTGAACGAGCAGCTCACGGGTGAGCTGACAGCCATCAACCAGTACTGGCTGCACTACCGGATTCAGGACAACAACGGCTGGACGAAACTCGCGAAGTACACGCGGTCGGAGTCCATCGACGAGATGAAGCACGCGGACCGGCTCACGGAACGCATCCTCTTCCTCGACGCGCTGCCGAACTACCAGCGGCTCTTCCACGTCCGGGTGGGCCAGACGGTCACGGAGATGTTCCAGGCCGACCGGCAGATCGAGGTCGAGGCCATCGACCGGCTGAAGCGCGGGATCGACGTCATGCGCGGGAAGGGCGACGTCACCTCGGCGAACATCTTCGAGGACATCCTGGAGGACGAGGAGCACCACATCGACTACCTCGACACCCAGCTGGAGCTGATCGAGAAGCTCGGGGAGCCGCTGTACCTGGCGCAGCAGATCGAGCAGCCCGACAGCTGACGCGACGGGGCGGTCCGGGCGGTCAGGCCGCTTCGGGGAGCGAGGGTTCCTGCTTCTTCCGGGCGAGCAGCTCACGGCGCGGACAGGCACCGCGGCCCAGCACCGCCTGGATGGCCCGGACGCAGCCGCCGCAGTCGGTGCCCGCCTTGCAGACGGAGGCGATCTGCCGGGGGGTGCAGGCTCCGGCGTCCGCATGCTCCTTGACCTGCTTCTCCGTGATGCCGAAGCACGAGCAGACGTACACGCGGATTCACCTCCCGGGCGGGACCGGCCGTTCTCTGCCACCCCGACTCTCGGTGAGGCATACCTAACCTTACCCGGCACCGAAAGGTGCTGAAAGCCCCCGAACGCCCTGTGGGGCACGGATCACATCGATCCGTGCCCCACAGTCGTACGCCGGGTACGCGGCGCTCACTGGTCCCGGTACATCTCCGCGACCAGGAAGGCCAGGTCGAGGGACTGGCTGCGGTTGAGCCGCGGGTCGCAGGCCGTCTCGTAGCGCTGGTGCAGGTCGTCCACGAAGATCTCGTGGCCGCCGCCGACGCACTCGGTGACGTCGTCGCCGGTGAGCTCGACGTGGATGCCGCCGGGGTGCGTGCCGAGGGCCTTGTGCACCTCGAAGAAGCCCTTGACCTCGTCCAGGACGTCGTCGAAGCGGCGGGTCTTGTGGCCCGAGGTGGCCTCGAAGGTGTTGCCGTGCATCGGGTCGGTCACCCAGGCGACGATGGCGCCGGAGGCGGTGACCTTCTCGACCAGGGCCGGGAGCTTGTCGCGGACCTTGTCGGCGCCCATCCGGACGACGAAGGTCAGCCGGCCGGGCTCGCGGTCGGGGTCGAGGCGGTCGACGTAGCCGAGCGCCTCTTCGACCGTGGTCGTCGGGCCGAGCTTGATCCCGATGGGGTTGCGGATCCTCGACGCGAACTCGATGTGCGCCCCGTCCATCTGGCGGGTGCGCTCACCGATCCAGACCATGTGGCCGGAGGTGTCGTACAGCTCGCCGGTGCGCGAGTCGGTACGGGTCAGCGCCGACTCGTAGTCCAGCAGCAGGGCCTCGTGCGAGGCGTAGAACTCGACCGCCTTGAACTCGGCCGGGTCCGTGCCGCACGCCTTCATGAAGTTCAGCGCGTTGTCGATCTCGCGGGCGAGCGCCTCGTAGCGCTGGCCGGACGGGGAGGACTTCACGAAGTCCTGGTTCCAGGCGTGCACCTGGCGCAGGTCGGCGTAACCGCCGGTGGTGAAGGCGCGGACCAGGTTCAGCGTGGAGGCGGAGGCGTGGTACATCCGCTTCAGCCGGTCCGGGTCCGGGACCCGGTCCGCCTCGGTGAAGGCGAAGCCGTTGACGGAGTCGCCGCGGTAGGTCGGCAGGGTGACGCCGTCGCGGGTCTCGGTCGACTTGGAGCGCGGCTTGGAGTACTGGCCGGCGATCCGGCCCACCTTGACGACGGGCACGGAGGCCGCGTACGTCAGCACGGCGCTCATCTGGAGCAGCGTCTTCAGCTTGGCGCGGATGTGGTCGGCGGACACGGCGTCGAAGGCCTCGGCACAGTCGCCGCCCTGGAGCAGGAACGCCTCGCCCTTGGCGACGGCTCCCATACGGGCACGCAGCTGGTCGCACTCGCCCGCGAAGACGAGCGGCGGATACGACGCGAGCTCCGCGAGTACATCGCGCAGAGCCTCGGCATCGGGGTACTCGGGCTGCTGCGCCGCGGGAAGGTCTCGCCAGGTGTTGCCACCGGCGACGGAGGTATTGGCGTTCACGGTCACGGGTCCCACACTACGGGGTCCGGCGGCGGCTCCCTTTCGAAAGCTCAATAGTTGAGACGGGCGCTCGTTCGGCGCAGGCGTCGGTTAGGGTTCCTTCCATGTTCGCGCAGACGACCCAGAACTGGTGGTGGACCGCTCATCCGGCGGCCCACTGATCGATCGCGCGCACAGACCACGCGAAGGCCGCCCGAGGGGCGGCCTTCTCCGCGTTCCGGGAGCCGTTCCTCCGTTCGGAAGGAACCTCCCATGCCCCACGTGTCCCCCACGCCCCACCTGACCGCCACCGTCCTCGACCGGCTGCTGCGCGACGACTGCCCGCCGTTCGCGCTGCTGCGCAGGCGCACCCCGGGCCGCGACCACGACACCGTCGAGGTGCTGATCGGCCGGGTGCGGGAGGCCGAGCGGCTCGCCGATCTCCCGGTCGGCCCGCTGCCCTCGCTGGCCCTGGTCCCGTTCCGGCAGATCGCCGAGCGCGGTTTCGACGTCCGCGACGACGGGACGCCGCTGTCCGTGCTGGCCGCCGACGAGACGTACGAGCTGCCGCTCGCCGAGGTGCTGGAGCGGCTTCCGGCGCGGGACGTACGGGTCGGGGGCGGCGCGTTCGACGTCGGGGACGCGGAGTACGCGGAGATCGTCCGGCGGGTCGTGGAGGACGAGATCGGGCGGGGCGAGGGGGCCAACTTCGTCGTCCGGCGGACCTTCCGCGGGGAGATCCCCGGCTTCGGCCGGGCGGACGCGCTGGCCCTCTTCCGGCGGCTGCTGGCCGGGGAGCGCGGGGCGTACTGGACCTTCGTCGTGCACACCGGGGCCAGGACGCTGGTCGGCGCCAGCCCGGAGGTGCATGTGCGGATGTCGGGCGGGACGGTGGTGATGAACCCGATCAGCGGGACGTACCGCTACCCCGCCGGCGGCCCGACCGCCGACGGCCTGCTGGACTTCCTCGCCGACCGCAAGGAGACCGAGGAGCTCTCCATGGTCGTCGACGAGGAGCTGAAGATGATGTGCACCGTCGGCGACATGGGCGGGGTGGTGGTCGGGCCGCGGCTCAAGGAGATGGCCCACCTCGCCCACACGGAGTACGAGCTGCGCGGGCGGTCCTCGCTGGACGTGCGCGAGGTGCTGAAGGAGACCATGTTCGCGGCGACGGTCACCGGCTCCCCGGTGCAGAACGCCTGCCGGGTCATCGAGCGGTACGAGCCCGGCGGGCGCGGCTACTACGCGGGGGCCCTGGCGCTGCTGCGGCAGGAGCCGGGCGGGGCGCAGAGCCTGGACTCGCCGATCCTGATCCGTACCGCCGACATCTCGGCCCACGGGGAGCTGAAGGTGCCGGTCGGGGCGACGCTGGTGCGCCACTCCGACCCGGACGGCGAGGTCGCCGAGACCCATGCGAAGGCGGCCGGGGTGCTCGCCGCCCTCGGGGTGCGCCCCGGCCGGCCCGCGGAGGAGGCGTCCCGGCCCCGGCTGGCGGCCGACCCCCGGGTGCGGGCGGCGCTGGACGCCCGGCGGGAGGGTCTCGCCCCGTTCTGGCTGCGGATGCAGGAGCGTGCCCGGGACCTGTCCGGCCGGGCCCTGGTGGTCGACGGCGAGGACACCTTCACCGCGATGCTGGCGCATCTGCTGCGCTCCTCGGGCCTGGACGTGTCGGTGTGCCGCTTCGACGAGCCGGGGCTGCGGGAGCGGGTGCGGGCGCACCGGGGGCCCGTCGTGCTGGGGCCCGGTCCGGGCAACCCGGGCGACGGTGCCGATCCGAAGATGCGGCTGCTGCGCTCCCTGGCGGCGGAGCTGGTCCGCGACCACCGGCACGGGCTGCTGGGGGTCTGCCTCGGCCATGAGCTGATCGCGGCGGAGCTGGGGCTGGAGATCGTCCGCAAGACCGTGCCGTACCAGGGCGCGCAGACCCGGATCGAGCTGTTCGGGCGGGAGGAGACGGTCGGCTTCTACAACAGCTTCACCGCGCGCTGCGACGCGGACGTGGTCACGGAACTGGCGGCGCACTCCATCGAGGCGAGTACGGACGCGGCCACCGGTGAGCTGCACGCGCTGCGCGGGCCCGGGTTCGCCTCGGTGCAGTTCCATCCCGAGTCGGTGCTGACGCTGCGCGGGTCGGGGATCGTGGCGGAGCTGCTGGCGGGGTTGCCGGTGGCGGGCTGACGGGAGCGGCGGCCCCGGTGGCTCAGCCCGCCGGGGCCGCCGGGACCAGTACGTTCTCGCTGCGGCGGCCGGCCAGGTAGTCGGCGATGTTCCGTACGGTGGCGTCGATGATCTGGCCCACCGCGTCCTCGGTGTAGTACGCCTGGTGGGAGGTGACGACGACGTTCGGGAAGGTGACGAGCCGGGCCAGGGTGTCGTCGTCGACGCCCTCCAGCGACTTGTCGAGGAAAAAGAGTCCGGCCTCCGCCTCGTAGACGTCGAGCCCGACGCCCAGGAAGCGGCCCGCGCGCAGTTGGGCGACGAGCGCGGTGCTGTCGATGAGGCCGCCCCGGCTGGAGTTGATCAGGATCGCGTCGTCCTTCATCAGGGCCAGGGCGTCCGCGTCGATGAGGTGGTGGGTGGCGGGCAGCAGCGGGACGTGCAGGCTGACCAGGTCGGCCTCGGCGAGCAGCTGTTCCTTGGGGACGTACGTCATGCCGAGGCCGGTGCAGGCGGGGTTCTCCGCGACGTCCCAGCCGAGCAGCCGCATGCCGAAGCCGTGGGCGATCCGGGCGAACGCCTCGCCGATCTTGCCGGTGCCGATCACGCCCGCGGTGCGGCCGTGCATGTCGCGGCCGAGGAGCCCGTCGAGCCGGAAGTCGAAGTCGCGGGTGCGGCTCGCGGCCCGGATGATCCGGCGGTTGACGGCCATCGCGAGGGTCCAGGCGAATTCGGCGACGGAGTACGGCGAGTAGAAGGAGACCCGGGCGACCCGCAGGGCCAGGCGCTCGGCGACGTCGAGGTCGATGTTGTTGAAGCCGGTGGAGCGCTGGGCGATCATCTGGGTGCCGCCCGCCGCCAGGGTCTGCAGCACCTGGGCGCCCAGGTCGGCGTTGACGCTGGTGGAGACGATCTCATGGCCGGCCGCGATGGGGGCGGTGTCCCGGTTCAGGAAGACGTCCAGGCAGTGGACCTCGTGCCGGCCCGCGAAGGCCCGCTCGATCAGCGGCTTCTCGTCGGACTGCACGCCGAAGGCCAGGATCTCCACGGCTTCTCCCGTTGATCGCGCGGACCGGCTCCCGGGGCCCGGGACGGGGCCGGGGCCCCGGTGCCGGTCTTCGCGAATATACGGTCCGCCGGGCCGCCCCGCCGCTCGGGCGGCGCGGCCGGACGGACCGCTCAGGCGTCGTCGAGGCCGCGCTCGATGGCGTAGCGGACCAGCTCCACGCGGTTGTGCAGCTGGAGCTTGCCGAGGGTGTTCTGCACGTGGTTCTGCACGGTGCGGTGCGAGATGACCAGCCGCTCGGCGATCTGCTTGTACGAGAGCCCCTTGGCGACCAGCCGGAGCACCTCGGTCTCGCGGTCGGTGAGCCGGGGCGCGTCGGGCTCGTCGGGGGCGGCCGGCGCGGGGTCGGAGGCGAGTCTGCGGTACTCGCCGAGGACCAGCCCGGCCAGGCCCGGGGTGAAGACGGGGTCGCCGGCGGCGGTGGAGCGCACCGCGTCGGTCAGCTCCTGCGTACTGGCCGACTTGAGGAGGTAGCCGGTGGCGCCGGACTTGACCGCCTCCAGGACGTCGGCGTGCTCGCCGCTCGCGGAGAGCACCAGCACCCGCAGCCCGGGGTGCGAGCCGACGAGCTCCTTGCAGACCTGCACGCCGGGCATTCCGGGCAGGTTGAGGTCGAGCACCAGGACGTCGGGGGCGGCGGCCTTCGCCCGGCGGACCGCCTGGGGCCCGTCACCGGCGGTCGCCACCACGTCGAAGCCGGACTCGGACAGGTCGCGGGCGACGGCGTCGCGCCACATCGGGTGGTCGTCCACCACCATCACCCGGACGGTGCGCTCCGGGCCGCCCCCGCTGGTCTCGGTACTCATCTCGCCGACTCCGCCTTCCCCCGTGAAACCTTCGGAACCTTCAGTTCGACCTCGGTGCCCTGGCCGGGAACCGAGAGCAGATCGGCCGTGCCGCCCAGGTCGCGCAGCCGGCCGCGGATCGACAGGGCCACCCCCATCCGGCCCTCCCCCTCGGCCTGGGCGAGCCGCCCCTCCGGGATTCCCGGGCCGTCGTCGCGGACCGTCACGATCACCTCGTCCGGCCAGTCCTCGACGAGGATCCATGCCTGCGCATTGTCCCCCGCGTGCACCCTGACATTGTCCAGGGCGGCACCGACGGCGGCCGCCAGCTCCCGCGCGGCCGCCGGGGCGAGCAGCACCGGGGCGCCCGGCTCCGCGAAGCTGGTCCGGGAACCGGCGTGCGGGGCGAGCAGCGAGCGCAGATCGCAGGGGGCCCCGTCCGGCGGCTCCTCGTCGGCCTCCACCCGGCGGACCACGGCGCCCTCGGCGGCGTCCTCGGAGACCCGGTCGGCGGCGACCAGTCCGCTGGAGACCAGGGTGCGCAGGGCGATCTCCTGCTCCCCGGCGAGCCTGCCCAGCTCGGCCGCCTCGCCGCCGAGCGCGGTGCCCCGGCGCTGGACCATCGCGAGGACCTGGAGCACGCTGTCGTGGATGTCGCGGGCCAGCCGTTCCCGTTCGCGGGTGGCGGCCTCGATCTCCAGGGCGCGGGCGAGGGTGCGCTCACTGGCGCGGGCGACCTCGACGACGTAGCCGATCGCGATGGAGGCGACCCAGACCAGCAGCACGTTGTGGAAGGTGTCCCGGCTGGGGTCGCCGCGTTCGACGATGTTGGCGAGGGCGACGAAGGTGGAGGCGACGGCCGCCCAGCGCCAGCCGCCCTTGATGGCGAAGGCCAGCACCGAGCCCGCGGTCCAGATGGACGGCAGCGTCGGGCCGTCGACCTGCTGGGCCTCGAAGTCGGCGAGCGGGGTGAGCAGTATGCCGGCGAGCGCGATCGTGAGGTCGGCGCCCAGGAACCGCTTGGTGCAGGCGGCGGCGCCCGCGACCTTCGGGAGGGTGGCGAGCGTCCAGACCACCATCACCGACAGGAAGACCACGGCCACCCACGGCCGGTCGTACTTGGCCCGGCCGAAGACGGAGAGCAGCACCGCGTAGATCATCGTGAGAATGCGGTACGCGGTCAGCGCACTCCACAGCGGCTGCTCGACCGACATCCGTACGACGCGCACACGCCCGGCCACTTCCCCCACACCCCCTGGACGGCACCGGCGCGCGCACGCGCCGTACCGTTCCTTCAGCCCTGTGCCCCGGTCTCGCCGTTCCCCTGCTTCTCCGCCTCGGCCCGGCGCTTCGCGTCCTCGGCCATCTGCCGCTTGGCGGCCGTCGCGTAGATGTCGACGTACTCCTGGCCGGAGAGCTTCATGATCTCGTACATCACCTCGTCGGTGACCGAGCGCAGGATGAAGCGGTCCCCGTCCATGCCGTGGTAGCGGCTGAAGTCGAGCGGCTTGCCGATCCGGATCCCCGGGCGCATCAGCTTGGGCACCACCTGGCCGGGCGGCTGGATCTTCTCCGTGTCGATCATCGCGACGGGGATGACCGGGGCGCCGGTGGCCAGCGCCACCCGGGCCAGCCCGCCGGGCTTGCCCCGGTAGAGGCGGCCGTCGGGCGAGCGGGTGCCCTCCGGGTAGATGCCGAACAGGCCGCCGCTCTCGATCACCTCGATGCCCGCCTTGATGGCTGCCTCACCGGCGCCGCGGGTGCCCGAGCGGTCCACCGGGAGCTGGCCGACGCCCTTGAAGAAGGCCGCGGTCAGCTTGCCCTTCACACCGGTGCCGGTGAAGTACTCGGACTTGGCGATGAAGGTGACCTTGCGGTCCAGGACGGCCGGGAGGAAGAAGGAGTCGGAGAACGACAGGTGGTTGCTCGCGAGGATCGCCGGTCCCTGCGCGGGGATGTTCTCCAGGCCCTCCACCCACGGCCGGAAGGCGAGCTTCAGCCCCCCGCCGATGGAGAACTTCATAGCGCCGTAGATCAACTCGGGTGCCTCCTGTGTGCTGTCGGACAGACCATATCCCGTGTGCGGCCCGGCATGGAGCCGTTGCGGCGGCCCGTGCCGGTGACGGCCCTGGTCGGTGTCAGCCCGGTCGCGTACGGTGAAGCAATCCTCTGCACTCCCCCTTGCGCTCCCCCGCGAGCCTCACGAACAGGAGACCTTGGTGCCGGTCCTTCCCGGAGCCGAGCCGTTCCGCCACGAGGGCGGAGAGGTCGGCGTCCTCCTCTGCCACGGATTCACCGGTTCCCCGCAGTCGCTGCGCCCCTGGGCCCGCTATCTGGCGGAGCGCGGCCTGACCGTCTCGCTCCCGCTGCTGCCGGGGCACGGCACCCGCTGGCAGGACATGCAGCTCACCGGCTGGCAGGACTGGTACGCGGAGGTGGACCGGGAGCTGCGCGGCCTGCTGGAGCGGTGCACGCGGGTCTTCGTCTTCGGGCTGTCCATGGGCGGCGCGCTGACGCTGCGGCTGGCGGCCAAGCACGGCGACGCGATCAGCGGCCTGGTGCTCGTCAACCCGGCGAACAAGGTGCACGGCCTGGCGGCGCGGGCGCTGCCGGTCGTCCGCCATCTGGTGCCCACCACGAAGGGGCTGGCCAGCGACATCGCCCTGAAGGGGTCCGACGAGGTCGGGTACGACCGGGTCCCACTGCACGCGGCGCACTCGCTGCGGAAGTTCCTCCGGCTCGTCGACGCCGAGCTGCCGCAGGTCACCCAGCCGATCGTGCTGCTGCACAGCCCGCAGGACCATGTGGTGCCGCCCGCCGACTCGGCGCGCATCCTGAGCCGGGTCTCGTCGACGGACGTCGAGGAGATCCTGCTGGAACAGAGCTACCACGTGGCGACGTTGGACCATGACGCGGAGCGGATCTTCGACGAGAGCCATCGGTTCATCGGCCGCCTCGCCCCGAGCGTCGGCAAGAAGGGGAGCACGTCAGGTGGCTGAGCACGACGCGGAGCGCGCGGGCAGCGAGGAGGAGCGCGAGCCCCTTCCCGCCGAGGGCGCGGCCGTGCCCGACGACGGCACGGGCCAGGAGGAGTCCGCCCCCCGGAAGGCGGCATCGGGCGGCGAGGGCGGCCGGGAGGGTCCGCCGGTCGACGAGGACTCCGCGTGGCGGGCGATCGTCGCGGGGTACGGCGAGGAGCCGCCGGACCCGCCGGGCGCCAAGCCGTTCCGTTCGGTCGAGGACCTCGCGCTGCTGGAGGACGACGGGCCCGCCGGCCCCGAGGTGGACAAGGGGCTCGGCAAGAAGCTCCCGAGGCCGCCGGAGAAGCCGCTCGGCAGTTCGGTCGTCTTCGCCCCCGGGGTGATGGGGCCGCGCGACTACGGGCTCGCCGCGCCGAAGGACGACGACTTCGACGAGAACGACGAGGGGCACTTCGTCCCTCCGGAGCCCCCGCCGCTGCCGGAGGCCGACGCCACGGCGAAGTTCGCCTGGCTCGGGGTGGTCGGCGGTCCGGTGCTGATGCTGCTCGCGGTGGTGCTGGGCTGGGAGATGACCTGGTGGTTCACCACGGTCTGCGTCGTCGGCTTCCTCGGCGGCTTCGTCACGCTGGTGGCCCGGATGAACGACGACGGGGAGGACGACGAGGACCCCGGGCGCGGCGCGGTGGTCTGACCGGGCGCGGCCCTCAGGGCTTCAGGGCGGGGACCCGCAGCGCGGCCAGCACCGGAAGGTGGTCGGTGGCCGTGCGCAGGTCCGCGTCGCCGACCCCCGGCAGCCCGGCGGGGACGCCGCAGCCGAGCACCTCGATCCCGGGCGTCGCGAAGACCGCGTCGATGCGGCGGTCCGGGCGGCTCGCCGGGTAGGTGTGCCCGCCGCCCCAGGGCCGTACCGTCCAGCAGTCCTGGAGCCGCCCGGACAGCCGGTCGAAGGCGGCGCCGGACGGTACGTCGTTGAGGTCGCCGGCCGCGACGGCGTGCTCGACGCCCATCTCGTCCATCCGCTCCAGCACCGCCCCGGCCTGGGCGAGGCGCTCCTCGCGCTGGAGGCTCAGATGGAAGCTCACCAGACCGATGCGGGTGCCCGCGATCCGTACCACCGAGGTGGCCAGGCCCCTGCGGTGCAGCCCGGGGGTGAGCGGGAGCAGGACGTCCTCCGTACGCTCCACCGTGGCCCGCAGCGAGCAGAGCAGCAGCGGGCCGGCCGCCGTGGCGCCGCCGCCGAGGACGACCAGGTCGGTGCGGGCCGCGAGCCAGGCGGCGCGCTTGCGCCAGCGGAAGAAGCGCGGGGCCTCCTGGATGAAGACCAGGTCGGGGGTGCAGGCCGCGATGACGCGGGCCAGCGCCTCGGGGTCGTCGCGCATCGACCGGATGTTGTAGCTCAGCACGCGGACGACGGCCGAACCATCCGGCTCGGTACGGGAGTCGGGCAGTGGCGTCAGGACCATGCGCCTCACGATACGACGGACGCCCGCCGCTCCCCCAGGGGGCGCGACGGGCGTCCGGCCGGCTCGTGCCGGGGTGCGGTTCAGCCCTGGCGGGCCAGGTCCGCCGCGCCGACCAGCCCGGCCTCGCCGCCGAGACGGGCCGCGAGCACCTGGGCGTGCGGGCGCCACTCGCCGCCGATCAGCCAGCGCCGGAAGGACTTGCGGATCGGGTCGAGGACCAGCTCGCCCTCATCCGAGACGCCGCCGCCGACGATGAACGCGGACGGGTCGAAGAGCGAGGCGAGGTCGGCGAGTCCGGCACCGGCCCAGCGGGCCAGCTCGCGGAAGGAGTCGATCGCCACCGGGTCGCCCTGCCGGGCGGCCCGGCTGATGTGCTTGCCCTCGATGCCGTCGACCGTGCCGTCGCCGAGCGACAGCAGGACCGTGGCGTTCTCCGGGGTGGCGTTGGCGCGCTGCCGGGCGTAGCGGACCAGGGCCCGGCCGGAGGCGTACTGCTCCCAGCAGCCCTGGCTGCCGCAGCCGCAGAGCAGACCGTCCGGGACGACCCGGATGTGGCCGAACTCGGCGGCCACGCCGAAGCGTCCGCGGCGCAGCTTGTTGCCGATGATGATGCCGCCGCCGAGCCCGGTGCCGAGCGTGATGCAGATGACGTCGTCGTGGCCCTGGCCGGCGCCGAAGCGGTACTCGCCCCAGGCGGC
Source organism: Streptomyces sp. NPDC092952 (assembly GCF_044754785.1). Lineage (NCBI taxonomy): Bacteria > Bacillati > Actinomycetota > Actinomycetes > Kitasatosporales > Streptomycetaceae > Streptomyces > Streptomyces sp. NPDC092952. Next base: position 245,065 of record NZ_JBIVPT010000005.1, on the reverse strand, counting down.
GGCGTTGGCGTCGTTCTCCACGACGACCGGGAGGCCGACGCGCTGCTCGACCTTGTCCTTCAGCGGCTCGTGGCGCCAGTTGATGTTCGGGGCGAACAGCACGGTGGCGCGCTTGTCGTCGACGTATCCGGCGGCGCCGATGCCGACGGCCTCGATGCTCCGGCCCTCGCTCGCGCCGGACACGGCCGTCGCGATGGCGTCCACGATGCCTTCGGCGGTCGGCGGGGTCGGCACCTTGTGCGTGGAGAGGATGCGGCCCTCTTCGTCGACCACGCCAGCTGCGATCTTCGTGCCGCCGATATCGACGCCGATGGTGAGTCCCATGAATCCCTCAGTTCCGGTCGTGCCCCGCTGGGGCAACCGTACCCGAGCCGGGGGGCCGCCCATCGGCGCCGGTCAGTCGAGGTCGATCTCCTCGCCCGCGGCGGGCGGCTCGTCGCGCGGGTCGCTCGGGTCCCCGGCCCGCTTCTCCGTTCCGGTCCCGTCCGCACCGGCCTCGTCGGCGGCGGTGCGGGTCCAGCGGCGCTCCTGGCCCTCGACGGCGGAGCGGTAGGCGGCGAGGAGTTCGCCGCCGGCCGCGGCGAGGTGGTCGAAGACCTCCGGGTTGCGCTCGATGACCGGCTCGACGGCGGACTTCGCCTGCTTGATGATCTGCTGCACCGTGCCCTGGGCCGTCGCGCCGAGCAGCGGTGTCCGGAAGGACGCGACCTTGTCGGCGACGGCGTCGACCAGCTTGCGCAGCTCCTCGGCGGCGGAGCCGGGCGGCGGGCCGTGCTGGGCACGGCGGCGGGCCTTCTCGGCCTCCAGGTCCTCCGCGCAGGCGCTCGCCCACGCGTCGTCGTCGGCGGGACGATCGGTGGCATCGCTCATGGCGGACTCCTGCGACGTGGCGTACGGCGGCCCGGCGTCCCGGGCGCCCGCTTCCGACGTTACCCGAACGGCCCGGCGGCGTTCAGCCCGTCCGGGGCCAGAGGTCGGGGTCCGGGGTGAAGCGGACCCGGAGCAGCCCGTCGGTGAGCGAGGCGCCCGAGACGGTGCAGCGGCGCAGCCCGGACTCCAGCGGGACGGTCCGGTGGTACGGGCCCACCGTGAGCAGCAGTTCGTCGCCCCGGCGGACCAGCCGCAGGTCCTTCTTCACGGCGCCGGGCAGCGGCAGGCACCAGACCAGGACCGGTACGCCGTCGCCGTCCCCGTCGGGTGCGGTGCGCACGATCCGGCTGCCGGGCAGCAGGGCGCCCAGGCCCTCCGGGGCGTCGGGCACCTCGATCCACCAGGGGTCCTCGGCCCGGCCGGGGCCGCGTACGCCGTGGTCCGGGGCGGGTGCGGTGTGCTCGGCGAGGCGGTCGAGGTCGTCCAGGCCGCGCGGGTCGCGGCCCAGGTGGGGCAGTTCGCGCAGGGCGGCGTGCGGCGCCCACTCGTCCCGCCAGCGGTCGACGGTCTTCTCCTGCTGTGCGGCGAGCGCGGCGAACCAGGGGTCGGCCGAGTGGCGGGGCAGCAGGCGGTTGACCGCGAGGGTGTCGACCCGCAGCCCGTGCAGGGCGAGGCCGGTACGGGCGGTGCGCAGGGCCTCCTCGGCGGCCGGGCCGGGCTCGGCGACCAGCCGGAGCGTGGTTCCGGCGTCCTCGATCAGGGCCTGGACGGCGGCCAGCTCGGCGTCCTTGCGGGCGGCCGCCTCGTACAGCCACTGGGCGGGCATCGGGACCCCGGCGAGCTGGGCGAGCATCGGGCGCAGGGCGCGGGCGGCCTGCCGCTCCGGGGGCAGCAGCCGGCGCAGGTAGCGGCGGAGCCGGGCGGGGAGGGAGAGCAGGTCGAGGGCCTCGCCCAGCGGCGGCAGGTCGACGACGAGGAGGTCGTGGCCGCGGCGCGACCAGTCGCCCTCGGCGGCCCGGCGCAGGCTGTGCAGCAGGGCGAGCTGGGTGCTGCCGGGGAGCTCGGTGATCTCCTCGCCGTCCAGCCGGGCCCCGCCGAGCAGGTCGAGGACGCCGGACGCCCGGTCCTGGAGGGCGAGGAACTCGTCCCGGAAGTGCTCGGCGGAGTCGATCCGGGCGGCCCACAGCCCGGGGGCGACCTCGGTGGGCCCGGTGTCCCGGGGGAAGCCGGGTATGGGGTCCGGGGTGAGGAGCAGGGCGCTCCCGCCGCGCCGGGCGGCGGCCAGCGCGGTGGCCGCCGCGACGGTGGTACGGCCCGCGCCGCCGGGTCCGGTGACGAGGACCGTACGCATCCGGGTCAGGCCTTCGGGACGGACTCGACGCGCTTCTTCAGGCCGGCCAGGGCCCGGTCGATGATGACCTTCTCGGCCTTGCGCTTGATCATGCCGAGCATCGGGATCTTGACGTCGACGGTCAGCCGGTAGGTGACCTCGGTGCGGCCGCCGCCGAGGTCGGTCAGGGCGTAGGAGCCGTCGATGGCGCGCAGCATCTGGGACTTGACGAGCGTCCAGCTGACCTCGTTCGCACCGGTCCAGGTGTAGGCGAGGGTGTGGTCGTCCTTGATCGCCCCGGCGTCGAGGACGAGCCGGACCTGCTCGGCGCGGCCCTGCGCGTCGGTGGCGAGGACCTCGGCCTCCTTGACCTCGCCGGTCCACTCCGGGTAGCGGGCGAAGTCGGCGATCACGCCCATGACGTCGGCCGGTGCCGCCTCGATCGTGATGCTCGACCTGGTGTGTTCAGCCATCGCTGTGGCTCCTCCAGTGCGGTGTAACCGGTGCGTCGGCAGAGAACCTGCCGTCAGAAGGCTATCGCGTGCGCGGGACGGATCGTCCCGGGGTCCGGTGCCGGTGCGGTCACCACTCCAGGGCCCACGGCCTGCCGGTGGACGCGAAGTGACCGACGTTCACACACTCGGTGGCGCCGATCCGCATCCGGCGCACCAGGGGCTGGTGGACGTGGCCGAAGAGGGCGTACCGGGGGCGGGTCGCGCGGATGGCCTCCAGCAGCGCCCGGCTGCCGCGCTCGAAGCGGCGCGCCACGGTGTCGTAGGTCAACTCCGGTACCTCGGGCGGGATGTGGGTGCAGAGCACGTCGACCGGTCCGAGCGCCTCGATCTTCGCCGCGTACTCCTCGTCGTCGATCTCGTACGGGGTCCGCATCGGCGTCCGCAGCCCGCCGCCGACGAAGCCGAAGACCCGGCCGCCGATCTCGGTCCGCTGGCCGTCGAGGACGGTGGTGCCGGGGTGGGCGTACTCGGACCAGAGGTCCGGGATGTCGACGTTGCCGTAGGTGGCGTACGTGGGCGCGGGGAAGGCCGCGAAGAGTTCGGCGTACTGCCTGCGCACCGCCGAGACGATGGCGGCGTCGCGGTCGACGCCCTCCCACAGGCTCCGGTTGAACGCGCGGGCCTCGTCGAAGCGGCGCGCGGTGCGCAGGGCGACGATCCGGTCGGCGTTCTCCACGCCGAAGAGGTCGGGGAAGATGCCGCGCGAGTGGTCGGCGTAGTCGAGGAAGAGCACCAGATCGCCGAGGCAGACCAGCGCGTCGGCCCCGTCCCCGGCGCGGGCCAGCGCCTCGCTGTTGCCGTGCACGTCGCTGACGACATGGACGCGCGTGCGCTTCCCCGTGCTCGCTCCGAACCGCTCTCCCACTGCCATGCCGATCACCCTAGAACTCTGTCCGTCACCTGGGTAGAGCCCGCTGGACCTGCGGTTATCCCCGTCCGGTCGCGGAGGTGGACTACTGTGCGCCCAAGGATCACGGTGATGTGTGACGCATAAGACATCTGGCCGGAACCCCCTATCGGGAACCATGTACTGGTGGGTAACGTCCGGGCAGTCCAGTTGTGCTCGCCCCACTGAGCACGAGCCAGTCTTGGACCGCAGCCGGTGCGTCACACAGAGCCGTGGCACCGGAGCCCGATGAGGAGCAGCAGTCTTGCGCGAGTTCAGCCTTCCGGCCCTGTACGAGGTCCCCTCGGACGGCAACCTGACGGATCTCATCCGCCGCAATGCCGCTCAGCATCCCGATGTCGCGGTGATGAGCCGCAAGGTGGCGGGCGTCTGGACCGACGTCGACGCCCGGCAGTTCCTGGCCGAGGTCAGAGGGGTCGCCAAGGGGCTGATCGCGGCGGGCGTCGAGGCCGGCGACCGGGTGGCCCTGCTCTCGCGGACCCGCTACGAGTGGGTGCTGTTCGACTTCGCCATCTGGAGCGCGGGCGCGGTCACCGTCCCGGTGTACGAGACCAGCTCGCCCGAGCAGATCCAGTGGATCCTCGGCGACTCCGGAGCCGTGCTGTGCGTGGTGGAGTCCGCCGGGCACGAGGCGTCCGTGGAGTCCGTCCGGGCCGACCTGCCCGCGCTGAAGAGCATCCGGCAGATCGAGGGCGACGCGGTCCGCCGGCTCACCGAGGACGGTGCGGACGTCTCCGACGAGACGCTGGACCGGCGGATGGCGACGGCCAAGGCGGACGACCCGGCCACCATCGTGTACACCTCGGGCACCACCGGCCGCCCCAAGGGCTGTGTGCTGACGCACCGCAGCTTCTTCGCCGAGTGCGGCAACGTGGTGGAGCGGCTGAAGCCGCTGTTCCGTACCGGCGAGTGCTCCGTACTGCTCTTCCTGCCCGCCGCGCACGTCTTCGGGCGGCTGGTCGAGGTGGCGTCGGTGATGGCGCCGATCCGGCTGGGCTGCGTACCGGACATCAAGCACCTGACCGAGGAGCTGGCGTCCTTCCAGCCGACGCTGATCCTCGGTGTGCCGCGGGTCTTCGAGAAGGTGTACAACGGGGCGCGCGCCAAGGCGCAGGCCGACGGCAAGGGCAAGATCTTCGACCGGGCCGCCGACACGGCGATCGCCTACAGCCAGGCGCTGGACACCCCGCAGGGCCCCTCCTTCGGGCTGCGGGTGAAGCACAGGATCTTCGACAAGCTGGTCTACGGCAAGCTCCGCGCGGTGCTCGGCGGGCGCGGCGAGCACGCGATCTCCGGCGGTGCCCCGCTGGGCGCGCGGCTCGGCCACTTCTACCGGGGCATCGGCTTCACCGTCCTGGAGGGCTACGGCCTGACGGAGTCCTGCGCGGCCACCGCCTTCACCCCGTGGGACCGGCAGAAGGTCGGCACGGTCGGCCAGCCGCTGCCCGGCTCGGTGGTGCGGATCGCCGACGACGGCGAGGTGCTGCTCCACGGCGAGCACCTGTTCACCGGCTACTGGAACAACCCGGAGGCGACCGCCGAGGCGCTGGCCGACGGCTGGTTCCACACCGGTGACATCGGCACGCTCGACGAGGACGGCTACCTCACGATCACCGGCCGCAAGAAGGAGATCATCGTGACGGCGGGCGGCAAGAACGTCGCCCCGGCGGTGATCGAGGACCGCATCCGCGGGCACGCCCTGGTCGCCGAGTGCATGGTGGTCGGCGACGGACGTCCGTTCGTGGGCGCGCTGGTCACGCTGGACGAGGAGTTCCTGGACCGCTGGGCCCGGGACCACGGCAAGCCGGCCGGTTCGACGGCCCGGTCGCTGCGCACGGACCCGGAGCTGCTGGCCGAGGTGCAGCGGGCGGTGGACGACGGGAACGCGGCCGTGTCCAAGGCGGAGTCGGTCCGCAAGTTCCGCGTCCTGGACGCCCAGTTCACCGAGGAGGCGGGCCACATCACGCCCTCGCTGAAGCTGAAGCGCAATGTGGTGGCGAAGGACTTCGCGGACGAGATCGAGGCGATCTACCGGGGCTGATCCGCGACCGGTACGCGAGAGGGGCCCGCACACATGCCGTGCGGGCCCCTCTCGCGTACCGGATCAGAGCAGGGTGCGCAGCCGCTCGGCCAGCAGGTCCCAGCGCCACTTCTCCTCGACCCAGGCCCGGCCGCGCTCGCCCATCCGCCGCCGCAGCTCCGGGTCCTGGAGCAGGGTGACGATCCGTTCGGCCGACTCCCGCGCGCTGTCGCCGCGCACCACCCATCCGGTCTCGCCGTCCAGCACCGCGTCGGGCGCGCCGCCCGAGTCGCCCGCCACCACCGGCAGCCCGGTCGCGGACGCCTCCAGGAAGACGATGCCCAGGCCCTCCACGTCGAGGCCGCCGCGCCGGGTGCGGCACGGCATGGCGAAGACGTCACCGGCGCCGTAGTGCGCGGGCAGCTCCGCCCACTCCACCGGCCCGGTGAACCGCACCGCGTCGGCGACCCCGGTGTCGGCGGCCAGCTTCCGCAGCTCCTTCGCGTACGGGCCGCCGCCGACGATCAGCAGCACCGCGTCGGGGACCCGCGCCAGGACCGCGGGCATCGCGCGGATCAGGGTGTCCTGGCCCTTGCGCGGCACGAGCCGGGAGACGCAGACGACGACGGGCCGGTCCGCGAGGCCGAGCGCGGCCCGCACCCGCTGCCCGCCCGAGTCCGGGTGGAAGGTCTTCTCGTCGACGCCGGGCGGCAGCTGGACCATCCGCGCCGCGGCCCCGGGGGTGAGCACGGGGGCGATCCGGGAGCGGGTGTACTCCCCCAGATAGGTGATGGTGTCCGTGGACTCGCCGATCCGTCGCAGCAGGTGCCGGGCGGCGGGCAGCTGGGCCCAGCCCGCCTCGTGGCCGTGGGTGGTGGCGACCAGGCGGCGGGCACCGGCCCGGCGCAGCGCGGGGGCCATCAGCCCGAGCGGGGCGGCGGCGCCGAACCAGACGGAGGTGCAGCCGTGCTCGCGCAGCAGCTGCACCGCGCGCCGGGTGGTCCGGGGGGTCGGCAGCAGCATCGTGGTGGGGTCGCGTACGACGGTGAAGGGCTGCTCGGCGTCGAAGGCGGCGGTGGCCGCGACGCCCTCGGCGCTCCGCTTCCAGGTGGAGGCGTAGACGACGATCCGCCCGGGGTCCAGGCGCAGCGCCATGTTGTGCAGGAAGGCCTGGATGCCGCCGGGGCGGGGCGGGAAGTCGTTGGTCACGATCAGGGTCTTGTCCATCGCGGCCGACAGTACCGGGCCCGGTCCGATGGCTCCGGCACCGGCCGGGCGGGCATCATGGCTGCTCGTACCCGCCGGCGGGTACGGGGAGCGGACGGACGGAGCGGCATGACGGGATCGACGGGTGCGCGGTTCGCCGTCGCGGTGTGGGCGCTGACCAGGGTGGCGCTGCTGCTCTGCGTCACCAAGGCGGTCACCCTGCCGGGACCGGACGTGACCAGCGACGTCTCGGCGATCTACCACGGCTGGTCCGAAGTCCTGAAGAGCGGGACGTACCCCCGGGAGGACGTCACCTGGCAGTACCCGCCGCTGGCCGCGCTCGCGATCCTCTCCCCCGGGCTGCTGCCGATGCTGGACTACACCTCGGCGTTCTTCGTCCTCGCCTGCGGCTGCGATCTGCTGGTGCTGGGGCTGCTGCTGTACGCGGGCCGGGGCGGGGGCCGGTCGCAGGCGGGCACCTGGGTGTGGGTGGCGGGGGTGCCGCTGCTCGGCACGACCGCGTACGCCCGGTACGACGTGATGGTGACGGCGGTGGCGGTGGCGGCGCTGCTGGCGGGGGTGCGGCATCCCCGGGTGCTGGGGGTGCTGGCGGCGGCCGGCGCGCTGCTGAAGGTGTGGCCAGCGCTGCTGCTGGCGGGTACGGCGCCCGGCCGGCGGACGCGGCAGGCGTGGGGCGCCGCGGCGGTGGCGGCTGCCGGGCTGCTGGCGGGGTGCGTGCTGGCGGCGCCGGGGGCGCTGGCCTTCCTCGGCTTCCAGCGGGACCGGGGCACCGAGGTCGAGTCGCTGGGCGGGCTGGTCTTCCATGTGGCGCGGCAGTTCGGCTGGTCGGGCCGGGTGGAGCTGCACTACGGCTCGCTGGAGTTCCTGGGGCCGCACGTGGAGCTGGTGAGCACGCTGGCACTCGGGCTCTCCGTCCTCGCGCTGGGCTGGCTGGTGCTGTGGCGGCTGCGGGCGCGGGACTTCTCGGTGAGCACCCCGGCGGACGCGGCGTTCACGGCGGTGCTGCTGTTCACGACGACGAGCCGGGTGATCAGTCCGCAGTACCTGCTGTGGCTGGTCGGTCTGGCGGCGGTCTGCCTGGTGTTCCGGGGCGGCCGGATGGTGCTGCCCGCCGTCCTGGTGCTGGTGGCGACGGGGATCACCCAGTGGGAGTTCCCGCTCGGCTTCGTGCACGTGGTGTCCAGCGACGCGACCGGGGTGACGCTGATGTTCCTGCGCAACGGGCTGCTGGTCGCGGCGACGCTGACCGCCTGCCACCGGCTGTGGCGGCGGACGGTGCCCCGGTCCGGGTCCGCGGTGCCCTCGGCGGCCGGCCGGGCGGTGGAGCCGGTCGGTTCCTGAGCGGGGCTCAGCCGAGGTGGGCGCGGAGCCAGTCGCGCCAGAGCCCGGTGAACTCCGCCGGGGTGGTGCCGAGCACCTCCCGCAGGGCCTGTTCGACCGCGCCGTCCCGCTCCCGGTGCGCGCCGACGGCCCGGTAGAAGGCGAGCAGTTCCGGCTCGCCCCAGCGGTCGGCGATCATCCGGCAGGCCGCCCAGCCGCCTTCGTACGCCCTGGCCAGGCGCTCCGGATCGCCGGTGAAGCCGAAGTCGGTGTCGGTGGGGAGGGCGGCGGGGAGTTCGCCGCGCCGGACGGCGGCGGCCAGTTCGGGGGCGGTGCGGTCGGGGGCGCGGTCCTCGGCGCGGTAGGCCGCCCAGTCCGCGAAGCCCTCGGAGAGCCAGGTCGGGGTGGCGGCGGACGTACGGGCGCGGGTGGCGACGTGGGTGGTCTCGTGGGTGAGGACGACGCGCTGTCCGAAGGCGTCGAGCGTGCCGTACGCCTCCGGGTTGACGATCACCCGGTCCGCCGGGTTGCTGCCCGGGGCGCCGGTCCTGCCGGAGGTGACGGCGGCGACGCCCCGGTAGTCCGCCGAGGAGCCGAGCAGCGCCGCCAGGTCCGCCGTGCTCCGGGGCACCAGGACCACCACCCGCCCCGCCCAGCGCTCCGGCCAGGCGCCGGAGACCGCGGGCACCGCGCGGTCCGTGGTCCGGGCGATCGCGCGCAGCTCCCGGCCGGTGCGGCCGACGCCGAGCACCAGGCTGCGCGCGCCACGCACCACCCGCACCGCGCCCTGCTCCCAGAGCTGGCGGACGCTGTCGGCGCCGGGCCGGTCGCCGGTGACGTACCAGCGGCCGTCCGCCCGGTCCCGGCGCAGTTCGAACACCCGGTCAGCGGTGACCGGGGCGGGGTCGTAGCCGGTGATCCGGTAGCGCAGCTCGACATCGGCGGTGACCCGGTCGCCGCCCCGCGCGGTCGTCCGGACCAGGTGGTACTCCCAGGTGCTCAGCGGTACGTCGGCGAGGTTGCCGAGCTCGCGGCGCTGGGCGGTGCGCAGGCCGGTGGCCCCGGGGTCGGTGGTGGCGAGGTAGGCGGCCGGGTCGTGGTGGAGCACGGCGGAGGCCCGGCGGTCCAGGGTGGCGCGGACGGCCCGGTCGGCACCCCTGGCCGGGACATCGCCGTCGGGGGCCGAGCAGCCGGCCAGGAGCAGCAGCCCGGCGAGCAGCACCGCGACGGCGCCCCGCGCCCCGCCCCGTCCACGTCCGTCGTTCACCCGATCGAGGGTACGGGCTGTCCCGCGCCCCCCGGTGGAGCGGCGTGCGGTGTCAGACGCGGGTGACGGAGGAGACCGGCATCATGCCGACCGGGTCGTAGCGCACCGAGGCACCGGGGTACGGGGCGTGGATGACCTGGCCGTGGCCGACGTACATCGCGATGTGGCTGGCGTCCGCGCGGTAGGCGACCAGGTCGCCGGGGCGGGCCTCGGAGAGCGGCACCATGCGGCCCGCGTACCGCTGGGCCTGCGAGGTGCGCGGCAGACCGACCCCGGCCTGCGCGTACGCCCACTGCATCAGCCCGGAGCAGTCGAAGCCGGACGGCCCGTTGGCGCCCCAGACGTACGGGTGGCCCAGGGCCCGGCGGACGGCGATGACGGCGGCGGCCGCACGCCCGGAGCCGGCCGGCAGATCGGCCAGGTCCGGGAAGCCGAGGTCCCGGCCGGAGCGCGAGGCCCGCTCGAACCCCGCCCGGTCGGCGCCGGTCAGGGTGGTCAGCAGCCGCTTGGCCTCGGCGAGTTTCTGGGTGACGGCCCGTTTGCTGCGGGTGGCCGCCGCCCGTTCGCGCTCCAGCTCGGCCAGGGCGCGGGAGGCTTCCGCACGGGTCTGCTCCAGTCCGCGCCGGGCCTGCTGGAGCTGGTGGAGCCGGGCTGTCTGAAGGTCCGTCACCCGCTCCAGCGCGGCGGCCCGGTCCAGATAGCCGTCCGGGTCGGAGGAGAGCAGCAGGGCCAGCGAGGGGTCGATGCCGCCGGAGCGGTACTGGGCGCTCGCCGCCGCCCCGAGCTCCGTACGCATCCGGTTGACCCGTTCCTGCTCGCGGGCCGCCCGGTCCTGGGCGCGGGCGATCTCGCCGCGCAGCCGCTGGGCGTTCTCACCGGCCCGGTCGTAACTCTGGGTGGCCCGTTCCGCCTCGGTGTACAGCCGGTCGACGCGGGCCTTGGCGGTACGGGGCGCGCCCTGCGGGTCGGCGGAGGCGGCGGAGGCCCCGAGGGCGGCGGCCGCGGTCGCGGTCGCCGCGGCGGCCGTCAGGACGGTGGCCCGGAGGGCCGGACCCGGGCCGGGCTGTGTGGAACGGCGATGGGACACCACAGGACGCCGCACTCCCTTCCGCTGTACGCAGACGCACGCGGCCCCCTGCCGCCCGGGACGGGCGGACCGAGGACGGGGAGCCGCACGGCAGACAGACAGTAGTCGGGTGATCACCCGCCGACCACGGGCCGCGCCGGTCGGGAGCGGGCCGGGAACGACGGCGCCCCGCCGGTGACCTTGTGGTCTCCGGCGGGGCGGGGTGTCTGCGCGGGCGCGGGAATTCGCCCGTTCGGGCGTTCTCAGCCGACGCGTACGCCGAACTGGAAGCTGCCGATGGTGTTCATCGACTCGTAGCGGACGACCGTGCCCGGGTACGGGGCGTGCAGGACGGTGTTGTTGCCCGCGTAGAGCGCCACGTGCGAGGTGTTGTTGAAGAACACCAGGTCGCCCGGCTTCAGGGCGCTGCGGCCGATCCGGACGCCGTCGTTGACCTGGGTGTAGGTGACCCGGGAGATCTGGACGTTGGCCTGGGCGTAGGCCCACTGGGTCAGCCCGGAGCAGTCGAAGGTGCCGGGGCCGGTGCCACCGCGGCCGTACGGCTTGCCGACCTGGGTGGAGGCGGCCCGCAGGGCGGCGGCGCCCCAGGCGGAGGCGGGGGCCTCGTTGCCCAGCTCGACCCGGTCGCCGGCGGCGCGGCTGGCGCGCTGCTCATCCTCGCGCATCTTCGTGCGCTCGGCGGCGGTCAGCGAGTTGAGCATCTGCTGGGCCTTGGCCAGCTTGGTCTGGAGTTCCTTCTTCTTGACGCCGAGCGTCTTGCGGACGTCCTCGAGGTCGCCGAGCTTGGCCTGGGCCTCCTTGCGCTGCTGCGCGAGGACCCGCTGCTTCTCCTGGATCTTGCCCAGGGCCTCGGTCTGCTTGGCCGTCAGCTGGTCGAGCGCCGACGCCTCGTCGAGGTAGGTGTCCGGGTTGGACGAGAGGAAGAGCTGCACCGAGGGGTCGATGCCGCCGGAGCGGTACTGCGCGGCGGCGAGCGAACCGAGGCCGTTGCGGAGCTTGTTGATCTCCGCCTGACCGCGGGCCACCTTGTCCTGCAGCGCGCCGACTTCCTTCTCCAGCTTCTGCTGCTTCTCCTTGGCGCCGTAGTACTGCTCGTTGGCCTCGCCGGCGTCGTGGCTGAGCTTCTCGACCTTGGACTTGACCTCGTCCTTGGACGGCTTGGGGTCGGCCTGGGCCGCCTGGGAGGACAGAGCTACGGCAGCGGTGGCGGCCGCGGTGATCACGGTCACACGGGCTCGGCTCGGCTGCTTGGGACGACGGTGGGACGCCACGAAGGCGAGCTCCTTCTTCCTCCAGCCGCCTACCGGGCTGTGGGGGATACGAGTTCCCCGGCTCCGTGCACGTCACGGACTCGGCGGTTCCTTCGCCGTCACCCCGGATGGGTGATCAACCGAGCGAAGGTTCGAAGGTCGACCCTAGTGACCGAGTTGTGATCAGTTCAAATCCTCGCGCCAAAAATCTCGTCACACCGCGCACTTCTTTACCCGTGACGCACGGGGCGTAGCGGTGAATTGACGGTCCGTTCCCCGATTCCGCCCGAGAACCGGCAAGCGGAATGAGTGGGACTAAACGCGCGAAAGGCGCTTCAGGAGCAAGACGGACGCGACGGGCCTGGCGCCCGCCTTGGCCACCCCGTCCGCGACCTCGCGGTCGGTGGAGACCACCACGACGGGCCGGCCCGGAGGCTCGGCCCGCGCCAGCTGGCGGATCAGCTCGTCGGCGGTCACCCCGGGCTTGCTGAACAGCACCCGGACCCCGCGCGGCGGCGCCAGCAGCACCGGGGCCGCCAGTTCGGCACCGTCGAAGACGCAGGTCACCTCGGCGCCGGTCTGCGCGGCGAGCATCGAGAGCCCGCCCAGCAGCCTCAACCGCTGCTTCTCCAGGGGCAGTTGGGGGTAGCCGGTCTTGGTGACGTTGTAGCCGTCGATGATCAGGTGCGCCTGCGGCAGCGCGAGCAGCTGGTCCAGCAGGGCCGGGTCGGTCTCCGAAAGGGCCCTGGCCGCGATGTCCTTGGGCGACATCCGGCCCGGCTCCACCGCGTCGACCCCGTCGGCCGGGCGCATCGAGGAGGGCGGCAGGGCCAGCTCCCGCCGGAGCCCGCTCGCCGCGTCGAGCACCGTGTCCAGCAGCAGCCGCAGCCGCATGTCCTCGACCGAACGGCCCTCCCGGGCGGCCCGGCGGCCCGCCTCCACGGCCGCCTCCGCCTCCGCGAGCCGCGCCTTGAGCCGGCGGGTCTCGCTCTCGGCCGCCGAGACCTGGGCGGCCGCCTCGGACCGTACGGTGTCGGTCTCGGCCCGGCTGCGGCGGAGCGCCGCCTCGCCGCGCTTGACCTCGTTGGCGGCGCTACGCAGCTTGCGCTGGAGGGCGTCGGCCTCCTTGCGGGCCGCGTCCAGTTCGGCGCGGAGCCGCTCCGTCTCGTCCCTCGTGTGGGAGCGGGCCCGCTCCAGTTCCTCGCGGAGCCGCTCCAGCTCGCGGCGGCCCTCCTCGTCGGCCCGCTCGGCGTCCGCCCGCTGGACCTCCTCGCCCGCGGCGGCGACCAGCTTCACCCAGCCCGCCGGGCGCAGCACATAGGCGGCCGCGGCCACGTCGACGGGGTCGGCCGCGGCGGGCGGCGCACCGGCCTCCAGCGCGGCGGCCAGCTCCGGCTGCCCGTCCCTGAGCCGCTCGCCGATGCGCTGGCGGAACAGCGCGTCGCTCTCCAGCGCGGCCGCCATGGCGTTCCCGGCGAACTTGGCGCGCCGGGTCGGGGTGAAGCGGGCGTACTGGCGCAGCTGGGCCGGGAGTTCGGTGACCGTCAGACCGCCGAACGCGTCCGCCACCAGCGCGACGACCCGGCGCCGCACCCCTTCGGGCAGCGGGCGGTCGAGCACCTCGGCGGCGGCCTCGCCGGCCGGCTCGGCCGCGCCGGCGCCGCTCGCGGGCTGCTCCACCATCCGTCACCCCAAAAAGTCTGTGGGTGCGGCTCCGTCAGGAGTCGGCACCCGGCCTGTCCACCAGTTCGATCTGGTCCACCGCGTTGCACCAACGGCAACGCACCGACTCGATGGTCTCACTGACCACCTCGCGTTCCTCGACGGTGGCCTCACCGGCCAGGTCGAGATGGACGTACTCGACGACCTTCGAGGAGCGCGTCACGTCGAAGCGGGTGAGATTTCCGCAGAGCGTGCAGCGCCAGCGGGTCCCGTCGGTCGGCTGGGGAACCGTCGTCATCGTTGCGTCCTCTTTCGTCGAGCCTCGTGCCGCTTGCTTCAAGGATCTCGCGGTGCGCCGTCGAACTGCGGATGTCCTGCCGTAACCCTACGGCCTCGGCGCGTCCCCCCGACACGGCGAGGCGGTCTGTCCCGTTCTCTCCATGTGCGTCATGCTCTGTTCATGATCGATCCGCGAGCCGTGGCGGGCCGGGTGACCGGCGGGCTGCTCCGTACGGTCACCTCCGGCGGACCGCTGGTGACCCATTCCCTGATCGCGGTCTGCGTCCTGGTCTTCGCGCTCAGCCCGCTCTCCGGGCTCCTCGCGGTCCACGGCACCGCCGACGCCGCGCTCGCCGCCCAGGCCGGGTACTTCGAACGCTGGGGCGTGATCCCGAGCGAGCTGTGGGAGGGGTCCGGCCACGCCCTGCTCACCCCGCTCACCGCCCTCTTCGTGCACGGCAGCTGGATCCACCTGCTCGGCAACATCCTCTTCCTGTACGTGTTCGGGGCGATGGCCGAGGAGCGGATGGGCCGGATCGGGTTCGCCGCCTTCTACGTCATCAGCGGCTACCTCGCCCTGATGGCCTACGCCGCCGCGCACGCCACCTCCGACCAGACGCTGGTCGGCGCCTCGGGGTCGATCTCGGCGGTGCTCGGGGCCTTCCTCTACCTCTTCCCCCGGGCCCGGGTCACCAGCCTCTTCCCGTTCCTCTTCTTCCTGCCGCTGCGCTTCCCCGCCTGGATCGTCCTGGTCTTCTGGTTCGTCCTCCAGTGGCTGGCGGTGCGGGGCGCGGGGAACGGGGGCCCCGGTGTGGCCTACCTGGCCCATGTGGTGGGGTTCCTCCTGGGCTTCCTCTACGCATGGGGGCGCTACCGGCGTACGGATAGAGTGAAGGAACCAGCCGCGGCCACCGAGGGAGAAAGCCAGCCGTGATCAGCGCGATCGTGCTCATCAAAACCAGCGTGGACCGGATCCCCGAGATCGCCGAGGCCATCGCCGCGCTGGACAGTGTCAGCGAGGTCTTCTCGGTCACCGGTACGTACGACCTGATCGCCATGGTCCGGGTCGCCCGGCACGACGATCTGGCCGACATCATCCCCGGCCGGATCAGCAAGATCCCCGGGGTCGAGGCCACCGACACGCACGTGGCCTTCCGCACCTACTCGCAGCACGACCTGGAGGCCGCGTTCGCGATCGGCCTGGACTCGTAGCAGCCCTCCCACGACGCGTCGGCGGGGTACGGACCCACGGTCCGTACCCCGCCGAAGGTCTGTTCAGAGCTGTGCGGCACCCCGGTCCGGGACGCAGCGGCCGCCCTCGGTCCGGTACTTCCACTGGGCGCCCTCGTTCACCAGCTCCTTCACCGCGCGGACGAAGCGCTCGATGTGCTCCTCGGGCGTACCGGCGCCGAAGCTCACCCGGATGGCGTTGAGCGACCGCTCGCCCGGCTCGGCCTCGGGCGCGCCGCACTCGCCGACCTGCTCCGGGTCGCTGCCCAGCAGGGTGCGGACCAGCGGGTGGGCGCAGAAGAGGCCGTCGCGGACGCCGATGCCGTACTCGGCGGAGAGCGCGGCGGCGAAGTGCGAGCTGTTCCAGCCCTCCACCACGAAGGAGATCACGCCGACCCGCGGGGCGTCGTCGCCGAACAGCGACAACACCTTGACCTGCGGCACCTCGGCAAGCCCGGCCCGCACGGCGGCCACCAGGCCCTGCTCCCGGGCGACCAGGGTCTCGAAGCCCGCCTCGGTGAGCGCCTTGCAGGCGGAGGCGATGGAGTACACGCCGATCACGTTGGGGGAACCGGCCTCGTGGCGGGCGGCGGTGGAGTGCCACTCGACGTCCACGCCGCCGTCGGCGCGGCGGGCCACCTTGCGCGAGGCGCCGCCGCCCGCGAGGTAGGGCTCGGCCTCCCGGAGCCAGTCCGCCCGGCCGGCGAGGACGCCCGAGCCGAAGGGCGCGTACAGCTTGTGGCCGGAGAAGGCGACCCAGTCGACGTCCAGCTCCGCGATGTCCACCGGGTGGTGCGGGGCCAGCTGGGCGGCGTCCAGCACGATCCGGGCCCCGTGCGCGTGCGCGGCGGCGGCCAGCTCCTTCACCGGCCACAGCTCACCGGTGACGTTGGAGGCACCGGTGACGCAGACCAGGGCCGGGCCGTAGGGATCGCGGTCGGCGAGCGCCCGCTCCAGGGACTCGACCGCCTGGGCGGGGGTTCGCGGCGCGTTCAGGTACGTCACCCGGGCATCGCGCCACGGCAGCAGCGAGGCGTGGTGCTCGGTCTCGTAGACGAAGACCTGGCAGTCGGCCGGGAGGACCGCGGCCAGCAGGTTCAGCGAGTCGGTGGTGGAGCGGGTGAAGACCACCTGGTCGTCGGCGCGGCAGCCGAGGAACTCCGCGACGGTGGCCCGGCTGTTCTCGAAGAGGTCGGTGGAGAGCTGCGAGAGGTACCCGGCCCCGCGGTGGACGCTGCCGTAGTACGGGGCGTACGCGGCGACGTCGTCCCAGACCCGCTGGAGGGCGGGGGCGCTGGCGGCGTAGTCGAGCGCGGCGTACGTGACCTCGCCGCCGGTCACCAGCGGAACCCTGACATCCTCGCCCAGAACCGGCAGAGGGGCACAAAGCGACTGGTCGGCGGCAGCGGTGAAGACGGACATGGCGAACTCCCGTAAGAGGCAGGCGAAAACCGTGCGCCGGCGGGTACGCGGCAGCGCAGCGGAAAGAAAGGAGAAAGGGGTGCGGAAAAGGGCCGACGGCCCTATCGCATTCGCGTGCTCACAAGAGACTCCCTAGGGACCAGGACCCCGGGGGTTGGCATGCTCCGATGCCGAGGGGCCCGCGCTTGCCGCAGACCTCGCTGCCTACGGCCTGGTCTTCACCCGGGGCACCCCGCCACGGACGGAGGGTTGCCGGACAGCGGGCCGGGGCCGTAGTCGCTGTCACTCATGACCTGCCTGCATCTTGCCACACGTACGAAGACGCGCAAGGGCGCGGTCCACCATCCGGACCGCGCCCCGTGCCCACGCCCGTGTGCTCAGGCGTTGCTGACGGCCACCCAGCGCTCCAGCACCCGGGCCGCCGCGCCCGAGTCGATGGACTCGGCGGCCCGGGCCATCCCGGCCGCCAGCCGCTCGTTCAGCGGGCCGTCCGCCGCGTCCAGCGCCGTCAGCGCCGCCGCCGAGTTGAGCATCACGGCGTCGCGCACCGGCCCCCGCTCACCCGCCAGCACCCGCCGGGCCACATCCGCGTTGTACGAGGCGTCCGCGCCGCGCAGCGCCTCGACGGGCACCAGCTCCAGGCCGACGTCGCGCGGGTCGAACGCCTCCTCGCGGACGGCCCCGTCCCGCACCACCCAGACCCGGGAGGTCGCGGTCGTCGTCAGCTCGTCCAGACCGTCGTCGCCGCGGAAGACCAGCGCGGAGTTGCCCCGCTCGGCCAGCACCCCGGCGACGATCGGCGCCATCTTCGGGTCGGCCACCCCGACGGCCTGGGAACGCACCCGGGCCGGGTTGGTGAGCGGGCCGAGGATGTTGAACGTGGTCGGCGTGCCGAGCTCCTTGCGGGCCCTGGCCACGTGCCGCAGGGCGGGGTGGAAGCGCACCGCGAAGCAGAAGGTGATGCCCGCCTCCTCGGCCACCTCGACGACCCGCTCCGCGGAGAGGTCCAGGTTGACGCCGAGCTTCTCCAGCACGTCGGAGGAGCCGGACGCCGAGGAGGAGGCGCGGTTGCCGTGCTTGACGACCTTGGCGCCCGTGCCGGCGATGACGATCGCCGACATGGTGGAGATGTTGACCGTCTTGGCGAGGTCGCCGCCGGTGCCGACGATGTCGACCGTGCGGCCGGGCACCTCGATGGTGCGGGCGTGCTCGTACATCGCCCGGACCAGGCCGGAGACCTCGTCGACGGTCTCGCCCTTGGCCCGCAGCGCCACCGTGAATCCGGCGATCTGCACATCGGTGGCCTCACCGCTCATGATGCGGTCCATCGCCCAGGCGGTGGCGTCGGCGCCGAGGTTCTCACCGCGCAGCAGGGCGTTCAGTACGGCGGGCCAGGAGTGGGCCGCCACGCTGTCGCCGCCGATCGGGGTCACAACGTTCATGGTCCGCTCCAGGGTCCACACTCGGTACAGGGGTCGATCCCACCCTATCGACCGCCGGGCACGGCAAAGAGCCCCGTCCATCGAATGGACGGGGCTCCTGCCGTGGCGATCAGTTCAGGCGATCAGTGGTGACCGTGGCCGCTGGTGATCTCCTTGTACTCCTCGGCGGTGGGCTTGGCGATCTGGTTGTCCTCGCCGTAGAGGCTCTTGCTCAGCCGGGCCCGCAGCTTCTGCAGGGCCGAGACCTTGCGCTCGACACCGTTCTCGTCGACCGTCGGGCCGAGTTCGAGCGGCTTGTACTGCTCGTGCGCGGTGAGCGTGTGCAGCTGCTCGGGCTTGAGCGGCTCGTGGATCTCGACGAACTCACCGTGCGGCAGGCGCTTGATGATGCCGGACTCGCGTCCGTGCAGCACCTTCTCCTTGTCGCGGCGCTGGAGGCCGAGGCAGATCCGCCGGGTGGCGACGAACGCGAGGACCGGGCCGACGAAGATGAAGATTCGTACGAACCAGGAGATGGCGTTGATCGACAGGTGGAAGTGCGTGGCCCACAGGTCGTTGCCACCGCCGATGAAGACGATGACGTACTCGGTGATCCAGGCGACGCCGAAGGCGGTCCGGGTCGGGGCGTTGCGCGGGCGGTCCAGGATGTGGTGCTCGCGCTTGTCCCCGGTGATCCAGGACTCGATGAACGGGTAGACCGCGATGATCGCGAGGACCACTCCGAAGGCCATCAGCGGGATGAACACGCCCAGGACCAGCGTGTGGCCCCAGAGGTTGATCTCCCAGCCCGGCATGACACGGATCAGACCCTCGGCGAAGCCCATGTACCAGTCGGGCTGGGCGCCGGTGGACACCTGGTCCGGACGGTACGGGCCGATGTTCCACACCGGGTTGATCGTGGCGATCGCCGCGATGACCGCGATGATGCCGAAGACCAGGAAGAAGAACCCGCCGGCCTTCGCCATGTACACCGGCAGCAGCGGCATGCCGACGACGTTCTTGTTGGTACGGCCGGGACCCGCGAACTGCGTGTGCTTGTGGTAGAAGACCAGGATCAGGTGCGCCACCAGCAGGCCGAGCATGATGCCCGGCAGCAGCAGGATGTGGATCGAGTAGAACCGGGCGACGAAGTCGTGGCCGGGGAACTCTCCGCCGAACAGGAACATCGAGATGTACGTGCCGACGATCGGCATCGACAGGATCGCGCCCTGGGTGAAGCGGATACCCGTACCGGACAGCAGGTCGTCCGGGAGCGAGTAGCCGGTGAAGCCGGTGAACATGCCCAGCACGAACAGCAGGAAGCCGAACAGCCAGTTGATCTCACGCGGCTTGCGGAACGCACCCGTGAAGAAGACGCGCATCATGTGCACGAACATGCCGGCCAGGAAGATCAGCGCGGCCCAGTGGTGGATCTGGCGAACCAGGAGACCACCGCGGACGTCGAAGCTGATGTCCAGGGTCGAGGCGTACGCCTCGGACATCCGGATGCCCTGCATCGGCTCGTACGAGCCGTGGTACACGACCTCGTTCATGCTCGGGTGGAAGAACAGCGTCAGATACACACCCGTGAGGATGATGATGATGAAGCTGTAGAGGCAGATCTCACCCAGCATGAAGGACCAGTGGTCCGGGAAGATCTTGCGCATGTTGGCCTTGGCCAGGGAGTAGATCCCGAGCCGGCCGTCCGCCCAGTCGGCTACCCGCTCGCCGGCGGGCGCCTTGCGCTTGGTGTCCGTCACAGTACTCATCCGCGCTCCCAGAATGCAGGACCGACGGGCTCTTCGAAGTCACCGAGCGCTTCGAGGTTGCCCTCGCTGTTCACGCCGATCCGCAGCTGCGGGAGGGCGTGACCGGCCGGACCGAAGATGACGCGGGCGCCGTCGGAGAGGTCGAAGGTGGACTGGTGGCACGGGCAGAGCACGTGGTGCGTCTGCTGCTCGTACAGGCTGATCGGGCAGCCGACGTGGGTGCAGATCTTCGAGAAGGCCACGATGCCCTCGTGGGCCCACTCGCGCTCGCGCTTGTCCTTGATGTTCTCCGGCTGGATCCGGACGATCATCAGGGCGGCCTTGGCGATCTGGTTGTTGAAGTCCTCCGCGTCCTCCTCCAGGCCCTCGGGCATGGCGAAGGTCAGCGAACCGACGGCGACGTCCTCGGGACGCAGCGGCTCCATCGTGTTCATGTTGATGAGCTGCTTGCCCTTGGCCCACAGCGTGCTGCGGAGCTTCTTCTCCGGCAGCGGACCGAGGTCGCGCAAGAGCACCACACCGGAGAGCGGCACCAGGGCCAGCGCACCGAACATGGTGTTGCGGATCAGCTTGCGCCGGCCGAACCCGGACTCCTCGGCACCCGCCGCGAAGTCGGCCATGACCTTCGCCTTGACCTCGGGCTCCGCCTGGATGGCGTGCCGGTCGTCGGCGACCTCCACGTCGGACATCAGCGTGCGCGCCCAGTGGACGGCGCCGGCGCCGATCGTGAAGAGGGCCACACCCAGCGTCAGACCCAGCGAGAAGTTGAGCGCGCTCACGTGGCCGAACGGCCAGATGTACACGATCTTGTCGACCGGGAAGATGACGTACGAGGCGATGAAGCCGACCGTGGCCAGCATCGAGAGCGTGAACAGGAAGGCGACCACGCGCTCGGAGCGCTTGGCTGCCCGCTCGTCGATGTCCTGGATGCGCGGCTTGTGGGCCGGCAGCCCCGGGTCCGCGAACGGGTCGTCCGCGCCCTCTACCGCGCCGTGCGCGGGGACCTGCTCTTCGGGCAGGTTCTCTTCTGGAATCTCTTGGCTACTCATGACTTCTTGGCCTTAGCGGTGTGGGCCGCGACCCAAACGGCAACTGCGATCAGTGCGCCGAGTCCGAAGATCCAGGCGAACAGGCCCTCGCTGACCGGCCCCAGGCCGCCCAGCTTCAGACCACCCGGGTTCTCCGACTGGGCGCTGTTCACGGTCTGGACGTACGCGATGATGTCCCGCTTCTGCTTCTCGGGCATCGTGGTGTCCGGGAAGGACGGCATGTTCTGCGGGCCGGTCTGCATGGCCTCGTAGAGGTGCTTCGGGTCCACGCCCTCAAGGCTGGGCGCGTACTTGCCGTTCGTCAGCGCGCCGCCCTCACCGGTGAGGTTGTGGCACTGCGCGCAGTTGGTACGGAAGAGCTCGCCACCCTTGGCGACGTCCGCGCCGGAGGGGTCGTAGTCCTTCTTGGTCGGCGTGATCGGGCCGGCGCCGAGCGACGCGACGTACGCGGCCAGCTGGTCGATCTGCGCCTGGCTGTAGATGACCTTCTTCTTCGGCACCTGGGCGCCGGGCTGCTGCGCCGGCATACGGCCCGTACCGACCTGGAAGTCAACGGCGGCGGAGCCCACGCCGACCAGGCTCGGCCCGTCGGTGGTGCCCTGACCGCCGGTTCCGTGGCAGCTGGCGCAACCGACGGAGTACAGCTTCTTGCCCTCCTCGATGGCGAGGGACTGGGCGGTTTCGTCGGCCTGTGCCTTACTCGCGGGCGCGAAAGCGGCGTACAGCCCCCCAGTGGCCGCCAGCGCGAGGAGTAGTACGACGACCGCCGCCAACGGATGGCGTCGTCGTGCGGAGAGCTTTTTCACGGATTACCCCGGTGTCAGGATCTTCTGCGTCGATGCTGGATGTGGTTCGGGTTCGAGCCCGATTACTTGATCATGTAGATCGTGGCGAACAGGCCGATCCACACGACATCGACGAAGTGCCAGTAATAGGACACGACGATGGCGGAGGTCGCCTGTTCGTGGGTGAACCTCTTGGCTGCGTACGTCCTGCCCAGAACGAGCAGGAAGGCGATGAGGCCGCCTGTCACGTGCAGACCGTGGAAGCCGGTGGTCAGGTAGAACACCGAGCCGTACGGGTCGGAGGACAGCGAGAGGCCGTCCTTCTTCACCAGCTCGGTGTACTCGAAGACCTGGCCTCCGATGAAGATCGCACCCATCACGAAAGTGATCACGAACCAGGTACGGAGCTTCTTCACGTCGCCCCGCTCCGCGGCGAAGACGCCGAGCTGGCAGGTGAGTGAGGAGAGCACCAGGATCGTGGTGTTCGTCGCGGAGAACGGGAAGTTCAGGGCCGAAGCCATTTCCTTCCAGTGCTCCGGTCCCGTCACCGATCGCAGGGTGAAGTACATCGCGAAGAGGGCCGCGAAGAACATCAGCTCGGAACTCAACCAGATGATGGTTCCGACGCTGGTGAGGTTCGGTCGATTGACCGACGGGTGCGCGTGCCCGGTTTCTACTGTCGTTGCTGTCGCCACGACCGACATTATGTCGGTCGCTTATCCCGCCCTCACCCCGGGGGGTGCCGTTCGGTGTGTCAGGTGGGTGTGTCCGCCCCGAACGGCCCAGGGAACAGCACTCCGAAGCGGTGCTGACAGACCGTCCGGCGGAGTACGATCCGCGCATCGGTTCATGCCCGGAAAGCCCCGAAGACACAGATGTCACGGAGGAACAATGCAGCCGACCGCCACGGTCCTGGTCTACAGCGACGACGCCAACACCCGTGAGCAGGTGAGGCTGGCGGCCGGGCACCGGCCCGCCGCCGACGTACCACCGGTGGAGTTCCTGGAGTGCGCGACGCTGCCCGCGGTCCTGGAGGCCCTGGACGCGGGCGGCGTCGACGTCTGCGTGCTGGACGGCGAGACGGCGCCCGCGGGCGGCATGGGCGTCTGCCGACAGATCAAGGACGAGATCTTCCGGTGCCCGCCGGTCCTGCTGCTGATGGGGCGCCCCCAGGACGCCTGGCTGGCCACCTGGAGCCGCGCGGACGCCGCGGTGACCCTGCCGGTCGAGCCGGTCGAGTTCGCCGAGGCCCTGGCCGCCCTGCTGCGCAACGGGGACCGCGTGAGCGCCTGATCCCCCACCGGCTCCCTCCGAAGGGCAGCGCACCCCCGGCCCGGTCCTCTCAGACCTCGGGGCGCAGTCGTGCCGCCTGGATCGTCTCCGTACGGTCCGGCGCGGTGCTGTTCTGCAGGGCGCTGCCCTTCAGCCATTGCGCCCAGGAGAGGTTCCAGTCGCCGAAGCCGTTGTCGAACGGCGTCATCGTCTCGCCCTGGCTGCCCACCACCGTGACGAGGTCCCCGGGGCGCACGGTGTTGTAGAACCACTCGGCCTGGCCGGTGCTCATGCCCGTGCAGCCGTGGCTGACGTTCGCGTACCCCTGCGAGCCGGTGGACCAGGGGGCGGCGTGCACGTACTCGCCGCTCCAGGTCACCCGTGTCGCGTAGTAGACCGGCAGGTCGTACGAGTCCGAGGAGCCCTGGGCGATGCCGATGGTCTCCCCGCGCATACGTACGTAGTACTCCTTCTCCAGCACGACCTTGACGCCGTTTCGGGTGGCGAAGCCCGGCTTGCCGGTGGTGACCGGAATGGTGTTGATCACTTTTCCGTCGCGTTTGACCGTCATGGTGTGCGCCACGGCGTCGGTGAGGGCCTCGACGCGGGCGCCCGTGGTGAGCCTGAGGGCCTTCGTGGGGGCGCCGTAGAGGGTGTCGGTGAGCTTGACGCCCGCCAGGGCGCTGCTGACCTCGATGGAGGCCCTGGCGGGCCAGTACGCCTCGGGGCGGTAGTGCAGGGTC
This sequence comes from Streptomyces sp. NPDC092952, assembly GCF_044754785.1. NCBI lineage: Bacteria > Bacillati > Actinomycetota > Actinomycetes > Kitasatosporales > Streptomycetaceae > Streptomyces > Streptomyces sp. NPDC092952. The sequence goes on along the minus strand of NZ_JBIVPT010000005.1, from coordinate 221,640 downwards.
TGGTCGTCGACCCAGTACCAGGAGCCGGTCACGGCGGGGGTCGAGCGGACCCGCAGGCCGCGCTCCACACGGGCCCTGGACGCCTTGTCGGCGACGGGGGCGCTGAGTTGCGCGGTGAGGGGCTGTCCGACGCCGTAGGTGCCCGTCCGGGGGCCGAAGGAGACCTCCAGCAGCTCTTTGGCCGAGGTGGTTCCGAACGAGAGCGTACGGGCGCCCGGGGCGCCGTCCTCGTCCTCCGTGCTGACCCGGACGGTGTACTTGGCGCCGGCCGCGAGCGGCATCGTGGAGTGCCAGCGCCGGCCGTCGGCGTCGAGTTCGCCCGCCAGGTGGCGGCCGGTGGTGTCGACGGCCGACACGTCCGTGATCCGGCCGTCGTCACCCTTGACGGTGACCTCCAGCGGCCGTCCGGGGACGACCTTCGCGTCGCCGTCACGCGCGTTCGAGGAGATCTCGTCCACGGCGTCGTACGGCTTCTCCGCGAGCGGGTGGTCCCCGGAGGCTCCGCAGGCGGTCGCGGCCGCGACCAGGGTCATGACCAGCAGGGTGCAGCCCACTGCGGGGCGGATACGGGACGTGCGGTTCATGGGGCCACGTTAAGAAGACCGGCCCGGTTCGGCGCGTTGTGTACGTACGAACGGGGGCCCGCCCCCCTCCGGGTGGAGAGGTGCGGGCCCCCGTCAGGTGGAGCGGTGACGCGAGGTCACTGGGTGCGGTTCTCACCGCGGTAGTACTCGAAGACCCAGCCGAAGAGGCCGATCAGGATGATCGGGGTCGAGAAGTACAGCAGCCACCAGCCGAAGATGACGCCCATGAAGGCCATGGCGCCGCCGATGGCCAGGGAGAGCGGCTGCCAGCTGTGCGGGGAGAAGAACCCCACCTCGCCGGCCTCGTCCGCGATGTCGGCCTCCTTGTTGTCCTGCGCCATCGCGTCGACCCGCCGGGCCGTGAAGGCCAGGTAGAAGCCGATCATGAGGCTCAGGCCGAAGGCCAGGGCGAGGGCGGTGGTACCGGCCGGCTCCTTCGACCACACGCCGTACGTGACGGCGATGGCCAGGATGAAGACGCTCAGCCACAGGAACATCTTGCCCTGGATCTTCACTTGCCGGCCTCCTTGCCACCAGCGAGGGCCTTGTCGTCAGCGTGGTGCTCAAGCTGTTCGAGGGCCGCGATCTCCGGGTGGTGCAGGTCGAACGCCGGGGATTCGGAACGGATCCGCGGCAGGGTGAGGAAGTTGTGCCGCGGCGGCGGGCAGGAGGTCGCCCACTCCAGCGAACGGCCGTAGCCCCACGGGTCGTCGACCTCGACCTTCTTGCCGTACTTGGCGGTCTTCCAGACGTTGTAGAAGAACGGCAGCATCGACAGGCCGAGCAGGAACGAGGAGATCGTCGAGATCGTGTTCAGCGCGGTGAAGCCGTCCGCGGCGAGGTAGTCCGCGTAACGACGCGGCATGCCCTCGGCACCCAGCCAGTGCTGCACCAGGAACGTGCCGTGGAAGCCCACGAACAGCGTCCAGAACGTGATCTTGCCGAGCCGCTCGTCGAGCATCTTTCCGGTGAACTTCGGCCACCAGAAGTGGAAGCCGGAGAACATCGCGAACACCACGGTGCCGAAGATGACGTAGTGGAAGTGCGCGACCACGAAGTACGAGTCCGAGACGTGGAAGTCCATCGGCGGCGACGCCAGGATGACGCCGGTCAGACCACCGAAGGTGAAGGTGATCAGGAAGCCGACGGCCCAGAGCATCGGTGTCTCGAAGGACAGCGATCCCTTCCACATCGTGCCGATCCAGTTGAAGAACTTCACACCGGTCGGTACCGCGATGAGGAATGTCATGAACGAGAAGAACGGCAGGAGCACACCGCCCGTGACGTACATGTGGTGGGCCCACACGGTCACGGAAAGACCGGCGATGGCAATCGTCGCGGCGACCAGGCCGATGTAACCGAACATCGGCTTCCGGCTGAATACCGGAATGACCTCGGAAATGATTCCGAAGAATGGCAGGGCGATGATGTACACCTCTGGATGGCCGAAGAACCAGAAGAGGTGTTGCCAGAGCAGTGCGCCACCGTTCGACGCGTCGAAGATATGCGCGCCGAATTTACGGTCGGCCTCCAGCGCGAAGAGCGCGGCGGCGAGGACCGGGAAGGCCAGCAGGACCAGCACACCGGTCAGCAGGACGTTCCAGACGAAGATCGGCATGCGGAACATCGTCATGCCGGGAGCGCGCATGCAGATGATCGTGGTGATGAAGTTGACCGAACCGAGGATCGTGCCGAAGCCGGAGAAGGCCAGACCCATGATCCACATGTCGGCGCCGACGCCCGGCGACCGGACCGCGTCCGACAGCGGGGAGTAGGCGAACCAGCCGAAGTCGGCCGCACCCTGCGGGGTGAGGAAGCCGGCCACCGCGATCAGCGAGCCGAAGAGGTACAGCCAGTACGCGAACATGTTCAGCCGCGGGAACGCCACGTCGGGCGCACCGATCTGGAGCGGCATGATCCAGTTCGCGAATCCGGCGAACAGCGGCGTCGCGAACATCAGCAGCATGATCGTGCCGTGCATCGTGAACGCCTGGTTGAACTGCTCGTTCGACATGATCTGCGTGCCGGGACGGGCCAGCTCGGCGCGCATGAAGAGCGCCATCAGACCGCCGATGCAGAAGAACGCGAACGACGTGACCAGGTACATCGTGCCGATCGTCTTGTGGTCAGTGGTGGTCAGCCACTTGATGACGACGTTTCCCGGCTGCTTTCGCCGGACCGGCAGCTCGTCCTCGTAGGAGTCTTCTGCTGCCGCGGCACCCTGAGGTTCGTTGAGGATGCTCACAGTTTGTTCGTCTCCGCATTCCTGGCCGGGTCAGTCTGCTCGATGCCGGCCGGCACGTAGCCCGTCTGGCCCTTCTTGGCCAGCTCCTCCAGGTGCGCCTGGTAGCGCTCCGGGGAGACCACCTTGACGTTGAAGAGCATCCGGGAGTGGTCGACGCCGCAGAGCTCGGCGCACTTGCCCATGAAGGTGCCCTCCTGGTTGGGAGTCACCTCGAAGGCGTTGGTGTGGCCCGGGATGACGTCCTGCTTCATGAGGAACGGCACCACCCAGAAGGAGTGGATGACGTCACGCGAAGTCAGAACGAAACGGACCTTCTCACCCTTCGGCAGCCACAGGGTCGGCCCCGGGTTGCCGTTCTGCGGGTTCCGCGTTCCCGGGATGCCGAAGTCGTAGACGCCCTCGGCATTCTTCGGGAAGTCCTTGCGGAACCGGTCGGGGATGGCGTCGAGCTCCTTGGGGATCTCGTTGCCCGTGGCGGTCGAGCCGTCCACGTTCTCGATGTAGTTGAAGCCCCAGCTCCACTGGTAGCCGACCACGTTGATGGTGTGGGCCGGCTTGTCGGAGAGCGTGAGGAGCTTCGTCTCGTCGCGAGCGGTGAAGTAGAACAACACCGAGACGATGATCAGAGGGACCACGGTGTACAGCGCCTCGATGGGCATGTTGTACCGGGTCTGCGGAGGAACCTCGACCTTGGTGCGGCTGCGCCGGTGGAAGATGACGCTCCACAGGATCAGACCCCATACCAGCACGCCCGTGGCGAGCGCTGCCGCCCACGAGCCCTGCCAGAGAGAGAGGATCCGTGGTGCCTCTTCCGTAACCGGAGTCGGCATTCCAAGGCGGGGGAAGTCCTTGTATGTGCAACCGGTGGCGGTCACAAGGATCAGGCCCGCAGTCAGCACCTGCGGCAGCTTCCGCCGCATCGGGCGCCGCGACGAGCGGTCGGAGCCGTTGGGACTCACGTAGCGCCTTCCCGAGAGTCTCGCCCACGCGGTCGGCGCGGCCGTCTTTCCGGTCGGTCGCCGCCCTGACGCGGACAGGGGTTTGGATGTTTATGCGGACCAAACCCTACTGGACGCTATTTGGGGTCGCGCGGGGAGGGTGCCCAACGCGCCGTCCGACTCCCCGAAGGGGTGGAATACGGCCCTCCGAACGTCATCTGACGCCCCCTCTCCCGGCCCGGCCCCCGCCCCGTCCCCCGGCGCGGGCTAGCGTGGCCGGATGCCCTACTTCGACGCCGCCTCCGCCGCTCCCCTGCATCCCGTCGCACGTCAGGCGCTGCTTGCCGCGCTGGACGAGGGCTGGGCCGATCCGGCCAGGCTCTACCGGGAGGGGCGGCGGGCCCGGCTGCTGCTGGACGCCGCCCGGGAAGCCGCCGCGGAGGCCGTCGGCTGTCGCCCGGACGAGCTCACATTCACTCCTTCGGGGACCGCCGCGGTCCATTCGGGGATGTCCGGAGCCCTTGAGGGGCGTCGGCGTGTCGGCCGCCATCTGGCCGTCTCCTCGGTCGAGCACTCGTCGGTGCTCCATTCGGCCGCCGCCCACGAGGCACGGGGCGGGTCGGTCTCCGAGGTGCCGGTGGACCGTACGGGGGCGGTGGGCGCGGCGGCCTTCGCGGGCGCGCTGCGCGAGGACACCGCGCTGGCCTGCCTCCAGTCCGCCAACCACGAGGTCGGCACCGAGCAGCCGGTGGCCGCCGTCGCGGAGGCGTGCCGGGCGGCGGGGGTGCCGCTGCTGGTGGACGCGGCGCAGTCGCTGGGCCGGGGGCCGGTGCCGGAGGGCTGGTCGCTGCTGACCGGGAGCGCCCACAAGTGGGGCGGGCCGTCGGGCGTGGGGCTGCTCGCGGTGCGCAAGGGGGTCAGGTTCGCCGTTCCGGGGCCGGCCGACGAGCGGGAGTCGGGGCGGTCGGCCGGGTTCGAGAACCTTCCGGCGATCGTGGCGGCGGCCGCGTCGCTGCGGGCGGTCCGGGCCGAGGCCGGCGTCGAGGCCGCACGGCTGCGGGCCCTGGTGGACCGGATCCGGGCCGTGGTGGCGGAGTCGGTGCCCGATGTGGAGGTGGTCGGCGACCCGGTGCGGCGGCTGCCGCATCTGGTGACCTTCTCCTGTCTCTATGTCGACGGGGAGACCTTGCTCCATGAGCTGGACCGGGCCGGTTTCTCCGTGTCGTCCGGCTCGTCCTGCACCAGCAGCACGCTGACGCCGAGCCATGTGCTCCGGGCCATGGGGGTGCTGTCGGAGGGGAACGTACGGGTGTCGCTGCCGGACGGTACGGCGGAGGCGGACGTCGACCGCTTCCTGGAGGTGCTGCCCGGGGTGGTGGCGGAGGTGCGGCAGAGGCTCGGCGCGGCCGCACCGGCGGCGTCCCCCGCTCCGGCCGGGTCCCTGGTGGTCGACGCGCTGGGCAGGCGCTGCCCCGTCCCGGTGATCGAGCTGGCGAAGGCGATCGGGCGGGTGCCGGTGGGCGGGACGGTCACGGTGCTCGCCGACGACGAGGCGGCGCGGCTGGACATCCCCGCCTGGTGCGGGATGCGTGAGCAGGAGTACGTGGGCGAGGAGCCGGCGGACCGCGGTTCGGCCTATGTGGTCCGCCGGCTCTCCTGACTAGGGCGTGTTTCGAAAGTAGCGTCGTCTGCCCGGAGGGCAGGCCCGGGGGTGTCCGGTGCGTGCGATCGCAAGGCGGAGGGTCGCCCCGATACTGGATGTATCGGGGCGATCCCGACAACGCGGCGAGTGTGCGTGCCGGGCGCCCCCGGGCAGACGGGACTTTCGAAACATGCCCTAGGCGAGGTGCGCGCGGACCTCGGCGGCGGCGTCGTGGCCGTACGCCTTGGTGAAGCGGTCCATGAAGTGGGTGCGGTGCAGGGTGTACTCCTGGGTGCCCACGGTCTCGATCACCAGGGTGGCCAGCATGCAGCCGACCTGGGCGGCGCGCTCCAGGCCGACGCCCCAGGCGAGGCCGGAGAGGAAACCGGCCCGGAAGGCGTCGCCGACACCGGTCGGGTCGGCCTTGGCGGTCTCCTCCGGGCAGCCGACCTCGATCGGCTCCTGGCCGACCCGCTCGATGCGGACGCCGCGGGCGCCGAGGGTGGTGACCCGGTGGCCGACCTTGCCGAGGATCTCCTCGTCGGTCCAGCCGGTCTTGGACTCGATGAGCCCCTTCTCGTACTCGTTGGAGAAGAGGTACGTGGCGCCCTCCAGGAGGATCCGGATCTCGTCGCCGTCCATCCGGGCGATCTGCTGCGAGAAGTCCGCGGCGAACGGGATGCCCCGGGTGCGGCACTCCTCGGTGTGGCGGAGCATCGCCTCCGGGTCGTCGGCGCCGATCGAGACCAGGTCGAGTCCGCCGACGCGGTCGGCGACGGCCTTCAGCTCGATGAGCCGGGCCTCGCTCATCGCACCCGCGTAGAAGGAGCCGATCTGGTTGTGGTCGGCGTCCGTGGTGCAGACGAAGCGCGCGGTGTGCAGGACCTCGGAGATCCGCACCGAGCCGGTGTCGACCCCGTGGCGGTCGAGCCAGGCGCGGTACTCGTCGAAGTCGGAACCCGCGGCGCCGGCCAGGATCGGCTCCGTGCCCAGCAGGCCCATGCCGAAGCAGATGTTGGCGGCGACGCCGCCCCGGCGGACTTCGAGGTTGTCGACCAGGAAGGAGAGCGAGACCGTGTGCAGCTGGTCCGCGACCAGCTGGTCGGCGAAGCGGCCGGGGAAGGTCATGAGGTGGTCGGAGGCGATGGAACCGGTGACTGCGATGCGCACGGGGAAACTGCTCCTGCGGGGGTCGGGGGGAACGGTCGCGTGTTCCCTGGGCGGCGTGACAGTTCACGCTACCCGTTCACCGGACCGGCTCTGAAGAGGCGGAAACTACCCGATAGTAGGGCTTTCCTCCTGTGACACATGGTGCTTACGGTGCCGACATGTCGAACCACATCGCCCTGCGCGAGTCCGAGATGAGCCTGGCCGAGCTGCGCGGGGACTGCGCGCGGATGGCCCCGCACTGGACGGCCCACCCGAAGTCCGCCCCCGCCACGGTCGCCCCGTCCCGCATCCACGGGGTCACCGTTCCGGCCGCGTCCGCCCGGCTGATCGACGCGATGGAGGACTACGCCGGCTGAGCCCCCGCCCGTCGAGGCCCCCGTCGAGGGCCCCCGCCGCACCGCCGTGGAACCGTCCGCGCCGCTGCCCCGTCCCACTGTCGTCCCCGGACACCTCCGGGGCCGACGCACGGGCCGGGCGACGGCGCGTGACGGTCGTACGTCAGGCGAAGGAGCGGATCCGGTGAGCACCGAGCGACCCGACAACGATGTGACCGGCCCCCGGCGGCGTTCGCCGCTCGCCGTGGCCTCGGTGGCGGCGGCCGTACTGCTGGCCGGAGGCGGTGGGGCGTACTGGGCCGCGACGGCGGCCGGCAACGACGGCGGTACGGACGCGGGCGGGCGGGCCGCCCTGCCCGCGCTGGCCCTGGACGGGCCGGCCCGCACCGGCGCCGACACACCGCCCGAGGGCGCCTCGCGCGGCATCGCGCCCGGCGAGCCCGACCCGAGCGGCGGCCGGATGCGCTACCGCGCCTCCGGTGAGCTGCCCGACGGTCCGCGCACGGCCGCCGTGCGACGGGCGGCCGGGACGGTCTCGGCCGCCGAGGTGGCCCGGCTGGCGAAGGCCCTGGGCCTGGCGGGCGCTCCGCAGGAGGAGGCCACGTACTGGAAGGTGGGGTCCGAGGGTGACGGGACGGGCCCGGTGCTGCGGGTGGAGAAGGCCCCGGGCACCTGGAGCTTCACCCGTTACGGCTCGGGTGGCACGGACAACTGCAAGAAGGGCCCGACCTGTTCGGGCGGGCAGCAGTCCCCGGACGGCGGCGCCTCCTCGGCCTCCCCGGTGAGCGGGAGCGCCGCACGGGCCGCCGCGGCCCCCGTCCTGAAGGTGGCCGGGCAGGACGGCGCCGCCCTGGACACCCGCCAGCTCATGGGCTCCGTACGCGTGGTGAACGCCGACCCGACGGTCGACGGCCTGCCCACCTACGGCTGGTCGACCGGTATCCAGGTGGGCCCGGACGGCCAAGTGGTGGGCGGCAGTGGGCACTTGAAGGGGCTGGAGAAGGGCGACAGCTATCCGGTGGTCGGCGCGGCCGAGGCACTGGCGGAGCTGAACGGCCCGGCGCCCCGCAAGAGCGCGGGCGGCTGTGCCGACCCCGTACCGGCGGCGGACGGCAAGGCGCACTGCGGGGCGCTGACCGGGGCGGAGCCGTCGCAGGCGGCGGCCATGACGGTGGAGAAGGCGGTGTTCGGCCTGTCGGCGCAGTACGTGGCGGGCCGGCAGGCGCTCGTGCCGTCCTGGCTCTTCTCGGTGCGCCCGGCCGCGGGCGGTGCGGGCAGCACGGTGGCGCAGGTCGCGGTGGAGCCCGCGTACCTGACGCGGAGCGCGCCCGCGGCGGGGTCGGCGGTGCCCACTCCCCCGGGCAACGCGGCGAAGGGGCAGCGGCAGTCGCTGTCGTACCGGGCCGAGGGGCGGGAGCTGTCGGTGACGTTCTGGGGCGGGGCGTGCAGTACGTACACCGCGAGCGCGACCGAGACCGCGGACACCGTGACGGTGCGGGTCGCGGAGTCCGCGCAGCAGGGGAAGCAGGCCTGCATCATGGTCGCCAAGGAGCTGACCCGGACGGTGACGCTCAAGGCCCCGCTGGGTGACCGCAAGGTCGTCGACGCGGTCTCGGGCGGCGAGGTGCCCCGGGACTGAGCGGCCGACGGGAACAACAAGAACGACGGCGGCGGTCCCGGGTGCCCGGGAACCGCCGCCGTCGTCGTTGCTTCGCTCGCTCCGGCCGGCCGGTGGCTCAGCTGAAGGAGTCGCCGCAGGCGCAGGAGCCCGTGGCGTTGGGGTTGTCGATCGTGAAGCCCTGCTTCTCGATGGTGTCGACGAAGTCGATGGAGGCGCCGCCGAGGTAGGGAGCGCTCATCCGGTCGGTGACGACCTTGACGCCGTCGAAGTCCTTCACCACGTCACCGTCGAGCGAGCGCTCGTCGAAGAAGAGCTGGTAGCGCAGGCCGGAGCAGCCGCCGGGCTGAACGGCGACGCGCAGCGCGAGGTCGTCGCGGCCTTCCTGCTCCAGCAGGCCCTTGACCTTGGCTGCGGCGGCGTCGGACAGGAGGATGCCGTCGCTCACGGTGGTGGTCTCGTCCGATACGGACATCTGCTTCTCTCCCGGGTTGTATGGAGACTGCTTGCCGACGTTGCAACCGTCGGCACCGCGGATTCATTCCGGGCCGAGCGCTTGCCTGCACATTCATGCTCGCACACCGGCCCGCCGAGGGGATGCGTCACATCGACGCTATGGACATCGTCAAAGTGACGTGAAACGGATATGATAGATAGCGTCAATTAGACGAAAAGCATGCGGGCTTCACGGCTCCGCGGAAGCCCTCAGCAAGACCCAGCAGACTTTCAGCAGAGAAGAAAGGGTGCGTGACGTGACCACGGCCCACCCCGTCCAGGATCTCGACGTCCAGCCGACGCCCCTCGCCCTGCTCCTGCTCGGCCGAGAGGCCGACCCGAGGAGCGAGCGCGGCGTCGAGTGCCCCGGCGACCTGCCATCCCCGTCCGACCCGGACCTGGTGGAGCGCGCCCGCGCGGCCAAGGAGAAGCTCGGGGACAAGGTCTTCGTCCTGGGCCACCACTACCAGCGTGACGAGGTCATCCAGTTCGCCGACGTCACCGGCGACTCGTTCAAGCTCGCCCGGGACGCCGCGGCGCGGCCGGAGGCCGAGTACATCGTCTTCTGCGGTGTCCACTTCATGGCGGAGTCGGCGGACATCCTGACCGCCGACGCCCAGAAGGTCGTGCTCCCCGACCTGGCGGCGGGCTGCTCGATGGCCGACATGGCCACCGCCGAGCAGGTCGCCGAGTGCTGGGACGTGCTGGCCGACGCCGGGATCGCCGAGCAGGTCGTGCCGGTCGCGTACATGAACTCCTCCGCCGACATCAAGTCCTTCACCGGGCGGCACGGCGGCACGATCTGCACCTCCTCCAACGCCAAGCGGGCGCTGGAGTGGGCCTTCGAGCAGAAGGCGCCCTCGGAGGCCAAGGTCCTCTTCCTGCCCGACCAGCACCTGGGCCGGAACACCGCCGTCCGCGACATGGGCATGTCGCTGGAGGACTGCGTCGTCTACAACCCGCACAAGCCGGGCGGCGGCCTGACCGCCGAGGAACTGCGCGGCGCGAAGATGATCCTCTGGCGCGGGCACTGCTCGGTGCACGGCCGGTTCTCGGTGCAGTCGGTCGACGACGTGCGCGAGCGGATACCGGGCGTCAACGTGCTGGTGCACCCCGAGTGCAAGCACGAGGTCGTGGCGGCGGCGGACTACGTCGGCTCGACGGAGTACATCATCAAGGCCCTGGAGGCGGCCCCGGCCGGCTCGAAGTGGGCGATCGGCACCGAGCTGAACCTGGTCCGCCGGCTGGCGAACCGTTTCGCCGCCGAGGACAAGGAGATCGTCTTCCTCGACCGGACGGTCTGCTTCTGCTCGACGATGAACCGGATCGACCTGCCGCACCTGGTGTGGACGCTGGAGTCGCTGGCCGAGGGCACCCTCGTCAACCGGATCGAGGTCGACCCCGAGACGGAGAAGTACGCCAAGCTCGCGCTGGAGCGGATGCTGGCGCTGCCGTAGCGCACCGGGTCCCGGCGGGCGGGGCGGGCGGTTCCCGCCCCTCCCGCCGGGGCCGGGGCACCCGCCCCGTATACCGGCAAAGCCGCCCTTACCCCAACGTCGTTCGAGAGTGGCGCATTCGGGGAATCTCCTGCCAGGCCGGACCCTCCCCTTGCACAATCGCCCCATGGAAAGTCCCTACGCCGGAGATCATGAGCAGGCCCTCGCCACCGCGCGGGAGGCGGTCCTCGCCCAACGCGAACTCGCCGCACAGCAACCGGATTCGCTCCGGCCCGAACTGGCCGAGGCCCTCGGCACCCTGTCGGACCGGCTCACCGACGCGGGCGACCCGGAGGGCGCGCTCGCCCCGGCGCAGGAGTGTGCCCGGCTGTACGCCGGACTCGCCGTGGGCGATCCCGAGGCGTTCAAGGCCGACCTCGCGCTGTCCCTGGACACCCTGGCCAACCGGACGGCGGCCACGGGGGACGGGGACACCGCCGCGCAGTTCGCGGGCGAAGCCGTACGGCTCCAGCGGGAGTTGGCCGCGGACCGCCGGACCGCGACACTGCTCCCCCTGGCCCGGTTCCTCCTCAGCTCCGCCGCGCATCACGCCTCTTCCACGGGATCCGTCGCCGCGCTGCCCCTCGTCGAGGAGGCGGTCGGCATCCTCCAGCGGATCGTGCCGGAGGACTCGGACCCGCTCCGCCCCGAACTGGCCGCCGCGCTGAACGTCCTCGGCACGCATCGCGCGCAGGTCGGCGACGTCTCGGGAGCGCTCGACGCCACGCGACGGGCCCTCGCCGTCTACCGCGATCTCGCCGCCCGCCGGCCGGACGCCTTCCGCCCCGGACTGGCCGGAACCCTCAGCAACCTCGCCGGCTGCCTCAACACCGGCGGCGACCCCGGGGCGGGGCGGCCGGCGGCGGAGGAGTCCGTCGCCCTCCACCGCGAGCTGGCCGCGCAGAACCCCGTCGCGCACCGCCCCGCCCTCGCCACCGCGCTCGACTCGCTCGCACGGAGTCTCGCCGGCTCCGGGAGCCCGGAGGAGGCGCTGGCACCGGCGGAGGAGGCCGTCCGGATCCTGCGCGAACTCTCCGCCGGACAGGACGGGGTCTTCCCGCCGGAACTGGCCCGGGCCCTCCTCGGTCTCAGCGGCCACCGGGGGCTGGCCCACGACGACGAGGGAGCCGTGGGAGCGGCGCGGGAGGCGCTCGCGGCCTACCGCTCGCTGGCGCTGAGGCTCCCCGATGCCTTCGAGAACTCCCTGGTCGCCGCGGTCACCGCCCTGTCCGGGGCGCTCGTCCGTACCGGCGACCACGCTTCGGCGGTCCGGGCGTTCGACGAGACGGTGGCGGAGTTCGCCTCCGACCACCCCGCCGTCGCCCGGCGTCTCGGCGTCGAGCGGAGCGTCTTCCTGCTGAACCTCCCCGGTCCCCGGGCCGCGGCCGGCATGCGCGAACTCGCGGCCTTCCTCGGCAGGGACGACGAATCGGACCTCGTGACCGTACGGGCCCGGCGGGCGCTCCGTGCCCATGGCGACATCGAGGCCGTGAGCGCGGCGTGGAAGGAGGAGACCTTCGCTCCCGTACCCGCCTGGCTCACCCTGTCGCAGGAGACCCTGGAGCTCGTCGGCTCCTGGATGTTCGCGCCCGACTGGCCCCATTCACGCGACATCTGGTCCCGGAACGCCGATGTGCTCGGCGGCGAGGAAGCATCGACGGCCCTGGAGGAGCTGGCCTGCCTGGACCTCCGCACCGCCCACCGGCACGCCGTGCTCCGCGAGGCCGTCCTGGTGTACGGCGTGACCGCCGCGTACGACCCGCTGATCCTCGCGGAACAGGTGGCGGAGTGGGTGGACTGTGCCGGCTGGGCGGAGTCGCGGGCCTTCCTGGAGGAGAACCCCCGTCTTCTCCGGGCCCAGCCGCCCGAGTCCACCCCTCTCGCCCACGTCGCGGTCCTCGCCGTCGCCCGCGACGAGGGCCTGGACGCCGCGTACCGCCTGGTCGAGGACCGCACCGCCCTTCAGGCGTACGTGGAGCGGGCGCTGGCGGCCGGGGACGGCAACGCCCTGATGCACGCGGCGGCCGTCGAGGGGCAGGTCTTCGACGACAAGCTGTCCTCCCTCACCCACGCACAGGCCGGCATGGTGCTCTCCGGGGTCGTCGAAGGCATCGAGCCGAGCGATCTGGCCGTGCTCCTCCCCCGCGCGCCCGAGGAGATCCGCGTCCGGCTGCTGGAGGAGATCCAGGCCCTCGGCGTCCGGTACGCCCATCCGCACGGGGAATCGTGGCTCCGGATCGCCGAGGTCCTCACCGGCTCCGCGGCCGAATGACCGGTACCGGCCGGCCGTGCCGGGCTCAGCCCGGGTCCGGCCGGCCGGTTCCTCGATGGTGGGGGCGGCTGCCCCGGTGACCCCCTCCGCAGCCTGCTGGTCCTCCAGCCGCTCGCCCACCACTGATTCACGCAGAAGAGCCCCGCCTCCCCCGCACTCCTCATCCCCGCCCCGCCCGGAACGACTTCGTCGCCTCGCTCCAGCAGTAGGGCGCCGCACAGCACGAACGGCCTGTCCCCGCTTCCGCGCGGGACAGGCCGTTCGGCTTTCTCAAGGGTCCTTTGACGGGACCCCGGGAAGGGCCACTACACGCCCGAGGGCTCCGCTTCGCGGATCTCCTCGGCCGGGGTGGCGGGCGGGCCCGCCTTCTTCTCCCGCTTGGCCGCCTTCTTCTTCGCGCGGCGTTCCTTGCGGAGCTCGACCATCGCGTAGAGCGTCGGGACCAGGAGCAGGGTCAGCAGCGTCGACGTGATCAGACCGCCGATCACGACCACCGCGAGCGGCTGCGAGATGAAGCCGCCCTCGCCGGTGACCCCGAGGGCCATCGGGAGCAGGGCGAAGACCGTGGCGAGCGCGGTCATCAGGATCGGGCGGAGGCGGTGGCGACCGCCCTCGACGACGGCTTCGACGACGCCCATGCCCTGGGCGCGGTACTGGTTGATCAGGTCGATCAGCACGATCGCGTTGGTCACCACGATGCCGATCAGCATCAGCATGCCGATCATCGCCGGGATGCCCATCGGGGTGCCGGTGACGACCAGCAGGCCGATCGCGCCGGTGGCCGCGAACGGGATGGAGACCAGCAGGATCAGCGGCTGGATCAGCGACTTGAAGGTGGCCACGAGCAGCATGAAGACGATCGCGATCGCCGCCAGCATGGCGAGGCCGAGCTTCAGGAAGGCGTCGTTCTGGTCCTCCGAGACGCCGCCGATGGTGACGGTGGCGCCGTCCGGGAGCTTCAGCGAGTCGATCCTCTTCTGGAGGTCCATGCTGACGGCGCCGGTGTTGTCGCTGGTGGGCCGGGCGGTGATGGTCGCGGCGCGCTGTCCGTCGATCCGGGTCATCGAGACCGGGCCGGGGACGAGTGCGACGTCGGCGACCTGGCCCAGCCTGACCGGGCCGAGCGGGAGCTTCTTCAGCTCGGCCAGGGTGGTGGCGGGGTGGGCGGACCTGACGACGATGTCGCGCTCGGTGTCGTCCATGACGGCCTTGCCCGCCGGGGTGCCGCGTACCGCTCCGGCGACGGCCGCGCCGAGGGCGGTCTGGTCGAGACCGGCTTCGGCGGCCTTGGGCGTGGCCTTGACGGAGATGCGCGGGACGCTCTGGGCGAGGTCGCTCTGGACGTCGGTGACGTCCTTGATCCCGGCGACCTCCTTGCGCACCGCCTCGGACGCCTTCTTCAGGACGTCCGCGTCGGAGGCCTTCACCACGACGCTGAGATCCTGGCTGCCGAAGCCGTCGCCCGCGGAGATGGTGGTGTCGCCGATGCCGTCGAGCGCGGCGAGGGACTTCTCGATGCGGTCCTGGACGGCCTCGAACTCGCCCGAGTCCTTCAGGGTGATCTGGTACGACGCCTGGTTGGCGCCGGTGCCGCCGCCGAAGGCCGCCATGAAGCCGGACGAGCCGACGGTGACCTGGTAGTCCTTGACGCCCTTGTCGTCGGCGAGGACCTTCTCGACCTTCTTCGCCGCCTCGTCGGCCGCCGCCAGGCTGGTGCCCGGGGTCAGCTTCTGCTTGATGGAGAGGACTTCCTGCTCGCCCTGGTCGAAGAAGTTCGTCTTCAGCAGCGGGGCCATGCCGAAGGTGCCGAAGAGCACCACGAAGGCGATGACGATGCTGGTGATCCGGCGACGGGTCGCGAAGCGCAGCACCGGGACGTACAGCCGCTGGAGCCGGCTGCGGGCCTCCTTCTCCTCCGCCCGGCGGCGGGCCTCGTCCGGGTCCTCGACGGTGCCCTTCGGGGCGCGCAGGAACCAGAACGAGAGGACCGGGACGACGGTCAGGGAGACCAGCAGGGAGGCCAGCAGGGCCGCCGTGACGGTCAGCGAGAACGAGCCGAACAGCTCGCCGACCATGCCGCCGACGAGGCCGATCGGGAGGAAGACGGCGACGGTGGTGAGGGTGGAGGAGGTGACCGCACCGGCCACTTCCTTCACCGCGGTGATGATCGCGGACTGGCGCTCCTCGCCGTAGCCGAGGTGGCGCTTGATGTTCTCCAGGACCACGATCGAGTCGTCGACGACGCGGCCGATCGCGATGGTCAGCGCGCCCAGGGTGAGCATGTTGAGCGAGAGGTCGCGGGTCCAGAGCACGATCAGCGCGAGGACCACGGAGAGCGGGATGGAGACCGCGGTGACCAGGGTCGAGCGCAGCGAGGCGAGGAAGACCAGGATCACGATGACCGCGAAGACCAGCCCGAGCGCGCCCTCGGTGGTGAGGCCGGAGATGGCCTTGGAGACGGCGGGCCCCTGGTCGGTGACGACGGTCAGTTCGGCACCGGCACCGAGCTGCTTGCGCAGCTCGGGCAGCTTGTCCTTGACCGCGTCGGAGATGGCGACGGCGCTGCCGTCCTTGTCCATCGTGGCCATCACGGCGAGGCTCGGGCGGCCGTTGGTGCGGGTGAGGGCGACCGCGTCGGCCTCCTCCTGCTTCACCGTGGCGACGTCACCGAGGCGGACCGGCTTCCCGGCCTTGCCGGTGGCCGCGTCCTTGCCGGCGACCCGCAGGTCCTCGATCTGCTTCAGGGAGGTGAAGGCGGAGCCGACCTGGACGGTGCGGCTCTTGCCGGACTCGGCGAAGGAGCCGGCGGGGACGGTCGCGCCGGCCGACTGGAGCGCCTGGGCGAGCGTCATCGCGTTCAGCCCGGCGGCGGCGAGCTTCTTGTCGTCGGGGGTGACGGAGACGCGGAGGTCGCGCACACCGTCGACGGTGACCTGGCCGACGCCGTCGATGTTCTCCAGGGCGGGGACGACCGTGCGGTCCAGCTGGTCGGCGAGGGCCTGCTGGTCCTTGTCGGAGGTGACGGCGAGGACGACGGCCGGGATGTCGTCCGTCGAACCGGCGATGACCTGCGGGTCGACGTCGCCGGGAAGCTGGGAGCGGGCGCGGTTCACCGCCTGCTGGATGTCGGCGACGAGCTGCTTCGTGCCCTCCGAACCGAAGTCGAAGGTCGCCATGATGACGGCGCTGCCCTCGCTGGCGGTCGAGGTGACGCCGGTGACGCCGTCGACCGCCTTGAGGGAGTTCTCCAGCGGTTCGACGACCTGCTTCTCGACCACATCGGGGGACGCGCCCGGGTAGGGGGCGATGACCGACACCATCGGAAGCTCGATGGTCGGCAGCAGCTGCTGCTTGAGCTGCGGTATCGCGATCGCCCCGAACACGAGCGCGACGATCGAGATCAGTCCGATCAGGGCCCGTTGCGCGAGGCTGAATCTGGACAGCCAGGACATGGGTGAGGTCTCTCTTCTGTGGCTTGCGCGGCAGGTGGGAAGCTGACTCGGAGGGCGGAACCGGCCCATGACGCATGTGTCAGGCACCCACTCATACGATCTCCTGCCGATCGGGGTGCGGTCGTCGGCCCCAGGTCGCTTTCTTCCGCCGCGCATACCGCAGGTGGAGTACGCCGTCCCTCCACCCCTCACCCCAGCGCGGGCGACCGCGCGCCCCGCCCCGGGCGGTGTCCCGCTCCACCCCTGGGTGGTGCGTCACTCCGTCCTGGGGCGCACCAGACCGGACTCGTAGGCGATGACCACCAGTTGGGCCCGGTCCCTGGCCCCCACCTTCGCCATCGCCCGGTTCACATGGGTCTTGACGGTGAGCGGGCTGACCGCGAGCCGTTCGGCGATCTCGTCGTTGGAGTGGCCGCCGGCCACCAGGACGAGGACCTCGCGTTCACGGCCGGTGAGCGCGGCGATCCGCCCGGAGAACTCCGCGGTGCTCGGGCCCTCCTCCTCCGGACTGCCGCCCTGGGCGAGGAAGGTGGCGATCAGCCCCTTGGTCGCGGCCGGGGAGAGCAGCGCCTCGCCGCCCGCGGCGATCCGGATGGCGTTGAGCAGTTCCTCGGGTTCCGCGCCCTTGCCGAGGAAGCCGGAGGCCCCGGCGCGCAGCGACTGGACCACGTACTCGTCCACCTCGAAGGTGGTGAGCATGACGACCCGTACGCCGGACAACTCCGGGTCGGCGCTGATCATGCGGGTCGCGGCGAGGCCGTCCGTGCCGGGCATCCGGATGTCCATCAGCACCACGTCGGCGCCGGCCGAGCGGGCCAGCTCCACGGCCTGGGCGCCGTCCGCCGCCTCTCCGACCACCTCCATGTCGGGCTCGGAGTCGACCAGCACCCGGAACGCGCTGCGCAGCAGGGCCTGGTCGTCGACGAGCAGCACCCTGATGGGCGCCGCGGTGTCGCTGGGCGGTGTCATGCGTTCTCCCCCGTCCGGCCCGCCGTGTCCTCCTGTCCGGACTCCGCGGTGCGGGCCTCGACGGGCAGGATGGCATGGACCCGGAAGCCGCCTCCGTAGCGGGGTCCGGCGGTCAGGGTGCCGCCGAGCGCGGTGACGCGTTCCCGCATCCCGAGCAGGCCGTGGCCGCCGCCGGAACCGTCCTGTGCCGCCGCCCCGCCGGTGCCGGAGCCGTTGTCGAGGACCGTTATCTCGGCCGTGGAGCCGACCCGTACGACGCTCACCTCGGCCCTGGCGCCGGGGCCCGCGTGCTTGCGGACGTTGGTGAGCGCCTCCTGGACGACCCGGTACGCGGCCAGGTCGACGGCGGCGGGGAGCGGGGGCCGGTGGTCGGCGCCGACCACCTTCACGGGGAGTCCGGCCCGGCGGACGGTGTCGACCAGTGTGTCGAGCACGGCGAGCCCGGGGGCGGGTTCGGTCGGTGCCTTCGGGTCGCCGGACTGGCGCAGCAGCCCCACGGTGGCCCGCAGTTCGTCCAGGGCGGAGCGGCTGGCCTCGCGGACGTGGGCCAGCGCCTCCTTGGCCTGGTCGGGGCGGCGGTCCATGACGTGGGCGGCGACCCCGGCCTGCACGTTGACCAGGGCGATGTGGTGGGCGACGACGTCGTGGAGGTCGCGGGCGATCCGCAGCCGCTCCTCGGCGACCCGCCGCCGGGCCTCCTCCTCGCGGGTGCGCTCGGCGCGTTCGGCGCGCTCCCGGATGGCGTCGATGAAGGCGCGCCGGGAGCGGACGGCGTCCCCGGCGGCGCAGGCCAGCCCGGTCCAGGCGAAGACCCCGAAGTTCTCCTGGCTGTACCAGGGGGCCGGGCCGAAGAGCATCGCCGTGCCGGTCAGCGCGGCCATGGTGAGCACGCCGACCCGCCAGGTGGTGGGCCGGTCGGTGCGGGCGGCGACGGTGAACAGGGCGATGACCGTGCTCATGACGACGGGTGCGGGCGGGTCGAAGCGCAGCAGCTCGACGACGGTCAGCGCGGTGGTGACCGCGAGCACCGCCAGCGGCCGCCGGCGCCGCCAGATGAGCGCCACGGCCCCGGCCACCATGAGCAGCAGGCTGGCCGGCGCGGGCGGACGGGTGGCGAGGTCGAGCCCGTCCCGCCGGCCGGGGTGGACGAACGAGCCGATGATCATGGCGACCAGTACGGCCAGCGCCAGGGCGGCGTCGAGCGCGAGGGGGTGGTCGCGCAGCCAGTTCCGCGGGCGCAGGCCCCGGCTTACGAGGGTGGTCACGTCGGGCTACGTTACGGCGTGTCGCCCGGAAGCCCTCGCGGATCCCGTGCTTCCGTACGTGGCCGGTCCGCCCCCCGGCACACCCGTGCCCCGTGTCCGGCGGACCGGGCACGGGGCACGAAGGAGTGTGGAAGCGTCCCGGTGTCAGCCGGGGATGAGGCCGTCGTCGCGGAGCATGGCGCGCACCTCGTCGAGGGTCGCGTCGGGCGACGGGAGGATCAGCTCGGACGGCTCCAGGGCGTCGTCCGGCAGTGCCGTGCCGAGCTCGCGCACCCGGGCCAGGAGCGCGTGGAGGGTGGCGCGGAAGCCGGGTCCGTCACCGCTCTCCACCTCGGCGAGCAGTTCGTCGTCGAGCTTGCCCAGCTCGGCGAGATGGCTGTCGGCCAGGGCGACCTGGCCCTCCCCCATGATCCGTACGATCATGACGTCGCCTCAACTCTTGTCGAACCTGTGGGGGGACTGCGAGGACTGGCGCTGGGCGGCGTCCTGCGGTCCTCCCTCGATCGCCTGCTGCGGGGTCGAGCCGCCGGCCAGCTCGGCCTTCATGCGCTGGAGCTCCAGCTCCACGTCCGAACCGCCGGAGATCCGGTCCAGCTCGGCGGCGATGTCGTCCTTCGCCGTGCCGGTCGGGTCGTCCAGGGCGCCGGAGGCGAGCAGCTCGTCGATGGCACCGGCGCGGGCCTGGAGCTGCTGGGTCTTGTCCTCGGCCCGCTGGATCGCGAGGCCGACGTCGCCCATCTCCTCGGAGATGCCGGAGAACGCCTCACCGATCCGGGTCTGCGCCTGGGCGGCGGTGTACGTGGCCTTGATCGTCTCCTTCTTCGTACGGAAGGCGTCGACCTTGGCCTGGAGGCGCTGGGCGGCGAGCGTGAGCTTCTCCTCCTCGCCCTGCAGCGTGGAGTGCTGCGTCTCCAGGTCGGTGACCTGCTGCTGGAGCGCGGCGCGCCGGGAGAGCGCCTCGCGGGCCAGGTCCTCGCGGCCGAGCGCGAGCGCCTTGCGGCCCTGGTCCTCCAGCTTGGCGGACTGGCCCTGCAACTGGTTCAGCTGCAGCTCCAGCCGCTTGCGCGAGGTCGCCACATCGGCGACGCCGCGGCGTACCTTCTGAAGCAGCTCCAGCTGCTTCTGGTACGAGTAATCGAGGGTCTCGCGCGGATCCTCGGCCCGGTCAAGGGCCTTGTTTGCCTTCGCGCGGAAGATCATCCCCATACGCTTCATGACACCGCTCATGGGCTTCGCGCGCCCCCTTCTGACGGACTGGGCTCCAGCACTCCAACAGAACCCACACTACGGGTCCTGCCTCTATTACCGCACTGTTCGAGCACGGATGTGCTCCTCCCCAAGAACGACTGCGCCTGGTCACCGCTCCGGCCCAGGGAGTAGGAGGGGAGTCCCGGACACCCGGGTACACCGGGCAGGACGCATGCCGTTGCCGGATCGTTCCCGACCGGCCTGGGGTCGTCGCGATCGAACCCGTACCCTTGGACCTTGTGTTCCGTAGCCGTTCGAAGGAAGAGAAGGCGCCCACCGGCAAGGTGACGGCCGACCTCTCCAAGCAGCCCCGCGACCCGCAGGCTCCCAAGGGTCGCCCCACCCCCAAGCGCAGCGACGCCCAGTCGCAGCGCCGTCGCGCCTCCAGTGGCGCGCCGCTCGACCGCAAGGAGGCGATGCGGCGGCAGCGGTCAGCGCGCCGTGCGGACCTGGCCAGGCAGCGCGAGGCGCTCTCCAACGGGGACGAGCGGTATCTGCCGGCCCGTGACAAGGGGCCGGTGCGGCGCTTCGTCCGCAACTACGTGGACTCGCGCTTCTGCGTCGCGGAGTTCTTCCTGCCGCTGGCCGTGATGATCCTGATCCTCAGCGTGATCCAGGTGCAGAACATCCAGACGATCTCGCTGCTGCTCTGGCTCGTCGTGATCGTGCTGATCGTGCTCGACTCGATCAGGCTCTCGTTCCAGCTGAGGAAGCAGCTCAGGGAGCGCTTCCCCGACACTCCCAAGCGCGGCGCGGTCGCCTACGGCCTCATGCGCACGCTCCAGATGCGTCGCCTCCGGCTGCCCAAGCCGCAGGTCAACCGGGGAGAGCGGCCCTGAGCACGCACATCTCCGGCCCGGTCGGCGGTCCGTCCGCCGGCCGGCCGGACGATGCCCCGCCGGTTCCCGTCAGCGGCTTCACCGGGGCCTCCTCGGTGTGGCTGAAGGGGCTCGGCGGGCTGCGCAACACCGTCCGCCAGGAGCTGGTGGCCCGCCAGCTCGACGAGCAGATAGCCGCCCGCTTCCCGGTGGGGCAGCGGCTGCGGGTGCTCGACGTGGGCACCGGCCAGGGCACCCAGGCGCTGCGCCTGGCGCGGGCCGGGCACACGGTGACCGGCCTGGAGTCCGACCCCGAGATGCTGAAGGTGGCCCGGGAGGCGCTCGGCGGCGAACCGGCCGGCATCCGTGAGCGGGTCCGGCTGATCGAGGGCGACGGCCTGGACACCGGGGTGCACTTCCTGCCCGGCAGTTTCGACGTGGTGCTCTGCCACGGGGTGCTGATGTACGTGCGGGACCCGGACGCGATGCTGGCGGGGCTGGCCCGGATGCTGGCCCCGGGCGGGCTGCTGTCGCTGCTGGTGCGGAACGCGGACGCGCTGGCGATGCGCCCGGGGACGGCCGGGGACTGGGACGCGGCGCTGGCCGCCTTCGACTCGGACACGTACACCAACCGGCTGGGCCTCGATGTGCGGGCCGACCGGCTGGAGGCCCTGACGGCCACCCTCGCCGGCATCGCGGCGCCGCTGCACGCCTGGTACGGGGTGCGCGTCTTCACGGACAACGTGAGCAACGACGTGGAGCTTCCGGCCGCCGCCGAGCTGGAGCAGGTCCTGGCCGCGGAGGACCGGGCCGGGCGG
The DNA here is from genome assembly GCF_044754785.1 of Streptomyces sp. NPDC092952. NCBI lineage: Bacteria > Bacillati > Actinomycetota > Actinomycetes > Kitasatosporales > Streptomycetaceae > Streptomyces > Streptomyces sp. NPDC092952. The sequence continues at coordinate 200,275 of NZ_JBIVPT010000005.1, read as the reverse complement.
ACCGACCCGTACCGCCGGGTCGCCGCCCTGCTGCACCTGTGCGGGGTACGGGGCTGAGTTCCCCCCGGGATCCTCCTGGGTCGCCCCGGTCCGCGCGGGCCCCGTACGGGGCCACCGGGCCGCGGCCGCACCTGACGGCGGGCCGTACCCGACAGGCCGTATCCAGCGGGCCGAAAGCACGGCCGAACGCGACAATCCAGACATGGATGCATCCCTCACGCTCCACCGTGCCCGGCGGCTGCTGCTGCCCCTGACCGCCGGCCTCTGCGCGCTCGCCCTGGTGAGCGGCTGCTCGGACACGTCCTCCGGTTCGTCGGCGTCCTCGGCCTCGTCGCGGACGGGGCCCGGCAGCGCGGACTCCGGCGCTTCGCGGACCGGGGCCGAGGCCGCGGCCACCCCCTCCGGGGCCATCACCGACCTGCAGAACGACTACCAGGCCGTGATCAAGAACGTGCTGCCGTCGGTCGTGCAGATCGAGGCGTCCGGGGGGCTGGGCTCGGGGGTCGTCTACGACTCCAAGGGCCATGTCGTCACCAACGCCCACGTGGTCGGCAGTGCGAAGAAGTTCAAGGTCACCGTCGCCACCGGGGAGAAGGTGGTGAGCGCCTCGCTGGTGTCCGCCTACCCGGAGCAGGATCTGGCCGTGATCAAGCTCGACCAGGTGCCGGACGGGCTCAAGCCCGCGAAGTTCGGCGACTCGGCGAAGGTCGAGGTGGGGCAGATCGTACTGGCGATGGGCTCGCCGCTCGGGCTGTCCTCCAGCGTCACCCAGGGCATCGTCTCGGCGCTCGGCCGGACCGTCAGCGAGAGCCGGGCGGGCGGCGGCACCGGCGCGACGATCGCGAACATGGTGCAGACCTCGGCCGCGATCAACCCGGGCAACAGCGGGGGTGCGCTGGTCAACCTGGACAGCCAGGTGATCGGCATCCCGACCCTGGCGGCCACCGACCCGGACCTGGGCGGCAGCGCCGCGCCCGGCATCGGCTTCGCGATCCCGGTGTCGATGGTGAAGACGGTGGCGGACCAGATCATCAGGACCGGCCGGGTCACCGACTCGGGCCGGGCGGCCCTGGACATCACCGGGCGCACGGTCGTCGACGACAACTACCAGCCGGCCGGGGTGGCGCTGGTGAGCGTCGCCCGGGACGGGGCGGCCGACAAGGCGGGACTGCGCCCCGGCGACATCGTCACCAAGCTGGACGACCAGCAGGTCACCACGATCACCTCGCTCCAGGAGGCGCTCGCGGCGGACAAGCCGGGCGAGAAGGTGACGGTGACCTATCTGCGCGACGGCGCGGAGCGGACTGCGAAGGTCACCCTGGGCGAGATCTAGGGCATGTCCGTCCCCGCCCGGCCCCTGACGGAGGGGCCGGGCGGGGACGGTACGGGTCAGCCCTGGTCGGCGCTGAGGCTCATGGGGCCGTAGATCTTCGTCGCGTCCTCGAAGAGCGTCACCTGTTCCGCCCCGCCGTCGAGGAGTTCCTTCCAGTACTCACCGATCCAGGACTCGGCGTCGCCCTGGGTGGTGAACTCCTCCGGCTGGAGGGCCGGCTCCGTCTCCGTACCGTCGGACTTCTCGAACCGCCACGTCCACGCCATGTCCGCCTCCTGAAGTCATTTCGCTGTCCCGCAGCCTAGTGCCTGGGGCGGCCGGGCGGACCGGGTCCGTCCGGCCGGAAGGCCCCAGGTCGCGCACCGTGCGCGCGTACGCGGGAGGATCGTCTCGTGGAACTGACTCTGCTCGGCACCGGAGCCCCCGACGGGCTGCCGCGGCCCGAATGTCCCTGCGCCGCCTGTGCCGTCGCCCGTGGCCCGGGCGCGCGGGCGGCGACCGCGCTGCTGGTCGACGGCGCGCTGCTGCTCGACCTGACCCCGGGCGCCGGGTTCGCCGCGGCCCGTGCGGGTCACTCGCTCGGCGGGGTGCGGCAGGTGCTGCTCACCCATCCGCACGACGGCCCCGCCGTGGAGCTGCCCGCCGGGCTGCCGCCGGCCGGCCGGGTGCCGGACGGGCGGGAGCTGACGCTGATCAGCGGGCACCGGGTGCGGGCGGTGCCGATGGACGCGCCGGGCACCGGGTACGAGGTCGTGGGGCCGGAGGGTTCCCGGCTGCTGTACCTGCCCCGGGCGGCCGCGCCCGCCGGGCTGCCGGAGCGGGTCGCGGAGCCGTACGACATGGTGGTCGGCGATGTGGTGGGGCGGCCGGACGCGGTGGCGCGGCTGCGGGCCGCCGGGGCGGTCGGCCCGGCCACCGGGATCGTCGCCGTGCACCTGGACCACGACGCGCCGCCCGGCGCCGAGCTGGAGCGGCGGCTCGCCGCGGCCGGGGCGCGGGCGGTGCCGGACGGGACGACGCTGGTGGTGGGCGAGGGTCCGTCGGGCCCGGCGGTGCCCCGGCGCACGCTGGTGACGGGTGGGGCCAGGTCCGGCAAGTCGGTGGAGGCGGAGCGGCGGCTGGAGACCTTCCCCGAGGTGGTGTACGTGGCGACCGGCGGGGACCGGGAGGGGGACGCCGAGTGGGCGGCCCGGGTCGGGCTGCACCGGGAGCGGCGGCCGGCCGTCTGGCGGACCGAGGAGACCTGCGAGCTGGCGGAGCTGCTGGCGGCGGACGGGCCGCCGCTGCTGATCGACTGCCTGTCGCTCTGGCTGACCGACGCGATGGACCGGGTGGACGCCTGGGACGACGCGGTGTGGGCGGGCGGCGGCGAGGCGGCGCTGCGGGAGCGGACCGGCGAGCTGGTGGCGGCGGTGCGGGCCACCCGCCGCACGGTCGTCGCCGTCACCAACGAGACCGGTTCGGGAGTGGTGCCCGCGACGGCCGCCGGGCGGCGGTTCCGGGACGAACTGGGCCGGCTGAACGCGGCGGTCGCCGGGGAGTGCGAACAGGTGCTGCTGGTGGTGGCCGGGCAGGTGCTGACGCTGCGCGGCTGAGCCCGCGCGGGCGCGGTGGGGCGGGTCCCGGAGGGAAGGCTCTCGCTCCGGGCGGGTGCCGGAAGGGCTGCGGGTACTGTTCCGCAGTGAGCCCGCCGCCGGGCTCACCGGCCCACCAGACGCATCGACCCGCGAGGCAGACCCCCGTGAATCTGGACGACTTCTCCGATCTGATCGAACGCCCCGACGGCGGCGTACGGCGCGATGCCGAGGAACGCCGCGAGCGCATGACCGTTCCCGTGGGCGCCCTCGGCCGCCTGGACGAGCTGGGGGAATGGCTCTCGGCCGCGCAGCAGTCCGTCCCGGTCAGGGCGATCGGGCAACCGCGCGTGGTGCTCTTCGCCGGTGATCACGGGGTGGCCTCGCTGGACGTCTCCGGGCGCGCGGCCGGGAGCGCGTACGAGCTGGTGCGGGCCACGCTGGAGGGCACGACGCCGCTCGCGGTGCTGGCCCGGCAGTTCGGCGTGCCGGTGCGGATCGTCGACGCCGGTCTGGACTGCGACCCGGAGCTGCTGCCCGAGCCGGTGGTGCGGCACCGGGTGCGGCGCGGCAGCGGGCGGATCGACATCGAGAACGCGCTGACGGCCGAGGAGGCCGAGCAGGCGGTCCGGCTCGGCATGCGGATCGCCGACGAGGAGGCCGACTCGGGCACCGATCTGGTGGTGCTCGGCGATCTGAGCGTGGGCGGGACGACGGCCGCGGCCACCCTGATCGCGGCGCTCTGCGGCACGGACGCCTCGGTGGTGACCGGGCGCGGCGGCGCGGGCATCGACGACCTGGCGTGGATGCGCAAGTGCGCGGCGATCCGGGACTCGTTGCGGCGGGCCCGGCCGGTCCTCGGGGACCAGTTGGAGCTGCTGGCCACGGTGGGCGGCGCGGACCTGGCGGCGACGACCGGGTTCCTGCTCCAGTGCGCCGTGCGGCGGCTGCCGGTGATCCTGGACGGGGTGGTCTCCGCGGCCTGTGCGCTGGTGGGGCAGCGGGCGGCGTTCCGGGCGCCGGACTGGTGGCTGGCTGGCCAGAGCAGCGGTGAGCCGGCCCAGGCCAAGGCCCTGGACCGGATGGCGCTCAACCCGTTGCTCGACCACGGCGTCATGGTGGGCGAAGGAAGCGGGGCACTGCTCGCCCTCCCGCTCGTCCGGGCCGCCGCGGCACTCGCCGCGGAGCTGCCCGAGCGCGAGGCCGAGGCGGAGGACGAGGCGGCGGGCGCCGCGTACGACGACGCGACGTAGGTCGCGTCCGGCGGTCCCGGGGCCGGGCAGGCCCGACGCCGGGACCGCCGGGCACGGCCCGGGCTCGCGGACCGGCGGTACCGCGGACCGGGACACCGGGCCGCAGCACGGACCCTCTCGCACGTTGTGCCCCATATCATCGCTTTTCATGGGAGAGGTCGGCGTGACCACCGAAGTACCCGGACGGGGTGGCGTCCGGCCGCCGAGCACCACACTGTCGCGGCGCGGCGCGGCCTTCGCGATCTGGTACCTGCGGGTCGTGTGCTTCATCAACTTCCTGAGCGCCGTCTGGGTCACGCTCGGGAACGACCTGCGCCGCCACAACACGGAGAACTACTTCACCCCGTACCTGCTCACCGCGGGTTTCTCCTCCGGGGTCGTCGCGCTCTTCCTGGCGATCACGATGCGCCGCCGCAAGCGGGCCGCCTGGATCGTGAACCTGGTGGTCGGCGGCCTCTTCCTGCTGATCTTCGCCCTGGCGCTGATGTTCCCGGACGTCCGGGGGTACGCGCAGAACTGGGTCTCGCTGCTGCTGACCGCCGCCTTCGTACTGGCGCTGGTCCTCGGCCGGCGGGAGTTCTACGCGAAGGGCGACCGGTCCAACCCGAAGCTGGCGGCCGCCGTCGCGGCCGGCGGACTGCTGGTCACCTCGCTGATCGCCGCGGGGCTGGTCACCCTCACCAACACCGCTCCGCACAGCGGCCGGGCGTCCTTCCCGGACCGCTGGCGGTACGGGGCGCTGCGGCTGGTCTCGGTCGCCGACAACGACGCCGCCTTCCCCGGGATCGTCACCCCGGGCTGGGTCGACGTCTCGATCAACGTCCTCTCCACGCTGCTGCTGATCGCCGTGGTGTACGCGGCGTTCCGCTCCCGCCGTGCGGTCGACCCGCTCACCCCCGAGGACGAGGCCCGGCTGCGCGCGCTGCTCGACCGGCACGGCGAACGGGACTCGCTCGGGTACTTCGCGCTGCGCCGGGAGAAGAGCGTCATCTGGTCCCCGACCGGGAAGGCCGCGGTGGTCTACCGGGTGGTGGGCGGGGTCTCGCTGGCCTCCGGGGATCCGATCGGCGATCCGGAGGCCTGGCCCGGGGCGATCGAGCCCTGGCTGGCCGAGGCGCGCGAGCACGGCTGGGTCCCGGCCGCGATGGGGGTGAGCGAGGAGGCCGGCACGATCTACGCCCGGCACGGCCTGGACGCCCTGGAGCTGGGCGACGAGGCGATCGTGGAGACCGCCGACTTCACCCTGGAGGGGCGGGCGATGCGTACCGTCCGCCAGGCGTACAACCGGGTCCGCCGGGCCGGGTACGAGGTGACCGTGCGCCGCCACGCGGACATCCCCGCGGCGGAGATGGCCGAGCTGGTGCGGCGCGCCGACGACTGGCGCGACGGGGCGACCGAGCGCGGCTTCTCGATGGCGCTGGGCCGGCTCGGCGACCCCGCCGACGGGCAGTGCGTGATGCTGGAGTGCCGGGACGCCCCGGAAGCGGACGGGGAACCGGGCCGGCTGCGGGCGGTGCTGAGCTTCGTGCCGTGGGGGCCGAACGGGCTGTCGCTGGACCTGATGCGCCGTGACCGGGACTCCGAGAACGGGCTGATGGAGTTCATGGTCATCGAACTCCTCCAGCGCGCCGACGAGATCGGGATCACCCAGGTCTCGCTGAACTTCGCGATGTTCCGGTCCGTCTTCGAACGGGGTTCGCGGCTCGGGGCCGGACCGGTGCTGAGGCTGTGGCGCTCGCTGCTCAGTTTCTTCTCCCGGTGGTGGCAGATCGAGTCGCTGTACCGCGCCAACGCCAAGTACCGGCCGATCTGGGAGCCACGTTTCATGCTGTTCGAGAAGAGCGCCGACCTGCTGCGCATCGGCATCTCGGCCGGTCGCGCCGAGGGGTTCCTGGAGGCGCCCGGTCTGCCCAAGTGGCTGCACCGCTCGCAGCTCGGGACCCGTGGATGAGACGTCCGGGCACGCTGCGCCGGGCGGCCCGCCGGGAGTGGGGTCCGCTGGTGGGGACCGTACGCGGGGCTCTGGTGGCGGAGCGCTGGCGGGCGGTGCCCATGACGCTCGCCGCCGTCTGCCTGACCGCGCTGCTCCAGGTGGTGCAGAACCAGTCGTGGGGTGCCGGGCCGGTGCGGACGCTGGGGGCGGTGCGGGCCGAGGACCCGTTGTGGGCGGCGCTGGCGCGTACCCCGCTGTCGCTGTTCGTACCGGCGCCGGACCTGCCGGTCTGGGGGGCGCTGGTACAGATCCTGGTGGTGTTCGGGACGGCCGAGATCTGCCTGGGCCGGTGGCGCACGCTGACGATCGCCTACCTGGCGACGGTGGCGGGCACGCTGTACGCGCGGATCGGGGTCGCGCTCGGCCCGGACCTCCCGCTGGGGCTGCCCGGTTCGGACGCCCGGATCGTGGACACCGGCCCGTCCGCCGCGGTGGTCGGCCTCGCCGTCTACGTCTGCTTCGTCCACCGGGCCCGGTTCACCGGGGCGCTGGTGATCGTCGCGATGGCGGTCGAGGTGGTCGTGAAGGACAACCTGGCGGGCAAGGAGCACCTGGTGGCGATCGCCGCGGTGCTCGTGCTCTGCGCCTGCACGGGGCGCCGGGACCGGCGCCGGGCTCAGGACCTGCGGGCCGGGAGCGGCACCCGGTCGGGGGCGCCGCCGATCAGGTCCTGAAGTCTGCGTTCCGGGCCCGCCCAGCGCACGTCGTGGTGGTACTCGCGCAGCAGGGCGCGGGCCCGCGCCCGGGGCCGGCCGCGGTAGCAGCGCTTCGCCCACGCCGAGGCGGGACGGGCCAGCCGGACCGCCGCGACCAGGGCGACGAACGGGACGAGCGTGCCGACGACCGCGAGCCGCGCCTTGCCCTTGAAGAGGGCGATCAGGACGAAGCAGAAGTTCACGGCGACGGTCAGCAGGACCCCGAGCCGGCCCTGCTGCTCGTCGCTGCTCACCTCGTTCACGCCGAGCGGCGAGAACCCGGCCAGCACGAGCATGACGAGCGCGGCGGTGAGGGCGACCACCTCCACGCTCCGGCGCCCCTCCTCGGTCCAGTAGACGTCGTCGAGGTGGACGATCAGCGCGAACTCGTCCAGCACCAGCCCCGCCCCCATCCCGAAGATCACGGCGCAGATCCCCGCGGTGGCGCCGTGGCGCCCGCTGGCGACCGCTCCGAAGCCGCCGACGACGCTCAGCACCACACCGGGGACCACGTGGTGGATGTGCAGGCCGCCGGGGGTGAAGTTGCGGAACGGGCCCTTCCCCGCCCGGATCATGCGGGTGATGACCCGGGTGACGGCGAAGGTGAGCACGAAGGCGGCCAGGGCGAGGAGCAGCGGCAGCTTTCCCGGCTCGACGATGTTCCGATCGAACCAGTGACCCATGCCACCCACTCCCGATATGCTGGTTCTGTCATGAATTGCTGCGTTACGGGCAATCTATCGGCCGGGGGCAGGGGTTAGCCTGCGCGCCGTGACCTCCCTGAACAGCCACGGCGTCCGATTCGCCTTCGGCACCCTGACCGTGCTCCCCGTCCGCGTCACCCGCTGGGACCGGGAGACCGCCCGGACCGGGATGCTGTGCGCGCCGCTCGCCGGGCTGGTGGTGGGGGTGCTCGCGGCGGCGGCCGGCTGTCTGTCGCTGCTGCTCGGCTCGGGTCCGCTGATGGCCGCCATCGCCTCGGCCGCCGTTCCCGCGGTGCTGACCCGGGGGCTGCATCTGGACGGTCTCGCGGACACGGCCGACGGTCTGGGCAGCGGCAAGCCCGCCGACCAGGCCCTGCGGATCATGAAGCAGTCGGACATTGGGCCGTTCGGTGTGATCACCCTGCTGTTCGTGCTGCTGGCCCAGGTCGCGGCGGGGCAGCAGCTGTACGCACGGGGCTGGGCGGACGGCGCGGTGGCGACGGCGGTCGCGGCGGTGACCGCCCGGCTGGCACTCACCCTGGCCTCCCGGCGGGGCGTGCCGGCGGCGCGCCCGGAGGGGCTGGGCGCGGCGGTGGCGGGCACGGTGCCGGTGCGCGGCGCGGTGGCGGCCGGGGCCGTGGTGGTCGCGGGGTGCGCGGGGGCGGGGGCACTCCTCGGCGGGTACGGGGCGGTGCGGTGCGCGGGGGCGGCGGTGCTGGGGCTGGCGGTGGCGCTGTTGCTGCTGCGGCGCTGTGTGCGGCGGTTCGGCGGGGTGACCGGCGATGTGTTCGGCGCGCTGGCGGAGACGGCGGCGACGGCCGTGCTGGTGGTGCTGACGTTCGGTTAGCCGGGGCCCTGTCAGGATCGGGCCGGGCACTCCTGGCGCCATACGCCGAGCTCGTACTTCTTCAACAGGGAGCTGAGCCCCAGCCGCCGCGAGTCCTCGCAGAACCGGGTGACCGGCAGCTCGTACTCGACGTGGAAGACGGCCTTGCCCGCCTTCACGAACGGCGAGAGCTTCGCGCACTCCTCGTACTGCGCGCACTGCTCGTTGACCGCGAAGTCGAAGTCCGGCTCCAGCGCGGGGATCTGGCCGAGATCGTTCTTCAGGCCCACGGCGAGGCCGTGGCGGTGGGCGATGCGGGCGACGAGCCGGTTGTAGCGCAGCTGGTCGGCGGCGGTCAGCGGGAAGCCGGTGCGGTTGCGGTAGCCGTCCATGTTGTCGGGCTCGACCGCGTCGAAGCCCTTGCGGGCGCACATCGCGATCCGCTTCTCCATCAGCGGTTCCAGGACATCGGTGCGGCGGATGTCGAGCCAGCGCTCGCCCTTCCAGCCATTGCCCTCGCCGAGCACCCGGGCGGGGAATTTCCCGGCGTCCGGGCGGAATTCCTCCCAGGCGCCGGTGGAGAGGTAGCAGATCACCTTGCGGCCGCGGCGGTGCAGGTCGTCGACGGCGGCGGCGTCGTGGTCGAAGCCGTCGATGTCGTACACCGGGACGTCCACCGTGGGGTCGAGCCTGCCGGAGAGCTGCCACTGCCAGCCGAGGCCGGGTTTCGGCCGCCAGTGGTCCCGGGCGGCCGGGCGGGGGCCGTCCGGCTCCGGCGCCGGGGCACAGCCGGTCAGCAGAGCGAGAACGGCCAGCAGCAGTACGGCGGCGGGCAGCGGTGCGCCGCCCGTCCTCGGGCGCGCGGCCCCACGGGCGTGCATGATCCTCCCCCGGTCGGTCCTTCCCCGGGACGACCTTACGTGCTCGCCCGTCCGGTCCGGGCCGGGGTCCCCGGGGCGGGCCCGGAAGGGGCTTCGAGCCATCGACGGCCCGCCGCCGTGATCCCGGCGCAAAGGCGCGCGTAGGCTCCTTACCGGCACATTGCGGGGGCGTCTACGATGCGCCGGGCACGGTCGGCCCATCCCTCGACCACCATCGAACTCAACGGAAGCGAGATTTCACCACCGTGACTGCTCTCACTCTCAGCACTGCCGGGGCGGCGACGCTGCGCGCCGACGCACTCGTCGTCGGCGTCGCCAAGGGCTCTGCATCCAAGACCGGGAGCCTGGTCCTCGCGCCGGGCGCCGAGGCCGTGGACCAGGCGTTCGGCGGGAAGCTCGCCGCCGTCCTCGAAGCCCTGGGCGCCACCGGTGCCGAGGGCGAGGTGACCAAGCTCCCCGCGCCCGAGGGCCTCAAGGTCCCGGTCGTCATCGCGGCCGGTCTCGGCCCCGCCCCGGAGAAGGGCCAGGCGTACGACGCCGAGGCGCTGCGCCGCGCCGCCGGTTCGGCCGCCCGCACCCTGGCCGGTGCGAAGAAGGCCGGCTTCGCGCTGCCCACCGGGTCCGCCGAGGACGCCGGGGCCATCGCCGAGGGCGCCCTCATGGGCGCGTACGCCTTCACCGCGTACCAGCAGGGCGAGAACAAGCTCGCCCCCAAGGGCAAGAAGAACGGCAACGGCCCGAAGCTGCCGCTCGCCGAGGTCGCCCTGATCGGCGCCAAGCCGCGCGACAAGGCGTTCAAGGCGGCCACCGAGCGCGCCGTCGCGCTGGCCGAGGAGATCAACCGCGCCCGCGACCTGATCAACACCCCGCCGAACGACCTGTACCCCGAGTCCTTCGCCGCCGTGGCCACCGCCGCGGGCAAGGAGCACGGCATCAAGGTGCAGGTGCTGGACGAGAAGGCGCTCGTCAAGGGCGGCTACGGCGGCCTGCTGGGCGTCGGCCAGGGCTCCACGCACGGCCCGCGCCTGGTGAAGCTGGCCTACACGCACCCGAAGGCGGAGAAGACCCTGGCCCTGGTGGGCAAGGGCATCACCTACGACTCGGGCGGCATCTCGCTGAAGCCGGCCGGTCACAACGAGACGATGAAGTGCGACATGAGCGGTGCCGCCGCCGTGTTCGCCGCCGTCGTCACGGCCGCGCGGCTGGGCCTGAAGGTCAACGTCACCGGCTGGCTGGCGCTGGCCGAGAACATGCCGTCGGGCAACGCCACCCGCCCGGGTGACGTGCTGCGCATGTACAGCGGCAAGACCGTCGAGGTCCTCAACACGGACGCCGAGGGCCGGCTCGTCCTCGCCGACGCGCTGACCCGCGCCTCGGAGGAGAACCCGGACGCGATCGTCGACGTGGCGACCCTGACCGGCGCGATGGTGCTGGCGCTGGGCAACCGCACCTTCGGCATCATGGCGAACGACGACGCCTTCCGTACCTCGATCCACGAGATCGCCGAGGAGGCCGGCGAGGCGTCCTGGCCGATGCCGCTCCCCGCCGACCTGCGCAAGGGCATGGACTCCCCGACCGCCGACATCGCCAACATGGGCGAGCGGATGGGCGGCGGCCTGGTGGCCGGCCTCTTCCTCCAGGAGTTCGTGGGCGAGGGCATCGCCTGGGCGCACCTGGACATCGCCGGTCCGGCCTTCCACGAGGGCGCGCCGTACGGCTACACGCCGAAGGGCGGCACCGGCTCCTCGGTCCGCACGCTGGTCAAGCTGGCCGAGCGCACCGCCGCCGGCGACCTCGGCTGAGGCCGCGAGCCCCGCAGCACGGGCCCGGCACCGGCCGGACGGCAGCGCGACGCGTGATGCCGTCCGGCCGGTGCCATGGGCCCGCCGTACGGCCCCGGGCATGATTCCGGGGCCGTACGGCGTTGTCCCGTCGGTACCACCGCGCGGAAATCCGGCCGGTTTCGCTCTCGACGAAATCCATGGGCGCCCGCGTGGCGGCGACCGGCCGGGACGGATGATCATCCGTCCCGGACCCGGGCCCCGCGTCCCGCTCACCGTCAACTAGTGCGAAGATGGGTTCTCGGCAGGACAGGGCCCCCACCACAGGGCCGAAAAACACAAAGCGGCCGAACACCAGCCGACCGGCGGTCATCCCCCAGCGACGGGGCCCGGCGTACGGCGCACATGCATGGAGGACGTGACGTGGCGAACGACGCCAGCACCGTTTTCGACCTAGTGATCCTCGGCGGCGGTAGCGGCGGTTACGCCGCGGCCCTGCGCGGGGCGCAGCTGGGCCTGGACGTCGCTCTGATCGAGAAGGGCAAGGTCGGCGGCACCTGCCTGCACAACGGCTGCATTCCCACGAAGGCCCTGCTCCACGCCGGCGAGATCGCCGACCAGGCGCGCGAGTCGGAGCAGTTCGGTGTCAAGGCCACTTTCGAGGGCATCGACATCGAGGCCGTCCACAAGTACAAGGACGACGTGATCTCGGGCCTGTACAAGGGGCTGCAGGGTCTCATCGCCTCGCGCAAGGTCACCTACATCGAGGGCGAGGGCCGGCTCTCCTCCCCCACCTCGGTGGACGTGAACGGCCAGCGCGTCCAGGGCCGCCACGTGCTGCTCGCGACCGGCTCCGTGCCGAAGTCGCTGCCGGGCCTGGAGATCGACGGCAACCGCATCATCTCCTCGGACCACGCGCTGAAGCTGGACCGCGTCCCGAAGTCGGCGATCGTGCTGGGCGGCGGCGTCATCGGCGTCGAGTTCGCCTCGGCGTGGACGTCCTTCGGCACCGACGTGACGATCATCGAGGGCCTGAAGCACCTGGTCCCGGTCGAGGACGAGAACAGCTCGAAGCTTCTTGAGCGCGCCTTCCGCAAGCGCGGCATCAAGTTCAACCTCGGTACGTTCTTCCAGAGCGCCGAGTACACGCAGGACGGCGTCCGCGTGACCCTCGCCGACGGCAAGACCTTCGAGGCCGAGGTGCTGCTGGTCGCCATCGGCCGCGGCCCGGTCTCGCAGGGCCTGGGCTACGAGGAGGCCGGGGTCGCGATGGACCGCGGCTACGTCCTCGTCGACGAGTACATGCAGACCAACGTGCCCACCATCTCGGCCGTGGGCGACCTGGTCCCGACGCTCCAGCTCGCGCACGTCGGCTTCGCCGAGGGCATCCTGGTGGCGGAGCGGCTGGCCGGTCTGAAGACCGTTCCGATCGACTACGACGGTGTCCCGCGGGTGACGTACTGCCACCCCGAGGTCGCCTCCGTGGGCATCTCCGAGGCCAAGGCCAAGGAGCTCTACGGCGCGGACAAGGTCGTCGCTCTGAAGTACAACCTCGCGGGCAACGGCAAGAGCAAGATCCTCAAGACCGCGGGCGAGATCAAGCTCGTCCAGGTCAAGGACGGTGCCGTGGTCGGCGTCCACATGGTCGGTGACCGTATGGGCGAGCAGGTCGGCGAAGCCCAGCTGATCTACAACTGGGAGGCGCTGCCGGCCGAGGTCGCGCAGCTCATCCACGCCCACCCGACCCAGAACGAAGCGATGGGCGAGGCCCACCTGGCCCTGGCCGGCAAGCCGCTTCACTCCCACGACTGATCCAGTCGACCGGGCGCGACGACGACCTACTTCCGCACTTTCGTAAGGAGCAACTGAAACCATGTCGGTTTCCGTAACCCTTCCGGCGCTCGGCGAGAGCGTCACCGAGGGCACTGTCACCCGCTGGCTGAAGGCCGAGGGCGAGCGCGTCGAGGCCGACGAGCCGCTTCTCGAAGTGTCGACCGACAAGGTCGACACCGAGATCCCGGCCCCCGCCGCCGGCATTCTGGCGTCCATCAAGGTCGCCGAGGACGAGACCGTCGAGGTCGGCGCCGAGCTGGCCATCATCGACGACGGCACGGGCGCCCCGGCCGCCGCCGCGGCTCCGGCCGCCGAGCCCGCCGCCGCCCCGGCCCCGGCCCCGGTCGCCGAGGCCCCCGCCGCCGCTCCGGCCCCCGTGGCCGAGGCTCCGGCCGCCGCCCCGGCCGGTGGCGCCGCCGGTACCGACGTCACCCTCCCGGCGCTCGGCGAGAGCGTCACCGAGGGCACCGTCACCCGCTGGCTGAAGGAGGTCGGCGAGGAGGTCACGGAGGACGAGCCCCTCCTGGAGGTCTCCACGGACAAGGTCGACACCGAGATCCCGGCCCCGGTCTCCGGCGTGCTGCTGGAGATCGTCGTCGCCGAGGACGAGACCGCCGAGGTCGGCGCCAAGCTCGCCGTCATCGGTGCCGCCGGTGCCGCTCCGGCCGCTGCCCCGGCTCCGGCCGCTCCGGCGCCCGCCGCCGCTCCGGCTCCGGCTCCGGCTCCGGTGGCCCCGGCCGCCCCCGCTCCGGCTCCGGCCCCGGTGGCGCCCGCCGCCCCGGTCGCCGCTCCGGCTCCGGTGGCCCCGGCCGCTCCGGCCCCGGCTCCGGTGGCCGCCCCGGCTCCGGTCACCCCGGTCGCCCCGGCCGCGACCTCCGGTGACGACGGCGCGTACGTCACCCCGCTGGTCCGCAAGCTCGCCGCCGAGAACGGCGTCGACCTGGGCGCGGTCAAGGGCACCGGTGTCGGTGGCCGGATCCGCAAGCAGGACGTCGTCGCCGCCGCGGAGGCCGCCAAGGCCGCCGCAGCCGTTCCGGCCCCGGCCGCCGCCGCTGCTCCGGCAGCCTCGAAGGCGCCGAAGCTGGAGGTCTCCCCGCTGCGCGGTCAGACCGTCAAGATGACCCGCATGCGCAAGGTCATCGGCGACAACATGATGAAGGCGCTGCACTCGCAGGCCCAGCTGACCTCAGTCGTCGAGGTCGACGTCACCAAGCTGATGAAGCTGCGCAACCGGGCGAAGGACGCGTTCGCCGCCCGCGAGGGCGTCAAGCTGTCCCCGATGCCGTTCTACGTCAAGGCGGCGGCCCAGGCGCTGAAGGCCCACCCGGTCGTCAACGCCCGGATCAACGAGGACGACTCGACCGTCACGTACTTCGACTCGGAGAACATCGGCATCGCCGTGGACGCCGAGAAGGGCCTGATGACCCCGGTCATCAAGGGTGCGGGCGACCTGAACATCGCGGGCATCGCGAAGAAGACCGCCGAGCTGGCCGGCAAGGCTCGCGGCGGCGGCCTGACCCCGGACGACATGTCCGGTGCCACCTTCACCATCAGCAACACCGGCTCGCGCGGTGCGCTCTTCGACACCGTCATCGTGCCGCCGAACCAGGTCGCCATCCTGGGCATCGGTGCCACGGTGAAGCGTCCGGCGGTCATCGAGACCGAGGAGGGCACCGTGATCGGTGTCCGCGACATGACGTACCTGTCGCTCTCCTACGACCACCGTCTGGTGGACGGCGCCGACGCCGCCCGCTACCTGACCTCGGTCAAGGCGATCCTGGAGGCCGGCGAGTTCGAGGTCGAGCTCGGCCTCTGAGCGCGGCTGTAACCAGCCTCACCAACGGCGCCCTCGTCCGGAGCACTTCCGGGCGGGGGCGCCGCCGTATTGTCTAGGACACGCCCTAGGAAACGCCCCAGACACCGCCGGTCGCCCCGGCCGCCGTGATGACGCGGAAGCACCGGTTCGCCCCGAAGGAGCCCTCATGACCCCGCCCGTCGTCCACTCGCTGCGCGAACAGATCCGCGAGCACATCGTGGAGGGGATCGTCAGCGGGCGCTGGAAGCCCGGCGAGCGGATCGTGGAGCGCCGCATCGCCACCGAGCTGGAGGTCAGCCAGACGCCGGTGCGCGAGGCGCTGCGGGAGCTGGAGACGCTCCGGCTGATCGAGTCGGCCCCCAACAAGGGCGTCCGGGTCCGCAACCTCACCGCCGCCGACCTGGAGGAGAGCTACCCGGTGCGGGCCGGTCTGGAGCAGATCGCGGCGGAGCTGGCGGCCCCGTCCCTCGGTGAGGACTGCTCGCGACTCACCCCGCACGTGACGGCGCTCTACGAGGCGGACCGGCTGGCCGACGGCGAGGCGCAGGTCCGGCACACCGTGGCCTTCCACCGCGAGATGGTGCGGGCGGCGGGCAACGCGGTCCTGCTGCACACCTGGGAGGGGCTGGGCATCGAGGTGTTCACGGCCCTGTCGATCCGCTGGCTCGGCACGGTGCAGAAGTCGTACGCGGAGGAGCACGAGGCGCTCATCGATGCGTTCCTGCGCAAGGACCCGGACATCGGCGTGCTGGCGAAGGCGCACGTCCTCGGCTGCGCCCCGCGCGCCTGAGGACACCCTTCCCGGACCGGCCCCGAGGGCGTACGCATCTGTCGGGAGGGGTGCTCTTCCGTGCAGATCGGCGCCCTTTTTATACCTATAGATCCCGTCACTCCGTGCCCCGTTTCGCGGCACCGAATGCCAATTTCTTCATATCGAGAAGTTTTGCCCTTCACCCTTTGATCGATCATCGATCGGCGCCTTACAGTTCATCTCGCGGGCTCACCGCCCGATCGCCCTGTCCTGCCAGTCAGGGCCTTCTCCACCCCCCTCCCACTCCGGAAGGCGGCGATCATGACCGACCCCGTAGGAAAGCTTCCGAGCGAGCTCGATCAGCTCCCGGACCGTGACCCCGAGGAGACCGCCGAATGGGCGGCCTCCCTGGATGCCGTCACCAGGGCCGCCGGCCCGCACCGCGCCGCGTACCTGATGCGCCGCTCGCTGGAGCACGCCGAGGGCGCCGGTCTCGCGCTGCCCAAGCTGCTGGAGACCGACTACGTCAACTCCATCCCGACCGCCGCCGAGCCCGAGTTCGACGGCGACCTGGAGATGGAATCCCGGATCACCGCCTGGAACCGCTGGAACGCGGCCGCGATGGTCACCCGCGGCTCCCGCTTCGGCGTCGGCGGCCACATCGCCACCTTCGCCTCGGCGGCCTGGCTGTACGAGACGGGCTTCAACCACTTCTTCCGGGGCAAGGAGGGGGACGGCTCCGGTGACCAGCTCTACATCCAGGGCCACGCCTCCCCCGGCATCTACGCCCGCGCCTTCCTCGACGGCCGCCTGAGCGAGCAGCAGCTCGACAACTTCCGCCAGGAGGCGGGCGGCGACGGTCTGCCGTCCTACCCGCACCCGCGGCGGCTGCCCTGGCTGTGGGAGTTCCCCACCGTGTCGATGGGCCTCGGCCCGCTCTCCGCGATCTACCAGGCGCGCTTCAACCGCTACCTGGCCAACCGCGGCATCAAGGACACGTCGAACTCGCACGTCTGGGCCTTCCTGGGCGACGGCGAGATGGACGAGCCCGAGTCGACCGCCGCCCTGGCCCTCGCGGCCCGTGAGCAGCTCGACAACCTGACCTTCGTCATCAACTGCAACCTGCAGCGCCTCGACGGCCCGGTCCGCGCCAACTTCCGCGTGGTCCAGGAGCTGGAGGGGGCCTTCCGCGGCGCCGGCTGGAACGTCGTCAAGACGCTCTGGGGCACCGCCTGGGACGAGCTGTTCCAGCTCGACACCACCGGTGCGCTGGTCCGCCGGCTCCGGGAGGTCCCGGACGCGCAGTTCCAGACGTACGCCACCCGCGACGTCGCGTACATCCGCGAGCACTTCTTCGGTGCCGAGCCCGCCCTCGCCGAGCTGGCGAAGCTGCTCACCGACGCGAAGATCGGCGAGTGCTTCTACACCTCGCGCGGCGGCCACGAGGCCCGCAAGGTGTACGCGGCCTACCGGGCCGCCCTGGCGCACAAGGGCGCACCGACCGTGATCCTCGCGCAGACCGTGAAGGGCTTCACGCTCGGCAAGGGCTTCGAGTCCAAGAACGCCAACCACCAGATGAAGAAGCTCTCGGTGGACGAGTTCAAGGACATGCGCGAGCTGCTCGGCCTGCCGATCCCGGACAGCGCGTTCGCCGACGGCCTGGTGCCCTACGGCCACCCGGGCACCGACTCCCCCGAGGTTCGCTACCTCCAGGAGCGCCGCGCCGCCCTCGGCGGCCCCGCCCCGGCCCGCCGCGTCCACGCGGTGGCGCTGCCGGAGCCGGAGGAGCGCGCGTTCGCCGCCCTGAAGAAGGGGTCCGGCAAGCAGGAGATGGCCACCACCATGGCCTTCGTCCGCCTGGTCAAGGACCTGATGCGGGACAAGCAGACCGGGAAGCGCTGGGTGCCGATCGTCCCCGACGAGGCGCGCACCTTCGGCATGGAGTCGCTGTTCCCCTCGGCCGGCATCTACTCGCCGCTGGGCCAGACGTACGAGCCGGTCGACCGCGACCAGCTGATGTACTACAAGGAGGCCAAGGACGGCCAGATCCTCAACGAGGGGATCACCGAGGCCGGGGCCATGGCCGACTTCATCGCCGCCTCGACGTCGTACGCGACGCACGGCGAGACGATGATCCCGTTCTACATCTTCTACTCGATGTTCGGCTGGCAGCGGACCGGCGACCAGATGTGGCAGCTCGCCGACCAGCTCGGCAAGGGCTTCATCGTCGGCGCCACGGCGGGCCGTACGACGCTGACCGGTGAGGGTCTCCAGCACGCGGACGGCCACTCGCACCTGATCGCGGCCACCAACCCGGCCTCGCTCAACTACGACCCGGCGTTCGCGTACGAGATCGCGGTGATCGTCAAGGACGGTCTGCGCCGGATGTACGGCCCCGAGGCCGAGAACGTCTTCTACTACCTGACGGTCTACAACGAGCCGAAGCCGCAGCCCGCGATGCCGGAAGGCGTCGAGGAGGGCATCGTCAAGGGCCTGTACCGCTTCAAGGAGGGCGTGCCCGCCTCGGCGGACGCGCCGCGGGTCCAGCTGCTGGCCTCCGGTACGGCGATCCACTGGGCGCTGGAGGCGCAGGAGCTGCTGGCCGCGGACTGGGGGGTCACGGCCGACGTCTGGTCCGCCACCTCCTGGGGCGAGCTGCGCCGCGAGGCGCTGGAGTGCGACGAAGCGCTGCTCCGCGGTGAGCAGCGGGTGCCGTACGTGACGCAGGCGCTGGAGGGCGCCCCGGGTCCGGTCGTGGCGGTGAGCGACTGGATGCGCCAGGTCCCGGACCAGATCAGCCAGTGGGTGGAGCAGGACTGGTCCTCGCTCGGCACGGACGGCTTCGGCCTCTCCGACACCCGGGACGCGGCCCGCCGCCACTTCGGCGTCGACGCCCGTTCGATCGCGGTCGCGGCCCTGGCCCAGCTGGCCCGCCGCGGCGAGGTCACCGCGACCTCGGTCAAGGAGGCCCGGGAGCGGTACGGCCTCTGAGGCACCGGGGACGGGCGGCGCGCATGCGGACACAATGGCCGCATGCGCGCTGCCCGTCTCATCAGAATGGTGCTGCTCCTGCAGTCCCGCCCGGCCATGACCGCCGCGGAGCTCGCCCGGGAGCTGGAGGTGTCGGAGCGGACCGTGACCCGGGACGCGCAGGCCCTCTCGGCGGCGGGCGTCCCGGTCTACGCGGACCGGGGCCGGGCCGGCGGCTACCGGCTGGTCGGCGGCTACCGGACCGGGCTGACCGGTCTCGCCCGTGACGAGGCCGAGGCGCTCTTCCTGTCCGGGCTGCCGTCCGCGCTGCGCGAGATGGGGCTGGCGGACGCCGCGTCGGCCGCCCGGCTCAAGGTGTCGGCGGCCCTGATGCCCTCGCTGCGGGACGCGCCGGACCGCGCCGTGCGCCGTTTCCACCTGGACGCGCCGGGCTGGTACCAGGAGCCGGCCACCCCCGAGCAGCTGCCGGCCCTGGCCGGGGCGGTGTGGGGCGACCGGACGGTGCGGGCCCGCTATCTCCGCAACGGCGCGGACACCCCGGTCGAGCGGGAGCTGGACCCGTACGGGCTCGTGCTGAAGGCGGGGGTCTGGTACGTGTGCGCCCGGGTGGCGGAGGACTTCCGGGTGTACCGGGTCGACCGGTTCTCGGACGTGGTGGTGGCCGAGGAGCGGTTCGAGCGGGACGAGCGGTTCGACCTGGCGGGCTTCTGGGCGGAGCGGGCCGCGCAGTTCGCCCGGTCGCTGCTGCGGGCGGAGGTGACGGTGCGGCTGTCGCCCGCGGGAGTGGGCCGGCTGCCGTACGTACTGGACCGCTCGGCGGTCCGGGCGGCGCTGGAGGCGGCCGGTCCGCCGGACGCCGAGGGGTGGCTGACCGTCACCGTGCCGGTCGAGTCGGAGGAGATCGCGTACGGCCAACTCCTGGGCCTGGGGCCGGAGTCGGAGGTGCTGGAGCCGACCGCCCTGCGGGAGCGGTTCGCGGCGGCGGCCGCGGCGCTGCACGGGCTGTACGCCCCGGGGCCGACGGACGACCACGGAGCGGACACGCCCTGAGGGCTGTCCCGTCGTCCCCGGCGGGCGCACGGCGACGGCCGCTCCCCCGGGCCCCCGGCCGCGCTCGAACGGGGGAGGCCCCGCTCCTCGCGCGTTGCCGGAGCGTCCGGACACGCCCGGTGTCCGGATGCCCCTCCGCCCCGCGACGCACCGCGTCCGACGCCGTGCGCCCCTCCACCGGGGACGACGGGACGGCCCTCAGCCCAGGGCGATGAGCCCCGCGTCCGTCGGCCGGAAGCCGCACGCGCCGAGGTAGAAGGGACGCAGGTGCTCCTCGAAGTCGACATGGAGCCATGCGCAGTCCGCCGCACGGACGCCCCGCGCCGCGGTCGTCACGAGTCCGGTCCCGACACCGGTGCGGTGCGTGTCCCGGGCGACCATCGTGTCGAGGAGGAAGGCGTGGGCGCCGCCGTCCCAGGCGATGTTGACGAACCCCACGAGCCTGCCGTCTTCCCGGGCGCAGACCCAGCCGAGGCTGTGACGGTGCACCCGTGCCCACCAGTCGACGGACGTGACGGCATGGCCGAACGCCTCCGCGTGGAGCGCGTTGAGCGCGGCGTCCTCGAAGTCGCCGCGCCACTCGTACGTGATCGTCATGGGCCGGATCGTAGATCACGGGGTGTTCGGCCCGGCCCGCTTCTTCGGGGCCCGTGCTCCTTCCGACGGAAGGGGGAGTCCCGTTCGCCCTCGCCGCCCGGTGTCCGCGTGCGCCGCCCGCCGCCAGGGCCGATGCTTGACCCGTGATGGACGAGACGGAGTTCTGGGAGATCGTCGACAGCGCGCGCACGGCCGCCGAGGGCGACCCGGAGGACCAGGCCGAGCTGCTCGTCGAGCGGCTGGTGCGGCTCGACCCCGACGCGGTGCTGGACTTCGCCCGGCACTTCGAGGCCCGTTTCCACCGCGCCTACCGCTGGGACCTGTGGGGCGCCGCCACGGTGCTGCTGGGCGGCGCGGACGAGGGCGCCTTCGACTTCTTCCGGTGCTGGCTGATCGGCCAGGGCCGGGAGGTCTTCGAGGGCGCCCTGCACGAGCCGGACGCGCTGGCCGATCTCCTCGACGACTTCGACGAGGAGATCGACGGGGACGGCGAGGAGCTGGGCTACGCCGCCGACGAGGCGTACGAGCAGCTCACCGGCGTGGTCGCGCCGGACCTCGGGCTGCCGCCCCAGCCGGCCGGGCCCGGGGGCGACCCGGTGGGCTTCGACGACGAGTCGCTGGCGAAGCGCTTCCCCGGGCTCTGGGCGCGGTTCGGGGCCGGCTGAGGGGCCCCGCGGCTCAGAAGTGGGTGCCGCCGTCTATGCGGATCTCCGTACCGGTGATGAACGCACCGTCCCGGGAGCCGAGCATCGCGACGACACCGGCGACGGTGTCCGGGCTGGCGAAGCCGGTGCCGAGCGCCGGGGAGAGCTTCATGAAGAGCGACATGTCGGCGTCGGCGGGCAGTCCCGGGCCGTGGCCGCTGGTCATGTCGGAGGAGATCGAGCCGGGCGCGACGGCGACGAACCGCACCCCCTGCTTGCTGTACTCGCTCGCCAGCGCGTGCGTCATCGACTGGATGCCGCCCTTGCTCGCCGCATAGGCGGACATGTACGGGTGGGCGAAGGCCGCGGAGGTGGAGGAGAAGTTCACCACGGCCGGCTCGTTGCCCTCGATCAGCGCCGGTATCGCCTCGCGGATCATCAGGAAGGTGCCCGTGAGGTTGACCGCGATGATCTTGTTGAAGAACTCCAGCGTGGTCTTGTGGGTGTGCTCGGAGCGCAGGATCCCGGCGGCGTTGACCAGGACGTCGAGCCCGCCGAGGGTCTCCACGGCGGAGGCCACGCCGGCCCGTACCGCGGCCTCGTCCGCGATGTCCAGGACCAGGGTGGTGAGGCGGTCCGCGGCGCCGTTCGCCGCGGCGGTCGCCCGGGTCTCCTCCAGGCCGGCCTCGTTGACGTCGGCGGCGACGACCCGGCCGCCCTCGGCGAGGACGCGGTGGACGGTGGCCCGGCCGATGCCGGAGCCGCCTCCGGTGATGAGGACGCGGCGGCCTTCGTAGCGGTTCATGTCTGTCCCTCCGATACCGGTGACTGGCGTCCCGGAGCGTGTCGACGGCGCCCCCATGGCGTCCCGATCGATGTCCACCGTACGCCTGCATGGCACGATTTGCCATCACGGCATCATGCGCATGCCCGGGACCCCCGGGGGTAATGTCCTGGGAATGAGCACCGAGCCGACGCAGCCGTCCCTCACCGAGCGCCGCAAGGCCGCGACCCAGCTGGAGATCGCCCGCGCCGCGGCCGCGCTCTTCGCCGAGCGGGGCCCCGACGGCACCACGGCGGAGGACATCGCGCAGCGGGCGGGCGTGGCGCTGCGCACCTTCTACCGGTACTTCCGCTCCAAGCAGGACGCGGTGGGCCCGCTGCTCTCCGGGGGCGCCGAGCGCTGGCGCTCGCTGCTGGCGGCGGCCGAGCCGGGGGACGCGTTCGCCGAGGTGCTGGAGCGGGCGGTCACCGAGGCGTTCCGGATGCCCGGCGGGGACGCCGACGAGCAGCTGGGCTGGACGCGCGGGCTGCTGCGGGCGGCCGAGCGGGACCCGGCGCTGCGCGCGGTCTGGTACCGGGTCAATCAGGATTCGGAGGAGCGGCTGCTGCCGGTGCTGGCCCGGCTGGCGGGCGAGGGGGCGGACCCGCTGGAGGTCCGGCTGGCCGCGGCCGCCGCCACGGGCGCGGTCCGGGTCGCGCTGGAGTCCTGGGCGGCGACGGACGCGCCGACGGACGGGCCCGGCTCACCGGCCGAGCTGGCCGTCCGCTGCCTGCACGAACTCATGGGCGGCATGCGGCTGTTCAGGGGCTGAGGCGGCCGCCGCGCCCCGGCCGGTCACGGGGCGAGCGAACGGCCCATCAGGATGTCGTCGACGTACCGCCCGTCCAGGAAGAACTCGCCGGGCAGCACGCCCTCGACGGTGAACCCCTCGGACGCGTACAGGGCGCGGGCGGGCGTGTTGTGCCCAAGGACCCGCAGGGTGATCCGGTTGGCCCCGTCGTCCCGCGCCGTCGCGCAGGCGGCGCGCAGCAGGGCCCGGGCGACGCCCCGGCCGCGCGCCCGGTCGGCGACGGCGAGGCCCTGTATCTGCCGGACGTGGGAGTTGCAGGCCAGCGGGGTCGGCGGGACCAGCCTCACGTATCCGGCCGGGCGCGGGTCGTCCGCGACCTCGGCCACCAGGAAGTCACCGGGCACGTGGCGCTCGTCGAAGAAGGGCGCGTAGGGCGGCTGGGGGCGGGGCATGACGGCGTGCAGGGTGGACCAGGTGGCGCGGTCGAGCTCGCCGAGCGCGGCCTCGTCGGAGAGGGCAGCGGGGCGGACCCGGCAGGCGGGGTGCAGTTGGATCTCGGGCATGCCCGCCACTGTGTCAGAGCCGGCCGGAACGGTCAGTTCCTTTCTTCGCGCGGTACGCCGGTGACACACGGCGCGTCCGTACGCCACGGGTGGGCCCGGCACGGCCGTTGGGGCAGGATGGGGCCATGGTGCACTCCCGTATCGCTGTGACCGGAGCGTCAGGACTCGTCGGAGCGGCGCTGGTGCGTTCGCTGCGGGCCGACGGGCTGGAGGTGGTCCGCCTGGTCCGCCGCCCGGCCCGGGCCGGCGACGAGGCGGAGTGGGACCCCCGGCGCGGCTACGTCGACGCGGCGGGCCTGGTCGGCTGCGACGCCGTCGTCCACCTCGCCGGGGCCGGGGTCGGCGACCACCGCTGGTCCGAGGAGTACAAGCGGGAGATCCGGGACAGCCGGGTGCTGGGCACGGCCGCGATCGCCGAGGCCGTCGCCTCCCTGGACCCGGCGCCGAAGGTGCTGGTCTCCGGTTCGGCGATCGGCTACTACGGCGACACCGGGGACCTCGCCGTCGACGAGAGCGCCCCGGCCGGGAAGGGCTTCCTGCCGTCCGTCTGCCTGGAGTGGGAGGCCGCCACGGCCGCCGCCCAGGAGGCGGGGGTGCGGACGGTGCACGCCCGCACCGGGCTGGTCGTCGCCCGCGAGGGCGGGGCCTGGGGCCGGCTCTTCCCGCTGTTCCGGGCGGGGCTCGGCGGCCGGCTGGGCAACGGGCGGCAGTACTGGAGCTTCATCGCGCTGCACGACGAGGTCGCGGCGCTGCGCCACCTCCTGGAGACGGAGTCGCTGTCCGGGCCGGTGAACCTGACCGCCCCCGCCCCGGTCACCAACCGCGAGGTGACGGCCGCGATGGGGCGGGTGCTGCACCGCCCCACGCTCCTCACCGCCCCGGCCCCGGCCCTGCGGCTCGCCCTCGGGGAGTTCGCCGAGGACGTGCTGGGCAGTCAGCGGGTGGTGCCGCACCGGCTGCTGGAGTCGGGCTTCGCCTTCGCCTTCCCCGGCATCGACGGAGCGATCCGCGCCGCCCTGCGCTGAGCGCCCCGGCGGATGCGCCGCCCCCGCCACCGAATCGGACAGACATGCGACCCCGTGCAACGGTGCCCCGGGTGCGCGCGACTGCGTCCGCACCCGCCGCGCTCCTAACCTCCCGGTAGTGCCGTCGGCCGCCCGTCCTCCGGGCGGCGGCCCGGAGGCACGGCCTGGCGAACCCGGTCGTTCCGGGAGGCCCGTCGGGGTCGCGGTCCCCCACGGCCGCGCCGACTCGGGGAGGGGCACATGCTCAGCACGGCACACCACGCGGACGTCGTCATCATCGGGGCCGGGATCGCCGGCCTGTCCGCCGCCCACCGATTGACCAGCGCGGGGCTGAGCGTCAGCGTCCTGGAGGCCGCCCCCCGGATCGGCGGACGGATGAGCACCGCCGAGGTGGACGGCTTCCGGCTCGACCACATCGGCCCGCTCCTCACCACCACCTGCCCGCAGCTGCGCGTGACGCCCGGCCTCGAAGGGCTGGTGCTGCGCACCTTCGCCCCGGGGGTGCTGGTGCACAGCGAGGGCCGCCAGTACCGCACCGGCGATGTACGGGGCGCCCGGGGCGCACTCAAGGCGGCGCGCGCCCTCGCGAGCGCCCCCCGGCCGCCGATGGGCGGGCCGATCGACCAGGCCCGGGTGGCCGCCGCGCTGACCCGGCTCGCCGCCACCCCGGCGGCCCGCATCCTGGCCCGCCCCGAGCAGACGGCGCTGGCCGCCCTGTCCCACCGCGGCCTGCCCGCCCGTACCGTCAACGGCTTCCTGCGCCCGCTGCTCGCCGCGCTGCTCGCCGATCCCGGGCTCACCACCTCCAGCCGGTGCGCCGACCTCGTCCTGCGCGACTACGCGCGCGGTCGGCTCTGCGTGCCCGAGGGCGGTTCGGCGACGCTGCCCGAGCTCCTCGCGGCCGCGCTGCCGCCGGGCACCGTGCGTACCGGGGTCCATGTCACGGCCGCCGACATCACCTCGGTCCGCACCGAGGAGCACGGCGAACTGGGCTGCCGTTCCCTGCTGGTGGCCACCGGCGCCGGGGCCGCCGCCGAGCTGCTGCCCGGCCTCCGGGCGCCGTCCTTCCACCCCGTGACGGTCCTTCACCACACCGCCCCCGCTCCCCCGCCGACCGGCACCGCCCTGCTGCTGGACGCCGACGGCTCCGGCCCGGTGGCGCACACCGCGGTGATGAGCGCCGTCGACCCCACGCGCGCCCCGCGCGGCCGCACGCTGATCAGCTCCACAGTGCTCGGCACCCCGCCGCCCGGTCTGGAACGCGCGGTCCGCACCCATCTCGCCGCGCTGTACGGGGTCCGCACCGACGACTGGGAGCTGCTGGCCGTCCACCACGACCCGGAGGCGGTCCCCGCGATGCCCGCCCCGCACGACCTCCGCCGCCCGGTGCGGCTGCTGGCCGGTCTCTATGTGTGCGGCGACCACCGGGACACCAGCACCGTCCGGGGCGCGCTGTACTCGGGGCGCCGCGCGGCCGACGCCGTCCTCGCCGACCTGGGCGTACGGCCGGCCGGCCACACGCCGCTGCCCGAGGCGGCCTGACCGGGGGAACACCAAGCTCGCGGCTCCGGCCCGGTGAGGTCTGTGGACCCGGCCCGGAGCCGCGCTCGAACAGCCAGGGGGCGCACCGGCGTGCGCCCCCTGTGCCGTGCTCAGCCCAGCGCGGCGACCCGGTCGCGGTAGCCGCGTACGGCGGCGGCGTCCCGGTAGGGTTCCAGCCGCCGCTCGAAGTCCTGTACGTACTCCGTGGCCCGCACCGACCGCATCTCCGCAGCCTGCTGGGCGGCCTCCACGCCGAGCGCGCACGCCTGGTCGAGCTCGCCGAGCCCGAGCCGGGCGGAGGCCAGCACCACCTGGCAGAACAGCCGGCTGCGGGCGTACGCCGGGGAACGCAGCTGGAGCGAGCGCTCCGCGTACTGCGCCGCGGCCCGGTACTGCTGGAGGTCGCGGTGGCAGTGGCCGAACTCGTCGGCGAGCTGGGCCTCGTCGAAGTGGCGCGCCCAGTGCGGCACCTCGTCCCCGGGCCGGGCGATGTCCAGCGCCCGCTCGGCCCGCGCCAGCGAGGTGGTGCAGGCCCGGGTCTCGCCGAGCACCCCGTGGCCGCGCGCCTCGACGGCGTGCAGCAGGGCCTGGACGACGGGCGGAGCGGAGGAGCCGATGCCCTGCTGGGCGACCCGGGCCAGCTGCACGGCCTCCCGGCCGTGGCCCAGGTAGACCGCCTGCCGGCTCATCGTGGTCAGCACATAGCTGCCGTAGGCGCGGTCACCGGCGGCCTGGGCGAGCCGCAGCGCCTGGACGAAGTACCGCTGGGCCAGGCCGTGGGCGGCGATGTCGTACGAGGTCCAGCCGGCCAGCCGGGTCAGGTCGGCGGCGGCCGCGAAGAGCCTGCGCCCGGTCGCCTCGCCGTAGGTGCCCCGGAGCATCGGTTCCGCCTCGTGCTCCAGGTAACGGACGAGCGCCTGGCGGGCGTGGCCGCCGCCGTAGGCGTGGTCGAGGGTGCGGAAGAGCTCGCCGACCGAGCGCAGGGCGGCCACGTCGCCGCCGCTGACCCGCTGGCCGGAGTCCCGCCCGGTACGCCGCTGGCGGGGCAGGCCGAACGCCTCGGGCAGCCCGGGGACGGGAACGGGGCCCTGCGGGGACAGGGGGCCGCCCGGCGGCCCGGGGGCTCCGGCGGGACGGGCGGCCGCCGGGGCCCGGGTGCCGGGCGCCGCACCGGGCGCGCCGTACACACCGTGCGCCCCCGGCACCGGGCGCGCCCCGCCGGGACGGGGGGAACCACCCGCCCCACCGTCCCCCGCCGCCCCGTGCGCCCCTCCCGTCGCGCCGTGCGCCCGGGGCGCGGGCCCTCCGCCCCGGCCCACCGACTCGTCGGCCCGGCCGATCAGCCAGTCCCGGCTGGGGACGACGAGCCCGGCCGGGGTGAAGGCGATCTTGCGCAGCTCGGCCTGGCTGCCGGAGTCCTTCCGCCACAGCCCGCTCACGATGTCGACCGCCTCCGTGGGCGTGGCCGCGAACTCCAGACCGGCGTAGACCGGGGCGCACGCGTCCAGGCCGAGGTCCTGCGCGGAGAGCCGGCGCCCGAGCCGCCGGGTGAAGACCTCGGCGATCAGCGCGGGGGTGGTGCCGCGCGGCTGCTGGCCGCGGAGCCAGCGGGTCACGGAGGTCTTGTCGTACCGGAGGTCGAGGCCGTGTTCGAGGCCGAGTTGGTCGACTCTGCGGGCCAGACCGGCGTTGGAGAAACCTGCCTCGGTGATGAGCGCGGCCAGCCGGCGGTTGGGGGTGCGCTGCGGAGGTCGTTCCGACATCAGCTGTACGGTCTCCTGCCTTCCGGGCCGGGCGGGCAGCCCTTGGGGAACGGCGCGAATTTAGCGGCCTCCGCCCCGGTCACAGCCGCCTTCGCTTCACTTTCATCCGATCGTGTGAGGATTGGGGGCGGTGCTGACGGGAAGACCTGCCGGACCACCGCCCGCGGACCGGTCGTACAGTGGCCAAAGGCGTGAATCAGTGCATGGTGACGCGGCTCCGGGCACCCCGCCGCCCGCGCACTACAAGAGGAAGGCATCTGTCGTGGCTGAGCTTCGGTTCGTCCGGCTGGGATTCGGTGAGGAAGCCGTCGACTACCAGGAGGCCTGGCAGAAGCAGCGCGAGGTGCACGCGGCCAGGTTCGAGGACACCGTCCCGGACACCTGCCTGCTGGTGGAGCACCCGCCCGTCTACACGGCCGGCCGGCGTACGGCCGACAGCGAACGCCCCCTCGACGGCACCCCCGTCATCGACGTGGACCGCGGCGGCAAGATCACCTGGCACGGCCCCGGTCAGCTGGTGGGCTACCCGATCCAGAAGCTGCCCCGCCCGGTGGACGTCGTCGCGCACGTCCGCCGCCTGGAGGAGGCGCTGATCCGGACCGCCGCCGAGTTCGGCGTGGAGACCACCCGGGTCGAGGGCCGCAGCGGGGTCTGGGTGCTGGGCGACCCGGTCGAGGAGCGCCCGGCGATCGGCGAGCTCTCCCTCGACTTCGACCCCCGGCTCCAGGACGAGGAGTTCGACGCCCGGCTGAACGGCCCCGAGTACGCCCCGTCCAACGCCGGGCAGCGCCGCGAGGACCGCAAGCTGGCGGCGATCGGCATCCGCGTCGCCAAGGGGGTGACGATGCACGGCTTCTCGTTCAACGTGAACCCGGACAACACCTGGTTCGACCGGATCGTGCCGTGCGGCATCCGGGACGCGGGCGTCACCTCGCTGGCGTACGAGCTCGGCCGCGACATCACGATCGCCGAGGTGCTCCCGGTCGTCGAGAAGCACCTGCGGGACATCCTGGAGAACGCCGCACCGGCACCGCGCGTCGTCGAGCGTCCGGCCTCCGGGCCGGCGGACGCTCCGGACGGCGCCCCGACCGATGCCGTGGCCACGGCGTGACGGCCGGATCACGCGGCCGGGAATAGGCCCCGCCTGCCACAGGTTGGCCGGACGTAAAGCCGTGCGAACCACGGGCGTACCCTGGTGTTCGCCGAAGAATCCAAAGAAGCATCCAACGCAGTGAAAGCAAAGGGGAGTGCCGGAGTGTCCGCTGTCGCACCCGACGGGCGCAAGATGCTGCGCCTGGAGGTCCGGAACAGCCAGACCCCCATCGAGCGCAAGCCCGAGTGGATCAAGACCCGGGCGAAGATGGGCCCCGAGTACAACCAGCTGCAGAAGCTCGTGAAGAGCGAGGGCCTGCACACGGTGTGCCAGGAGGCCGGCTGCCCCAACATCTTCGAATGCTGGGAGGACCGCGAGGCCACCTTCCTCATCGGGGGCGACCAGTGCACCCGGCGCTGCGACTTCTGCCAGATCGACACGGGCAAGCCGCAGGCGCTGGACCGGGACGAGCCCCGCCGGGTCGGCGAGTCCGTCGTCACGATGGACCTGAACTACGCCACCATCACCGGCGTCGCCCGCGACGACCTGGAGGACGGCGGTGCCTGGCTGTACGCGGAGACCGTGCGCCAGATCCACGCGCTGACCGCGGAGCGGGAGGCCGGCCGCACCAAGGTCGAGCTGCTGATCCCCGACTTCAACGCGGTGCCCGAGCAGCTCGCCGAGGTCTTCTCCGCCCGCCCCGAGGTGCTCGCGCACAACGTGGAGACGGTGCCGCGAATCTTCAAGCGGATCCGCCCCGGCTTCCGCTACGAGCGCTCCCTGGAGGTCATCACCCGGGCCCGTGAGGCCGGTCTGGTGACCAAGTCCAACCTGATCCTCGGCATGGGCGAGACCCGCGAGGAGGTCAGCGAGGCGCTCCAGGACCTGTACGACGCGGGCTGCGAGCTGATCACGATCACGCAGTACCTGCGCCCCTCGGTGCGCCACCACCCGGTGGAGCGCTGGGTGAAGCCGCAGGAGTTCGTGGAGCTGAAGGAGGAGGCCGACGAGATCGGCTACTCCGGTGTGATGTCCGGGCCGCTGGTCCGTTCCTCGTACCGCGCGGGCCGTCTCTTCCAGCAGGCGATGGACCGTCGCGGCGCCGCCGCCGCGACGCCCGCCGTGTGAGTCCCGGCACAGCGAACCACTGACCGGTCATGGCCGACGCGAAGCGGTCCGTACGCTCCCCCGCAGGTCGGGGGCGGGTACGGACCGCTTCGGCGTGCGCGCCCGCCGGATCGGGGTTTTCATTGGTGTTTGACCGTCCGGTCACCCGCTGGTAACACCGGGCAGTGACGCTGGGTGCACACGCCGCGCGGTACGGGCCCGGACGGTCCGGGCCGCCGGGTCCG
Source organism: Streptomyces sp. NPDC092952 (assembly GCF_044754785.1). NCBI lineage: Bacteria > Bacillati > Actinomycetota > Actinomycetes > Kitasatosporales > Streptomycetaceae > Streptomyces > Streptomyces sp. NPDC092952. Next base: position 170,641 of record NZ_JBIVPT010000005.1, on the reverse strand, counting down.
CGCGAGCCACCCGCCCGCCCATTCGCGCACATCCGCTCCGAGGAGATCTCCACGATGCAGGCCGTGCCGGTACGTGCCGCCGCCCTCCCGTCCGTCACCGCGGCCCTCCGCGCCGTCGAGTCGCTCGTCCTGGCCGGCGGCCAGCGCACGGCCCGCCGCAACGCCTGGTCCGCCGTCCAGGAGGACCGGCGCCGGGCCAAGGACCGGGTCGAGGCCGAGTCCGTGCTGTCCGTACTGGAGGCCGCGGCCGACCGCCGTTCCTGAGCCACGTAAACTTCTTTACATGGCGAGGAAGGCAAAGACTGAAGGCGCGGACAGCGCCGAGAACGCGGGGCGGCTCAAGCAGATCGCCCTGACCTACAAGATGGCCAGGCGGACCGACCCGAAGATCGGTCTTGTCGTCGCGGGCGTGGGAATCGTCACCTTCGGCGTCCTCCTCGGGATCGGTTTCGCGATCGACCACCCGGTCTACCTGGGCATCCTGGGCTTCGTACTGGCCCTCCTCGCGATGGCGATCGTCTTCGGACGGCGTGCCGAGCGTGCGGCCTTCGGGCAGATGGAGGGGCAGCCGGGCGCCGCCGCGGCGGTGCTGGACCGGGTGGGCCGGGGCTGGACGACAACCCCCGCGGTCGCGATGAACCGCAGCCAGGACGTGGTGCACCGCTCCGTGAGCAAGGCCGGCATCGTGCTGGTCGCCGAGGGCAACCCGAACCGGGTGAAGCCGCTGCTCGCGTCCGAGAAGAAGAAGATGGCGCGCATCCTGGTCGACGTACCGGTGCACGACATCATCGTCGGCAACGGTGAGGGCCAGGTCCCGCTCAAGAAGCTGCGCACCAAGATGCTGAAGCTGCCGCGCGTCCTCACCGGTCCGCAGGTGACGGCCGCCAACGACCGGCTGCGCGCGATGGGCGACCTGATGAGCAACATGCCACTCCCGAAGGGCCCCATGCCCAAGGGGATGCGGATGCCGAAGGGCGGAAAGACCCGCTGAGACGCGTACGCGCCTCTTCGCCGTTCACGGGATGTTCCCGGCTCCGGACGCGTGCTTCCTGACGCCGGACCTGTACGTCCTCTAGCTCCGGACCTGCACGGAGCGGGACAGCCGGTCGTGCAGGCCGCGGCCGTCGCGGTCCCAGACCAGGGCCGGGATCACCAGGCAGACCAGCACGCTCCGGACGACCGCGCGTCCGAACGTCAGCCGGTCGCGGTTCTCGGCGACGACCCGGATGCCCAGGACGCGCTTGCCCGGGGTGCAGCCGATGGTGCCGACGGTGAGCACACTCAGCACGAAGAAGATGCCCAGCGCCCAGTTTCCGGCCGCCTGCTGGTCACCGCGAGCGAACAGCCCGTATGCGATCAGCAGGCAGAGCGCCCAGTCGATGAAGATCGCGCCGAACCGGCGGCCGAGGGGGGCCATGGCCCCCGGGCCGTGCTCGGGCAGACCGAGCCGCTTGCCCCGGTAGCCGAAGTCGGCCCCCATCTCCTCGGCGGCCGCGCGCGGGCCCGAGAGCCACGATCCGATTGCTTGCCTATTGTCCACCCGGACACGGTACTGCGCCCGCCCCTCCGCCCGGCCCGGCGGGTGCCGCTACCGGGCCCGCCGCCGGGGTGCGTAGCGGCTCGCGAGGCGCCGGTCACACCCGCCCCGGTTAACTTCTGCGAAACAAATGGGTCATGCTTGAGAAATCCGGCCTGCCTATGGTCAGGTCCAGCGTGTGCAGGCGCACTGGCCGCACCACGAGCCGCAACCCCGTCCCGCCCGGGCCGGGAGTAGGAGGAGTTGGATGTTCCAGAACGCCGAGGACGCGAAGAAGTACATCGCCGACAACGACGTCAAGTTCATCGATGTCCGGTTCTGCGACCTGCCCGGTGTGATGCAGCACGTCACGGTTCCGGCTCCGACCTTCGACCCGACCGAGGAGCTGGCCTTCGACGGCTCGTCGATCCGCGGCTTCCAGGCCATCCACGAGTCCGACATGTCGCTGCGCGCCGACCTGTCGACCGCCCGGCTCGACCCCTTCCGCCGGGACAAGACCCTCAACATCAACTTCTTCATCCACGACCCGATCACCGGCGAGCAGTACAGCCGTGACCCGCGCAACGTGGCGAAGAAGGCCGAGGCGTACCTCACCTCCACCGGCATCGCCGACACCGCGTACTTCGGCCCCGAGGCCGAGTTCTACGTCTTCGACAACGTCCGCTTCCAGACGTCGGCGAACGAGAGCTTCTACCACATCGACTCCGAGGCGGGCGCCTGGAACACCGGTGCGGTCGAGAACAACCGCGGCTACAAGGTCCGCTACAAGGGCGGCTACTTCCCGGTCCCGCCGGTCGACCACTTCGCCGACCTGCGCGCCGAGATGTCCCTGGAGCTGGAGCGCAGCGGCCTCCAGATCGAGCGCCAGCACCACGAGGTCGGCACCGCCGGCCAGGCCGAGATCAACTACAAGTTCAACACGCTGCTCGCCGCGGCCGACGACCTGATGCTCTTCAAGTACATCGTGAAGAACGTCGCCTGGCGCAACGGCAAGACCGCGACCTTCATGCCGAAGCCGATCTTCGGCGACAACGGCTCGGGCATGCACGTCCACCAGTCCCTGTGGACCGGCGGCACCCCGCTCTTCTACGACGAGCAGGGCTACGCGGGCCTCTCGGACACCGCCCGCTACTACATCGGCGGCATCCTCCAGCACGCCCCGTCGCTGCTGGCCTTCACCAACCCGACGGTGAACTCCTACCACCGCCTGGTCCCGGGCTTCGAGGCCCCGGTCAACATGGTGTACTCGCAGCGCAACCGCTCGGCCGCGATGCGCATCCCGATCACCGGCTCGAACCCGAAGGCCAAGCGCGTCGAGTTCCGCGCGCCGGACCCGTCGTCCAACCCGTACCTGGCCTTCTCGGCGCTGCTGATGGCCGGCCTGGACGGCATCAAGAACAAGATCGAGCCGGCCGAGCCGATCGACAAGGACCTCTACGAGCTGGCTCCCGAGGAGCACGCCAACGTCCAGCAGGTCCCGACCTCCCTCCCGGCCGTCCTGGACGCGCTGGAGGCGGACAACGAGTACCTCCAGGCCGGCGGTGTCTTCACCTCCGACCTGATCGAGACCTGGATCGACTACAAGCGCACCAACGAGATCGCCCCGATCCAGCTCCGCCCGCACCCGCACGAGTTCGAGCTGTACTTCGACCTCTAGGCCGTACCCTTCCGGGCCGAGGGCCGCTGTCCCGCAGTCGGGGCGGCGGCCCTCGGCGTGTGCGGGCCGGCGGGCCCGGGGAGCTCGCGCATCGTCCGGAGCGGTGACAGGAGGTGCGGGAGGGCGCTCAGCGTCATGCCGGCCGTGCCGATCCACAGGGTGGTCGCCGCGCCGAACGCGGTGCCCGCGAGTCCGCTCAGGAGGCCGCCGACCGGGATGGTGCCCCAGGACACGAAGCGGGTCGTCGCGCTCATCCGGCCGAGGAGCCGGTCCGGGGTCACGGTCTGCTGGAGGCTGGACTGGGCGACAACGCGGACGACCCCGCCGAGCGAGAGGGTCGCGAGACCCGCCGCGGCCGCGCAGAGGCTCCAGCCGGGTCGTGCCATCGGCATGAGGGCGGTGAGCGGGCAGGTGACCAGTACCGCGAGCCAGATGGTCGGGCCCTGGCCGATCCGCCGCGCGACCGTGGTCGCCGTCAGGGCTCCGAGCAGGGCGCCGCAGCCCATCCCGGACAGGACGAGGCCGATGCCGAAGGGGCCGAGGCCCGCCTCCCGTTGCAGGAAGATCAGCAGCATGGGCTGGTAGACGGCCAGGAAGAGGTTGAACCACGCGTCCCCGAGGGTGATCGCGCGCAGGACGGGGTTGCGGACGACGAAGGCGAGACCGTCCTTGATCTCGCGCCACAGCCGGGGGTTCCCGCTCGGCTCCGGTGCCGGTTCGCTTCTGCGGATGGCGAGGGCGAGCAGACCGGACAGCGCCATTCCGGCCGCGCTCGCCAGGAGGGTGGCGGGGGCTCCGACCAGGCCGACCAGTGGCCCGGCCGCCGACGGCCCGCCGATGCCGGTCACCGAGCGCACCGCCGAAAGCTTCGCGTTCCCCTCGACGAGGTTCTCCCGCCCCACCAGGTGGGGGAGGTAGCTGACGTACGCGACGTCGAAGAAGACGGTCAGTACGCCGTGGAGCAGGGCGACCAGGTAGAGCCACTCGACGGTGAGCGTCCCGGCCCACCACGCGGCCGGCACGGTCAGGAGGACCAGGGCGCGTGTCAGATCGGTGCCGATCAGGACCGGCCGCTTGCGCATCCGGTCCACCCAGGCGCCCGCCGGCAGGCCGACCAGGAGCGAGCCCGCCGTGGTCGTCGCGGCGAGCAGACCGACCTCGAACGCGTCGGAGTCCAGGGCGGCGACAGCCACCAGGGGCAGCGTCAGGAAGACGATGCGGTCGCCCATCTGTCCCAGTGCGGTCGCGGCGAACAGCCGTCTGAAGTCCCGGTCCGCCAGGAGCCCGGGGCGTGGGATTCCCGGCATGCTTCGTTTCCCTTCCTCGCGGATGTCATGGGCGGGCGGCCCCGAATTCGTAGACCACCTCCCGGCGGGCGTCGGGGACGACCATGTCGGCGGTCTCCACCGGGCGCCCGGTGGAGTCGTACAGGGTCCGTTCGATCAGGAGCACGAGGTCCCCCACGCCGATCCCCAGCAGGTGCGCCTGGGTCGGGGTGGCGCGGGCGGGGCGCGGGATCTCCACCACGGTCGAGACGATCACGCCGATCGACCGCATACGCTCGACCACCCCCCGCCCCGCGAGGGGGCCGGTCTCCGGCAGCACGACCGGCGTTCCCTCCGTGAGGGCCATCGGCTCCCAGGACTCGGAGAGCTGGACGGGCAGCCCGGCGGCGAGGAACTCGTAGTGCGTGGTGACGCAGAGGTCCCCCGGGCCGATGCCGAGCCGGGCGGCGACGCCCTCGGGTGCGGGGACGCGGGTTGTGCTGTGCGAGTCCCAGGCGTCGGCCCGGCCCCGCTCCTCCTTCTCCCGGCGGGCGGGGAGGGGGTACGCGCGGTCCCGGTGCCGCGAGCGGACCAGACGCAGGCGCTCGCGCGGAACGCGTACGTAGGTGCCCGAACCGGCCCTCCCGTCGAGCAGCCCGTCGATGATCAGGCGGTCCACGGCCCGCTGCACGACGTTGCGCCCGACCCCGTACTCCTCGGCCAGCCGCACCCGCGACGGCAGGCGTTCGCCGATCTCCCACTCCCGTGCGAGGACCCGCGCGCGCAGGTCCTCGGCCACGGCGAGGTACGGAGCTTCTCGGGGCACGGGGATCCTCCGGTCGTTCTGCGCTGCGGCGGGCGGCCTCCGCCGGGGAGTGCTGGAAAGCTACCGCGCCGCGCGAAAGCTGCTGGAGTAGCCGCACGCCCGGTCGTCCTCGGGGCCGCAGACGTCTTGTCCCCTGCCCGCACACGGACTTACTCTCAAGTAAGTACCAGCGAGTAACCGTGCCGTTCCCCGGGTGCCCCATGGTGTGCCGCCCCGGCGCGGTCCTCCCCCACGACGAACGAGGAGCCCGTCATGAGCCGCGTGAAGACCCGTTCTCGTTCCATCCCCGCCCCGGCCTCGCGTCTGGTGGCCTGTGCCGCCGTCGCGGGTGCCGTGTGTGCCGGGGTCCTGGCCGTGCCGGCCTCGGCCACCACGGCGGAGCCCGTTGTCTCGCGCGGGGTGACCATTCCCGCGTTCTATACGCCGCCCGCCGGACTCCCTTCGGAGAACGGGGCGTTGGTCCGTACGGAGGCCATGCCGCTCGGGCTGGGCATTCCCGGGCTGGACGGGCGGCCCATGCCGGGGACCGCGACCCGGCTGATGTACCGGTCCACCGACTCCAACGGGGAACCCGTCGCCGTGACCGGTGCGTACATCGAGCCCTCGGCCGCCTGGAAGGGCGGCGGGCCGCGGCCGCTGGTCGCGCTGGCGTCGGGGACCATGGGCCAGGGCGACCAGTGCGCGCCGTCCTTCGCCCTTCAGCACCCGCTCACCCTCACCGGCGACACCCTGTCCGTGGGGTACGAGGCCCTGGCGGTCTACCGGCTGCTGGCGAAGGGGGCCGCGGTCGTCGTGACCGACTACGTCGGCCTCGGCGCCACCGACCGCCTGCACACCTACGTCAACCGCGTCGACGAGGCGCACGCCCTGCTGGACGCGGCCCGCGCCGCCCGCGCCGTGCCCGGCGCGTCGGTCACCGCGGCCTCGCGGACCGGGCTGTACGGGTACAGCCAGGGCGGCGGCGCCAGTGCCGCGGCCGCCGAACTCCAGCAGTCCTACGCGCCCGACGTCCCGCTCTCCGGCACCTACGCCGGCGCTCCCCCGGCGGATCTGACCGCGGTCATGAAGGGCATCGACGGCAGTGCGCTCGCCGGTGCGCTGGCCTGGTCGATCAACGGTTTCGCCCAGTCCGACCCCGATCTGCGGGCGGTCGTCGAAGCGAACGTCAACGCCGCCGGGCGGGCCGCCCTGGCCGACGCCTCCACGATGTGCGTCGGTGACGCGATCCTCGGCTACGGCTTCACCAAGAGCAACAAGTGGACCAACAGCGGCGCATCCCTCGGGGAGGTCATCGCCGGCGATCCCCGGGCGCAGGCGGCCCTGGACAGGCAGCGGATCGGCACACTCAAGCCGGCCGGGCCGGTCCGGCTGGCCACCGGCGTCCAGGACGACATCGTCCCCCACGGCCAGGCCCGGAAGCTCGCCGTCGACTGGTGCGGCAAGGGCGGCAACGTCACCTACGACGCCGTCGTGCTGCCGAACCTCGGAGACAAGATCCTCACCAACCACCTCGCCCCACTCATCACCGACCAGGGCAGCGCCGTCTCCTGGCTGACCGACCGCCTCGCCGGGAGGCCGGCCACCTCCAACTGCTGGTCGATGCCGGTCCAGCCCTGATCCCGGGCCCGTCCGGGGGCGGTCAGTGCCGCAGGGCCGTCCCCACCTCGGCCTTCACCCCGCCGGAGAGCTTGCGGTTGCTGCGGGCCGTGGCCTTCTTGGTGGTGTGGGAGGCCACGTCGTCGACGGTCACCACCACGACGTCGAGCAGCTTGCCCTTCGGGTCGCGGAAGTTGACCTGGACCGCGTAGGACTTCGTGGCGTCGGTGCTGTTGTCGACGGTGACCTCGGTGGTGGTGCGGCCGTCGGCGGCGGTGTCCGGGGTGGACAGCTCGACGTCGGAGGTGGCGTCGACGCCGTTCTTGAAGTTCTTCAGCTTCTCGCCCGCGGCGGCCGTCGCGGAGGCCACCACGTCGGCGCCCCGGGAGGCCGCGGACGCCGCGGCGGACGCGGCCCTGGACGCGGTGCCGGAGGCGCCGGTGCCGCTGTCGTTGCAGGCGGCGGCCGTCGCGGCGAGGGTCGTCGCCAGCAGTGCGGCGCACAGTCCTCGGGTGGCCTTCGCGGTCATCGTGCCTCCAGCGGTCGCGCTCCTCGGGGTGCCCTGCCCAGTGAACGGGGTGGCGGGGCGCGGCGCACCGCCGTGTCTGCCGGTCGGGTGGCGGTGGGCCGGCCCGGCTCGCGGGGCGGTGGGCGGCGGGCGAGGCTGGGGGCATGGACGACGGCCTGCCGGACGGTGGCCCCGCGGCGGTGCGGTCCCGGCGGCGGTGGCCCTGGGTGCTGCTGGTGGTGGTGCTCACGCTGACCGCCGGGGGCGCCGCCGCCGTCGCGCTGACCGCCGCCGCGCTGTCGCGGGACGGGACGCGGCCGCGCCTGGTCACCTACCGGGTCACCGGGACCGCCGAGGACGTCACCGTCACCTACCCGTCCTGGCAGGGGGACGGGGTCGCGGCCGCGCGGCTGAGGCTGCCCGCGCTGCCCTGGGCCGGGACCACCCGGACCAGGGGTTTCATGAGCGGCGGCGCCTTCACCGTCACCCTCGGCGCGTCGGGCGGCGAGGCGTCCTGCACCGTACGGGTGGACGGCGGCCCGGTCCGCACCGCCACGGCGTCCGGTGCCTTCGCCTCGGCGAGCTGCGACGGCTTCTGAACGGGGCCGGGCACGCCCGCGCCCCCGCGTACGAGGACACGGGGGCGGGGGCGTGGACGCGGCCGTCAGCGGCCGTAGCGGATCAGCGCGCGCACCATGCGGCAGGTCGTGTCGGACGGCGGGTGGATGCCGGCGCGCTCGGCGGTGGCGCGTATCTTCACGTTGGTCGCCGTCGACGGGTAGTAGACCCCCGCGTCGAGCAGGGCTATCGCGAGCCGCATGGCCTTCAGGCGGCGGTTGTGCGAGACGTACCACTCGCGGGGTCGGCCCGCGGGCAGCGGCTTCTTGGTCAAGGGCTGGTGGAGCGGCTTGGTCGTGACTGCGGCAACGGCCATGAACAACCTCCTGGCACGGTCGTGGAACCCTCACGAACTGCCTCCATTTTACTGCCGGGCACTGACAATCGGCCCTGGCCAGACGGGCTTTCGCGGGGTTTCGCCAGATCCCTCGCGTACCGTTGGCCCCATGGAGATCTGGATCAATCCCGCCTGTTCCAAGTGCCGCAGCGCGGTGCGGCTGCTCGACGAGGAGGGGGCCGAGTACACCGTCCGCCGCTACCTGGAGGACGTGCCCTCGCCGGACGAGATCCGGGCCGTGCTCGACCGGCTCGGCCTGGAGCCGTGGGACATCACCCGGACCCAGGAGGCCGACGCGAAGGAGCTGGGGCTCAAGGAGTGGCCGCGCGAGCCCGGTTCGCGCGAGCGCTGGATCTCGGCGCTGGCCGGGCACCCGAAGCTCATCCAGCGCCCGATCATCACCGCGGACGACGGCAGCGCCGTGGTGGCGCGGACGGACGAGGCGGTACGGGACGCCCTGGGCCGCTGAGCCGGCGGGGGCGGGGCGTCAGCCGGCGGCCAGGAAGTCGGCCGCCCTGCGGTTGACTTCGTCGGCCCCCCGCCCGTGCAGGGGCAGGGTGTGGTGGGTCGCCCCGGGGATCGTCGCCGTCCTGGCGCGGGGCAGCAGCCGGGCAGCCCGGGTGGCGACGCGGGCCGGGTCGTGCACCCGGCTCTCCCCCGCCAGCAGGATCAGGGTCGGCACGTCGAGGCCGCGCAGGGCCCCGGCACCGGGACGGCGGCCGGTGACGGGGCGGGCGGAGGGGAAACCGGCCGCCTCGCAGCGCAGCCCCAGCCACGTCGGGTCCAGCGCCGCGCCGCCCGTCTCCCACGCGAGGAAGGCACGGATCCGCCGTGCGTCGGGGCGCAGCAGCATCGGCAGGGCGCGCAGCAGATAGCCGGGGCGGAACCCGGCGAAGCACTGGGTGGGGTCGAGGAGGATCAGCCTCCGGACGCGCCGGGGTGCGTGCAGCGCGTACTGGAGGGCGATCCAGGCGCCGTACGAATGCCCGCACAGGGCGGCGCGGTCGGCGGCCAGCCCGTCCAGCACGGCGTCGAGCCAGGCCGTCAGGTCGTCCGCGGTGCGGACCGGGCGCCGCCCCGCGACACTGCGGCCCGGTTCGCCCACGAGGTCGACGGCGTGCACCCGGTGGGTCCGGCCCAGGTGGGCGGCCTGGGCGTACCAGACGGTGGAGGTGGCGCCGCCGCCCGCCAGCAGCACCAGGGGCGGGGCCTCCTCGGGTCCGTAACTGTTGACCCGGGTGGTGCCGTACGGGGTGGGAAGGTCCGAGGGGGTCGTCGCGGCGGGCCACGCGGTGGCCAGTACGTCGTCGTAGGCCGTGAGGAAGGACGTGCCGACGGTCATGGGTGTGCCTCCGCGGTCGGGTGCCGTGGGCCGATATTATCTCGCTGAGCGAGATAATATCGGGGTGGCCGACCAGGAGGTGTGCCGTGGTGGACGACGAGGGTCCCGAGCTGGAGCTGGTCCATCTGCTGCGCAGGGTGACCGTCGAATTCGGGCTCCGGCAGGCCGAGTTCGCGAGTCTGCACGGAATGCACAGCACCGATGTCCGGGCGCTGATCTGCCTGCTGGACGCGGAGCGGGCCGGTACGGCGGCCACCGCCGGGTGGCTCGGTTCGCAGCTGGGGCTGAACTCCGCGGGCACCACCTCGCTCATCGGCCGGCTGGAGCGGCTCGGGCATGTCGGCCGGGTCCGCGACGACCGGGACCGGCGGCGGGTGCTGCTGAGTGTGACGCCACGGGCGAGGGAGCTGGGGCGGGCGTTCTTCGGTCCGCTGGTCGAGGACACCACGAGTGTGCTGCGCGATCTCGACGGGGACGGGACGGCGGCCGTCCGGCGCTTCCTGGAGGCCGCGCACCGGGCGGTCGCCACACCTCCGCCACCGTCCGGCCCCACGGCCTGAGCTCCGCGCTGCCCCGCCCCGCCCCACCCCGGTCAGCGGGCCAGCTGCGCCTCCGCCTCGGCCAGCAGCTCCGTCAGGCGCAGGCCGAACCGCACGTCGCAGGGGTGCGGTTCCCCGGTCCGGGCCGAGTGGATCAGCGCGTCGACCGCCGAGCGGAACGAGCCGACCGCGTCGCCCCAGCGGGGCAGCGCGACCCGGCCCTGCTCGCCGCGCAGCTCGATCTCCGTACCGGCCGCGGCCTGGGGGGCGCCCAGGGAGAGCGTCACCGTGCTGGAGGCGCCGGAGGTGTGGCGGAGCACCAGATGCGTGGTGCCGGACGGGCCGGCGGCCGCGGTCAGCCGGGTCACGTCGCCCAGCACCGGGATCAGCACCGACAGCACGTGCGGGCCGACGTCCCACAGCCCGCCCTTCTCCTGGCGCCACGGCGAGGCGGCGTACTCGCTGGTCGAGCCGGGCGCGAAGAGGGAGCCGATCCATTCGGCGCGGGCGGTGAACCAGCCGTCCAGGGCGGCCTGTTCGTCGATCCAGGCGGTGGTGTCGGCGGCGAACCTGAGGGTGCAGAAGACGATGGAGGCGACCCCGGTCCCCTCGACGGCCCGGACCACCTCCCGGGCGCCCGTGACGCCGGTCGCGACCGGCTTGTCCAGCAGCAGGTGGCGGCCGGTGGCGGCGGCGCGCGCGGCGAGCGGGGCCTGGACGTCCGGCGGCAGGGCGAACGCCACGGCGTCACTGGCGGCGAACAGCTCGTCGATGCCCGCGTCGCCGGTGTACGCCGGGGCGCCGTGCGCGTCGGCCAGCTCCCGCGCGGCCTCGGGGCGGCGGCCCCAGACACCGCTCAGGACGGCGCCGGGGTGGGCGGCGAGGGCGGGGGCCTGGGTGTTGCGGGCCCAGGGTCCGGTGCCGACCAGGCCGATGCGCAGGGGGGTCGCGGGAAGTGTCGTCATGGGGCAAGTCTGCCGGTTGCGCCGGTCCGTTCCCGTATTTGCGGCCGGTCCGCGTCCCCGGGCGGGGCCGGGCGGCCTCCTTATCCGTTTGGCGCCGGGCGGTGGCGGTGGTTACGTTGGCGGGGCCGGCCGCGGGACTCCGGCGCGACTTCCGGGACATGCCTTTGAAGCAGTGATTTCGCTGTTCGCGCCCCCATTCCCCGGCCGGCACCCCGCTCCGGGACCAGGGCGCGCGACATCACCACGGGGGACCAGGGACGATGGACACCGGCACCGGGGCCGACCCGGGTCGCGTCGCGGCCGAGGACGTTCTCCTCTTCGTCAACGCCGCCATCACCGCGACCGGCCAGCGCGAGTTCCGCTCGACCGCGGACCAGCAGCGGCTCTCGCTGGACTTCCTCCACGAGTACGTCCGGGTCAACTACCGCCGGGTGTACGCCGCCGCGCTCGCCCTCGACATCAACGACCACAACGCCGCGCGCATCGTCCTCGGCCTGCTGGAGCACGCCGCCGACGCGAGCCCCGGGGAGCGGCGCGCCGAGGGCCGGCTGATCGCCGCCCGGCTGGCGAAGCTGCCGCCGCAGCGGGTGTACCGGCTGTTCCGCGCGGTGCGCTCGGCCGGGGTGAACAACCGGCGGACCCGCGCGATCATGCGGGACTGGCTGGCCGCCCGGCCCGATCCGGCGCACGACGCGGTGAAGTACCGCGCCGGGGTGAAGGCCACCGTCCGCCATGCCCACCTCGGGCTCGGCGGGGACGGCGAGCTGGGCGACTTCCTGTTCCGGCCGGGGCACCGGGCGCGTTACGAGCACCGGCTGCTGGACGCCTGGCGGCGCGCCCACTACGAGCAGGGGGCCCTGGCGGAGCTGCCGTTCACCGTGGCCGAGGGCTTCGCCGCCCGGCGCGGGACGGAGCGCGCGGACCTCCTGGAGCTGGCGGCGCCCCGGATGACCCGGCTGGAGCGGCTGCGGACCCTGGAGCGGCGCACGGCCGGGCCGGGGGGCGCGGACGTGGCCGCGGACCTGGCCGCGATGCCGCTGACCCGGCTCGCCCTGTACGTCCTGTCGCTCGGCACCGAGGACCGGCTGGCGCGCCGCGCGGAGCTGACCGGTGCGCTGCGGGCGGCGGCCCGGCGGGCGGCGGGCCCGCACGCGGGAAGCTGGGGCCGGGTCGCGGCCGTGCTGGACGACAGCTACTCCGCGTCCGGTTCGGGCGAGAAGCGGCGGCGTCCGCTCGCCGTGGCGCTGGCCTGCTCCTTCCTGCTGGAGCAGTTGGCCGCGCCGGGGGCGTGCGCCGGGTTGTGGACCTCGGGGCGCACCGATCCGCTGCTGGTCCGGCCGTGGGGGCCGACGCCGCTCGGGATGCGGGTGCTGGACGCCCTGGAGCTGGGCCCGGACCGGCTGGTCGTCGTCTCGGACGGCTGGGACAACGCGCCGCCGGGGCTGGCGGGCGAGGTGCTGCGGGTCTGGCGCACCCGGCTCGACCCGGACCGGCGCACGGCGGTGGTGCATCTGAACCCGGTGTACGACGCGGACGGCTTCGACGTGCGGCGGCTGGCGCCCGAGGTGCCCACGGCGGGCATCCGGGACGCGGAGGACCTCCCGGCGCTGGTGGAGCTGGCCGGGTTCGCCGAGGGGCGTACGGGGGCGGCGGAGCTCTACGCGTACCTGGACCGGCAGGTGGCCCGGTTCGTACACGACGAAGAGGCGGGGGCGACGGCGTGAACCGGCTCGAACTGACCGGGCTGACCGCCCGGCCCGCGCAGGTGTGGGGCGGCATCCGGCTGGTGCCGCTGGTGCGGGAGGCCCCGGTGGAGGGGCTGCGCCTGCACGAGGAGCTGTACGCGGAGCACGGCCTCGGTGTGGTGGACCTCGGGCCGCGCGCCCGCTACACCTCGGTGATCCCGCACGGTTTCGTGGCCGACTGGTCGGGCGGCGGCGAGCAGTCCGCCGCGTACGGGACGCAGCTCGGCGGGGCGGACGGCCGGCCGGCCCGGACGGCCCGGCTCCAGCGTCACCACCATCACCGGATGGCCAAGCGGAAGCCGGGCGACCGGCTGCGTTTCCTGCCGCTCCACCTCGCCCTGGAGGGCTATCTCTCGCTGCACTTCGGCGGGCCCGCCACCGCCTGGGAGGAGTGGTCGCACCAGGCGCTGCGGGACGGGCTGTCGCCGCGCGCCGAGGACGCCTACCTGGGCTGGTCGGTGCGCGGGCTCGGGGACGCGCTGCGGGTCTTCGAGATCCACCCGGGCCAGTGCGGGCTGATGGTGTACGCGGCCGACGCGCTGGCCGCCGCCTTCGTCGTACCGCACCCGGAGGACTACCGGCTGCTGCACCCCTCGCTGGTGGAGGACCTGTACGGCGAGCTGATCCACCAGTACGCCCTGTACGGCGCCCCGGTGCCGGAGTTCGCGGCGCGGATCGCGGACGGTCCCGGGCCCGGCTCGCTCGCCGGGCTGCGGGCGGCGGCGCGGGAGCAGGTGCGGGAGTGGGCCGAGGCGCACGACACGCTGTTCGCGGGCGAGCTGCTGGACTCGTCGTACGCCTTCGACCGGGTGTACCGGATGGGGGCGTTCACGCTGTGGCGGTTCCTGCCGCCGTTCCGGCCGGGCGGGCCGGGGCAGCACATCGGGGAGACGATCACCGACCACCGGGGCCGGGTGGCGTATCTGAAGACGTTCCGGCTGTCGGAGGCGCAGATCAGGCGCGGCCACCTGCTGCACCGGCTGGCGGCGGCGGACTGGCGGATCGCGGGGGCGGCCGAGGCGCTGGGCACCACGAAGGAGGAGGTGGTGCGCCGTATCCGGTCGGCCGGTTTCGAGTCGCTGCTGAGAGACCGGGGGCGGTCGTTCCCGAAGCGGAACAAGTCGTAAGGCCAGGGTGAAGCCCTGGTGGCGCGGGGCGGAAACCCAGGCGAAACGGGGCGGAAACCTCGGTAACACGGGGTTCACATGCGGGCAACGGACGGGAAATCGCGGCTTGCGAAGCTGCGGAGCAGAGACCGGACCCGCAGGACCGCAGCACCGCAAAGGATGGCTTCCGTGACGTTCAAGGCCGAGTACATCTGGATCGACGGCACCGAGCCGACCGCCAAGCTCCGCTCCAAGACGAAGATACTCACCGGGGACGCCGTGCCGGAGGCGGCCGGGCTGCCGCTGTGGGGCTTCGACGGCTCCAGCACCAACCAGGCCGAGGGGCACGCCTCCGACCTGGTGCTGAAGCCGGTGTTCAGCTGCCCGGACCCGATCCGGGGCGGCGACGACATCCTCGTCCTGTGCGAGGTCCTGAACATCGACATGACGCCGCACGCCTCCAACACCCGGGCCGCGCTGCGCGAGGTGGCCGAGCGGTTCGCCGGCCAGGAACCGGTCTTCGGCATCGAGCAGGAGTACACCTTCTTCGCCGGCCACCGCCCTCTCGGCTTCCCCGAGGGCGGCTTCCCGGCCGCGCAGGGCGGCTACTACTGCGGGGTCGGCTCGGACGAGATCTTCGGCCGCGAGATCGTGGAGAAGCACCTCGACAACTGTCTGCGGGCGGGGCTCGGCATCTCCGGCATCAACGCCGAGGTCATGCCCGGCCAGTGGGAGTTCCAGGTCGGCCCGCTCGCCCCGCTGGACGTCTCGGACCAGCTGTGGGTGGCCCGCTGGCTGCTGTACCGCACCGCCGAGGAGTTCGACGTGTCGGCGACCCTGGACCCGAAGCCGGTGAAGGGCGACTGGAACGGGGCGGGCGCGCACACCAACTTCTCCACCCGCTCGATGCGCGAGGGGTACGACGCGATCATCACGGCGTGCGAGTCGCTGGGCGAGGGCTCGAAGCCGCTGGACCACGTCAAGAACTACGGCGCGGGCATCGACGACCGGCTGACCGGTCTGCACGAGACGGCCCCGTGGAACGAGTACAGCTACGGCGTCTCCGACCGCGGCGCCTCGGTCCGCATCCCCTGGCAGGTCGAGCGGGACCGCAAGGGGTACATCGAGGACCGCCGCCCGAACGCCAACGTCGACCCGTACGTCGTCACGCGGCTGATCACCGACACCTGCTGCACCGCGCTGGAGAAGGCCGACCAGGTCTGATCCGGGTCCGCCGCCGCCCGTGGGGCGCCCATCCGTCCGGGTGGGCGCCCTTTCGCGTCCGGCGGCCAATCCCCGTTTCCGTGAGAGGCGTTGACGCGGGGCGGGGCGGGCAGGGTGAGGAAGGTAACTCCGCGGGACCGTCCTGACGGGTGGAAGGGGTCTGCTGCGCCGTCCGGTTGTCTGGTTCAATGGGCCCATGGCCAGCCTCCAGCACACCTCGACGGGTCGCAGCGACCTCGAACCGTTCTGGCCGTCCCGTCAGCACCACGACTTCGACCGGGTGTGTTGTCGCGCGTCGAACGCGCAGGCCCTCTAAAGCCGCCTCACCCCGGCCTTCGGCCCGCGCGCAAGCAAGTCCGTCCACCGACGACTCCTTCGCGCGAAAGAGCTGACCCTCATGGCGAACACCCGTTCCTTCTCCGTCGCGGCCGCCGCCACCCCGGCGTCCCCGTCCCCCGTCGCGGCCGCCACCTCGGCCCGTCACCTCCCGCCCAACCGTCACCGGCTGCGGGCCGTCACCTCCGAGGAGGCCGGCCGGCTCGCCGACGCGGCCGCCCTGCTGCCGCCGGGCGCCACCTGGCTGCCCGCGCCCCAGCACACCCTTCCGGCGCTGCCGGGGCAGCCGCCGATGATCGGCTACCTGGTCCTCGTACCGGCCGACCAGCAGCCCTCCGCCTCCGCCCCGGGCGCCCAGTTCGTGGTGGCGGCGCCGGAGCCCGCCGCCGAGGCGGGGCCGGTGCGGATCGACGCCGTCCAGCGCACCGCCTCGGTCGACGGGGCCGCCCTGGACCTCACGTACCTGGAGTTCGAGCTCCTCGCCCATCTGGTCGCCAACCCGCACCGGGTGCACACCCGCGACCAGTTGGTGACCACGGTCTGGGGCTACGGGCACGTCGGCGACGGCCGCACGGTGGACGTCCACGTGGCCCGGCTCCGCCGCAAGCTGGGCGCCGAGCACCGCCGTTCGATCCAGACGGTGCGGCGGGTCGGCTACAAGTACATCCCCTGAACCGTGTTCCCGGCCGGTACGGGCCGGGGCTGCCCGGGGGTGGTGCTGGGTACACCCCTCCCGGGTGGCGGGGCGGCTGCCGGCAGGGGCCGCGCCGGGTGAGACTGTTCCCCGAGCGGGCCCGGACCGGGGCCCGGCGAGGGGGGACGTACCGGCATGGCAGCGGCAAGGCGACGGATACGCGGCTCGGTACGGGCCGCCTGGCGGGGGTTCGTGCTGTCGCTGGCGGCGCTGGTCGGCTCGCTGACCCTGCTGGTGTGGGCGACGCTGTCGATCGCGGCCGTCCCGCTGGGCATCGGGCTGCTCACCACCCCCGGTGTGCTGGAACTGGTCCGCAGGCACGCCAACCGGCGGCGGCTCCTCGCGGCGGACTGGGCCGGGGTGCGCATCCCGGTCCCGTACCGCCCCTTCCCCGAGGATCTGCGGAAAGGTTTCCTCGGCCAGATGCAGCGGACCCGGCTGCTGCTGAAGGACCCGGCGACCTGGCGGGACCTGCGGTGGCTGCTGGTCGACTCGACGGCCGGCTATCTGGTGTCGACGCTGGCCGCCGGGCTGGTCCTCTACCCATTGGAGGGCTTCGTCCTGGCGGCGGGGCTGTGGCGGGTCTTCACCGACGACCGCTACTGGTACGGCTTCGTCCCGGTCTCCGACCAGGCGACCGGGCTGGCCGCCGCCGGGCTCGGCCTGGTGCTGTTCGGGGTCGGGGTACTGGTGAACGAGCGGCTGCTGCGGGCGCACTTCCTGCTCGCCCGCTCCGTCCTGGCCCCCACCCCGCAGGAGGAGCTGGCCCGGCGCATCGACCGGCTGACCGAGACCCGGCACGAGGCGGTGGACACCGCCGCCCTGGAACTGCGGCGCATCGAGCGCGATCTGCACGACGGCGCACAGGCCCGGCTGGTCGCGATGGGCATGAGCCTGGGCGCGGTGGAGGCGCTGATCGAGAAGGACCCGCAGCAGGCGAAGAAGGTCCTGGCGATGGCCCGGGAGTCGTCCGCCGAGGCGCTGGCCGAGCTGCGCGACCTGGTCCGGGGCATCCATCCGCCGGTCCTCGCCGAGCGCGGACTGGGGGACGCGGTACGGGCGTTGGCGCTGCGGATGCCGTTCGCCTCGGAGGTCGGGGCGGAGCTGGCCGGGCGCGCGGACGCGGCGGTCGAGTCGGCGGCGTACTTCGCGGTGAGCGAGACCCTGACCAACGCCGCCAAGCACTCGGGGGCGGACCGGGTCCAGGTCGACATCCGGCACACCGACTCCGCGCTGCGGATCACCGTGATCGACAACGGGCGGGGCGGCGCGGTGGTCGGCGGCGGTTCGGGACTGAGCGGAATCGAACGCAGACTCGGTACATTCGACGGCGTCATGGCCGTCAGCAGTCCGGTCGGCGGCCCCACCATGGTGACCATGGAGATTCCTTGCGAGTTGTCCTAGCGGAAGACCTCTTCCTGCTCCGCGACGGGCTGGTCCGGCTCCTGGAGGCGTACGACTTCGAGATCGCCGCCGCCGTCGAGACCGGGCCCGAACTGACCCGCGCCTTCGCCGAGTCGGCGCCGGACGTCGCGATCGTCGACGTACGGCTGCCGCCGTCGCACACGGACGAGGGCCTCCAGTGCGCGCTGGCGGCCCGGCGGGCGAAGCCGG
Source organism: Streptomyces sp. NPDC092952 (assembly GCF_044754785.1). Taxonomy (NCBI): domain Bacteria; kingdom Bacillati; phylum Actinomycetota; class Actinomycetes; order Kitasatosporales; family Streptomycetaceae; genus Streptomyces; species Streptomyces sp. NPDC092952. The sequence goes on along the minus strand of NZ_JBIVPT010000005.1, from coordinate 152,732 downwards.
GGCTGCCGGTGCTGGTGCTCTCCCAGCACGTGGAGCAGTTGTACGCGCGCGAGCTGCTGGCGGACGGCGACGGGGGCATCGGCTATCTGCTCAAGGACCGGGTCTTCGACGCCGGTCAGTTCGTGGACGCGGTGCGCCGGGTCGCGGCGGGCGGCACCGCGATGGACCCGCAGGTGATCTCCCAGCTGCTGACCCGGCGCTCCCACGACGCGCCGATGGGCCGGCTGACCCCGCGCGAGCTGGAGGTCATGGAGCTGATGGCGCAGGGCCGTTCGAACACGGCGATCGCCTCGCAGCTGGTGGTGACCGAGCGGGCGGTGGCCAAGCACACCTCCAACATCTTCGCCAAGCTCGACCTGCCGCCCTCCGACGACGACAACCGCCGCGTCCTCGCGGTCCTCGCCTATCTGGACCGGGGCTGAGCGGAGGGACACCCCGGGAGCGGCCGCCCGGGGTGTCCCGGCACGGCTCCGTGCGGCCGAACGGCTGGATCGGCACAACCCGCCGGACGCGCCATTGCCCACCCCTTCACCCGTCGTTAACGTGCGCTGCGCACGCACCTGTTGTCGCATGCGCCACCATGAACGACGCCGAGGAGTGCGGATCATGACGGAACCCTCCCTGCCCTTCAGCTCCTCCCTCCCCTCCGGGCCCGCCCGGCCTACGCGGCGTGCCCTGCTGGGCGCCGCGGGGGCCGTCGGCGCCGCCGCCGCGCTCGGGGCCGCGCCCTCCCCCGCGCACGCCGCACCGGCCGCCGCGGCCGGGGACCTGGCGGCGGCGGGGGCGGCGCTGCGCCGGCTGCTGCCGGACCACGCGGACCAGTTCCGGCTCCGCGCCCTGGCCCGGGGCGGCGGTGCGCCGGACCGCTTCCGGGTCACCGGCGCCACCGGGCGGATCGAGATCGCGGCGACCACCCCGGCGGCGGCCCTGACCGGGGCGCACTGGTACCTCAAGTACACCTGTGACGCGGTCGTCTCCTGGGCGGGGAGCAACACCGCCGGGCTGCCCGGACGGCTGCCCGCGCCCCGCACCCCCGTGGAGCGTTCGGCGACCGTCCCGCACCGGTTCGCTCTCAACGACACCCACGACGGGTACACCGCCCCGTACGCCGACTGGCCGCGCTGGGAGCGGATGCTCGACGTGCTCGCCCTGCACGGCTGCAACGAGGTCCTGGTCACCGCCGGGCAGGAGGCCGTCTACCACCGGCTGCTCCAGGACTTCGGCTACAGCGACGCCGAGGCCCTCACCTGGCTGCCCGCCCCCTCCCACCAGCCGTGGTGGCTGCTCCAGAACATGAGCGGCTACGGCGGACCGCTCGGCCCGGAACTCGTCGGACGCCGTGCGGAGCTGGGGCGGCGGGTCTGCGACCGGATGCGGGAGCTGGGCATGGCGCCGGTGCTCCCGGGCTACTTCGGGACCGTCCCGGACGGTTTCCCCGCGCGCAACCCGGGGGCCCGGGTGGTGCCCCAGGGCACCTGGAACGGGCTGCGCCGGCCGGACTGGCTCGATCCGCGCAGCCCCGTCTTCGCGGAGGTGGCCGCCGCCTTCTACCGGCACCAGGAGGAGCTGTTCGGTCCGGCGGCCCACTTCAAGATGGATCTGCTGCACGAGGGCGGCACCGCCGGGGACGTCCCGGTGCCGGACGCCGCCCGCGCCGTGGAGACGGCGCTGCGCACGGCGCACCCCGGGGCGACCTGGGTGATCCTCGGCTGGCAGGCCAACCCCCGGCCCGCGCTGCTGGAAGCGGTCGACACCGGCCGGCTGCTGATCGTGGACGGCCTCTCCGACCTGGACACCGTCACCGACCGGGAGAAGGACTGGGGCGGGGCCCCGTACGCCTTCGGCACCATCCCGAACTTCGGCGGCCGTACGACGATCGGCGCCAACACCGACCGCTGGACGGAGAAGTTCACCGCCTGGCGCGACAAGCCGGGCAGCGCGCTCGCGGGCACCGCGTACATGCCGGAGGCCACCGAGCGCGACCCGGCGGCCTTCGAGCTCTTCGGCGAGCTGGCCTGGCGGACGGAGAAGGTGGACCGGGAGGCGTGGTTCCGGGCGTACCCGGCGTTCCGGTACGGCGGGCGGGACCGGGCGGCCGAGACGGCGTTCGCGGCGCTGGCCGCCACCGCGTACCGGCTGACGAGCGCCGACGGCCGCCCCGTGGACTCGCTCTTCTCCCGGCGGCCGAACATCGCCGCCTCGGTGAACACCGCCTTCGACCCGGCCGGTTTCGACCGGGCGTTCGCGGCGCTCCTCGACGTCCGCCCGGCGCTGCGCGACTCGGACGGCTACCGCCACGACCTGACCGATCTGGCCCGGCAGGCGCTCGCCAACCGCTCCCGCACCCTGCTGCCCCGGTTGCGGGCGGCGCGGGACGACGGGGACGTGGACCGGTTCCGGGTGCTCGCCGCGCTCTGGCTGAGGCTGATGCGGCTGGCGGACGCGGTGGCGGGCTGCCACCGCTCGTTCCTGCTGGGGCCGTGGCTGGAGGACGCGCGGCGGCTGGCGACGAGCCCGGCGGAGGCGGTGCGGCTGGAGTGGACGGCGCGCACCCTGATCACCACCTGGGCGGACCGGGCGGCCGCCGACGCGCTGAGCAACTACGCCAACCGGGACTGGCACGGGCTGCTGGCCGAGGTCCATCTCCCGCAGTGGCAGGCGTACTTGGACGAGCTGACGGACGCCCTGGCGGAGGGCCGGGCGGCGAAGTCGTTCGACTGGTACCCGGGCGAGGAGGAGTGGACCCGCCGGACGGACCGCCTCCCGGTGCGGCCGACCGGCGACGCGTACCGCACCGCCCGGCGGGTCTTCGAGACCCTGTCCACCGCCCCGTACCAGGGCGCCGTCACGGTCACGGCCGAGCCGGTGACGTTCACCCCGGGCAGCACCGGCGCGGTGAGTGCCGTCTTCCGCAACCTGAACGGGCTGCGGGCCACCGGCCGGGTCGACCTCACGCTGACCGGCCTGGCCGCCGCCCCGACGGGCGCCACCTCGCTCGACGGGGTCGCGGCGGGCGGCTCCGGCTCGGTGGGCTGGCGGGTCACCGCCCCGTCCGAGCCGCTGACCGCGCCGCTGCGGCCGATGCCGTTCGAACTGGCCACCGCGTACGGGCCGCTCGGCGAGGAGCGGGTGACCGAGGTGCGGCGCGGCGCGGTGTACCTGGCGGCGCCGCTGGGGCCGGGCTGGCGCACGTACACCTCGAACGCGGCGGTCTTCGGGGAGCTGGACGGGCGGTACGCGGTCGACGGGGCGGGCCAGGACCTGTGGAAGGGCACCAGCCAGTTCGGCACCGCGTACCGGGCCGGGGCCTGGTCGGACGGGGCGGAGGCGACCGTACGGGTCGACGCCCAGCAGAACACCGGGGGGTGGGCGCGGGCCGGGCTCGTGGTCCGCGACGCCCTCGCCGTACAGGGCTCCGGCGGCTTCCTGAACCTGGCGGTGACCCCGTCCAACGGGGTGGTGTTCTCGTACGACACCAACGGCGACGGCACCCTGGACGCCTACCGGCGGATCACCGGGATCAAGGCCCCGGTGCTGCTGCGGCTGACCCGGTCGGGGAGCGCGTGCACGGCCGCCTGCTCCACCGACGGCGGGACGGTCTGGCAGGAGGTGGGCACGGTGACGGTGCCGGGCACGGCGGCGGTCCAGGACGTCGGGTTCTTCATGACCGCGACGAACGGCGGCAGCGGACTGCGCGGCACGGCCGAGTTCAGCTCCTGGCACCTGGGGTAGCCGCGCCCGGCGGGCCGGGGCCGGGGCTCGCGCTGGGGTGACCATCGCACGATTCGCTCGTTCTGCTGAACGTGTCCCCGTTGCCCGAAGTACCCGCCCCGGCACCCGTCGAGCACTACGCGCGGCTGGTCCGGCTCGGCTACCTCGTGCTGCCGCCCGGCCCGGACGGCCACCGCCGGGTGCTGACGGCGCACGCGCTGGCCCAGCGCTGTCTGCTGCCGCGCCGCCGGGCGATACCGGAGACCGGGCCGCTCCGGGCGGATCCGGCGGTCGATCCGTCGTACGCGCGGGCCCGGCTGCGGCTGGTGCGGGCGGCCCTGGAGGCGGGGCGGCCGCGCCGTACCGGGCGCGCCCGGCTGCCGTCGTTCCTCCCGCTGGTGTGGGGACTGCGGCTGCTGCCGCACGCGGGCGGGGCGGACGGGCTCGCCCTGGAGAACGCGCTGGCCGCGCTCTCCGGGCCGGGCCGCGCCGTCCACGCCCTGCGCGGCCTGGAGGGGCTCGCCGACGCGGAGGTGCGGCGGGTGCTCGCGGCGGCCGGGGTCGCCGATCCGCACGCGGCGCTCGCCGAGGCGGAGGCGGTCTCGGCACCGTACGCGCTCCTGCGCTCCCCGGAGTTCGACCCCTGCTCGCTCCAGGCCCGGCCACCGGACCTGGAGCGCCGCCGCCGGTACGCGAAGGCGGCGCTGGCGGCCGGGGCGGCGGTACTGGTGTGCGGGGCGCTGCTGGGTCCGGCGGGCCGGGTACCGGAGCGGGGCCGGGCGCCCGATCCCCGGGCGGCCGCCGCGACCGAGGCCCTGGACCCGGGGCGGCTGGGCCGGGTGGAGGGGGCGTCCTGGCGGCGCTCGCCGCGTACCGACTTCACCGCCTGGCCCACCCGGGGCGACCGGGTGGGGGACGCCGGGCTGCTGCGCCGGGCGCTCGCCGCCTGGGCCCGGCCGGGCGGGCCGGTGCGGGTCTCGGCGGCCCCGGGCACCCCGGCCGGTCCGCCGATGGGCGCGCCGCAACTGCTGTACGCGGGCGGGGTGGACCGGGCGGCGGTGGTGCTCCTCCACGACGGGCTGCGCGTGGTGCGGTACACCGAGCCCCGCGGGCCGGGCCGGGCGCGGGGCGCCGCGCTGGACTTCGCCCGGGTCGACGGTGCGGACCGGGCGTCGGCCTCCGCCCTGGTCGTGGCCCGGTCCGGCGGCCGCGTCCGCTACCTCACCGCGCCCTGGGTGACCGCGGTGCGGGTGCGGGACCTGCTGGCGCCGGACACCGCCCCGCACCCGCTGGGGCGTCGCGCCGACGGGGTGACCGGTGCCCTGGCCGCCCCCGACGGCACGCACGGCTGCCGGTCCTGGCCGGCCGTCGAGCTGCGCGACGGCCCGGCCGCCCGGCTGCTGACGGACCTCGGGGAGCCGACCCCGGTCCTGCTGACCTCGGGCCCGCCGTACGCCCCGCACGACATCGCCGGGCGGGCGGAGCGGGACGGCTGGGCGCGGACCGCCTGTCTGCTGCCGTCGCTGCGTTCGCTCGGGGTGCGGACGGTGAACTCCTGGCGCTTCGCCGAGCAGCCGCTGCCCGAGGGCAACGGGACGGCGCACTGGTTCTGCACCCGGGCGGAGACCTGGCGGGGTACCGGGAGCCGGGTCCTCGCCCAGTTCCAGGCCCCGGCGGCGCCCGCCTCGGCGACGGGCGGTCCGCCCGGGGTGGTCGCGGCCCACGCCGAGTCCACCCCGGCCTGCGGGGTGCGTGATCCGCGGGTGCTGGCGGGGGTGTTGTGGAGGTCGCGGGACGGCGGCTGGTACGTGCTGGCCGCAGGCAGCGAGCAGTTCGCCTCGCTGGCGGCCTCGGGCGGGGTGGAGGGGCGGTCGGGCGGCCGGCTGCTCGTGGTGCCGGCCCGGGCGGGCGACCGGGCGCGGCTGAACGGGACGCTGGCGGACGGGAGTCGGGTCGGCGGGCTGCGGTGAGGGGGCGGTTCGGGGCGGGCCGGGGGCGGGTGCCGGGAATTCGCCGCACGCCCCTGTTCCTGGGGCCTACCTCTCAGTACATTGACACCATGTCTAACACGCAGCCGGCGCCGGTCACGTCGGAGCGGATTCCGCTCAAGGCCCGTCAGGTCTCCTTCTCCTGGGAGAAGACGCCCCTGCACTGGGTGCCGGGCGATCCGTTCACCACGCACACCATCAATGTGCTCCACCTCCTGCTGCCCGCCGGGGAACGCTGGTTCATCCACGTGTACCGGCAGGTGCTGCCGTACATCCACGACGAGCGGCTGCGCCAGGACGTCATCGGTTTCATCGGCCAGGAGGCGGTGCACTCCCAGGCCCACGACGACGTACTGCCCCGGCTGAAGGAGCTGGGGCTCGACCCGACGCCGTACACCGCGCAGGTCGACTGGTTCTTCGAGAAGCTGCTCGGCGACCGGACGCTGCCGCCGGGGCGGGCGCGCACCTGGTGGCTGATGGAGCGGGTGGCGCTGATAGCGGCGATCGAGCACTACACCGCCTTCCTCGGCGACTGGGTGCTGAACGCCGAGGAGCTGGACCGGCGGGGCGCCGACCCGATGATGCTGGACCTGCTGCGCTGGCACGGCGCGGAGGAGGTCGAGCACCGCTCGGTCGCCTTCGAGGTGTTCATGCACGTCGACGGCGGCTACCGGCGGCGGGCCCGCACCTGGGCCACGGCGTTCAGCGCGCTGGTCTTCCTCTGGCAGCGCGGCATCCGCTTCTTCATGGAGAACGACCCGACCCTGCTGAACGGCAAGGGCTCGTTCAAGGAGTTCTACGTGAGCGGCAAGCGCGGCACCCTGCCCGCCACCGGCGACCTGCTGCGCTCGGTCCCCCGCTACCTGAGCCGCGGCTACCACCCCTCGCAGGAGGGCAGCACCGCCCAGGCCGTCGACTACCTCGCCCACTCGCCCGCGGCCACCGCCGCCGAGGCCCGTACGACGGGAACCCGCTGACCATGTCACCGTCCCGGCCCCGCCTGCGCACCGTCGTCCTGGTCGCGGGCGCCGCCCTGCTGGCCAGGCGCGCCCTGCGCCGCCGCATCCAGCACTCCCCGCTGTGGCCGCTGCCCGCCCTGGAGGAGCCGGTCTCGGGCCATGCCGAGCGGCGCACCACGACCACCTGGCGGCTGCTGGTCACCGAGCGGACCACCCCGGCCGAGGGGGTCGTCCAGCTCCGCCTCAAGGGCACGGGGCTGCCCGCCTGGCAGCCCGGCGCCCATCTCGATCTGCTGCTGCCCTCCGGCCTGGTCCGGCAGTACTCGCTCTGCGGCGACCCGGCCGAGCCCGACACGTACACCATCGCGACCCGGCTGGTGGAGGACGGCCGGGGCGGCTCCCGCGAGGTGCACGAACGGCTCCGGGAGGGCGAGGAGGTGGAGGTCCGCGAGCCGCGCAACCGCTTCCCGCTGACCGGGGCGCCCGCCTACCTGTTCGTCGTGGGCGGCATCGGGATCACCCCGGTGCTGCCGATGCTGCGGGCGCTGGCCGCCGCCGGCGCCGACTGGCGGCTGCTGTACGGGGGCCGGTCCCGTGCCTCGATGCCGTTCCTGGACGAGATCGAGCGGCTGGACGCGGGGAGCGGCCGGGTGACGGTGGTCCCCGAGGACGAGGCGGGCCGCCCGGACACCGCCGCGGCCCTCGCGGGGACGGCGCCGGGGACGGCCGTGTACTGCTGCGGTCCGGAGCCCCTGATGGACGCGGTCGCCGCCGCCCTGCCGGACGGCCGCACCCTGCACCTGGAGCGGTTCGCGGCCGCGTCCGGCCCGTCGGCGGACGCCACGGCCTTCGAGGTGGAGCTGCGCCGCTCGGGCCGTACGGTCCAGGTCCCGGCGGACCGTTCGGTGCTGGCCGCGGTGCGCGAGGAGGTTCCGTACGTCTCGTACTCCTGCGAACAGGGCTTCTGCGGCACGTGCCGGCAGCGGGTGGTGGAGGGCGAGGTCGACCACCGCGACGAGCTCCTGACGGATTCCGAGCGTGCGGAGGCGATGCTGATCTGCGTGTCGCGCTGCCGCGGGTCGCGGCTGGTACTGGATCTGTGAGCGGTCCCGACGCCGCTGACCTGGTCTCCCACTCGGTACGCTGTGCTCCATGACGACCGGGGTGCGCCGCAGAATGGGCGTCGAGGAGCGCAGACAGCAATTGATCGGTGTCGCGCTGGAGTTGTTCAGTCACCGCGCCCCGGACGAGGTGTCGATCGATGAGATCGCGGCGGCCGCGGGGATCTCCCGGCCGCTGGTCTACCACTACTTCCCGGGGAAGCAGAGCCTGTACGAGGCCGCGCTGCGGCGGGCCGCCGACGAGTTGGCGGCCCGGTTCGTGGAGCCCCGGGAGGGTCCGCTCGGGGCGCGGCTGCTGCGGGTGATGGAGCGGTTCTTCGACTTCGTCGACGAGCACGGCCCCGGTTTCTCGGCGCTGATGCGCGGCGGTCCGGCGGCGGGGTCCTCGGCGGCGAACGCCATGATCGACGGGGTGCGGCAGGCGGCCTGTACGCAGATCCTGGAGCATCTGGGCGTCACCGACCCGCCGGCCCGGCTGGAGCTGGTGGTGCGCTCCTGGGTGTCGCTGGCCGAGTCGACGGCGCTGATCTGGCTGGACGGGCGGAAGATCCCGCGCGCCGAGCTGGAGCGCCAACTGGTGCACGACTTCGCGGCGCTGGCCGCGGTGAGCGCCGCGTACGACCCGGAGACGGCCGGGGTCGTCCTGCGGGTGCTCGGGCAGGAGCCCCCGGACGGGCCGTTCGGGGAGCTGCTGGAGCGGCTGTCCGTGCTGGTGCCCGCCGCGCCGACGGTGGTGGCGCAGCGGGTGCCGTAGGGCCGGGCCCCGGTCGCTACAGGAGGAGTTCGCCCTGGAGGGCGGCGGCCAGGCCCACCTCCGCGTTGTCCCGTCGCCCCCGCTCGAAGGCCCGCTGGTACGCGGCGTCGCCGACGGCGGCGCGGGCCTGGCGCTCGCACGCCTCGCGCAGCGGGCCCAGCTCCGGCGTGCCGCGCTGCGGCTGGCCGACCATGCGCCAGTACACCTGCCCGGTGCCGTAGACCCGGGCGGCGCGGGCCCCGGCGCCCTGGGCGGCGATGGCCGCGGCCAGGACGTCCAGGCCCAGCGCGATGCCGAAGCGGTCGCGCATGCGGTGCTTGCCCGCCAGCATGGCGCGGGCGTGGGCGGCGGACTCCTCGGCGTCGCCGCGCATCAGGGCGATCAGGGCGAGCTGGTAGTCGACGTAGCTGCGGGTCCAGCACTCGTCCAGGGCCTCGCAGGCGGCCCGGAGCATCGTCGCCGCCTCGGCCGCCTCGTCGAGGCGGCCGAGGCCGGTCAGCGCGAAGACGGTGATGAGGCGGCACCGCAGCCGGTAGGCGCGCTCCAGCGGGGTGTCGGTCCCGGCGGTGTGCAGCACCCGGGCGACCTCGCGCAGGCCGGACTCGGGGCGGCCGGTCATCAGGTCGGTGAAGCCGCGGAGGTAGGCGGCGGCGAGGATGCCCTCGGCGGTGCCGTCCCGCTCGGCCTCCCTGGTGCACTGGCGGCCCAGTCGGCGGGCGGCCGCGTAGTCGCCCTGGAGCATCAGGGTCATGCCGAGGACCCAGAGGACACGGGTGCGGTGCGGGCCCACGATGGGTCCGGCGTCCAGGGCGCGCCGGGCGTAGTCGCGGGTCTGCGGGAGGTGGCCGCAGCAGCACCAGAAGAAGCCGATCCGTCCGGCCATCTCCTGGGCGGCCGCGGTGTCGTGGGCCAGCAGGTGGTCGAGGGCGGCGCAGAGGTCGGCGTGGGCCTCGGCGATCCGGTGGTACCAGCTGATCTGGTCGTCGCCGGTCCAGCCGGCGTGGGCGTCGCGGGCCAGGCCGAGGAAGCAGGCGGCGTGCCGGTCGGCGGCGGCGCGCTCCTCGCGGAGCTCGGCGAGCCACATCCGGCCGTACTCGCGGATGGTGTCGAGCATCCGGTGGCGTGCGCCGTCCCGCTGGACGACGGACTTGGCGACCAGGCCGTCCAGGGCCCGGGTCACGCCGTCCGGGGTGAGCGGTCCCCCGGCGCAGACCTTGCGGGCGGTGGCCTCGTCGAAGGGGCCGCGCAGGACGGTGAGCCGGGCCCAGAGCAGCCGCTCCAGCGGGGCGCACAGCTCGTGGCTCCAGCCGATGGCGGTGCGCAGGGCGCGGTGGCGCGGCGGCCAGAGCGAGTCGTCGGCCGGTACGTCGAAGCGGGACCTGATCCGGGCGGCGACCTGCTCGACGGTCTCCCGGCCGAGGGCCCCGGCGGCCAGTTCGATGGCGAGCGGGATGCCTTCGAGGCGGCGGCAGATCTCGATGGCGGCCTCCGCGCCGCCCGGCTCGTCGAGGGAGAGCCGGGGGGCGGCCGCGGTGGCCCGGTCCCGGAAGAGGGCCAGTGCGTCGGCCGCGCCCTCCACGGGGAGCGGGCCGACCTCCACGGCCTGCTCTCCCCTGATGCCGAGGGGTTCCCGGCTGGTGGTGAGCACGGTGAGGCCGGGCGAGGTGGTGAGGATCTCGCCGAGCAGATGGGCGCAGGCGGGGCGCAAGTGCTCGCAGGAGTCGAGGACGAGCAGCAGCTCCTTGTCGACGAGCCATTCGCACAGGGCATCGATGGGCATGCGCAGGGTGTGGTCGGAGAGCCCGACCGCGTCGGAGACGGTGGCGATGAGCAGTCCGTCGTCGTGGAGCGGTGACAGGTCGGCCCACCAGGCGCCGTCGCGATGGGACGCCGCCGCCTGCCGGGCCGCGCGGACGGCGAGCCGGGTCTTGCCGACGCCGCCGGGGCCGGTGAGCGTGGTCAGCCGGTGCGCGGCGAGGGTGTGTTCCAGCCTGGCGAGCTCCGCCTTCCGTCCGACAAAGCTGCTGTTCTCCTCGGGGATGTTGCTCGCCATGGTCACCGTCGCCGAAACAGGTGGACCGGCCGGCCCCGTCCCCTGCCCCGGTACGGCCCGGGCGTGTGGGGGACGCCCGGTGCAGCGGGGAGGGGCCGGGACCGGCCGGGGGTGGGAGGACGTGCGCCGGGGTGCGGTACTGCGGCATTCCCGACGACTGCTCCCCCAAGGTAGCGCCGTCCTGGCCTACTTCAGGGAGAACACCGCCGCCGTACGACCCGGAACGGTGAAACTTCCCGAACTCTGCTCATATCCGGACTTCTTGACGGTACTATCCGCGCCTTTCGCCTGGACCGGGTGGAGTGCGTACGCGCGGCCGGCCAGGGCGGGGACCGTCTGGGTCGTGGTGCCGGGGGTCGCGTTGAGGACGACCACCAGCTTCCCGAGCCGCATGGTGATCACGCCGGGGGTCTCGTCCTTGCCGGAGAGCGGGAAGGAGAGGTCCGCGCGCACCTGCCCGGCGGTGGCGAGGGAGAAGTCCTCCTCCGTGGCGCGGATGGTGAGCAGGTCCCGGTAGGCGGCGGACGCCCCGTCGATCTGTGCGCAGCCGGGCCGGAGCGCGGGGTCGGCCAGCAGCGGTCTGGCGTAGGACCACTTGTCGGCGTTGTCGGCGGCCGGGGGAAGTCCCCGGCCGAAGCCGTTGCCGTCGCGGCAGTCCCAGTGCAGGGCGTTGAACCAGTCGCCGCTGTCGTAGGAGTTGCGGTCCAGGGACTTGGAGCGCAGCAGGTCGGTGCCCGCCTGGGAGAGCGCGGGGCCCTGCGAGAGGGCGGCGGTGGCCATGGCCAGGACCTGCATGCGGGCCCGGTCGGCGGCCGGGGTGCCCGCGGGGAGCTTGAAGGCGAGCGTGTCGTACAGCGACTCGTTGTCGTGGGCGTCCACGTAGGCGAGGGCGTCGCCGGGGGCCTTCGCGTATCCGGCGGGGGCGCCGTTGTAGTCGACCTCGGAGCCCTTGACGGTGCGGCCGGAGGTGTCGGTGAAGGTGTAGTCGGCGAGGTTGCCGGTGAGGCCGACCTTGATCAGGTCCTGGTAGTGCAGCAGCCGGGCCTTCTGCTCGGCCGCGGTGCCGTTGGCGGGCGAGGTGTTGGGGTCGGTGTACAGGCCGCTGGCGAAGCCCTGGACGCGCGGGTCCTCGTCGAAGGGGCTGCCGCCGCGCACGGCGTCGCGGGCCCGGTCGGAGAAGGTCGCGATGCCGGTGCCGGCCATGTTCTTCTGGGTGGCCTGGACGAAGCGGGCGTCGTCGGCGATCTCGCCGAAGTTCCAGCCCTCCCCGTAGAGGATGATCTTCTTCCCGTCGACGCCGTCCTTCGCCGTGGTGAGCGCGTCGAGCGCCTTGCGGACGGCGAGGATGTTGGCCTTGGGGTGGTGGCCCATCAGGTCGAAGCGGAAGCCGTCGACCTTGTACTCCTTGGCCCAGGTGACGACCGAGTCCACGACGAGCTTGCCCATCATGGTGTGCTCGGGGGCGGTGTTGGCGCAGCAGGTGGAGGTGGCGACGGTGCCGTCCTCCAGGAGCCGCTGGTAGTAGCCGGGCACGATCCGGTCGAGTACGGACTTGTCGTCCTGGCCGGCGGCGACGGTGTGGTTGTAGACGACGTCCATGACGGTGCGCAGGCCGGTGCCGTTGAGGCCCTGGACCATCCGCCGGAACTCGACGGTGCGCCGGGTGCCTTCCGGGTCGGAGGCGTAGGAGCCCTCGGGGACGGTGTAGTGGAGCGGGTCGTAGCCCCAGTTGAAGCCGTCCTTCGCGGCGGCCTTCGTCACGCAGGCCTGCTGCTCCTCGGAGTCGGGGGCGTAGACGGAGAGGTCGCAGACGGGCCGCTGCTGTGCGGACTTCTTCTCGGGGATCGTCCCGATGTCGAAGGCGGGCAGCAGGTGGACGTAGTCCGTTCCGGCGTCGGCGAGCTTCTTGAGGTGCTTCATCCCGTCGGAGCCGGTGTCGGTGAAGGCGAGGTACTCGCCGGGGTGCTTCGAGGTGCGGTCCGCGACCGAGAAGTCACGGATGTGCAGTTCCTGGATCTGCGCGTCGCGCAGCGGGGTGGCGGCGGGCTTCCTCAGTCCGGACCAGCCCTTGGGGGCGAGCTTCGGGTCGTCGAGGTCGACGACGAGGCTGCGGGCGGAGTCGGTGGTCAGCGCGGTGGAGTAGGGGTCGGTGACCTTGTTGGTGACGAACCTCCCGACGGTGGGCGCCCAGACGTCGACGACGTAGCGGTAGGGCTTTCCGGTCCAGCCCCTGGTGCCGGTGGCGGACCAGACGCCGGTGCGGTCGTCGCGGTTCATCGGGACGCGGCGGCCGTCGAGTTCGAGGGCGACGGTGCGGGCGGTGGGGGCCCAGACGGAGAGGGTGGGGCGGCCCTTGGCGTCGAAGACCGGGCCGAGTGCGGCGCCGGCCGCGTTCGTCCCGTACAGGTCGTCGAGGGCGCCGGCGCTCTGTACCCCGGTGGCGGCGAGCAGGGCGCCGGTGGCGGCGCGCTGGGTGGCGATGAGCTGGCCGCGCAGTGCCTCGCGGACGCGGCCCCGGTCGCGGGGGTCGACGGTGAACGCCGGATAGTCCTTGAGGTGCGGGTACTTCGCCTTCTGCGCGTCGGTGAGCGCGGCGGGGGTGAGCCGCAGCCACTGGCCCTCGTCGGAGAGCGCCCCGTCGACGACGGAGATGGAGCCGTCCTTGGCGTGGACGAGCTGCTGGCTGGTGGCTCCGGTGGCCTTCACCTTCCATACGACGGTGTCGGCGTCGATCCACTGCGCCTCGGCCTTGGAGAGGTCGGGGGCGGGGACGCCGCCGGTCTGGGGCAGCAGGTAGCCGGGGGTGGCGCCGAGCAGCCAGACCTCGTGGCCGTAGGTGGTGAGGTCGAGGGACTGGTCGCTGGGGAGGTCCTTCTCGTCGCCCTTGTGCAGGATGTAGGAGAGCGAGGTGGCGCCCTCGGCGAGCGGCACCTCGAAGGTGGCGCCGGAGGCGTCCCGCTTCACCGGCTGGAGCGGCTTCGCCCAGTCGGTGGGGTTCTTCGCCCCGGTCCAGGTGTGCAGGCCCCAGCCGTCGTAGTCGCCGTCGGGCCGGTAGTAGTGGAGCACGGCCTTGGTGGCGTCCTGCGGCGGGCGGGCGCCGTCGGGGGCCTCGTCGGCCTGGCCGTCCTTGCCCTGCTCGATCCAGACCTCGCCGGTGCGCGCGAGGTCGACGGTACGCTGCGGCCCGTCGGCGGTGCCGTTCTTCTCGACGGTGTACGGGAGTTCGGCGGTGCCCTCGTCGAGCTTGATCCAGGCGAAGGCGCCGTAGGCGTCGCGGCCGGTGAAGGCGGCGGTGGTGTCCCCGGAGCGGAGCTTCCAGCCGTCGTAGTCGCCGTCGGGGCGCTGGTAGTGGACGACGGCGTAGTCGCGTTCGACGGCCACCGGCTTCGGTTCGGCGGGGGCCGCTCCGGCGGTGGTGGCGGCGAGGGCGCTCGCGGTACGCCCGGCGCCGTCGACGACGACGGCCTTGTAGCGCAGCGGCGTACCGGCCTTCACGGTGGCGTCGAGATGCTGGGTGACCTTGTACGGGGCGTGGTCGGCGGAGCCGAGGGTGGTCCACTTGCCGTTGCCGGTCTGGGCGGCGAAGACGACGCGGTCGAGTCCGCCGCCGTCCACGTCGGCGGAGATCTCGACGGTGCCGGTGGCTCCGGCGGCCGGGGCCTTCAGGGTGACCGAGGGCCTGGCGGCGGGGGTGTCCAGGGCCCGGTCGGCGCGGAGCACGACGCTGGAGAGGGCGGGGACGGTGACGGTGAGCTTCCTGTCGGCGCCGCTGCGGAGGGTGCCGGAGCCGCCGTACAGGGTGCGGAAGTCCGTCTTCGCCGTGCCGGTGGGCAGTTCGACGGTGCGCGGGGCGGTGCCGTTGTTGGCGGCGACCAGGTACTCGTACGGCTTGGCGGGGTCGGTGCGGGAGAAGGCGTACACGGAGCCCTCGGCGTACCGCTCGGTCTGGACCCCGTCGCGCAGGGCCGGGTGGTTCCGGGTGAGCGCGGAGAGCGCGGCGATGTTCCGGTACAGCGGGTGGCCGGTGTCGTACGCGTCGGAGGCGTGGGTGCGGTCGGTGCCGAGCTGGTCGTCGTCGAGGTAGTCGGCGGTCTTCGAGGCGAACATGGTCTGCCGGGCGTCCTTGTCGCCGCCCGCGCCGGTGAAGCCCTGTTCGTCGCCGTAGTAGACGACGGGGTTGCCGCGGCCGAGGAACATCAGCTCGTTGGCGAGCTTCGCGCGGGCGACGAGTTCGGCGTCGTCGGCCTTGGGGTTGTCCTGCTCCAGGAACGTCCCGATGCGGCCCATGTCGTGGTTGCCGAGGAAGGTGACCTGCTCGTAGGCGTTGGCCTTGTCGGTGGTGTAGCGGTAGTCGTCGGCGAACACCGCGGCGAGCTTCCCCGCCGGGGCGCCCTGGGAGGCGTACTGGCGGGCGGCCTCCTGGAACGGGAAGTCGAGGGTGGCGTCGAGCCGGCCCCGGGTGACGTAGGGGGAGGTGACGGCGGTGTCGGAGGAGTAGACCTCGCCGAACATGAAGAAGTCCTCGCGGCCGCGCTTGGCCGCGTAGGTGTCGAGGGCGGTGGCCCACTGGGTCCAGAAGTCCAGGTCGACGTGTTTGACGGTGTCGATCCGGAATCCGTCGATGTCGAAGTCGCGGACCCACTTCTCGTAGATCTTCTCCATGCCGGAGACGACCTCGGGGCGTTCGGTCCACAGGTCGTCGAGGCCGGAGAAGTCGCCGTAGGTGGCGGACTCGCCGGCGTAGGTGGAGTCGCCCCGGTTGTGGTACATCGTGGGGTCGTTGAGCCAGGCGGGGACCTTGCTCCCGGCGTTCTCGGCGTCGGTCGGCGTGTACGGGAAGGAGCCGGCGTCCACCTTCGCCATGCCCTTGGCGTCGTCGAAGGGGCGGCCGTTCCGGTCCAGGTAGGGGTAGGCGCCCTTGGGCCGGTAGCCGTAGGCCTTCTCGGCGTAGTCGACGGTGTCGGCGGTGTGGTTGGTGATGACGTCGAAGAAGACCTTCATGCCCTTGGCGTGGGCCTTGTCGATCAGCTTCGTGAGGTCGGCGTTGGTGCCGAAGTGCGGGTCGACCCGGGTGAAGTCGGTGATCCAGTAGCCGTGGTAGCCGGCCGAGGCGTCCTTGCCGGTGCCCTGGACGGGGCGGTTCTTGAAGATCGGGGCGAGCCAGATGGCGGTGGTGCCGAGGCCCTTGATGTAGTCGAGGCGCTGGGTGAGGCCCTTGAGGTCGCCGCCCTGGTAGAAGCCCTTGTCCGTGGGGTCGTAGCCGGTCTCCAGGCGGGAGCCGGTCAGTCCGCCCCGGTCGTTGGCCGGGTCGCCGTTGGCGAACCGGTCCGGCATGACGAAGTAGAACTGCTCCCGCGTCAGGTCGTGGCGGGCGGGCTCCTTGGCGAGCTTCGCGTCCGAGGGCTGGGCCGGCGGTCTCGGCGCGGCGGAGGCGGACGCCGCCGGGACGACGGGGAGGAGTGCCGCGCAGAGTGCGGCGACGGCTCCTCTCCGGAGGGCGGAACGGGACACGGGGCGGTTCTCCTTGCGTGCGTGTACGGGGGTCTCAGGAGGCGGGTTCGGCTGTGGGACCGCCCCGCCCCGGCGCGTTTCGCGGAGGGGGCGGGGCGGTGGGGTGGGGTGCGTGCCGGCGGGCGGTCAGCCGCGCCAGACGTCGCCGGTCAGCGTGACCCGGCCGGTGGCGGGGACGGTGGCGGTGCGGTTCGCGCCGCTCTCCCAGGTGACGTTGCCGTTCGCGTCCTTGCGGAGGTACTTGTACGCGAACGTGGTGCCCGCGGGCAGGGCCACGTCGAGCTTCCAGACCGGGTACGCCGCCGGGTCGAGCTTGAGGGCGGCGCCGGTGTTCCAGTTGCCGAGGGCGCCCTGGTCGCCGGTGACGTAGATGTTCTGGCCGGGCTGGGTGGTGGCGTTCACCCCGAAGGAGGCGCCGGAGGTGCCGGTGCCCGGTTCGGTGGTGCCGCCGCCGGAGCAGGTGCGGGCGTTCACCTGGAGGGCCAGGGCGGTGTTGGCGCCCAGGGTCGCGGTGAACCGGCCGGAGCCGTCGACCGTGACGCCCTTGCCGGACTGGACGTCGCAGTAGTCGCCGGCGGGCAGCGAGCTCTGGAACGTACGGGTCAGCGCGGAGCCCTCGTGGTTGATGGCGACGTACGCCTTGGCGCCCCGGCCGAAGGCGATCTGGTTGGCGCCGTTGTCCCACCAGTCGGTGACGGCCTCGCCGCGCGCGGTGTTGCGGAAGCCGACCATCGAGGAGATCTCGCGCCAGGCGTGCTGGCACTTCCAGCCGTCGCTGTAGCAGGCGTTCACCGTGCCGCCGTTGGGCGGGCCGGCGTCCTTGTCCGACCACTCGTAGCCGGAGTGGACGTCGGGCGATCCGTACGGCCAGGCCAGCATGAAGACACTGGCCAGGGTGTAGTTCGCGCCGTCCTTGTAGTTCAGGGTGTCGCCGCCGCGCTCGGTGTCGTGGTTGTCGACGAAGACGGCGGCCTTCGAGGAGGGCAGGAAGCCCCAGCCCTCGCCGTAGTTCTTCAGGTACGCGAGTTTCTCGCCGGTGAAGACCTGCTTGAGGCCGCGGGCGTAGCGGAACTCCTGGACGTCGCCGGTGCCGGTGTACTCGTCGGGCTGGACGGCCTCGCCGGCGCCGTAGATCGCCTCCTGCTTCCAGTACGCCCCGGGCGTGGTCAGCCGGGACTTGATGTTGGCGAGGTCGGCGGCGGGCATGTGCTTGGCGGCGTCGATACGGAAGCCGTCGACGCCCAGGGAGAGCAGGTCGTTCAGGTAGGCGGCGATCCTGCCGCGTACGTACTCCTCGCCGGTGTCCAGGTCGGCGAGGCCGACGAGTTCGCAGTTCTGGACGTTGGCGCGGTCCTGGTAGTTGGTGATCTGCGCGGTGCAGTCGTCCATGTCGGCCGCGGAGTACACACCGGGGTAGTCGTACTTGGTGTAGGAGGAGCCGCCGGTTCCGGTGCCCGATCCGGCCGACATGTGGTTGATGACGGAGTCGGCGACGACCTTGACGCCCGCGGCGTGGCAGGTGTTGACCATGGCCGCGAAGGAGGAGCGGTCGCCGAGGCGTCCGGCGATCTTGTAGCTGACGGGCTGGTAGGAGGTCCACCACTGGCCGCCCTGGATGTGCTCCTGGGGCGGTGAGACCTGTACGTAGCCGTAGCCGGCCGGGCCGAGGGAGTCCGTGCACGCCTTGGCCACGGAGTCGAATTTCCACTCGAAGAGGACGGCGGTGACGTCCTTCTCCCCGGGGGTGGCGGCCTGGGCGGTGGTGGCGGCGGGGGCCACCAGGACGGCGGCTCCGGCCGCCAGGGCGAGCACCGCGGACAGCGGTCTGCGTGCCATGTTTCCTCCTGCTGTGGGGGGAAATGCGGGTGACGGTGCAGCCTCGCGCGGCAACGCGCCCTGCCTTCAAGGCTCCTGAAGGTTCTTGCAGCAAGAATGCAAACCCTGCTGCGCCGACGACCGTACGAGCCCGT
The DNA here is from genome assembly GCF_044754785.1 of Streptomyces sp. NPDC092952. Taxonomy (NCBI): domain Bacteria; kingdom Bacillati; phylum Actinomycetota; class Actinomycetes; order Kitasatosporales; family Streptomycetaceae; genus Streptomyces; species Streptomyces sp. NPDC092952. The sequence continues at coordinate 134,665 of NZ_JBIVPT010000005.1, read as the reverse complement.
CAGGTTCCGGTCAACCCTTTGGACACATCCCGCTAACTTCCAGGAAATACAGCAGTTTTCTTCCTGCAAGGACTTACGCAAGACATTGCAGCGCTGTTACATTCGCCTCTGACTCCGGTCCGGTCGGCCGGGGGGTTCCGGCGACCCCGGACCCCCACGCGCCCGGCCGGCCGGGCCGGTCACGCACAAGAGAGGCACCCGGAGCCGTTCATCTCCCCGCTGCGGCCCGTCAGGGCCGGGGCTCCCGGTGCCTCTCCTGTCGCGTCGGGGCTCAGAGCCCGTCGGGCGACCTCTGGGCGAAGGCCACCCGGCAGGCTCTCAGTCGCCCCGGGCCGCCGCCGTGGATCCCCGTACCACCAGCTCCGGCTGGAACACGTACTCCGTGCGCTGCACGGGGCTGCCGGCGATCTCCTCCAGCAGGGCGCCGACCGCGGCCGCCGCCATCGCCTGCACCGGCTGGCGCACCGTCGTCAGCGGCGGGTCGGTGAACGCGATGAGCTGGGAGTCGTCGAAGCCCACCACGGACACGTCGCGCGGCACCCCGAGCCCGCGCTCCCGGGCCGCGCGCACCACGCCCAGCGCCATCAGGTCGCTGCCGCAGACGATGCCCGTGCAGCCCCGGTCGAGCAGCGCGCCCGCCGCCACCTGACCGCCCTCGACGCTGAACAGCGTGGGGCAGACCAGCAGTTCGGCCTCGGCGCGGTCCAGGCCCAGCAGGCTCACCGAGGCGTCGAGGAAGCCCTCGCGCTTGCGCCGGGAGGGGACGTAGCGCTGCGGCCCGATCGCCAGCCCGACCCGGCTGTGCCCGAGGTCGGCGAGGTGCCCGACCGCCATCCGCACGGCCGCGGCGTCGTCCGGCGAGACGAAGGGGGCGCTGATCCGGTCGTTGTAGCCGTTGATCAGGACGAACGGCACGCCGCGGTCGGTGAGCGCGGCGTACCGGGCCGGGTCGGCCGACAGGTCGGCGTGCAGCCCGGAGAGGAAGACGATCCCGTCGACGCCGCGCTCCACGAGCTGTTCGACCAGCTCGTCCTCGGTGGCGCCGCCGGGCAGCTGGGTGCAGAGCACCGGGGTGTAGCCGTGCCCGGCCAGCATCTGCTCCACGGCCTGCGCGAACGCCGGGAAGATCGGGTTGGTGAGCTCGGGGGTCACCAGCCCGATCAGTCCGGCGCTGCGCCTGCGCAGCCGTACGGGGCGTTCGTAGCCGAGGATGTCGAGCGCCGCGAGGACCCGCTGGCGGGTGGGGTCCGCGACGCCCGGCTTCCCGTTGAGCACCCGGCTGACGGTCGCCTCGCTGACCGCCGCCTGGCCGGCGATGTCCGAGAGCCTCGGCGCACCGCCGGCCGGGGGGCCGCTCCGGGGCGGGGGGACGGTCACACCGTCCACCACACCGTGGTGTCCGCGGGCAGCTCGATCGCGTCGCCGTCGACGGCGACCGGGGCACTGGACAGCAGGACGTTGCCGGGCGCCGTCAGGCGGACCGGGGCGCCGGTGGTGTTGACGGTGCAGACGAAGCCGGGGCGGGCGAAGGCCAGCAGCCCCTCGGGGGCGTCCTGCCACTGGACCGCGTCCCCGGCGCCGAGGCCGGGGTGGGCCCGGCGGGCGGCGATGGCGGCCCGGTAGAGCTCCAGGGTGGAGCCGGCCACGCCGGTCTGCGCCTCGACGCTCAGCCCGCCCCAGCTGTCGGGCTGGGGCAGCCAGCTGCCGCCGTCGCCGAAGCCGTACGAGCTGCCCTCGCGGGTCCACGGGATCGGCACCCGGCAGCCGTCGCGGAAGCCGTCCTGGCCCTCGGCGCGGAAGAACGACGGGTCCTGGCGGACCTCGTCGGGCAGGTCGGTGACGTCGGGCAGGCCCAGCTCCTCGCCCTGGTAGACGTAGGCGGAGCCGGGCAGGGCCAGCATCAGCAGGGTGGCGGCGCGGGCGCGGCGCAGCCCGAGTTCCCGGTCGCCGGGGGTGCGGATCTGGGTGCCGAGGCCGGGCGGGTTGGCGAAGCGGGTGGCGTGCCGGGTCACGTCGTGGTTGGAGAGCACCCAGGTGGTGGGGGCGCCGACCGGGCGCATCGCGTCGAGCGAGGCGTCGATGACGGTGCGCAGCTCGGCGGCGTCCCAGGCGGTCCCGAGGTACTGGAAGTTGAACGCCTGGTGCATCTCGTCGGGGCGGACGTAGTTGGCGGTGCGCTCGACGGTGGGCGTCCACGCCTCGGCGACCAGGATCCTGGCGCCGGGGTACTCGTCGAGGATGGTGCGCCAGGAGCGGTAGATCGCGTGGACCCCGTCCTGGTCGAAGAACGGCATGACGTCGTTGCCGAGCAGCTTGAGCTGGTCGTGGCTGCCGAGGTCGGGCAGTCCGGCGGCCTTGACCAGGCCGTGGGCGACGTCGACCCGGAAGCCGTCGACGCCCGTGTCGAGCCAGAACCGCAGGATGGAGCGGAACTCGTCGGCGACGGCCGGGTGCTCCCAGTTGAAGTCGGGCTGCTCGGGGGCGAAGAGGTGGAGGTACCAGTCGCCGGGGGTGCCGTCCGGGTCGGTGGTCCGGGTCCAGGCGGGGCCGCCGAAGACGGACTCCCAGTCGTTGGGCGGGAGTTCGCCGTTCTCGCCCTTGCCGGGGCGGAAGTGGTAGCGGTCGCGCAGGGCGGAGCCGGGGCCCTCGGCCAGGGCGCGGCGGAACCACGCGTGGCGGTCGGAGGAGTGGTTGGGCACCAGGTCCACGATGATCCGCAGGCCCAGGTCGTGGGCGTCGCGGATCAGCGCGTCGGCGTCCGGCAGGGTGCCGAACATCGGGTCGATGGCCCGGTAGTCGGCGACGTCGTACCCCGCGTCGGCCTGCGGGGAGGCGTAGAACGGGCTGAGCCAGACCGCGTCCACACCGAGGTCCCTGAGGTACGGGAGTCTGCCGCGGACACCGGCGAGGTCGCCCATGCCGTCGCCGTTGCCGTCGGCGAAGCTCCGCGGATAGACCTGGTAGATCACCGCGTCCTGCCACCAGCCGGTCTGGTGGGCCGGAGCGGCGCCGGACGTGCCGGTGACGGGGGCAGCGAGGTGCTGGGTCATGTCGTCCCTGAGGTGTCGGGGTGGGTGGCGGCGCCGGGACCGGGGTCGGACACCGGCGGCCGCCGTGACTTGGTGCGTGCGGGTCGTGCGAGGGCCCTGCCGGATCGGTTCAGCCCTTGACGGCTCCGGCGGACATGCCGGTGACCAGATGGCGCTGGGCGAAGAGGAAGACCAGGGCCGCGGGTATCGCGATCAGCACGGACGCCGCGGTCATGGGGCCCCACTGGGCCCCGTACTGGTTGACGAACTTCTGCAGTCCGCCGGCGAGCGTCAGGTTCTCGTCGCCGACCATGAAGGCCGAGGCGTACGCCACCTCGCCCCAGGCGGTGATGAAGGAGTAGAAGGCGGTGACGGCGAGTCCCGGCTTGGCGAGCGGCAGGATGAGCCGCCAGAAGGTGCCGAACGGGGTGAGGCCGTCGACCTGGCCGGACTCGTCGATCTCGCGCGGGATGGTGTCGAAGAAGCCCTTCATCATCCAGGCGCAGAACGGCACCGAGATGGTGAGGTAGGTGATGACGAGCCCGGCGGGCTGGTTGATCAGGCCGATGCTCGACATGATGTTGTAGATCGGCACGATGAGGACGGCGACCGGGAACATCTGGGTGATCAGCAGGGTCCACATCAGCCCGCGCTTGCCGGGGAAGCGGAAGCGGCTGACCGCGTAGCCGGTGGTCGCGGAGACGAAGACGCCGATGACGGTGGTGAGACCCGCGATGACCACGGAGTTGCCGAACCAGGTCAGGAACTCGGTGTCCCGGATCAGGTTCGTGTAGTTCTCGAACGTCGTCTCTTTGAAGAAGTCGGTGGTCGTGGCGTACTGGGCCGGCTTCAGCGAGGTCAGCAGGACCCAGAGCACGGGGAAGACCGCGATGACGGACGCGGCGATCAGCGTGAGGTGCAGGGCCACGGAGGCGACCGGCGAGCGCTCCCCGCGCCGCCGGGGCCGGCGGGCGGGGCGCCGTGCGGTGGTGGTGGTCGGTGCGGCGGTGGTCACCAGTTGTCTCCCTGCGTGCGGAGCACTCGCCGGTAGACCACGGCGAAGAGCATCAGGAGGACGAGGATCAGCACGCCCCAGGTGGAGGACTGCGCGAAGTCGCGCGGGCTGATCTCGAAGGAGAATTTGTACGCCTGGGTCACCAGGATCTGGGTGGACTCCCCCGGCCCTCCCCGGGTCAGCAGGAAGATCACCGGGAACATGTTGAACGTCCAGATGGTGGAGAGCAGGGTCACCGTGGCGGAGACCGGGCGCAGTCCGGGCAGGGTGACGTGGCGGAAGCGCTGCCACGCGGTCGCGCCGTCCATCTCGGCGGCCTCGTACTGCTCGGTGGGTATGGACTGCAGACCGCCCAGCAGGGCCACCATGATGAACGGGACGCCGAGCCAGACGTTGACGGCGATGACGGAGAACTTGGCCCAGGTGGGGTCGTTCAGCCACGGGATGCCGTCGATGCCGGCACCGCCGAGGATCTTGTTGAGCAGGCCGCGCTCCTCGTTGTAGAGGAAGCGCCAGGCGAAGACGGAGACGAAGCCGGGGATGGCCCAGGGCAGGATGAGGGCCATCCGGTAGGCGGAGCGGCCGGCGATCCTGCGGTTGAGGATGTTGGCGAGCGCCATGCCCAGGCAGAAGGTGATGCCCACGCAGGAGACCGTCCACACCAGCGTCCACCCGAGCGTGCCGAGGAACTGACCGCCGGTCAGGGCGTCGCGGTAGTTGTCCAGACCGACGAACTTGTACGTGGCGGGCATCTCGTTGACGCCGATGGACCGGGCGACGTTGCGTTCGTTGGCGTCGGTCAGCGACAGCCAGATACCGCGGACCAGGGGGTAGCCGATGATCACGCCGATCACGACGACGACCGGGGCCACCATGGTCCAGGCGTACCAGTGGACCGAAAGGGCCCGCCGGAGCCTGCTCGGCGGCGGGGGGTTACCAGTACCGCGGCTCCGGCCGCGGGCGACGTCGTCGCCCGCGGCCTTCGCCACCGACTGGCTGGTGTGGACAGCCATCAGCCGGCCTGCCTTCCTGGGTTACTTCCAGTCCTTGAGGAGCTTGCGGTAGGAGTCGCCGGTCGCCTTGGCGGCCTTCTCCGGCGTGGTCTGGCCGGTGAGGACCTTGGTGTACTCGGTGTTCAGCGGGGCGAAGAGGCTGCCGGTCTCCGGGATCCAGGGACGCTCGACGGCGGTCTCGACGACCGGCTTGAAGAACTGGACGATCTCGCTGTCCACGGCCTGCTGCTTGGCGTACGCGGAGTTGCGGGTCGGCAGCAGGTTCAGCTCGCCGGCGGCCTGCGCCTGGGACTCGACGGAGGTCATGTACTCGACGAAGGCGTAGGAGGCGTCGAGGTTCTTGGAACCGGCGTAGACGGCGAGGTTGTGGCCGCCCTGCGGGGCGCCCTGGGCGGCGGAGCCGGCCGGGACCGGGGCGATGCCCAGGTTCTCCTTGTCGGTGAACTGCTTGCCGGTCAGGGTGTCGGCCACGGCCCAGGGGCCGTTGATCATCATCGCGACGTCGCCGTTCTTGAACGACTGCATCATGTTCTCCCAGCCGTCCGTGGCGTCGGTCTTGGCCGCCCCGGAGTCGACGAGGTCCTTCACGACGCCGAACGCCTTGACGCCCGCCGCGTTGTCGACGGTGATCTTCTTGGCACCCGCGTCGACCAGGTCGCCGCCCTCGCCGTACAGGAAGGAGAGGAAGTAGTACGAGTCGTCGCCGCGCAGGTAGAGGCCGGTCTTGCCGGTCTTGTCCTTGATCTTCTTGGCGACGGTCTTGAGGTCGTTGACGGTCGCGGGCGGCTCGACGCCGGCGTCCTTGAACATCTTCTTGTTGTAGAAGATGCCCATGGAGTCGATGACCTGCGGCACCGCGTACGTCTTGCCGTTGTACTTGGTGGAGGCGGCGGCCTGCTTCAGGAAGTCGTCCGCGTTCTTCAGCGCGGGGGTGCCGTCGAGCGGGGCGAGGTAGCCGAGGTCGGCGAACTCGGGCGTCCAGGCGACCTCGGAGCGGATGACGTCCGGGGCGCCGGAGCCGGCCTGCGCGGCGTTCTTGAACTTGTTCTGCGCCTCGCCGAAGGGGACGTTGACGTACTTGACCTTGACCTTCGGGTGCTGCTTGGTGAAGCCCTCGGCGATCTTCTTGAAGACCTTGTCCTCGCTGCCCACGCTCGACGTGTCCCACCACGTCACGGTGCCGGAGAGCTCGCCCGAGCCGTTGCTCGTGCCCCCCTTGTCGTCGCTGCCGCAGGCGGTCGCCGCGAACGCCAGGGCCGCGACCAGGGCGGTGGCCGTTATGCCACGTCGCATCTGAACTCCTTCAACTGCCGAACCGCTCCGTCGCGGCGCCGGGTCGACGTGAACGTAACAAGGATGAAAGAACGCCGAAAGAGTTTGCGGAAGATTTCTGCAAGCTCCAACGATCGTTACATTCGCGTGTCCTCACGGTTGCCGTCAAGCCTCTTGACGGAAGAGGTCACACCTTGGCAACGGCGGGCCACGCCCCGGAGTCGCACGGCGCGCACCGTCGGATCGGCAGCCCTGGAGCCGCCCGCAAGACCTTGCAAGACATTGCCGGATCCCTCACCCGAACCGCCGTACGAGCCCGGCCGGGCGCCCCGCTCCGGCCCCTGGTGGGCAATCCGACACCCGCCCGGTACAGTCCACTCCCATGACCGCAAGGCTTGCCGATATCGCAGCTCAGGCGGGGGTCAGCGAAGCGACGGTCAGCCGCGTACTGAACGGCAAGCCCGGTGTAGCAGCGGCCACCCGTGAATCCGTTCTCGCCGCCCTCGACGTCCTCGGCTACGAGCGCCCCGTGCGACTGCGCCGGCGCAGCGCCGGTCTGGTCGGCCTGATCACGCCGGAGCTGGAGAACCCGATCTTCCCCGCCCTGGCCCAGGTGATCGGCCAGGCGCTGACCCGCCAGGGCTACACCCCGGTGCTGGCGACCCAGACGCCCGGCGGCTCCACCGAGGACGAGTTGACCGAGATGCTGGTCGACCGCGGCGTGGCGGGCATCATCTTCGTCTCCGGACTGCACGCCGACACCTCGGCGGACATGCGGCGCTACGAACAACTGCGGGCCAAGGGTGTTCCCTTCGTCCTGGTCAACGGCTTCGCCCCGGAGGTCCGGGCGCCGTTCATCTCGCCGGACGACCGGGCGGCGATGCGGCTCGCGGTGACGCACCTGGTGTCGCTGGGGCACCAGCGGATCGGGCTGGCGGTCGGCCCGAAGCGGTTCGTGCCGGTGCTCCGCAAGATCGAGGGCTTCCGCGCCACCCTGCAGGAGCAGTTGGGCCTCGCCCCCGGCGCGGCGGAGGAGCTGATCCAGCATTCGCTGTTCACTCTGGAGGGTGGTCAGGCGGCGGCCTCGGCGCTGATCGAGCGGGGCTGCACGGCGGTGGTGTGCGCGAGCGACATGATGGCGCTCGGCGCGATCCGGGCGGCCCGCCGGGCCGGGCTGGAGGTGCCGCGCGACCTGTCGGTGGTCGGCTACGACGACTCGCCGCTCATAGCGTTCACCGATCCGCCGCTGACCACGATCCGCCAGCCGGTCACGGCGATGGGCCAGGCCGCCGTACGCACCCTGCTGGAGGAGGTCGGCGGCACCCCGGCCCCGCACAGCGAGTTCGTCTTCATGCCCGAGCTGGTCGTGCGCGGCTCGACGGCCGCGGGCCCGGGACCCGCCCCGGCCACCGCCGTCTGACGGCCCTCGCGGGGCCGTCGGCACCGGCACCCGACCCGCCCAGCATCGCACGCGCGCCCCCGTTCCGCAGTTCGCGGACGGGGGCCTTCTCCTGCGCGCCCCGACTTCCCCGCACACCCCCTGACCCGCCGGAGGATCGTCGGGCGGACAGGCGTTTTCTGGCAGACTCTATGCCTATGGGTGAATTGAGCGTGATGCCACAGGAAGGCCGGTCGGAGGGGCGTTCCCCGCGCCCCTTCCGTTCCCTCCGCCCCTTCCACCGGCTCCGTGCCCCCCGTCGGCCGCGCGTCTGGTTCGAAATCCTGCTCGTCGCGGCCAGTTACTGGCTGTACTCGCTGGTCCGCAACGCCGTTCCGGAGCAGCGGGCCGAGGCCCTGCGCAACGCCGACCGGATCTGGTCGGCCGAGCGGCATCTGGGCATCGCCGTCGAACAGTCGGTCAACCACGCGGTGAACTCCGTGACATGGCTGATCGTCTCGATGAACTACTACTACGCGACGCTGCACTTCGTCGTCACGGTCTGCGTACTGGTGTGGCTGTTCCACCGCCACCCCGGCCGTTACGCGGCGGCCCGGCTGACCCTGTTCGCGACGACGGGCGCGGCGCTGCTCGGCTACTACCTGTACCCGCTCGCACCGCCCCGGCTGATGGCCGGCAGCCGCTTCGTCGACACCGTGCTGGTCCACCACACCTGGGGTTCGATGGCCTCGGGCAACTTCAAGAACATGTCGAACCAGTACGCGGCGATGCCCTCGATGCACATCGGCTGGTCGCTCTGGTGCGGGCTGACGGTGTTCGCGCTGGTCTCCGCGCCGTGGGCGCGGATCCTGGCCCTGCTGTACCCGGCCCTCACCCTGGCCGTCATCGTGTCGACCGCCAACCACTTCTGGCTGGACGCGCTGGGCGGCACGGCCTGCCTGGCCTTCGGCTACGCGGTGTCGTACGTCTGGTACGGATCGCTGCCGCACCATCTCGCGAAGCGGGTACCGGTGCCGGGCGGACGGGCCCGACTGGCCGGCCTCTCCTCGGCGGCGCCCGCCCGGACGCGGCGGCCGGCCCCGGAACCGGCGGCCCCGCCGCAGGCCCGGTAGCGGCACGCCCCGGCACGGTCCGCGCCCCGGCGCTCACGCCCCGTAGAAGCGCTCCTCCACCACCGCGCGGGCCCGCCGGGTGATCCGCCGGTAGTCGTCGAGCATGTCCCCGACATGGCCCGGCTCGTACCCCAGGTACCGGCCGACCGCGGTCAGTTCGCGCGGGCCGGACGGGAAGGTGTCGCCCGGGCGGCCGCGCACCAGCATCACCGCGTTGCGCACCCGGGTGGCCAGCACCCACGCCTCGTCGAGGGTCGCGGCCTCCTCCCCCGGGATCAGACCGGCCGCGCAGGCGGCCGCCAGGGCCTCGCGGGTCCGGGTGGTGCGCAGCCCGGGCAGCCGCCAGCCGTGCTGCATCTGCATCAGCTGGACCGTCCACTCGACGTCGCTCAGCCCGCCACGCCCCAGCTTGGTGTGGAGCGTGGGGTCGGCGCCGCGCGGCATCCGCTCGGACTCCATCCGGGCCTTCAGCCGGCGGATCTCGCGGACCGCGTCCTCCCCCAGCCCCTCCATCGGGTACCGCAGCGGGTCGATCAGATCGATGAACCCGCGCCCCAGGTCCGCGTCGCCCGCGACCGGCTCCGCGCGCAGCAGCGCCTGGGCCTCCCAGACCAGCGACCACCGGCGGTAGTAGGCGTCGTAGGACCGCAGGGTACGGACCATCGGACCGTTCTTGCCCTCCGGGCGCAGATCCGCGTCGATGATCAACGGCGGGTCGGCGGTGGGCAGTTGGAGCAGTCTGCGCATCTCGGAGACCACCGCGTTCGCCGCCCGGCCCGCCTCCTGCTCGTCGACGCCCTCGCGCGGCGCGTGGACGAACAGCACGTCGGCGTCGGAGCCGTAGCCCAGCTCGTGGCCGCCGAACCGGCCCATGCCGATGACCGCGAACCGGGTGGGCAGGGTGTCCCCCCACTGGGCGCGGACGGCGGCGCGCAGGGCGCCCGCGATGGTGACGGCGGTGAGATCGGTGACCGCGTCGCCCACCCGGTCGACGAGCGCCCCGGGGTCCTCCTCCGCCGGGTTCTCCTCCGTGCCGTACGAGCCGATCAGGTCGGCGGCCGTGGTCCGGAACAGCTCGCGCCGCCGCACCCCGCGCACCACCGCCACGGCGGTCTCCGCCCCCTCCGCGCGCCCCACCGCGGCCAGCACCTCCTGTTCCAGGTGCTCCCGGGTGCGCGGCCGCAGCCCCTGCGGGTCGCCGAGGAGCGCCACCGCCTCCGGGGCCCGCAGCAGCAGGTCGGGGGCGAGCCGCCCGGCCGACAGCACCCGCGCCAGGTTCTCCGCCGCAGCGCCCTCGTCCCGCAGCAGCCGCAGGTACCAGGGGGTCTTGCCCAGCGCGTCGGAGACCTTGCGGAAGCCGAGCAGTCCGGCGTCCGGGTCGGCGGAGTCCGCGAACCAGCCGAGCAGCACCGGCAGCAGCGTGCGCTGGATGGCGGCCTTGCGGGACACCCCGGACGACAGCGCCTCCAGATGGCGCAGCGCGGCGGCCGGGTCGGCGTAGCCGAGGGCTTCGAGCCGGTGCCCGGCGGCCTTCGCGCTGAGCCGGGTCTCGCCGGGGGCGAGCTGGGCGACGGCGTCGAGCAGCGGCCGGTAGAAGAGCTTCTCGTGCAGCCGCCGCACCACCGAGGCGTGCCGCTTCCACGCCTGGTTGAGCTCGGTGATCGGGTCGGTGCGCATCCCGAGGGAGCGGCCGATCCGCCGCAGGTCGGGGGCGTCCTCCGGGACGAGGTGGGTGCGGCGCAGCCGGTGGAGCTGGATGCGGTGCTCCATGGCGCGCAGGAAGCGGTAGGCGTCGTCGAGCTGGGCGGCGTCCACCCGGCCGACGTAGCCGCCCTCGGCGAGTGCGGCCAGCGCCTTCAGGGTGGTGCCGCTGCGCAGGCCGGTGTCGCTGCGGCCGTGCACCAGCTGGAGGAGCTGGACGGCGAACTCGACGTCCCGCAGCCCGCCGGGGCCGAGCTTGAGTTCCCGGTCGACCCGGTCGGCGGGGATGTTGTCGACGACCCGGCGGCGCATCCGCTGGACGTCGGGGACGAAGTTCTCCCGGTCCGCGGCCTGCCAGACCAGCGGCGACACGGCCTCGACGTACTCCGCGCCGAGCTCCGGGTCGCCGGCGACCGGACGGGCCTTGAGCAGCGCCTGGAACTCCCAGGTCTTGGCCCAGCGCTGGTAGTACGCGAGGTGCGAGGAGAGCGTGCGCACCAGGGGGCCGTTGCGGCCCTCGGGGCGGAGGTTGGCGTCGACCGGCCAGATGGTGCCCTCGACGGTGGTGTCGGAGCAGATCCGCATCATGTGGGCGGCCAGCCGGGTGGCGGCCTGTACGGCCTCGCCCTCCTCGAAGCCGTCGGCCGCCTCCGCGACGAAGATGACGTCGACGTCGGAGACGTAGTTCAGCTCGTGGCCGCCGCACTTGCCCATCGCGATGACGGCGAGCCGGCAGCGGGCCGCGTCCTCGGACGCGGCCGTACGGGCGATGGCGAGCGCCGCCCGCAGCGTCGCGGTGGCCAGGTCGGCCAGTTCGGCGGCGGCCTCCGCGACGTCGGTGGTGCCGCACACGTCGCGGGCGGCTATGGCCAGCAGGCAGCGGCGGTAGGCGACGCGCAGCGCGTCGGGGTCGTCGGCCCCGGCGAGCCCCTCCTCGAACTCGGCCACGCCGGGGTGCAGGTCGGCGGCCTCGTACGTGGCCAGGGCCTGCCAGTCACGGGGGTGGCGGGCGAGGTGGTCGCCGAGCGCCTCGGACGCGCCGAGCACCCCGAGCAGACGGTCGCGGAGCGGCTTGGCGGTGATCAGGGTGTCGAGCAGCATCTGCCGGTCGTCCGGCGTCTCGGCCTCGACGATCCGGACCAGGCCGTGCAGGGCCAGATCGGGGTCGGCGGTGGCGCCGAGCGCTTCGAGCAGCACCGGGTCGGCGCGGACCGAGGACAGCTCGGGCTGGTCGAGCAGGCGCTCGGCGGTGGAGGGGTCGGTGAACCCGTGCCGCAGCAATCGGGTGAACGTGCTGCTCCTGCGCCCCGGCGCTGTCGTCATTACGTGCTCTCCCGCTCCGCCGCCCACACACCGTCCAGCGGTCCCGAGCCTAAGGGATGTCCCCGGCACGGGTCGCGACGACGACGGTGGCGTACAGCTCGTCGGAGGCGGCCACCCGGGTGGTCAGGCCGTGCCGGGCGAGGGTCTCCTCGGCGCGGGCCGCCTGCCGTTCGCTGGTCTCGACGAGCAGATGGCCGCCCGGGGCCAGCCAGTGCGGGGCCTCGGCGGCGACCCGGCGCAGGACGTCGAGGCCGTCCGGTCCCCCGTCGAGCGCCACCCGGGGTTCGTGGACGCGGGCCTCGGGCGGGAGCAGCCCGACGTCGTCCGTGGGCACGTACGGCACGTTGGCGAGCAGGATCTCCACCCGGCCGCGCAGGGTGCCGGGGAGCGGTTCGAAGAGGTCGCCCTCGTACACCCGGCCCGTGCCGGTGACGTTGCGGCGGGCGCAGCGCACGGCGGCGGGTTCGACGTCGGCGGCGTGCAGTTCGACCGGGCCGGTCCGGGCGGCGAGCGCGGCCCCCAGGGCGCCGGAGCCGCAGCACAGGTCGACGACGACGGCCCCCGGCCGGGCCAGCGCGGCGGCCTGGTGGAGCAGGAACTCGGTGCGGCGGCGGGGTACGAAGACGCCGGGGCCGACGGTGATCCGCAGCCCGTCGAACTCGGCCCAGCCGAGGACGTGTTCCAGCGGGTGGCCGGCCACCCGCCGGCCGACCATGGCCGCGAGGGCGGCGGGGTCACCGGCGGCGGCGAGGATCAGATCGGCCTCGTCCTCGGCGAATACGCAGCCGGCGGAGCGCAGGGCGGTGACGACGGTGGAACGGGTGGGCGGAGCGGGGACGAGCGACATGGCGGAGCCTTTCGGGAAGCCGATGGGCGCTCCGCCGGACGGCCCTACCTCGGGTCGGTCGCGCGGTCGCGGGCGGTGAGCACCCAGCCTGGTACAGCGGTAATGGGTCTCACCTCCTTGGTCGGCCCCCGGGTGGGGACGCGTCACCTTACACCGCGCGCCGGTCCGTGCGCCCCCGCTCCGCCGGTCCGTTCAGCCGGTCACCGCAACGGGGGACGAGCCTCCTTCCACGGCGAGCCGGGGGGTGCCCGTTCCGTCGGCGGGGACGGTCCAGATGTCGTTCTTGCGGCCGCCGGTGCCGGGCAGGGCGTAGGCGAGGGTGCGGTCGTCCAGCCAGGCGGCCTGGTCGTCGACGCCGCGCTGTTCGGCGAGCGGGGTCTCGCGCAGGGTGCGCAGGTCGAGCACGTACAGCCGCCAGGGCGCGGAGGCGTCGTCGGAGACCTTCTTCTTGAAGGCGAGCCGGGTGTTGTCGGGCGAGAGGGAGGGGCATTCGACGTTCTCCCGCAGCGCCTTCGCCGTCCAGTCCCGCATGTTCCCCTCGACGAGGTAGGTGCGGCCCTTGGTGGAGACGGTGGCGTAGAAGCGGTTGTCGTCGCGGGCGAAGGTGACGCCCCAGTAGTTGACGTCGGGGGCGTGGTAGCGGGCGCCGTCGAGGGTGAGCTGGATGTTCTCGATGGACTTGACGAGGTAGCCGGTGCGCAGGTCGAGGATGGCGGTGCGGGTGGAGAAGGCGGTGGTGGCGTACGAGTCGCCGGTGGCGAACACCGTCCAGGACAGCATCCGTCCGGAGGCGGAGACCCGGGCCCGGGTGGGTACCCCGGGCACGGTGATCCGGCGTTTCTCGCGCAACTGCCGGTCGAGGACGACGGCGTACGTCCTCGGCAGCACCCCGGGCTTGGCGCGCAGGCAGAGCGCCCCGTCGCCGGCGGCGTAGAAGCGGTCGCAGACGGGGCCTCCGGCGGTGCGCGTCCCGGTGGTGCGGGCGGCGGTGAGCGGCTGGTGGGCGACGCGTCCGCCGTCGGCGTCCCGGAAGTAGAGCGCGGGCCCGGCGAGGGTGAACGAGGCGTCCGCCCCGTCCTGTCCGCCCCGGGCCCGCTGCTGGGCGTGGAGTACGTAGCCGAGGGAACCGCCCGCGAGGAGCAGCACCGCGGCCGCCACGACGGCGATCCTCGCCCGGGGCCCCAGCGGGGTCGCGGTGGTCGGGAACCTGGCACTCATGCGGTCCGCCTCTCGGGGGTGGTGGCCTCCGACCCGCCGGGGGCGGGGGCGGAGGGGGTGCGCGGCAGCAGCGCCCAGCCGCCGACGAGGGCGACGAGCAGCACCGACGCGGCGGCCCGGAGCGCGGGTCCGGGCCCCCACAGCGTCCAGGCGGCGCCGAATCCGGCGGCGGCGAGCATCCGGGCCAGGGCCTGGCCGGTCTGGAGCACGGCGAGTCCGCCCGCCCGGCCGTCGGCGGGCAGGACGGGGCCGGCCAGCGCCATCAGGACCCCGTCGGTGGTGGCGTAGAAGACGCCGAGCAGGGCGAGGACGGGCACCAGGAGCAGCGGCGCCGGGCCGCCGGCGGGGGCGAGGAGGACGGCGTACACACCGAGCAGCGCGAGGTGTCCGTAGAGGAACGGCAGCCGTCGGCCGACCCGGTCGGCGATCCGGCCGGCCGGTATGGCCAGCAGCAGGTAGCAGGCGGCGGCGCCGAGCGGCAGCAGCGGGAACCAGCCGACCGGGAGGTCGAGGCGCTGCTGGAGCAGGAGGTAGACGAACGAGTCGCCGACGGTGGCCGCGCCGAGCAGGGCGGCCGCCGCGAGGATGCGCCGGAAGGCGGGGTCGCGGAGCGCCGCGAAGGCCTTGCGTCCGCGCCGGGTCCGGGCGGCGGGCCGAGGCTCCGGGCGGGGCGCGGGGCGGTCGGCGGGGACGTAGAGGGCCAGGAGCAGCACGCCGAGCAGCCCGACGCAGAAGCTGACGACGAACACCGCGTCGTAGGCGTCGGCGGTCGCCCAGAGCAGGGCGAAGGCGGCGAGCGGGCCGAGCAGGGCGCCGGTGGTGTCCATGGCGCGGTGGACGCCGAAGGAGCGGCCGAGGGTCTCGGGCGGGCTGCTCAGGGTGATCAGCGCGTCCCGGGGCGCGGTGCGGATGCCCTTGCCGACCCGGTCGGTGGCGAGGGCGGCGGCGATGCCCGCGGTGGCGCCGCCCGCGAGGAGCAGGCCGATCCGGGAGAGGGCGGAGAGGGCGTAGCCGAGGCCGGCGACCCGTTTGTGGCCGCGGCCGTGGTCGGCGGCGTATCCGCCGAGGAGCCGCACGACGGCGGCGACACCGTTGAACAGCCCGTCCAGGAAGCCGAATTGGAGGGGTGAGAGACCGAGTCCGAGGACCAGGTAGAGCGGCAGCACCGCGGTGACCATCTCCGAGGAGATGTCGGTGACGAGGCTGACCGTGCCGAGCGCGAGGACGGTGCCGGGGACGTGCCGGCCCGCTCCGCCGGTGCGGGGCGGGGCCGGCAGGTCCCGGCGGCCTGTGGTCGCCAGGTACATCATCAGTGGCAGGTGTAGTTCGGGCTGGTGTCCTTGGCCTTGCCGTCGGTGCCGACGTAGGTCCAGCTGTAGCCGTTGTCGGCGAAGTTCATCTTGAGGACGCCGTACTCACCGCTGATCCGCTTCTGGCTGTTGGGCTGGACCTCCTCGATGGGGTACGGCTCGGCGCCGCCCATTCCGCCGACGATCTCGGTGATGCCGTCGGCGACGGCCTTGCCGTCCGGGTTCTGCGGGGCGAACCGCTCGTAGTGGTGGTCGTGGCCGTTGAGCACGAGGTCGGCCTTGGCGCCGTAGAGCAGCTTCCAGACGGGGCGGCTGACGGGGTCGTTGCCGTGTCCGCCGGAGGAGTACAGCGGGTGGTGCCAGTAGGCGGCGATGCAGGACTTGGCGTTCTTGGCGAGGTCGGCCTTGAGCCAGTCGATCTGGGCGGTCTTGTCGAAGGAGTTGGAGTCGAGGGCGATGAAGTGCCAGTTGCCCTCGTCGAAGCTGTAGTAGGTCTTGCCCTGGGGGTAGGCGATGTCGCCGAAGTACGCCTTGTAGCCGGCGAGCGATCCGGCCGGGTCGTAGGTCTCGTGGTTGCCGGGCACCGGGTGGGTCTTGGCCTTGAAGGCGCCCCAGGTCTTGTCGTAGTAGGCGCGGAAGTCGGCGATCCGGGCGTCGTCGTACTGGCTGTCGCCCATGGTCAGGTAGAACTTCGGGTCCAGCTTCTGGGCGAGCGCGGCGGTCTTGGGGTGGGCGCAGCCGCTGTCGGAGGCGGTGCACTGGGCGGCGATGTCCCCGGCGGCGACGACGGTGAAGCCGCCGGTCTGCGGGGGCTGGCTGCCGGCGGTGCCGTAGACCTCGACCTCGTACAGCGAGTAGCCGTAGGAGGTGGCGCGGGCGGTGCCGTACACGCGCAGGTAGCGGCCCTTGCCGGTGAGCGAGGCCCAGTCGTCGGTGCCGCCGTCACCGGCGGTCTCCTCGGCGAGCTTGGTCCAGGTGGAGCCGTCGGCGGAGATCTCGATCCGGTACGCCTTGGCGTACGCGTCCTCCCAGCCGAGCTTCACCCGGCTGACCTGGGCCCCGTCGCCGAGGTCGACGGCGATCCACTGCGGGTCCTTGCCCTCGGCGCTCGCCCAGCGGGTGGCCGGGTCGCCGTCGAAGGCGTTCTGCGGCCCGAGGTCGGAGGTCTCGTCGGAGGAGGAGGTGGCGGTGCGGTCACGGGAGATGAGGGGGTCGGCGGCGCCGGCCCGTTCGGGGTAGGCGAGCAGCAGCCCGCCGACGAGGACGAGTACGGCGGCGACGACCACGCCCACCGTGCGGTGCCGCCCGGGCGGGCGGAGCAAAGCAGAACCGTTCGGTTGCATCCCTGAACTCCTGGCCTGTGTGGGGGGTTGGCGAGAGCTGGGCAGCTGTGCGGGTGACCCGCGCCCGGCCCGCGTACGGGCGCGTGGGGACGGGGGTCGTGGTGGCCGGGCCAGAGCTCTCACTGAGCGCGTCATGCCCCGAGGTGCGTCGAACGGAGGGCACCGCGCCGAGCCACCGCCGGGAATGCTAGCGAACAGGAAACTTTCCTACCAGTCCCCCAACGGGCTTGAACCCAGGGCCAGTTCGAGCGTTTCGGCCTGTCGTTCGAGAGCGGTTCACGGCTGGTCCAGGGGTGCGAGGAGCGCTGCGGGCCGGGGCTCGCGGAAGCCTCCGTCCCCTGGTAAGGAATGCGGGGCCAGAGCACCGGCAGCAGGTTCCTCGGCTCGAAGGCGGCGACGGCTTCGAAAGCCCAGGAACGACCGACCGGTGCCAGAGCAGCCCAAGGGCCCCGGAGGGCTCCCTTGGAGTCTTGGTACTCTCCGCACATCTACGACGGGGCGGGGGAAATCGTGGGAGCGGAGCCGTCGAGCCCCGGGGCCCGCCGGTTCGGAAGAGCCGGCTCGGGGGTCCTGTTCGGTGGGCTGACCGCGATGGTGACCATTACCGCCATCGGAAGAGCATGGGCTTCTTGTGACATCGGCGCCAACGCGGCGGCCAACAGCTCGACGTTGCTGTTTCTCGCGCCTCTCATATGGATCGCCACTGCGGTTCCGTGGGTGGTCCTGAACAACACCCTCGGGAAACGTCATCACAGAGCGGCCCTGATCGCAGGGCTCGTCTTCACTCTGTGGTTCGCCTGGTTCCTCGTCACGTGGCTCGGTATGCCGGACTCCTACCCCACCCCGTCGTGCCCGGCGAACGTTCCACCCTGGTGGCCGGACTTCCTCCCGGCATGACCCCGGCGAAGCCCGTGGACGATCCCGGCACCGGGAACGGCACACTGCCCGACACCCCGCGGGCGCTCCGCCATTGCTGTCGACTGCGCGTCACTCCGAGGGCGAAGCCCCCGTCGCAGGACGCCATGCCGCCGGCCAGGCCACGTCCTGGGCCACGGCCCCCGGCACGCCGAGGCTGGCTCGGGCGTGCGCGACGTAGCGGCTCCGGGCCTCCCGGAAGTCCAGATAGGCCTGATCCCAGTCCTGTTCGACCTCCGTGGCGATGCCCCGGGCCAGGAGCTCCAGCCGCCACAGGCAGTGGTCCACCGTCTTGGACGCGGTGTTCGCCTCCGTGTCACCGAGCAGCCCGAGCGTTTCCGACAAGGCGGAGCGCCGGGATTCCAGCTCACCCACCTCCTTCAGCACTTCGGGAGTCGGCTCCAGAGGCACCGGACCCGAGACGAGTCCGCGTGCGGCGGCGATCATCTGATAGCGGGCCGCCAGTTCCTTGACGGCGTGGGCGTACTCGGCGTAGGCGGCCAGCCGACGTTCATCCCAGCGGACGGCTTGCTGTCTGCGCCATCTCGTCCGCTCGTTCAAGCTGCTCACCAGGAACGACATCACCGCGCCCAGGACCACACCCGCGAGCGGCAATATCTGTCCGGCCAGACTCACCATGGACCCCGATCATCTGACGTTCGAAGTCCCTCATCCTCGCCTCGGCGGCCGGACAGCACAACGCCCCGCGAGCACGACCGGGGCCGGGTCGCCCCCACCGAACCGGGCGACCCCGCCCACGTAACGCCTTCCAGGCCGCCGACCTGCGTCTACAGCACCGGCAGCAAGTTCTTCAGCTCGAAGGCGGTGACCTCGCTGCGGTACTCCTCCCACTCCTGCTTCTTGTTGCGCAGCAACTGAATTGAGAGGTTTCTGACCTGCGGTCACGCACTGAGCGGCGCTGCGACCTGCTGTCGAGCTGTTAGTGGTTGTCAGCGTTGTTCATCGTTGAGCGACCTTCCACGGCCCCGAGACGGCCCGGAGCGCTGTCTACTGTGGTCCCTGCTGGCAGCCACAGTTCCCCGCGAGCCCCCGCCCATCCAGCCATCCAGCGCGGGTGTGGCACGGGGAACCGCGCCGCCTGGCCTAGCTGAGGGTGGGCAAAGCCGACCTGATGTTACGGAGCATGCCGGTAGCCGGATCCTTGAGGGCGGCCCCCATCTCGGCAAGGAAGGCCGAGAGTGCGAGCGCCTCCCCCGTGCTACGCACGAAGCCGGAGATCGCCGGGTACACGTGAATGATCACGACAATGATCGCGATCACCACCAGTCGAAGGAAGAACCATGCGCTTGACTGACGGGCACAATGCGTCAGACTCATGTTGAGCCTCCTGAGGCTTGTGGCCACCTTCACCGTCCGGGCGCCTAACTCAGCCGGTGAGGTGGCCCTCTTGCTTGGTGAATGCATCATGGCCCATGGCACGGCCGTCGGGTATGCGCGCACCTACCCCCTCCCTTTCACGCTTTCCGACTGCCAATTTACTCGGCCGCCATAAATGTCGATAAGGCTGTACGTACAACAAGGTAGCGATTGAAAACGCGCTGGTAGGGCGCAGATCCGAAAGTTAGGAGCTTCCTAATTTGGGAAGCTGCAAACCCTGTGTCTCATCGACTAAGTGGCGACAGCAAGCTATCCGACGGGCGGGCAGTGTGACGCAAGTCATGAAATGGCGCGGTGCGTGCTCCCCATCAGCCCACCACTCACCCCAGCTCCCATCCAGTCCGCCTTCGACCCACACACCGTGGAGCGGTCGTGGTTCAGGGCGTCAAGGTGGAGCGCGCCACTGTACGAACGAGCTTGACGCCCTGGGCCGCGACTGCTCGGCTCTGCCTGGGTCGAAGGTGGTCGGGATGGGAGCCCACGACGCTCGCCACGCTCCGGCCGGCACTCGCGAACGGCGCCCCGTCCATCCCGGAGTCTGAGCGCCCCCGCCGGAGGCATATCCTTAACCCGCGGATTGGTTCTCGCCTCAAGGCCAGAATAGTTGCTGAGACCACTGGGGCGGGCCCTGGCGCCGAAGGCGCTGAGGGCCAGGCCCAAGGGGCCAGCCCGCGCCTTGCGCGGGCACCTTGATGAGGTAGAGAAACCTGTAACCCGGTCTGGGTGCTGGCTAGGAGATCTGCCCGACGGAGAGGGCGTCCGCGATGGCCTGCATCTCATAGGTGATGGCGTTGGCACCCAGCGAAGCGAACGTTTCGGCCTTGGTGGGCTTGTTGGCGTAGCCGATCACGCTGGCTCCAGCAGCCCGCGCGGCTTGGATGTCAGTCACTGAGTCACCGATCAGAGTGCATACAGAGACGTCTACGTGCATCAGTTCAGCGGCGTGGATCAGCGGATACGGGTTCGGCTTCATGAGATGCGGCTGCTCCGACGGGCGGCCCACGATCGCGGCGATGTATCCCCCCAACCCATGACGGTCCAAAAAGGCCCTCACGCACTGGGCAGAGTTGTTGCTCACCACCGCAACTCCTCGGTTTATTCGCAAGAACCCATGCAGTGCCAGCACCGTACGGGCCCGGCACGCAATCCTCAACAGGTCGCGCCCTGGTGTGCCGGCCGAGTCTTTGCGGTGCAGAGCGCGCTGCCTGAGCAGTACCGGGCGATGGTCGATCTCGGTGCGGGTTGCGGCCTTCGCCAGGGTGAGATCTTCGGCTTGTCTGAGGAGGAGATCCGATTCGGCGCAGGATGGGTGCACGTCGGATACCAAGTCAAATTAGTGCAGGGCGAGTTGGTGTTCGCCTTGCCCAAGCGACAAAAGGTGCGGGACGCACCTCTGTCACCTCAGGTGGCCGACGCGTTGAAGAAGCACCTGGCAGACTTCCCTCCCCTGGCTGTGACCCTGCCGTGGGCACGCCCGGACGGAAAGCCGGTCACCAAGCGCCTCCTCTTCGTGCGGCCGGACGGCAAGGGCGCGGTAAGGCGTACCGACTTCAATACTCGACTCTGGAAGTCCGCCCTCGTCGCGGCCGACGTCATTCCGCCGGCCGAACCGGGCAAGCGCCATACCGCCGCGCGAGAGCACGGGATGCACGCGCTGCGGCACTTCTACGCGTCCGTGCTCCTGGACGCCGGGGAGAACATCAAGGCATTGAGTACGTACCTCGGGCACACCGACCCCGGGTTCACTCTCCGGACGTACACGCACCTCCTCCCGAGCAGCGAGGGGCGGGCCCGCGTCGCCATGGACAAGGTGTACTTGGGCCGCCCGTTCGGGCCTGACGGCCCACAGACGGCCCAGAGCTGATCATGACTGCGGGCGGGTCACCTCGGTTGAACCGGGTGGCCCGCCCGCTTTCTGGTCTCTGGGCGCCTGACCTGCGGTTACAGCACCGGCAGCAGGTTCTTCAGCTCGAAGGCGGTGACCTCGGAGCGGTACTCCTCCCACTCCTGCTTCTTGTTGCGCAGGAAGAAGTCGAAGACGTGCTCGCCGAGGGTCTCGGCGACCAGTTCGCTCTTCTCCATCAGCGCGATCGCCTCGCCCAGGTTCTGCGGGAGCGGCTCGATGCCCATCGCGCGGCGCTCCGCGTCGGAGAGCGCCCAGACGTCGTCGTCGGCGCCGGGCGGGAGCTCGTAGCCCTCCTCGATGCCCTTGAGGCCCGCGGCGAGCAGCACCGCGTACGTCAGGTACGGGTTGGCGCCGGAGTCGATGGAGCGGACCTCCACCCGGGAGGAGCCGGTCTTGCCCGGCTTGTACATCGGGACGCGGATGAGCGCGGAGCGGTTGTTGTGGCCCCAGCAGATGTACGAGGGTGCCTCGCCGCCGGCGCCCGCGGCGCGGGAGGAGCCGCCCCAGATCCGCTTGTAGGAGTTGACCCACTGGTTGGTGACGGCGGAGATCTCCGCCGCGTGGGTGAGCAGACCGGCGATGAAGGAGCGGCCGACCTTGGAGAGCTGGTACTCGGCGCCCGACTCGTAGAAGGCGTTGCGGTCGCCCTCGAAGAGCGAGAGGTGGGTGTGCATCCCCGAGCCGGGGTACTCGGAGAACGGCTTCGGCATGAAGGTCGCCTGCACACCCTGCTCCAGCGCGACCTGCTTCATCACCAGCCGGAAGGTCATGACGTTGTCGGCGGTGGAGAGCGCGTCCGCGTACCGCAGGTCGATCTCCTGCTGCCCGGGGGCGCCCTCGTGGTGGCTGAACTCGACCGAGATGCCCATGGATTCGAGCATGGTGATCGCCTGGCGGCGGAAGTCCATGCCGACGTTCTGCGGGGTGTGGTCGAAGTAGCCGGAGCTGTCGGCGGGGGTGGGGCGGCTGCCGTCGACCGGCTTGTCCTTCAGCAGGAAGAACTCGATCTCCGGGTGGGTGTAGAAGGTGAAGCCCAGGTCGGAGGTCTTGGCGAGGATGCGCTTGAGGACGTAGCGCGGGTCGGCGAAGGACGGCGAGCCGTCCGGCATCAGGATGTCGCAGAACATCCGGGCGGTGCCCGGGGCCTCGGCCCGCCACGGCAGGATCTGGAAGGTGCCCGGGTCCGGCTTGGCGATCATGTCGGACTCGTACACCCGGGCGAAGCCCTCGATGGCGGAGCCGTCGAAGCCGATGCCTTCGTCGAACGCCTGCTCCAGCTCGGCGGGGGCCACGGCGACGGACTTGAGGTAGCCGAGGACGTCGGTGAACCACAGCCGCACGAAGCGGATGTCGCGCTCCTCAAGCGTCCTGAGGACGAATTCCTGCTGCTTGTCCATAGCCACATCCTTGCAGTTCAGACGGTCCGTGCACCACCGCCCGGGACAGGGGGAGGAGCTCCAGTGTCACGACCCGGGATTTCACCCAGATTACGCACACGGAGTGAGATGGAGCACCCGGCCACCCACTACGATCGGCGCCCACGGCGCGCCGGGGGCGAAGCGTCTTCGCGACGGTCCCGCGCACGCCGGTGTCCCTGTCCGTGACCGCCCCTTCGCAGAAGGACCTGACGCCATGAGCTTCGCCCCGCACAACCCCGTGGACCAGCCGCAGGACGCCTACCGCCCCGGCGGTCGCCGCGACCGCGCCCTGGCCATAGGTCTGAGCGTGCTCGTCGTCCTGGGCCTGGTCGGCTTCGGCTCCTATCTGGTGCTGACCACGTCCGAGGCGTCCGAGCAGAAGCCGTCCACGCCTGCCGACGGCGCGATGGGCGACGGCAAGGCGCCCGCGACCGGGCACGGCGGCCCCACCGGCAAGCCGGACGGGAAGATCGAGGGGCTGCGGAGCTGGGACGCGTCGAAGCTGACCCGCAATCACGTCAACGGTCCCGTCACGTACCCGATGAAGCCTCCGGTCGGGGGTGACCACAACCCCGTTTGGATGAATTGCGACGGCGCGGTCTACCCGAAGGCGATCCCCGACGTGAACGCCGTGCACGCGCTGGAGCACGGATCGGTGTGGGTGACCTACACCGCCAAGGCGCCGCGCGCCGATCTGGACAAGCTCTCCGAACGGGTGTCCAGGACGCCGTACTCGCTGATGAGCCCGTACGCGGACCAGTCCGGGACGATCATGCTGACCGCCTGGGGCAAGCAGCTGACGGTGGACGGCGCCGACGACCCCAGGGTCGACCAGTTCTTCTCGCAGTTCGTCCAGGGGCCGCAGACCCCCGAGCCCGGTGCCACGTGCTCGGGCGGGCTGGAGGCGCCGTGACCGGGCCGGAGCGCGTGAGGCGCGTACGCCGCGGCCGGCGGGCGGCGGCCTCCGTCGCGGCGCTCGCACTGCTCTGCGCGGGGGTGGCGACGGTCGCCTCCGCGCACGGGGACGGGAGCGGGAGCGGTACGGACCACCGCGCCACGGCGGCGGGCCCGCCCTCGGTGGACTCGGCGGACGCCGGGTTCGCCCGTGACATGGCCGTCCACCACCAGCAGGCGGTGGAGATGTCCTTCGTCGTGCGCGACCGCACACGGGACGAGGAGGTGCGCCGGCTCGCGTACGACATCGTCAACACGCAGGCCAACCAGCGCGGCATGCTGCTCGGCTGGCTGGACCTGTGGGAGCTGCCGAAGGCGGTGTCCGGCCCGCCGATGGCGTGGATGTCGGCCGGGCACGCGGAGCACCCGATGGCGGACATGCCCGGGATGACCGGGGCGGGCGAGCCGGGCACCGCGTACCGGCCGCACGACGGCTCCCTGATGCCCGGCATGGCCACCCGGACGGAGCTGGACCGGCTCCGGAAGGCGAGCGGCCGGGCCGCCGAGGTGCTCTACCTCCAGCTGATGACCGACCACCACAAGGGCGGCATCGACATGGCCCGCGGCTGCGCCGAGCTGTGCGCGGTGCCCGCGGAGCGGCGGCTGGCCCGAGGGATGGTCGAGGCTCAGCAGTCGGAGCTGGACGCGATGGCCGGCATGCTGACCGCGCGCGGGGCCGCACCCCGCCCCTGAGGGGTCCCCTCCGGCTGCGGAGCGTGTTCCGAGCGGCCCCGAGCGTGCGCGAAAGGCGCCAGATACACCCGAACGGGTGATAGCGGTCGCATCCCCCGAACGGACCCATGACGATGGGTTCGCTCGGGGGCGTACGGCATGCCCATCGGCACGCAGGAGGAATCCCTCATGACCACCGCCAAGGACATCATGCACACCGGGGCCACCTGGATCCCCGCGCACGAGACGCTCGACCGGGCCGCGCAGCTGATGCGCGACCACAAGGTCGGCGCGCTGCCCATCTCGGCCAACGGCGAGCAGGACCGGATGATCGGCATCCTCACGGACCGCGACATCGTGGTCGGCTGCGTGGCCATGGGCCACGATCCGGCGAAGATGACGGCGGGCGACCTCGCCCATGGCACGCCGCGCTGGATCGACGCCGAGGCGGAGGTGGAGACGGTGCTGGAGGAGATGCAGACGCACCGCATCCGCCGGCTCCCGGTGGTCGAGAACAAGAAGCTGATCGGCATGATCAGCGAGGCCGACCTGGCGCAGCACCTCAGCGACGAGCAGATCGCCGGCTGGGCGGCGCAGGTCTACGCGCACGGCTGACCGCGCCGGCGCACCCGTCCCGCGGCCACGGCCCGGAACCCTCCTCCGAGGGGTTCCGGGCCGTGGCACGTCCTCCCGCCACCGGGGCCGTACGGACACGGTCGCGGGACGCGCGGCCGCTCGGCGCGCGAGTGATACCCGGCGGGGGTAGTGTGCTCGGCATGACCCTGTGTGGACGTACGACATACGGACAGTCGCACCTGTTCGGTTCGCTGATATAGAAGGGGCGCGCCTCCCCCTCCCCCAGCAGCCAGACCCACCGAACAGACTCCGAGGTGCACTCCGTCATGCGTACTTCCCCCACCAGGCGCGCCGTGCTCGGCGCCGCCGTCGCCACCGCGGGTGCGGCGGCACTGGCCGGCTGCTCCGGCGACTCCGGCAGCGGCCACGACGGCCGGAAGACCGACGGCCCGGCCGCCGGCGGTACGGGCAACGGCGGCGCGAACCGCGGGGGCGGCCCCGGCAAGCGCTCGAAGGGCGAGTACGTCTCCCCCGACGGGCCGGAGGTGGCCGCGGCCGAGGCCAAGCGGGGCGTCGGCCCGCTGCGGAAGGTGAGCCTGGTCGCCGCCCCCGCCCAGCTCGACCTGGGCGGGCTCACCGTCGGCTCCTGGGCGTACGACGGCCGGCTCCCCGGCAAGGAGCTCCGGGTCACCATGGGCGACACCCTGGCGCTCACCCTGGCCAACAACCTCCCCGCGGAAACGTCACTGCACTGGCACGGCCTCAACGTCCGGAACAACATGGACGGCGTCCCCGAGGTGACCCAGGCGCCGATCGGGCCGAAGACCGAGTACTCCTACCGGTTCACCGTGCCGCACGCCGGGACGTTCTGGTTCCACCCGCACACGGGCGTCCAGCAGGACCGGGGGCTGTACGCGCCCCTGATCGTCGACGACCCGAAGGAGCCCCTGAAGTACGACAAGGAGTGGGTCGTCGTCCTCGACGACTGGGTCGACGGGGTGGACGGCTCGACGCCCGACTCGGTGATGAACGAGCTGAGCCACGGCCGGGGCGGCATGGGCCACGGCATGAGCCACGGCGCGGGCGCGCACGGCGCGCCCGGGAAGCCCGCCAAGTCCAACGGCGGGAAGCCGCTCAGCGGGCCCTCGCGGCTGGAGAAGCACTCGTACAGCAAGCTGCTCGGCAGCCACGGGGGCGACGTCGCCTACCCGTACTACCTGATCAACGGGCGCGTCCCGAAGGCCCCCACCACCTTCACGGCCAAGCCCGGCGAGCGCATCCGCATCCGGATCATCAACGCGGGCGGCGACACCGCCTTCCGGGTGGCGCTCGGCGGCCACCGGATGACGGTCACCCACACCGACGGCTACCCGGTCCGGCACGCCACGACCGACGCCCTGCTGCTGGGCATGGGCGAGCGGTACGACGTGGTGGTCACCGCGGGCGACGGAGTCTTCCCGCTGACCGCGCTGGCGGAGGGCAAGAACGCCACGGCGCTGGCCCTGCTCCGCACCGGCAAGGGGACCGCCCCCGCCGCGAACGTCCGCCCCAAGGAGCTGGACGGGCGGCTGGTCGAGGCGTTCGACCTGAGGCCGGACGAGTCGGTGGAGCTGCCCGGGCGCGGGTTCGACCGGACCCTCCGGTTCAAGCTGACCGGCAACATGCGGGACTACAACTGGGCCTTCAACCACGATCCGTACAACCCGCACCAGCGCCACCCGGTGCGGGCGGGCGAGCGGGTCCGGCTGGAGTTCTACAACGCCACGGAGATGTGGCACCCGATCCATCTGCACGGGCACTCCTTCGGCGTGGTCGGCCCGGCCGGGCGGCGCCACTGGTCCACCGAGCGGGGCCGGTCGCACTGGGCGCGCAAGGACACCGCGATCGTCCGGCCGAACAGCTCCCTGGGCGTCGAGTTCGAGGCGAACAACCCGGGGCTGTGGATGCTGCACTGCCACAACATCTACCACTCGGACATGGGCATGATGACCGTCCTCGGCTACCGGACCTGATCCGCCACCGGGCGGGGCCCCGGCGGGCCGCGGCGACCGTTCCGCGGCCCGCGCGGACATTGCGTCAGTCAGACGATTACACTGGTGCCCGTGCCTCAACTACGTCTCGCACTGAATCAGATCGACTCGACCGTCGGCGATCTCGCCGGCAACACCGAGGCGATCGTCCACTGGACCCGGCACTCCGCCGAACAGGGCGCCCACCTGGTGGCGTTCCCTGAGATGGTGCTGACCGGCTACCCCGTCGAGGACCTGGCGCTGCGCCCGTCCTTCGTCGAGGCGTCCCGGCGGGCACTGCTCGCGCTCGCCGCCCGGCTCGACGCGGAGGGGTTCGGGGAGCTGCCGGTGGTGGTCGGCTACCTCGACCGCTCCGAGACGGCCCAGCCCCGCTACGGGCAGCCCGCCGGGGCCCCGCAGAACGCCGCCGCGGTGCTGCACCGCGGGCAGGTGGCGCTGAAGTTCGCCAAGCACCACCTGCCCAACTACGGGGTCTTCGACGAGTTCCGGTACTTCGTGCCGGGCGACTCGATGCCGGTGGTGCGGGTGCACGGCGTCGACGTGGCGCTCGCGATCTGCGAGGACCTCTGGCAGGACGGCGGCCGGGTGCCCGCCGCGCGGGCCGCAGGTGCCGGGCTGCTGCTGTCGATCAACGCCTCGCCGTACGAGCGGGACAAGGACGACACCCGGCTGGAGCTGGTCCGCAAGCGGGCCCAGGAGGCCGGCTGCACCACCGCGTACCTGGCGATGATCGGCGGCCAGGACGAGCTGGTCTTCGACGGCGACTCGATCGTCGTCGGCCGGGACGGCGAGGTCATCGCCCGCGCCCCGCAGTTCGCCGAGGGCAGTGTGGTGCTCGACCTGGATCTTCCGGCGGCCGCCGCCGAGGCGCCGTCCGGGGTGGTCCAGGACGGCCTGCGGATCGACCACGTGGTGCTCTCCGAGGAGCCCCTTCCGGCCTACCCGGCGGAGCTGACCGGCGGCTACGCCGAGCGGCTGGACGACGACGAGGAGCTGTACTCGGCGCTGGTCGTGGGCCTGCGGGCGTACGCCGCGAAGAACGGCTTCCGCAGTGTGCTGATCGGGCTCTCCGGCGGGATCGACTCGGCGCTCGTGGCGGCCATCGCCTGCGACGCGCTGGGCGCGCAGAACGTGTACGGCATCTCCATGCCGTCGAAGTACTCCTCGGACCACTCCAAGGGCGACGCGGCCGAGCTGGCCCGCCGCACCGGGCTGAACTTCCGCACCGTACCGATCGAGCCGATGTTCGACGCGTACATGGGCTCGCTGGGGCTCACCGGGCTCGCGGAGGAGAACCTCCAGTCCCGGCTGCGCGGCACGACGCTGATGGCCGTCTCCAACCAGGAGGGCCAGATCGTCCTCGCCCCGGGCAACAAGTCCGAGCTGGCGGTCGGCTACTCCACCCTCTACGGCGACTCGGTCGGCGCGTACGGCCCGATCAAGGACGTCTACAAGACGTCGATCTTCCGCCTCGCGAAGTGGCGCAACCGGGCCGCCGAGGAGCGTGGGCAGACCCCGCCGATCCCCGAGGCGTCCATCACCAAGCCGCCCAGCGCCGAGCTGCGCCCCGGCCAGGTCGACACGGACTCGCTGCCCGACTACGACGTACTGGACCGCATCCTGGAGCTGTACGTCGACCGGGACCAGGGCCTCGCCGAGATCGTCGCGGCCGGTTTCGACCCGGAACTGGTGGCGAAGACGCTGCGGATGGTGGACACCGCGGAGTACAAGCGCCGCCAGTACCCGCCGGGCACGAAGATCTCCCCCAAGGGCTTCGGCAAGGACCGCCGCCTCCCGATCACCAACCGCTGGCGCGAGTCGGCCTGAGCGGCCCCGGCTCCAACGGCCGTCCGCCCCTGACACCGGTCAGGGGCGGACGGCCGTTCTCATGGCCCCTGCTTCTCCAGAACGGACTGGCCCCCGTCGTCCACCCACGCCCACATGACGGTGTCCCCGTCCAGGGCGGCCACGTAAAGGGTCAGAACTCCGCCGCCGGTGAACCTCAGGTCCACTTTGGGCCCGGCGCCGTAGTCCCCGAAGGTCCACGAGCCGGAGCCTTCCACCGTCTCCTCGGCGACGACCTTTATCCCGGCGCCTTTCGTGTAGGAGGAGTTCAGGCTTTCCGCGGAGAACTTCCCGTCCGCACCCAGGACGAGAGAGGATCCGCTCCGACTCGTCCAGCGACCGGACAGATCACCTTCGACCACATGCTTCGCCTTCCCCAGCCTGCTCTGGCTTCCGCACCCCACGACGGAGACGGAAAACAGCAGGCCGAGCAGCCACACGGACAGAACACGCCGCCCGAAAAAGGATCTCCTCCTGCTTCTGCGCACGGACACCCTCCCCCTCTCGATGACCCGCGCGTAAAGACCTCGCGCCACGTCACCACCTGGTCCACCGGACGCGTGAGTCAACGACCGGCCGACTCCCGGTGTCAACAGCGGAAGGCCACGACCAGGCCTGCCGGGGTCCCGCGCTTGGGCGGCTTCCGGCATCGGTCGAGTGCCACCGCACAGCGAGACGCCCCGACCAGACCGGGCCGTCACCCGCCTCCGAGGACAAAGTCTGTCCCCGGGGGCGGCCCGCTCGGGTCGAGGGGTCAGAGCTTCACGCGGGCCGCGATCGGGAGGTGGTCGCTCTCGGTCCGCTCCAGCGTCCAGGACGACACCGGTTCGACGTCCCGTACGAGGATCTGGTCGATCCGGGCCATCGGGAACGAGGCCGGCCAGCTGAAGCCGAAGCCGTTGCCCGCGGCGCCCTGGGTGGAGCGCAGTTGGGAGGTGACCGCCGTCAGGGCGCGGTCGTTCATCGTGCCGTTGAGGTCGCCGAGGACGATCACGCGGTCGAGGCGTTCGTCGGCGATGGCCTCGCCCAGGGCGTCCGCGCTGTCGTCGCGCTGGTTGGCGGTGAACCCGGCGTGCAGCTTGACGCGGACGGACGGCAGGTGGGCCACGTAGACGGCGACCTCGCCCTTCGGGGTGGTGACCGTGGAGCGCATCGCCCGGGTCCAGCCCATCTTGATGTCGACCGGCCGGGTGGCGTGCAGCGGGTACTTGCTCCAGAGGCCGACGGTGCCCTGGACCGAGTGGTGCGGGTAGCTGTCGGCGAGGGCCTTCTCGTACGCGGCCACCTTGCCGGTGGGCAGCTCCTCCAGGGCGATGACGTCGGCCCCGGAGGCCGCGACCTTGCGGGCGGTGTCCGCGGGGTCGGGGTTGTCGGCGTTGACGTTGTGGGTGGCGACGGTGAGGTCGCCGCCGGTGCCGGTCTTGTCGGTGAGCAGCCCGCCGAAGGCGTTGAGCCAGACCACGGCCGGGAGCAGCAGGGCGACCAGGGCGGTGGCCGAGCGGCGCACCAGGGCCAGGACCAGCAGCAGCGGCACGAGGAGCCCGAACCACGGCAGGAAGGTCTCGGAGAGGCTGCCCAGGTTGCCGATGGTGTTGGGGATCTTGGAGTGGAAGGCCAGTACCAGGGTGAGGAGGACGGAGCAGCAGGCGAGCACGATGCCGCGCCGCCAGATGCCGGGGTCGCCGGCCAGTCTCGCGCGCAGGCCCCTCGGCCCGGAGCCCGGTCCGGCGGGCTCCGGATCCGTGCGGTCGTTCCCGGTGTCCGCTCCGTACGCCTGCACCATCGCTGTCCTCACTGCTGCCTTGCCGTGCGTGTCGCCGCGCCCTCGACCCTAGGCGATGGGCGGCGTGTTTCCGGTCGTCCGCGACGGCCGTACTGCCACCAGGACGAACGGTGGGGGCCGGTGGGTTCCTGCCGGGGCGGGTCCGGCGGGGGCTGTGACAGAACAAGGACATCCGGGCCATTCCGCTCCGGCCCGGGCGCGTCAGCGGAGGTCGGCCGGGTGCGGGGCGGGCCCTTCGGCCGGGCGCGGCGCCAGTCCTTCCACCAGGGTCCGGACGATCCGGTCGGCGAGGTCGTCGGGCAGCGGCGCGTCGGGGCGGTGGACGGTGCGTACGAGCATGGGGCCGAGGAACAGGTCGCCCATCAGCTCCACGTCCAGGTCGGCGCGGAGTTCGCCCGCCTCGACCGCGCGCCGGACGGCGGCCGTCATGGCGGCGCGGCGGGGGCCGATGACGTTGCGGTGGTACTCGTCCCAGAGTCTGGGGTGGCTCTTCATCTGCGCGAACACGTTGTGCAGCAGGGCCGAGGAGCGGTGGGCCAGGCCGCGCCCGCGGATCGACTCCAGGAGCAGGCGCAGGTCGGCGAGGCCCGCGGTGCCGGAGACGGCGGGCTCCGGCGGCTCGATGTCGCGCAGGACGTCGACGAAGAGCTCCTCCTTGCCGCTCCACCGCCGGTAGATCGTCGCCTTGCCGACCCCGGCGGTGCGGGCTATCCGTTCGATGGACAGGCCGCCCAGCGGCTCGCCCGCCTCCAGCAGCGCGGCAACGGCGTCCAGGATGGCCCGCTCGGCGGCCGCGCTGCGGGGGCGGCCGCGGCGCGGTTCCGGTTCCGCCTCCGCCGTCGTACCGGCCCGCGAGGAGTGGTCCCGGTCCTGTGTACCCGCCCGTTCCCGCACGTCGTTCCGCCTCTCACCGCACCGCCCGGCCGCCGGGCCGATTGTCGCCGACGGGGTCCGCGGCCCCGTCCACCGCCCCCGGTCCGGGCGGCGCCGCCCGCTTCCCGGGCAGGAACAGCAGGACGACCAGGGCGCCCAGCAGGGCCACGGTGGCCGATCCCGCGGCGGTGACGTGCATGGCCTTCAGGAACGCGTCGTCGGCGGAGGCGGCCAGGGAGTCGCCCGCCGGGCCCATCCGGTCCGCGATGCCGAGGGTCGCCTCGATCGACTCCCCCGCCGCGTCCCGGGCACCGGCCGGGACCGCCCCGAGGTGGCCCTCGATGCCGTGCCGGTAGACGGTGGAGAGCACCGAGCCGAGCACGGCGACGCCGAGCGCCCCGCCGACCTGCCGGAAGGTGTTGTTGATCGCCGAGCCGGAGCCGGCCTTCTCCCGGGGCAGCGACTGCATCACCGAGACGGTGACCGGGGTCATCACATGGGCCATGCCGGTGCCCTGGACGAAGAAGAGCAGGCACAGCACCCAGACCGGTGTGGTGGCGTCGAACAGGGTGAACGACGACAGCCCGACGGCGACCAGCAGCATGCCCCCGGTGCAGGTGGCGCGGGCGCCGAAGCGGTCCACGAGCAGCCGGGCCCGGGGCGCGAAGATCATCTGGGAGGCGGCCAGCGGCAGCAGCATCACCCCGGACTGCAGCGCGCTCCAGCCGCGCACGCTCTGCATGTAGAACGCGGAGAAGAAGGTCACCCCCATCAGCGCGAAGAAGATCAGCGCGATGGCGGCGACGGCCGCGGCGAAGGACGGGTCCTTGAAGTACCCGATGTCGATGGCGGGGTGGCTGCTGCGCTTCTCGTGCCAGACGAATCCGGCGAGCACGAGCAGACCGCCGATGCTCGACGCCAGCACCACCGGGTCGGTGAAGTCGGCGAGCTGGCCGCCGCGGATGATGCCGTACACCAGCAGCACCAGGCCGACGATGGAGAGCAGCACGCCCAGGGGGTCGATCCGGCCCGGGTTCGGGTCCTTGGAGTCGGGCACCAGCAGGGCCATCGCGGTCAGGGCCACGATCACCACCGGCACGTTGACCAGGAAGATCGAGCCCCACCAGAAGTGTTCGAGCAGCAGCCCGCCGGTGATCGGGCCGATCGCGATGGCGACGCCGACGCTGCCCGCCCATATCCCGATGGCCCGGGGCTGCTCCTCGCGCTCGAAGACGTTCATCAGGACGGCGAGGGTGGCCGGCATCACGAACGCGGCGCCGAAGCCCATCAGGGCGCGCCAGGTGATCAGCTGGGCGGGCGAGCCGGACATGGCGGCCAGCGCGGAGCCGGCGCCGAAGAGCAGGATGCCGAAGAGCAGCACCTTCTTGCGGCCGATGCGGTCGCCGAGCAGGCCCGCGGTGAACAGGAGGCCGGCGAAGACCAGCGTGTAGGCGTTGATCGCCCACTCCAGCTGGCTCTGGGTGGCGCCGAGGCCGGTGGGCGCGGGGCTGGCGATGGTCTTGACCGCGACGTTCAGGATCGAGTTGTCCAGCACGACGATGAGCAGGCTGAACATCAGGACGACGAGGATCGCCCAGCGGCGGCGGTGGATCGCCTCCGGAACGCGGGGCGCGGCGGCGCGGGCACCTGACGGCATCGACATGGCAGGAGCGTAGCCGATTTCCGATACGAGACCGTCTCGTATTGGAAAGTCTTGACCCGGTGCCCGGGGCGGCCGGACACCGGGTCACCGCCGTACGGACACCCACTTCACGGGAACCGGCACGGGATGCCACCATGGAACCGGTCCGGGGACGCCGTCAGGGCGCCTCGAGATGACGAAGGAGCCGTTCGCCATGTCGCTTCAGGCTGCGCGAAACCAGTCCGTACCCACCCCCGCGGGGGCCTCCGCCGACAGCAGCAAGGCGCTGTACGGAGGAAAGAGCACCCGCCGTATCACCGTCCACGACATCACCGCCGCCACCGCGCGCGGCGAGAAGTGGCCGATGCTCACCGCCTACGACGCGATGACCGCGTCCGTCTTCGACGAGGCCGGCATTCCGGTCATGCTCGTCGGCGACTCCATGGGCAACTGCCATCTCGGTTACGAGACCACCGTGCCGGTCACGATGGACGAGATCGCGATCCTCTCGGCCGCCGTCGTCCGGGGCACCCGGCGTGCCCTGATCGTCGCCGACCTGCCCTTCGGCTCGTACCAGGAGGGCCCCGTCCAGGCCCTGCGCAACGCCACCCGGCTGATCAAGGACTCCGGGGTCGGCGCGGTCAAGCTGGAGGGCGGCGAGCGGAGCCACGAGCAGATCCGGCTGCTGGTCGAGGCGGGCATCCCGGTGATGGCCCACATCGGCCTGACCCCGCAGTCCGTCAACGCGATGGGCTACCGGGTGCAGGGCCGCGGCGAGGAGGCCGCCCAGCAGCTGCTGCGGGACGCTAAGGCGGTGCAGGACGCCGGGGCGTTCGCCGTCGTGCTGGAGCTCGTACCGGCCGAGCTGGCCGCCGAGGTCACCCGCACCCTGCACATCCCGACCGTCGGCATCGGCGCCGGTCCGGACACCGACGCGCAGGTGCTGGTCTACACCGACATGGTCGGGCTGACCGGCGGCAAGGTGCCGCGCTTCACCAAGCAGTACGCGAACCTGCGCCAGGTGCTGGGCGACGCGGCGAAGGAGTTCGCCGAGGAGGTCGTGGGCGGCGCGTTCCCGGCCGCGGAGCACACCTTCCACTAGGGGGTGGTCTGATAAATGAGTGCGGGTGAAGGAGCGGGGTCCGGTGCGTGCGGTCGCAAGGCGCCGGGGCGTCCGCGTGGCGGAGCCACGTGGGCGGTTCGGCAACGCCGCGAGCGTGCGTGCCGGACCCCGCGACGCCGCAGGCATTTGTCAGACACCCCCTAGGAGGCGGGTCCGGTTCCGCCGGGACGTGCGCCCGGCGGAACCAGCAGACCACTGCCCGCACCACCGACAGCCCGCCGACATCCCCCATCGGCGGGCTGTCGGCCCGCTGTCGGCGGCTTGTCGGCGGCGGCTGGTCCCATGGTGGGCATGACGCGAATCGACAAGAACCCCAGGAGCGGCGCGAACGCCGTGGAGGTCCGGGGTCTGGTCAAGCACTACGGCTCGACCAAGGCTCTGGACGGTGTGGACCTCGACGTCCGGGAAGGCACCGTGCTCGGTGTCCTCGGCCCCAACGGAGCCGGCAAGACCACGCTCGTACGCTGCCTGTCCACGCTGATCGTCCCGGACGCCGGGCACGCCGTGGTGGCGGGCTACGACGTGGTGAAGCAGCCCCGGCAGCTGCGCCGGACGATCGGGCTGACCGGGCAGTACGCCTCGGTCGACGAGAAGCTCTCCGGCTGGGAGAACCTCTACATGATCGGGCGGCTGCTCGATCTGTCCCGCAAGGACGCGCGGGCCAGGGCGGACGAGCTGCTGGAGCGCTTCTCGCTCACCGACGCGGCGAAGAAGGCCGCCATGGACTACTCCGGCGGCATGCGGCGCCGGCTCGACCTGGCCGCCTCGATGATCGGCAACCCGGCCGTCCTCTACCTGGACGAGCCGACGACCGGCCTGGACCCCCGGACCCGCAACGAGGTCTGGGACGAGGTGCAGCGGATGGTCGCGGAGGGCGCGACCGTGCTGCTGACCACGCAGTACATGGAGGAGGCCGAGCAGCTCGCCAACGAGCTGACGGTCATCGACAAGGGCCGCATCATCGCCCGGGGCGGCGTCGACGAGCTGAAGGCGAAGGTCGGCGGCCGCACCCTCCAGATCCGCCCCTCGGACCCGGCGCAGCTGCCCGCGATGGCGCAGGCGATCCGGGAGGCCTCGCTCGACGGGGTGGCGGGCGCGCAGGCGGTCCCGGACGAGGGGCTGCTGTACGTGCCGATCCTCAGCGACGAGCAGCTGACCGCCGTCATCGGGCTGCTCGGCACCCGGGGCTTCCCGCTGGCGCACGTCGCCACCGCGCTGCCCAGCCTGGACGAGGTGTTCCTGGCCATCACCGGCGAGAAGTCCTCTTCCGCCGCCGAGACGATCCCCGAGGAGGTCGCGGCATGAGCACGGCGACTCTGACCCCCGCACCCGCGTCCACCGGTTCCGCCCGGCCCAGGGAGGTCCGGGACGAGGGCCGGATCGGGCTGCGGAGCAATCTGCGCCACATCGGGGCGCTGGTGCGACGCAATCTGCTCCAGATCAAGAAGGATCCGGAGTCGATGTTCGACGCGCTGCTGATGCCCGTCATCTTCACGCTGCTGTTCGTGTACGTCTTCGGCGGCTCGGTCGGCAGCAGCATGGGCGGTGGCCGGCAGGAGTACCTGAACTACCTGATCCCCGGTCTGATGGCGATGATGGGCATGAACATCGCCATGGCGGTCGGCACCGGGGTCAACGACGACTTCCGCAAGGGCGTCATGGACCGGTTCCGGACGATGCCGATAGCCCGTTCCTCGGTGCTCATCGCGAAGATCGTGGTGGAGCTGGGCCGGATGATGGTGGCCACGCTGATCCTGCTGGCCATGGGCTTCGCCCTCGGCATGAAGCTCCAGGAGTCGGTGCTCGGGCTGATCGGGGCGATCGCGCTGTCGGCCGCGTTCGGCGCCGCCATCATGTGGATCTTCATCCTGCTCGGGCTGACGATGAAGACGTCGCAGGCCGTCCAGGGGATGGGGATGCTGGTGCTGATGCCGCTCCAGTTCGGTTCCTCGATCTTCGCCCCGACGCAGACGATGCCGGGCTGGCTGCGGGCGTTCACCGAGTACAACCCGCTGTCCAACCTGGCCGACGCGGCGCGCGGGCTGATGATGGGCGGCCCGGTCGCCCACTCGGTCCTGGTGACGCTCGGCTGGACCGTGGTGCTCACCGCGGTGATCGCGCCGCTGGCGGTCTCCAAGTTCCGCAAGAAGTCCTGACGTACGGGTGACGGGTCCGGCCCGCGCGGCTCAGAGCCTGTCGGGTGGCCTTCGATCGATGGGCTCTCGGGCCCGGTACGGCTCCAGCAGGGCGGTGGCCTCCTCCAGGGAGAGGCCGCCGCCCTCGGCGTACGCGCGCGCGTAGGCGTCCGGGCCCAGCACGGCGAGGGCCTGCTCCTCGGCCAGGTTCCGGTCCTGGCGCTCCATCGCCGTCGGCACATGGCCCCGGGGCAGCAACTGCTCACCGGCGCCCAGCAGCCGGGCCGCCGCGTCCGCCCGGACCTCGCCGCCGAGGCCGGCCAGCGAACGGGCGACGGTCACCAGATGGATGACGGTCATCTGAGGGGCCATCAGCTGGGACAGCTGGTCCGTCGACCGGTCCAGCGAGGTCAGGGCGCGGGGCAGGGCGTCTTCGTACCGGCCGTCCTGGTTGTCCAGCCAGGCCGAGACGCCGATCACGAGCCCCTCGAAGAGGGCCATGGTCTCGGTGTGGAACTCCCGGCTGAGCAGGGCCAGTTGCTCGCGCGCCTCGTCGGTGCGCCCCTCGCGGCCCAGCCACATGGCCAGGTGGAGCCGGGCGAAGGACATCGCCTCGTGGCCCTCTTCGAGGACCTCGCGCAGGATCGCCTCGCCCTCGGCGCCGCGGCCCATCTCGGTGGCCACGGCGGCGTACCGGGTGCGCAGGACGGCCACCTGGGTCTGGGCTCCGAGCCGCCGCGCGTAGTCGACGGCCGCCGTGTAGTCCGCGGCCGCGCCGGCGTAGTCACCGTGCCGCTCGTTGGCCTCGCCGCGCGCCGAGAGCGCCTCGGCCGCGCCCCAGTCGTCGCCGAGCCGGCTGAAGATCTCCAGGCTCTCGTCGGCGTCGCCCCGGGCCTCGCCGGACCACTCGGGCCGGTTGGCCAGCACGTTGGCCCGCATCTGGAGGGCCGCGCCAAGCTCCCACTCGTAGCCGTACGAACGGCAGGCATCGACCCAGGCGTCCAGCAGTTCGCGCAGCTTGCCGGTCTCGCCGACGAGCATGACCGCGAAGAACCAGAGCGAGGCCGGGCCCCGGCAGGTCTGCGGCTGGCCGGGCCGGTAGGTGTCCGCGATGATCCGCAGTCGGGCCATGCCCTTCTCGTCGGTCCACCGCTCCATGGCGTGGTCCATGCTGACCAGCCGGAGCATGGCGTTCTGGCGCCGGGCCTCCTGGAGCAGTTCGGTCCGCATCGGCGGCGGGGCGTCGATGCAGCGTTCGGCGAGGTCGGGGGCGGTCTCGGCGGGGCCGGCGAAGGGGTCGGGGCCCAGTGCGGCGACCGCGTCGGCCCACTGGAGGGCCTCGGCGCGCAGATCGCGCATCTGCCAGTACCAGCAGAGCGAGAGCACCATGCTGAGCGCCTCCTGCTCGTCGCCGGTGGCGACGGCGTGGCGCAGCGCGGTGCGGATGTTCTCGTACTCGCGCTGGAGGAGCGCGATCGCGTCCCGCTGGCGGGGGCCGCGCAGTTCGGGGTCGGTGGTACGGGCCAGCTCGCGGTAGAAGACCTGGTGGCGGCGGACCACGGGGGCCCGTTCGGCGGCCTCGTCGAGCCGTTCGGCGGCGTACTCGCCGACGGTCTCCAGCAGCCGGTAGCGCATCT
This sequence comes from Streptomyces sp. NPDC092952, assembly GCF_044754785.1. Lineage (NCBI taxonomy): Bacteria > Bacillati > Actinomycetota > Actinomycetes > Kitasatosporales > Streptomycetaceae > Streptomyces > Streptomyces sp. NPDC092952. Next base: position 97,176 of record NZ_JBIVPT010000005.1, on the reverse strand, counting down.
CGCCGTCCTCGGCGGGGGCGGCGACGACCAGCGACTTGTCGACGAGCGAGCCGAGCAGCGCGGCGATCTCCGGCTCCTGGGCCGGGCCGTCCGCGCAGACCGCCTCGGCGGCGGTGAGGGTGCAGCCGCCCGCGAAGACGGAGAGGCGGCGCAGGACGGCGCGTTCGGGCCCGTCCAGGAGGTCCCAGGACCAGTCGACGACGGCGCGCAGGGTCTGCTGGCGGGGCAGGACCGTGCGGGCCCCGCTGGTGAGGAGGCGGAAGCGGTCGTCGAGTCGGTCGGCGATCTGGCGCGGGGTGAGCATCCGCAGCCGGGCGGCGGCGAGTTCGATGGCGAGCGGCATTCCGTCGAGGCGTCGGCAGATCTCCGCGGCGGCGGCCCCGGTCTCCGCGTCGGCGTCGGTGCGGAAGCCGGGCCGGGCGGCGGCGCCGCGTTCGGCGAGGAGGCGGAGCGCCATCGGGTCGGGCAGCGATTCGACGGGGCGGACGAACTCGCCGGGTACGCCGAGGGGTTCGCGGCTGGTGGCGAGGACGGTGAGGTGCGGGCAGTGGGCGAGGAGGTGGTCGGCGAGGGCGGCGGCGGCCCCGATGAGGTGCTCGCAGTTGTCCAGGAGCAGCAGCATGCGGCGCCGGGAGCAGTGCTCGGTGAGCCGGGCCAGGGCGTCGCCCGCACCGCCCTCGACGGCCCGGAACTCCCCGGCACCGGCGCCGCGCAGCACCGTCTCGCGGGCGCCGAGCGCGGTCAGCACGGCCTCCGGGACGGCCTCGGGGTCGTCGACGGGGGCGAGTTCGGCCAGCCAGACGCCGTCGGGCCAGGAGGCGGCGGCGGATTCGGCGGCCTCCTGGGAGAGCCGGGTCTTGCCCGCGCCGCCGGGGCCCAGGAGGGTGACCAGCCGGGCGTGCGCCAGGTCCTCGCGCAGGGCCTCGATCTCCTCCTGGCGCCCGACGAAGCTGGTGAGCCGGGCCCGGAGGTTGCCCTGCGGCGCGGCGGCCGGGGCGGGCGCGGGGGCCGGGGCGGCGGGGGCGGTGGTCCGGGCGGGTGGTGCGGGGTCCTGGTGGAGCAGTTCGGTGTGCAGGGCGCGCAGCTCGGGGCCGGGGTCGGTGCCGAGGCGGTCGGCGAGCCCCGTGCGTACCTCGTCGTAGGCGGCCAGGGCCTGGGCGGTGCGGCCCGCGTCGCGCAGGGCCCGCAGCCGCAGCGCCTGGAGGGGTTCGTCGATCGGGTGCTCGGCGCAGAGGGCGACCAGCTCGGGCAGGGCGTCGTCGGCGCGGCCGAGCGCGAGGAGGGCGCGCAGCCGGGTGCGGCGGGCGTCCAGCCGACGGGCCTCCCAGCGGGCGGCGGGGCCGGTGCGGTCGGGCAGATCGGCCAGGACCGGGCCGGTCCACAGGGCGAGCGCCTGGTCGAGGAGGGCCGCCGCCTCCGCCGCGTCGCCCCGTTCCAGGGCCCGCGCGCCCTCTCCGGCGAGCCGCTCGAAGCGGTGCAGGTCGACCGCGTCCGGCTCGGCGGCCAGCCGGTAGCCGCCGGCCCCGGAGGCGACCGCGTCATGCCCGGCGGCGCGCCGGAGCCGGCCGACGAGCGCCTGGAGCGCGCCCACCGCGTCGGCGGGCGGTTCGCCGTCCCACACCTCGTCGACGAGGACGGTGGCGGGGACCGTGCGGCCGGGGCGCAGCGCGAGGACGGTGAGCAGGGCACGCAGCCGGGCTCCGCCGAGGGGGACGGCCGTGCCGTCGTCGTGGAGTGCCCGGGTCGTTCCGAGGATGCAGTAGCGCACCGGCCTATTCTCCGCGACCGGAACCGATACGGGCACACACGTCCGATCGTTCCCCTGTCCGATACTCCGCGTGCGGTGCTCCGGCTGGGTTCGTCATGCCCCCACCCTTTCCGGATCCACCGCCCGGACGCGAGACGTTCATGGCGTGTCGGCGGTACGGTCGCCGTCCGGTCCCCCGCTCCCGCCCCTCCCCCTGGAGTCGCCGATGCCCCCCGCAGCAGCCCGCAGCGACCGGCGGATCAGCCCGGTCTTCCTCGGGATCGCCGCCGTGACGGCGGTGGCCGGCTGGGCGGTGTGGGCCGGTGCCGGATATCCGTACGGCCTCGCGGCCTTCGTCTTCGTCACGGGCGCCTGGGTCGTCTCGCTCTGCCTGCACGAGTACGCGCACGCCCGGACGGCCCTGCACAGCGGGGACGTCTCGGTCGCCGCCAAGGGCTATCTCACCCTCAATCCGCTCGCCTACACGCATGCCCTGCTCAGCATCGTGCTGCCGGTGCTGTTCGTGATCCTGGGCGGTATCGGCCTGCCCGGCGGCGCCGTCTTCATCGAGCGGGGCCGGATCCACGGGCGGTGGAGGCACAGCCTGGTCTCGGTGGCGGGGCCGCTGACCAACGTGCTGTTCGCGGTGGTGTGCACGGCGCCGTTCTGGCTGGACGCGCTGAGCGGCGTGCCCGCCGAGTTCCGGTACGCGCTGGCCTTCCTGGCCCTGCTCCAGGTCACCGCCGCGATCCTGAACCTGCTGCCGGTGCCCGGCCTGGACGGCTACGGGGTGATCGAGCCCTGGCTGCCGCACGGGGTGCGGCGCGCGGTGGCGCCGTACGCGCCGTACGGGCTGCTCGTGGTCTTCGCCGTGCTGTGGATCCCGGGGATCAACCAGGCGTTCTTCGACGGGATCCGGGGGCTGCTGGAGTCGCTCGGCGTGCACGGGCTGGACACGGAGTGCGGCCGGGCCGCCTACCGCTTCTGGGAGCACTGGGACGCCGAGTACCCGGTCTGCCGCGCCGGGCGGTGACCGGCGGCGGGCGCCTCACCCGGTGGTGCGCGCCCGCTCCTTGCGCAGGTAGAACCACGCCATGTTCGAGGAGAGCCCGGCCAGCAGCACCCAGACGATGCCGAGCAGGCTGCCCTGGACGAACGAGATCACGGCCGCGACGACCGCCAGGACGCAGACGGCGATGGCGTAGAGAGCGAGTCGGGGCATGGGGGCGGCTCCTGTCGGGGGTGGTGCTCGGTCCCGTCCAGTGTCCCCCATGCCCCTTTCCGTCCGCCGGAGGGTGGGCCCCGGAGCGGGTCCGGGGGTGTGCGGGCCCGGGGCGTACCGGCCCCGGGGGCGTGCGGGACCGGCTCAGACGTCGGTGGTCCGCAGACCGGCGTGCGCCTTGTAGCGCCGGTTGACCGAGATCAGGTTGGCGACCAGCGACTCGACCTGGTGGGCGTTGCGCAGCCGTCCGGCGAAGACGCCCCGCATGCCGGGGATCCGGCCGGCCAGCGCCTGGACGGTGTCGGTGTCGGCGCGGGCCTCGCCCAGGACCAGCACGTCGGTGTCGATCTCCTCGATCGACTCGTCCTGGAGCAGCACCGCGGAGAGGTGGTGGAAGGCGGCGGTGACCCGGGAGTCGGGCAGCAGGGCGGCGGCCTGCTCGGCGGCGCTGCCCTCCTCGGGCTTGAGCGCGTAGGCGCCCTTCTTGTCGAAACCGAGCGGGTTGACGCAGTCGACGACGAGCTTGCCCGCCAGCTCCTCGCGCAGCGACTCCAGAGTCTTGGCGTGGCCGTCCCACGGCACGGCGACGATCACGATGTCGCTGCGGCGGGCGCACTCGGCGTTGTCCGCGCCCTCGACGCCGTGGCCGATCTCCTCGGCGGCGGTCCGCGCGCGGTCGGCGGCCCGGGAGCCGACGACCACCCGCTGTCCGGCGCGGGCGAACCGGTAGGCGAGGCCGCGCCCCTGGGGGCCGGTGCCGCCGAGCACGCCGACGGTCAGCCCGGAGACGTCGGGAAGGTCCCAGGGGTCCTTGGCGGGCGGCTTGGCCGCCTGGTCATTGCTCTTCGTAGTCATGGCTCCGACATTACTGCTTGTCACGTGAACGGACCCGCTGTCACCCGGAGGTCCCCTTTCGAGTGATCCCACGGCGTTCCACGGCACGGAGCCCGGTCGCCGGAGGACGATGCCGGGCCATGGATGCCGTACGCGTCGCCCTGCTCCGTGAAGTGCTCGCCGGGACCGAGTGGCCCACCGCCACCCGGCGGTTCGCCGGGGCCCTGCGCTCCTCGGTCGTCCCGCACGGAGGCGGTCTGCTGCTGGTGGGGACGGAGGCGTACGAGCCGTGGCACCTGGCGGCCCATCTGACCGACGAGTCCACCTGGTCGGGGCTGCCCGAGCTGGCCCCGACCCTGGTGCGCCACCGGGTGGAGCCGGGCGGCCCGGCGCATCTGGCGGTCGGTCCGGGCCGGATCGAGACGGCCGGGCGGGGCGAGACGCTGCTGCTGGTGGCCCCCGGGCAGGCCGGTGCCGGGCTGCTGGAGCGGGTGCACGGCGCGCGGCGCGCCGGGGCCACGGTGCTCACGCTGAACGGCGGCGACCCGGAGGTGCTCGGCCTGGCCCATGAGGCGCTCACGGTGACCGACGCCGACGGCATCGACCTGGACACCGTTCAGCACCTGGTGAGCGCGGCGGCCGGGGAGAACGGCGCCCCCGCCCCGCGCGGCCGCCGCGGCGGCTTCCGGGACCGGCTGTCCCGCCTCGCCGACCAGCTGACCGCCCCGCCGCCCGCCCGCTGGTGACGCAGGTCCGCGGAAATTCCGTTGCGGTGACGGCGGCGGGCTCGGAGCATGGCCCTCCGTGACCTCTGCTCCATCCCCGGCCGCCCGGCTGGCCTCGCTCCTCCCCGACCTCTCGCCGCTGCGCTCCTCCGCCGACTTCCGGCTGCTGTGGATCCAGGGCCTGGTGACGTACTTCGGCAGCTTCATGGCGATGATCGCGCTGCCGCTCCAGATCAAGGAACTGACCGGCTCACCGCTGGCCGTCGGCGCGATGGGCGCGGTGGAGCTCGTACCGCTGGTGGTCTTCGGCCTGTACGGCGGGGCGCTGGCGGACGCGGTGGACCGCCGCAAGGTGATCCTGGCGACGGAGGCGGGGCTGGGGCTGCTCGCCCTGGTCCTCCTGGTCAACGCGGCACTGCCGGCCCCGCTGCTCTGGCCCCTGTACGTGGTCGCGGCCGGGGTCTCCGCGCTCTCCGGGCTCCAGCGGCCCGCGCTGGACTCCCTGATGGCCCGGATCGTGCCGCACGAGCAGCAGACCGCGGCCGCCGCGCTGAACTCGCTGCGCTGGCAGTTCGGCGCGATCACCGGCCCGGCGGTGGCCGGGCTGGTGGTCGCCTACGCCGGTCACGCCACCGCTTACACGGTCACGGTGGCCACCTTCGCCGTCTCCGTGGTGCTGTGCCTGCGGCTGACGCCCGCGCCGCCCGTGCGGGAGAACACCAAGCCGTCGCTGCGCGGCATCGTGGAGGGCGCCCGGTACGCCTGGAGCCGGCCGGTGCTGCTGGGGACGTACGCGATCGACATGGCGGCGATGTTCTTCGCCTTCCCGAACGCGGTCTTCCCCTTCCTCGCCGACGAGCTGCACGCCGACTGGTCGCTGGGGCTGATGTACGCCGCCGGCTCGGTCGGTTCGCTGGTGCTGGGCCTGACCAGCGGATGGACCTCCCGGGTGCGGCGGCACGGGCTGTTCGTGGTGTTCGGGGCCGCCGTCTGGGGGCTGGCGATCGCCGGGGCCGGGTGGTTCGGCAACGTGTGGCTGGTGCTGGTCTGCCTGGCGGTGGCCGGTGCGGGCGACATGCTCAGCGGGCTGGGCCGCTCCACGATCTGGAACCAGACCATCCCGGAGGAGCTGCGGGGCCGGCTGGCGGGCATCGAGGTGCTCTCGTACAGCGTCGGCCCGCAGCTGGGCCAGGTGCGGGCCGGCGCGATGGCGGGCTGGACGGGGACCAGGGCGGCGGTCTGGAGCGGGGGCGTGGCCTGCGTGGCCTCGGTCGCGCTGCTCGCCGCCCTGCTCCCCAAGCTGCTCACCTACGACTCCGAGACCGACGAGGACGCGCTGCGCAGGCGGCGGGCCGCGGAGGCCGGGGCGACGGAGACGGCGGCCCCGGCCCCGGAGGCCGGTCTCTCCGGGGCGTGAGCCCCGGCGCTCACCCCTCCCGGTCGGGCGGGGTGTCCGTGTCCCGGTCGTGCCACTTGGGGTCGTTCTCCCACTCCAGGTTGCGTTCCCGGGCGGTGTCCATGGCGTGCTGGGCCTCCTCGCGGGAGGTGTACGGGCCGAAGCGGTCCTTGGCCGGGCACTCGGGGCCCTCCTCGACCTTGTGATGCTCCAGGCAGTAGTACCATTCGCCCGGTTTGCCCACCGTGCGCTTCTTGAACAGGGCCATCGGGGTCTCCTTCCCTCGGGGCCATGCTGCCCCAAGCACGCTGGTTAGACTCGCTGACATGTCTGGCCAGTCGCTGCTCGCACCCGGGGAGATCTCTCCCATCCGCACCGTGCCCGGAAAGATCCGGCGCCCCGAATACGTGGGCAAGCCGGCCCCGACCCCGTACACCGGCCCCGAGGTCCAGGACGCCGACACCGTCGAGCGCATGCGGATCGCGGGCCGGATCGCCGCGCAGGCGATGGCCGAGGCCGCGAAGCTCATCGCCCCCGGCGTCACCACCGACGAACTCGACCGGGTCGCCCACGAGTTCATGTGCGACCACGGCGCCTACCCCTCGACGCTCGGCTACCGCGGCTTCCCCAAGTCACTGTGCACCTCGCTCAACGAGGTGATCTGCCACGGCATCCCGGACTCCACGGTGCTGCGCGACGGCGACATCGTGAACCTCGACGTGACGGCGTACATCAACGGCGTGCACGGCGACAACAACGCCACGTACCTCTGCGGCGAGGTGGACGAGGAGTCCCGGCTGCTCGTGGAGCGCACCGAGGAGTCGCTGAACCGGGCGATCAAGGCGGTCCGGCCGGGCCGCCAGATCAACGTCATCGGGCGCGTCATCGAGTCGTACGCCAAGCGCTTCGGCTACGGCGTGGTGCGGGACTTCACCGGGCACGGGATCAACTCCTCGTTCCACTCCGGTCTGATCATCCCGCACTACGACAGCCCGCACGCCACCACCGTGATGAAGCCCGGGATGACGTTCACCATCGAGCCGATGCTCACGCTCGGCAGCCACGACTACGACATGTGGGACGACGGCTGGACCGTGGTGACGAAGGACCGCAGGCGCACCGCCCAGTTCGAGCACACCCTGGTGGTGACGGAGACGGGCGCCGAGATCCTGACCCTCCCGTAACCCGATCCCCCACCGAAGCGGCCGTCCCCAGGGACGGCCGCTTTCGCGTGTGTGCGGTGCGTTCTTACCGACAGACTGTCGGTAGTTTTACCGACACTTCGTCGGCAAGATGTTGACTTAGGTAAACCTAAGTAGCAGGATCGGATGTGTCGCCGACCTCCGCCGCGACAGGCGGGAGCTGGCGTTTTATCCGTGCTTTCCCGGACGTACTGTCCCTCTCGGCCCCCGGAGGCCCGCCTTGGACGCAACCGCCGCCACCCCCTTCTCGACGCTCATCCGTACCGCGTCGCACCAGCAGCACACCGAGGCGGAGTCCTCGGCCTTCATGGGCGACCTGCTGGGCGGCCGTCTGGGTGTGGACGCGTACACCCGCTACACCGAGCAGCTGTGGTTCGTGTACGTGGCGCTGGAGGAGGGGGCACGGGAGCTGGCCGACGACCCGGTCGCCGGTCCCTTCGTCCGTCCCGAGCTGATGCGCACCGCCGAGCTGGAGCGCGATCTGGCCCATCTGCGCGGCGCGGACTGGCGCGAGGGGCTGGAGCCGCTGCCCGCCACGGCCGCGTACGCCGCCCGGGTCGCCGAGTGCGCCCGCGACTGGCCGGCCGGTTACGTCGCGCACCACTACACCCGCTACCTCGGCGACCTCTCCGGCGGCCAGATCATCCGCGACCGGGCGGAGCGGACCTGGGGCTTCGCGCGCAAGGGCGACGGGGTGCGGTTCTACGTCTTCGAGGGCATATCCAACCCCGCCTCCTTCAAGCGGGACTACCGCGAGCTGCTGGACGCGGTGGAGGTGGACGACCTGGAGAAGCAGCGGATCGTGGACGAGTGCCGGCGCGCGTTCGCGCTGAACACCGCGGTCTTCCGGGAGCTGGGCGAGGAGTTCCCGCTCAGCGCGTAGGACCGCGCGTCGGGATCGGAAGGGGCGGGGCCGGTGCACCATGTACCGGCCCCGCCCCTTTCCGTACCCGCGGACGGTCAGGCGGTACGGCGGCGACGGGCCACGGCCACCGCACCCGCACCGGCCGCCACGACCACGCCCGAGGCGGCGATCAGGGCGCCGGCCGGGACGTCCGAGCCGGTGGCGGCGAGCGAGCCCGCCCCGCCGACCGAACCGCCCACCGAACCGCCCACCGAGCCGCCCGCGAGCCCGCCGGTGGAGCCGGACCCGCCGGTGGCCGAGCCGGAGCCCGTCGAGCCGGAGCCGCCGGTGGCGCCCGGGAGTTCGGCGTCCTTGTCGAGGGCGACCGCGACGGTCAGGGCGTCGAGCTTCTCACCGGCCCCGTACATGCCGCCGAAGGCCTTGGTGCCGTCGGCGGTGAGCGTCGCCGGGACGGCGGTGAGCGTCACCACGCCGTCCTTCGCGGCCAGCTTGCCCGCGGGGAGTCCCAGGTCGGCGACGGTCAGGCCGGTGTACGTGGAGACCTTCTTGGTGGTGCGGTCCTTGGTGGTGACGTCCGCGACCAGGGTGCCCCTGGTGCCGTTCACCCGGATCTCCATGCCGGTGAGGGAGAGGTCGAGGGTGTACGCGCCGTTCTCCTCGTGGCCCAGGAAGCGGACCGTGCCGTCGAACGCGGCGTTCAGGGTCTGCTGGTCCGCGTCGAAGCGGCCGGTGGCGTCGGGGAAGCGGTAGCCGCCGCCGGTGGCGGTGGCGCCGTCCGCCGTCTCGACCTTGCCGTGGGCGATCGGGCCGGTGACGTAGGCGCGGAAGGACTCCTTGACGCCCCAGTCCAGGGTGCCGTCGACGATCTCGCCCCGGGTGGCGGCCGGCTTGTCGGTGGTGGGCTTGCCGGTGGGCTTCTCCGTACCGGGCTTCCCGGTGTCCGTGGGGGACGGGGAGGCGGGGGTGGTCGGCCCGGTGGTGGGCTTCCCGGTCGGCTCCGTGGTGGGCTGCTCGGTGGGCTCGGTGGTCGGGGGCGTGACCGCCTTCACGGAGAGGGTGGCCGCGTCGAGCGCGTCGCCCTCCTTGTACTGGCCGTTGAACGCCTCGGAGCCCGCCTTGGTGAGCGTCGCCGGGATGTCCGCGAAGACCATCGTGCCGCCCTCGCCCCGGCCCGGCTTGACCGACGAGAGGTCGAGGTCGGCGAAGTCCACGTCGTCCTTGGTGCCCTCGGGCGTGGTGACGTCGACGGTGATGGTGCCGCCCGTTCGCGTGGTGGCCAGCTTCACGTCGGAGATCGTGATGTCGAGGACACCGCCGTGGGCGAAGAAGTTGACCCCGCCGTCGAAGGCGGTGTCGGTGCCGTGGGTGGTCGTGTCGTAGCTGCCCCTGCCGCCGGAGAAGGTGAACACCCCGTTGTCGGGCGCCTGGACGGCACCGTCCCGGACGGTGATCCTCCCGCCGGAGAACGGCGAGGCGAGGTACTTGCGGAAGGACTCCTTGACGCCCCACTCCAGGGTGCCGTCCGTCAGTTCCATCGTCGGCGCGGCGGCGGACGCCTGGGCACCGGTGGTGGTGTCGGCGAGCGCGGGAAGGGCGAACACGGTGGCGCCGAGCGCGGCCGCGGTGGCGACCGCGGCGGTACGGGCTATGCGGCGGCGGGTTGCTGCCATGGTCGTGGATCTCCTCGGGGAGGGAAGGAAAGGGGGATGGGGAAAGGGGGGTGAACGGGGGTTACTGGTCGTCGGTCCGCGTGGTGCGGTGACGGCGGATCAGGAGGAACGTGCCGGCCGCGGCCACGAGCACGGTCGCGCCGCCGGCGGCGAGGTACGCGCCGGTGCGGGAGTCGGTGCTCGCGGCGGCCCGCTCGGTGGCGGGAGCGGCGGGTGTGGCGGACGCGGCGGTGGAGGGGTCCGGCGACGGGTCGCTGCCCAGGTCGGGCAGGGCGGGCAGTTCGGCCCCGGCGTCGACGGCGACGGCCAGCGAGACCGGGTCCATCGCGGTGCCCGCCCGGTACAGGGTTCCGAAGGTCTTCGCGCCGCCGCTGGTGAGGGTGGCGGGGGCCTCGGTGAGGACGGCGAGCCCGTTCTTGGGTGCGAGGTCCTTCGCGGGGAAGGTGACGAGCGGGACGGCCCGGCGCCGTTCGCCGTCGCCGCTGACGTCGGCCAGGAGCGTGCCCCGGCCCGCCTCGATCCGGACGGCGACCGCCGAGAGCTCCAGGTCGAGCCCGTCGGCGGCGGTGAAGCGGACGCTGCCCGCGAACTCGGCGTCCAGGGTGCGCTTCGCCGGGTCGTACGTGCCCGTTCCGCGCGGGAAGCGGAAGAGCGCCCCGCCGTCCCGGGCCCCGTCGGCGAGGGTCCACTTCCCCTTGCCGACCGAGCCGGTGACGTACTCGCGGAAGGTCCGGCGGACGCCCCAGTCGACGGCGGCGTCCTCGAAGCGCCCGGCGGCCTTCTTCGTGGACTTCTCCGGCTTCGGCGTCGAACCGGCCTTCTTCTCCGGGGACTTGCCGGCGGCGGGCTGCCCGGCCGGGGCGACGGTGTCCACGGAGAGGCTGACCGGGTCGAGCGGGGTGCCCGCCGGGTAGTAGCCCGCGAACGCCTTCGCGCCCTGGGCGGTCAGGGTCGCCGGGACGCCCCGCAGGACGATCGGGGTGGAGCCGCCCCGCATGTCGATCCCGGACAGGCCGAGGGTCGCGAGCGGCACCTGGGCGGCCGAGGTGACCCGGCCGCTGCCCCGGTCCTTGCTGACCATGTCCGCGTACAGGGTGCCCGCGCCGCCCGCGATCCGGACGGAGGGGCGGCTGATGGTGAGGTCCAGTTCATGGCCGCCGCCGGACTTCGGGTGGCCCAGGAAGCGCACCCCGCCGGCGAACCGCGCGGTGAACGCGCCGGTGTCCGGGGCGTACGAGCCGGTGGCGGAGTGGAAGCGGAACTGGCTGCCGCCGGCCGTGGCGGCGCCGCCGGTCAGGCTCCAACTGCCGTTGGCGATCGGCCCGGTGACATAGCTCTGGAAGGAGGACTTGACGGCCCAGTCCAGCCTGCCGCCCTGCACCGTACGGGCCGTCGCCGCCTGTGCGGCGGTGGCCGGGAGCACGGCCCCCAGCACCGTCAGCAGCAGCGTGACGGCAAGTGTGCGGGCAGGTCTGGGCGACAGCATGGAACCCCTCCGGAACGTGGAAATTGAGGTAAGGCTAACCTAAGCTAAGCAGGTCATCCGGAGGAACCCCTTCCGCAGCACTTGCTGACAGACCATGACGAACTGCCCCGCACGAGAACAGGACGGTGCCCCGTGCGCTTCTCCCCGGACTTCGCCCCGCCGGGCCGACGGCCCCCACGGGCCCCGGCCCGCGGCCGGCTCGGCGCCCTGGCCGCCGGGCTCGCCCTGGCCCTCGGCCTGACCGGCTGCGGGGCCGCCACCACCGGCGGCACGGACGGCGCGGCCCCGGCCACCACCGGGACGGCGGCCACCGCCGACCGGGTCGAGCCGCTGGCCGCCACCCCGCGCCCGGAGCTGCCGGCCACGGTGGAGTCGGCGGACGGCGCCCGGACCACCGTCACCTCGGCGGACCGGATCGTCCCGCTGAGCGGCGGGCTGAGCGAGATCGTCTTCACCCTGGGCCTCGGGCCGAAGGTGGTGGCCCGGGACATCACCGCCACCTTCGAACAGGCCGCGAAGCTCCCGGTGGTGACCCGTGCCCATGACGTGTCGGCGGAGAGCGTGCTGTCGCTGCGGCCGACCGTGGTGCTCGCCGAGACCACCACCGGCCCGGCGGAGGCCGTCGAGCAGATCCGGGAGGCCGGCATCCCGCTCGTCGTCGTCGATCCCGCCGGACAACTCTCCGACGTGGGCCGCCGGATCGAGGCGGTGGCCGCCGCCCTGGGCGTCCCGGACGCGGGCGCCGAACTGGACGCGCGGACCGCCTCGCGCATCGACGCCGTGCGCGGGTCCGTACCCGCCCCGGCCGACGGACGGAAGAAGCCCCGGGTCGCCTTCCTCTATCTGCGCGGCTCCGCCTCCGTCCATCTGCTGGGCGGCCGGGAGTCCGGCGCGAGTTCGCTGATCGAGGCGGCGGGCGGCATCGACGCGGGCAAGGCCTCCGGACTGACGAAGGACTTCACCGCGATCACCAGCGAGGCCCTGGCGAAGGCCGCCCCCGACGTCTTCCTGGTGATGAGCAAGGGACTCGAATCGGTGGGCGGCGTCGACGGGCTGCTGAAGCTCCCCGGGATCGCCGAGACGCCGGCCGGCCTGGACCGGCGGGTCGTCGCCGTCGACGACGGGGTGCTGCTGAACTACGGGCCGCGCACGGACCGGGTGCTGGCCGAGCTGGTCGCGAAGCTCCACCCGGAGAGCGGGGCGGAAGGATGACCACCGCCTCCCCGCCGCTCCCCCGCGCCGACACCCCCGAGGCACCCGGGACGCCCGCGCCGCGCAGGCCCCGGCACTCCTCGTCCTTCGTCCTGACCGCCGGGCTGCTCGCCGCCCTCCTGGTGTGCTGCCTGGTCTCCGCCGGGACCGGGGCGTACGGCATCCCGCTCGGCGACGTACTCGGCTCCGTGCAGCACCGGCTGGGCCTCGGCGGGGCCGCGCTCGACCGGGTCGGCGAGAGCGTCCTGTGGAACGTGCGGCTGCCGAGGGTCGTCCTCGCCCTGCTGGTCGGGGCGTCGCTGGGCTGCGCGGGCGCCCTGATGCAGGGGGTGTTCGGCAATCCGCTGGCCGAGCCCGGGGTGATCGGGATCTCCTCCGGCGCGGCGGTCGGCGCGGTCGGGTCGATCGCCCTCGGGCTGACCTTCCTCGGCAACTGGACCGTGACCGTCTGCGCGTTCGCCGCCGGGCTGGTGACCGTCCTGCTGGTGTACGCGCTCTCCCGCTCGGGCGGCCGGACCGAGGTGGTGACGCTGATCCTCACCGGGATCGCGGTCAACGCCTTCGCCGGGGCGCTGATCGGGCTGTTCGTCTTCTTCGCCGACAACGCGCAGATCTCCCAGATCACCTTCTGGCAGCTGGGCTCGCTGGCGCAGGCGACCTGGCCCAAGGTGCTCGCCGTGCTGCCGTGCGCGCTGCTCGGGCTGCTCGTCGCGCCGTTCTACGCCCGGCGGCTGGACCTCCTCGCGCTCGGCGAGCGGCCCGCCCGCCACCTGGGGGTCGACGTCGAGCGGCTCCGGGTGGTGCTGGTGCTGGTGGTGGCGCTGCTGACCGCCGCCGCGGTGGCGGTCGCCGGGATCATCACGTTCGTGGGGCTGCTGGTGCCGCATCTGCTGCGGATGGCGAACGGCCCCGGTCACCGCTTCCTGCTCCCCGGCAGCGCGCTCGGCGGCGCCCTGGTGCTGGTGGCCGGCGACCTGGCGGCCCGTACCGTCGCCGCCCCCGCCGAGCTGCCGCTCGGTGTGCTGACCGCGCTCATCGGCAGTCCGTTCTTCTTCTGGCTGCTGCGCAGGACCCGTCGCAAGCAAGGTGGTTGGGCATGACGTCACCGAGGAACACCTGGGCCGCCCGGATGCCGTTCCGGGTACGGGAGCGGCGGCTGCCCGCCCCCTTCGCCCCCGGCTCCACCGTCGCCGAGGCCCGCGGGCTGGGGGTGGCGCTGGGGCGGCGGCCGGTGCTGGACGGGGTCGACCTGGCCGTGCGCGCGGGCGAGGTGCTGGCGCTGGTGGGTCCCAACGGGGCGGGGAAGTCGACCCTGTTGGCGGCGCTGGCCGCCGATCTGCCCGCCGGACGGGGCGAGGTCCTGGTCGACGGGCGCCCGGCCGGTGCGTGGTCGGCCGCCGAACTGGCGCTGCGCCGGGCGGTGCTGCCGCAGTCGGCCGCGCTGTCGTTCCCGTTCCCGGTGGCGGACGTGGTCCGGATGGGGCGGGCGCCCTGGGCCGGTACGGAGCGGGTGGACGAGGACGAGTCCGCGGTCGCCGGGGCGATGGCCGCGACCGAGGTCACCGCGTTCGCGGAACGCCCCTTCTCCGCGCTCTCCGGCGGTGAGCGGGCCCGGGTCGCGCTGGCCCGGGTGCTGGCACAGCGCGCCCCGCTGCTGCTGCTCGACGAGCCGACCGCCGCGCTCGACCTGCGCCACCAGGAACTGGTGCTGAGGATCTGCCGGGAGCGGGCCGCCGCGGGCGACGCGGTCGTGGTCGTCCTGCACGACCTGGGGCTCGCGGCGGCGTACGCGGACCGGGTCGCGGTGCTGCACGGCGGGCGGATCGCGGCGGCCGGACCGCCGGCCGGGGTCTTCACCGGCGCCCTGCTCGGCGAGGTCTACCGGCAGCCGGTCGAGGTGTTCCCGCATCCGCGGACCGGGGTGCCGCTGGTCGTGCCGGACCGAGGTGCTTGACCTCCGCTTGACCTTCTCGTGAGTCCTTCATGGGCTGCCCGTGATCGACCCGTTCCCGTACCCCCGGGATGAGAGCTGAATCACTGCACGAGTGGGTACGGCTCAGGTAAGCCTCGGTTAAGTTAGGTCCGCCTCACTTGTCTTTGTCCGTTCTTCTCCCGCTTCTCTTCGTCCCCCTTGTGGAGCCCGCATGCGAGCCGTTCGTTTCTCCGTCGTCACCGCTGCCGCCGCGGTGGCCGCTCTGACCGCCGTCACGGGATGCGCGCAGAAGAGCGACGGCAAGGGCGACAAGGCCCTTGAGGTCATCGCGAAGGACGACTCCTGCGAGGTGTCGAAGAAGGAGCTGCCGGCCGGTCACATCGAGCTGGCCGTGCAGAACAAGGGCTCCAAGGTCACCGAGGTCTACGTCCTGTTCCCGGACGACCGCATCGTCGCCGAGCGCGAGAACATCGGCCCCGGCACGAAGGCCACCATCACCGCCGAGATCAAGGCCGGTTCGTACGAGATCGCCTGCAAGCCCGGCATGAAGGGCCACGGCATCCGGCAGAAGCTGGAGATCACCGGCGGCACCGCGGCCAAGCGCAGCCCCGAGATGGACAAGGCCGTCGCCGAGTACCGCACCTATGTGCAGGCGCAGGCCGACGAGACGCTGCCGAAGGCCAAGAAGTTCACCGACGCCGTCGCCGCCGGCGACATCGGGGCCGCGAAGAAGCTCTACGCGGACTCCCGGCTCGGCTGGGAGCGCACCGAGCCGGTCGCCGAGTCCTTCGGCGACATCGACCCGAAGGTCGACATCCGCGAGGACGGCCTGGAGGACGGCCAGAAGTGGACCGGCTGGCACCGCCTGGAGAAGGCGCTGTGGCAGGACAAGAAGCTGGGCGCCGAGGAGAAGGCGCTCGCCCCCGCCCTCTACAAGGACCTGCTGGACTGGCAGAAGCGCGTCGGCACCGCCGACATCACCCCGACCTCGATGGCCAACGGCGCCAAGGAGCTGCTGGACGAGGTCGCCACCGGCAAGGTCACCGGTGAGGAGGAGCGCTACAGCCACACCGACCTGGTCGACTTCAAGGGCAACGTCGAGGGCGCCGAGAAGTCCTACCAGCTCCTGCGGCCGATCGCGGTGAAGAACGACGCGGCGCTGACCACCACCCTGGACAAGCGCTTCGCCGAGCTGAACACGCTGCTCGACAAGTACCGCGAGGACAAGGACTCCTACGCGTTCGTCAGCTACGACAAGGTCGGCAAGGCCGACCGCAAGGAGCTGTCGGACGCGGTCAACGCCCTGGCCGAGCCGCTCTCCCGGCTCGCCGCCGCGGTGACGAAGTAACGGATCCGGAGGGCTCTGGTCATGTCCGAACAGACACAGTCCGACGCCACCGCCGCCGAACCGGCCCCGGAGCCGGCCGCCCGCACCGCCCCGTCCCGCCGTGCCCTGCTCGGCTGGGGCGGCGCGGGGCTCGCGCTGGGTGCCGTCGCGGCCGGCGGCGCGGTCGCCGCGGTGCGCGACGGCGACGACGCGGTGCCGGCCGCGGACAGCGGCTCGGCGGTGCCGTTCCACGGGGCGCACCAGGCCGGGATCGCCACCGCCGTGCAGGACCGGCTGCACTTCGCCGCGTTCGACGTGACGACCAAGGACCGTGCCGAGCTGGTCGCGCTGCTGAAGGAGTGGACGCGGGCGGCGGAGCGGATGACCGCCGGGCACGCGGTGGGCGACGGGGCGTACGGCGGCCTCGCCGAGGCCCCGCCGGACGACACGGGCGAGGCGCTGGGGCTCAAGCCGTCCCGGCTGACGCTCACCATCGGCTTCGGCCCCTCGCTCTTCGCCAAGGGCCGGTTCGGCCTGGAGGACAGGCGGCCCGACGCGCTGGTGGACCTGCCGAAGTTCCCCGGGGACAACCTGGACGCGGCCCGCAGCGGCGGCGACCTGTGCGTCCAGGCGTGCGCGGACGACCCGCAGGTCGCGGTGCACGCCATCCGCAACCTGGCCAGGATCGGCATGGGCCGGGCCGCGATCCGCTGGTCCCAGCTGGGCTTCGGCAAGACGTCCTCGACGACGCCGGACGCCCAGACCCCGCGCAACATGTTCGGTTTCAAGGACGGTACCCGGAACGTCTCCGGCACCGACACCGCCGCCCTGGACCACCATGTGTGGGCCGACGGCAAGGGCGGCGCGGAGTGGATGACCGGGGGTTCGTACCTGGTGGCCCGCCGCATCCGGATGCACATCGAGACCTGGGACCGCACCTCGCTCCAGGAGCAGGAGGACGTCTTCGGCCGCGACAAGGGCGAGGGTGCCCCGGCCGGGAAGTCCAAGGAGCACGACGAGCCGTTCCTGAAGGCCATGAAGCCGACGGCACACGTACGGCTCGCCCACCCGAGCAGCAACGACGGGGTGATGATCCTGCGCCGCGGCTACTCGTTCACCGACGGCACGGACGGCCTCGGCCGGCTCGACGCCGGGCTGTTCTTCCTCGCGTACCAGCGCGACACCCGCAAGGCGTTCATCCCGCTCCAGCGGCGCCTGGCGGCACACGACGCACTCAACGAGTACATCCAGCACGTGGGTTCGGCGCACTTCGCCGTCCCGCCGGGCGTCCGCGACAAGGACGACTGGTGGGGCCGGGCGCTGTTCTCGTAACGGGACTCGGGACAGAAGGAGAACCGAAACGTGTTCAGCAATTTCCTGATCGGCCTGCGCGAGGGTCTTGAGGCCAGCCTGGTCGTCTGCATCCTCATCGCCTATCTGGTGAAGACCGGCAACAAGGACAGGCTGGTACCGATCTGGATCGGTGTCGCCATCGCCGTCGTCGTCAGCCTGGCGTTCGGCGCCGGGCTCGAATTCGGCTCGCAGGAGATGACGTTCAAGGCCCAGGAGGCGCTCGGCGGTTCGCTGTCGATCATCTCGGTCGGCCTGGTCACCTGGATGGTGTTCTGGATGCGGCGCACCGCGCGCCATCTGAAGACGGAACTCCACGGCAAGCTGGACGCGGCGCTCGCGATGGGCACCGGCGCGCTGGTGGCCACGGCGCTCCTCGCGGTGGGCCGGGAGGGCCTGGAGACCTCGCTGTTCGTGTGGCGTGCGGTGCACGCGGCGGACGACGGCTGGCATCCGATGATCGGCGCGCTCCTCGGCATCGCCGCCGCGGTCGTGCTCGGCTGGCTCTTCTACCGGGGCGCCCTGAAGATCAACCTGTCGAAGTTCTTCACCTGGACCGGCGGCATGCTGGTCGTCGTCGCCGCCGGGGTCCTCGCGTACGGCGTCCACGACCTCCAGGAGGCGGAGTTCATCGGCGGCCTGCACAACCAGGCGTTCGACATCAGCGGCGCCGTCCCGCCGGACAGCTGGTACGGCACGCTCCTCAAGGGCACGTTCAACTTCCAGCCCGACCCGACCGTCCTCCAGGTCACGGTGTGGGCGCTGTATCTGATCCCCACCCTCGCGCTGTTCCTCGCCCCGGTAGGGTTCGGACGGGCAGGGGCCCCCTCCGGAGGGGCGACGGATCAGAAGGCGCGGAAAGCAACGGATGAGAAGTCTGAGACCGGTTCGGCTGGCGACGGGGCTCGCGGCGGCGACGGTGCTGTCGATGACGGCGAGCGGTTGCGTGACGGTGCACGGCGAGCTGGCAGTGGTGCCGGCGGCAACCAGGGCTGAGGCCGCGCAGGCCCTGAAGGACTTCACCGCCGCGTACAACGCGGCGGACAAGGCCTACGACCCGGCCCTCGACGAGGACCGGGTCACCGGCTCGCTCGGGGCGATCAACCAGGCCGGGCTGAAGGCACGGCGGAAGAGCCACCCGGACGGCAACCCGGACCACCGGCCGCTGGTGCTGTCCGACGCCACCTACCTCATCCCGAAGAAGGCGGGCTGGCCGCGCTGGTTCCTCGCGGACACCGACTCCGACCGCGACCAGGACAGCGGGAAGCTCGACACCCGCTGGCTGATCGTCTTCGTCAAGTCCGGTCCCGGCGACGGCTGGAAGGCCGCCTATCTGTCGGTGGTCGCCCCCGACCAGTTGCCCGCCCTCGCCAGGAACGGTGACGGCACCGCCCGGCCGGTGGCCGCGGACAGCGCCGCGACGGCCGTCGCGCCGAAGGACCTGAGCGCCCAGTACACGCGGTATCTCCAGAAGGGCAGCCCGGACGTCTTCGCACCGGGCTCCGCCACCTCGGGCTGGCGGGAGACGCGCCGCACCACGCGGCAGGCCGGCTTCTCGTACCAGTACATCGACCAGCCGCTGGACAGCGGTGCCTTCGCGCCGCTCGGGCTGGAGACGGAGGACGGCGGGGCGCTGGTCTTCTTCAGCAGCAAGCACTTCGAGCAGCAGACCGCGGCGGAGGGGATGCGCCCGCCGCTCAACGAGGACGTGGAGGCGCTGCTGACCGGTGAGGTGCGGTCGACCCTCACCAAGGAGCGGATCTCCAGCGAACTGGTGTACGTCCCGAAGAAGGGCTCGTCGCAGGGGGGCGGCAAGGTCGTCGTCCTGAACCGGCTGCCGGGCCTGACGGCCGCGAAGGGGTCGTGACGGTTCCGGGCCGCGCTTGACGGGGCCGGCCCGGACGCGCCGCGCCGGGCCACCGCCCTCCTCGGGAACTCCGCACTCAGGAACTCAGCACTTCGGAAAAACGGCAATTCAAGGGGTCAGCGACTGAGCGGCCAGGCCACCGCGTCATGGTCCAGTTCGCTCTGGTCGGCCTCGTCGGCGTACCGCGCGCAGGCGTCCGTGAGGGTCTCCAGCAGGGTCAGCGGGTCGGGCAGCGGGTGCTCCGGCCCGCGCACCCAGGCCACGTCCAGCTCCCCGGGGAGCCGGGCGGGCGGCAGGAGCACGTAGCTGCCCCGGCAGTGCCAGCGCATCCCCGGATGCTCGTCCATCGTCTCGGGGTGGCAGTCCAGCTCGCACGGCCACCACTCGTCCTCGTCCTCGGGCGTGCCCCGGGTGGCGGTGAAGAAGAGCATCCGGTCGTCCCCGGACCGGGCGACGGGGCCGACCTCGATCCCCGCGGCGAGGAGCCGCTCCAGCGCCCGGCCGCCCGCGGACAGCGGCACGTCGAGGACGTCGTGGATCATGCCGGTCGCGGTGATGAAGTTGGCCTGCGGCTGACTGCGGGCCCAGCGCTCGATCTGCGCCCGGTCGGTGGTGGACTGCGTCTGCCAGGCGAAGGAGAGGGGGTGCCGGGCGGGGGTGGGACAGCCGATGCGTTCGCAGGAACATCGGTACCCGACCGGGTGGGCGGCCGGCGCGATCGGCATTCCGGCTTCGGCGACGGCGAGGAGCAGCGCCTCCCGGGCGGTGTCGTCGACCTCGCTCTGCTGGGGTCTGGGCCGACGGCGAAGCCATTGGGAAAGTTTGCTCTCTGAGCCGCGATAACGGCCGAAATCGGCGCCCATCTATCCCCTTACCTCAAGTTTGCCCACGCCCATGGTCCCACCATCCTGCGCTCCAGGTGGCCGGAGTCCGGAAGCGGGGTACGGATGACCGGACGATGATCTTGACCATATGCCCGCACTTGTCACGAAATGATGGATACGGGTCCGCGCATCGGCCCGTACGGGACGGGGTCCGGGGCGCCTCGCACCGCCGTTCCCCGGGCGGACGGAACCACCCGATCGGATCACTGTTCGCGGCCGCCCGCAGAGCGGACCATGGGCTCACGCACCGATCCGTGCGCCGCCCCCGGCAGGCGATCCCTGCCTTTCGTGAGGAGCTTTCCTTGCCTCGTGAAGCCACACCCCGCCGCTACCTGATGTGTGCGCCCACGCACTTCAGGGTGACGTACTCCATCAATCCGTGGATGGACCCCAGCAAGCCGGTGGATCTGGCGCTGGCCCGGACCCAGTGGGAGGACCTGCGCGACCGGTACCGCGCCCTCGGGCACACCGTGGAGCTGCTCGACCCCCGCCCGGACCTGCCCGACATGGTGTTCGCCGCCAACGGCGCCACCGTCGTCGACGGCCGGGTGCTCGGCGCCCGCTTCGCGTACCGGGAGCGGTACGAGGAGGCGGGGGCCCACCGCGACTGGTTCCGGGCCCACGGCTTCACCGAGATCCGCGAACCGGACCACGTGAACGAGGGCGAGGGCGACTTCGCGGTCACCGCCTCGTACGTGCTGGCCGGGCGGGGCTTCCGGTCCAGCCCGCTCTCGCACGGGGAGGCGCAGGAGTTCTTCGGCCGTCCGGTGATCGGGCTCGATCTGGTCGACCCGCGCTACTACCACCTGGACACGGCGCTGTCGGTGCTCGACGAGGCGGGCGACGAGGTCATGTACTACCCGGGCGCCTTCTCCCCGGGCAGCCGGGCCGTGCTGGCCCGGCTCTTCCCCGACGCACTGATCGCCCGGGAGGCGGACGCCGCCGCGCTCGGGCTGAACGCGGTGAGCGACGGGCTCCACGTGCTGCTGCCGCAGGGGGCGACGGGGCTCTTCGACCCGCTGCGGGCGCGGGGCTTCGAGCCGCTGCCGATGGACCTGGGCGAGCTGCTGAAGGGCGGCGGCAGCGTGAAGTGCTGCACGCAGGAGCTGCGGGGCTGAGAGCCGGGCGGGTGGCCTCCGGCCGGTCGGAGGCCACCCGACGGGCTGAGAGCCGGACGGGCCGCTCAGTCCTCCTCGCCGGGCGGCGGCCAGTCGTCGCCCCACGCGGTGTCCCGGGCGGCCCGGTACAGCCCGCCGTGGCGTTTGGTGACGGTCTCGCGCCGCAGCCCCTCCTCGCGGGTGCACAGGTCGAGCAGGACCTGGCCCTTGCGGATCTGGGGCTTGCGGGTGACCCGGGCCGGGGCGGGGGCGACCGGGAAGCGGGTCGCCACGACGTAGCCGAACTTCTCGTCCTCGTACGGCAGGGAGCCGCCCTTGACCCGGCGGTGCAGCGAGGAGCGGCTGACCCGGGCCGCGAAGTGGCACCAGTCGGTGCCCGGCTCGATGGGGCAGTTCCCGCTGTGCGGGCAGGGGGCGGCGACGGTCAGCCCGGCGGCGGTCAGCCGGTCGCGGGCCTCGATGACGCGGGCGTAGCCGTCCGGGGTGCCGGGTTCGACGATCACGACCGCCTGGCCGGCGGCCGCGGCGGCATCGACGAGGGCGGTGCGGGCGGCCGGGGTCAGCTCCTTGAGCACGTAGGAGACGGTGACCAGGTCGGCGGGGGCCAGGTCGAGTCCGGCGTCGATCCGGGCCCGGCGCCATTCGGCCGCGCGCAGCGCGGGGACGCCGGAGAGCCCGGCCAGCTCGCGGCCGAGGGCGAGGGCGGGCTCGGCCCAGTCCAGCACGGTCGTCCGCGGCCCGTCCCAGGCCCCGGCCACGGCCCAGGTCGCGGCGCCGGTGCCGCCGCCCACGTCGGTGTGGGTGGCGGGCACCCAGTCGGGGGCGGCGGCCCGGAACGCGGCGAGGGCGGACCGTACCGCCTCGAAGGTGGCGGGCATGCGGTACGCGGCGTACGCGGCGACGTCGGAGCGGTCGCGGAGCACCGGGGCGTCGGTCGGGGTGGTCCCCCGGTAGTTGGCGATGAGCCGGTCGACGGCCAGGGCGGCCTGCTTGGGCGGCAGTCCGTCGAGCAGTCCGGCCAGCGCCGCACGCAACGTTTCCGCGAGAGGAGGGGTGGCATTCACCGGCGAATTGTAGGCAAAGAAGACGCACCCGCGGCCGCCGCGCTATCCGCGTAGAACTGTGTGGAATCCGAACTGCCGAGAAGGGTGCCCGAGTTGCTACGCTGACCGCCGCGAGGTCGGGATGCCCACCGAGGGAAACCATGAGACAGAAGATCGTGCGCCTGGTTCTGGCCGGCGGAGTGCTCGTACTTGTCCCGCTCCTGCTGCTCGCCACCTGTGGCAGCGGCGCGAAGAGCAAGAAGGAGCCGGAGGAGCGGGCCAAGGAGGAACCGGCCGGGGTGACCCAGCTCACCGTGCCCGCCGCGTACTCCACCGAGCACGGCTGGGAGCTCATCGGGACGTCGCCCGACTACGCGATATCCCGGACCACCGGCGGTCTGGCGTATCTGGTGCGGGTCTCGGAGGGCACGTACCAGCTCCAGACGATCGACCCGAAGACGGGCCGGCGGGGCTGGCACGGTGAGAGCTGGCGGCCGCCGTCGCCCAAGAAGTTCCCGAGGCTGCTGTCGGTCACCGTCGACGACCACGAGTACTTCGTCACCTGGGCGTACGGCAAGGTCGGCGAGAACGCACTGACCCCGGCCGACACGATCGTGTCCCTGGACGTGTACGACGTGGAGGACGGCTCCCGGCGCCGGGTCGAGGTGCCGTGGAACTCGGTCCCGACGGTCTCCACGACCGGCCCCGGCATCCTCGTCAGCGACGGCCGCACCAACAGCGCGGTGGTCGACCCGACGAACGGCCGGATCACCAAGGTCAACCCCTCCTCGCTGAAGTACCCGAAGGGCTGCGGGACCTGCAAGCAGCTCACCGAGGTCCGCGGGCTGACCACGAAGGGCCTGCTGGTCAGCGGCTCCAAGGAGTTCTGGGTGCAGGGCGGCTGGTTCAGCCGGAACGTCGCGCCCAAGGGCACGGACCGGACCAGCGGGGTCCCGACCTCGTTCCTGCCGGGGCTGATCCTGGCGAAGTGGCAGCTCGCGAAGGGCGCGAAGCTGGCCGCCACCCACGACATGTGGGCGGTGCACGACGCGGAGACGGGCAAGCTGCTGGCCTCGACGCAGTGCAGCAAGCCCGCGATCAAGCCGGGGCAGTACCCGCAGCTCGTCGCGGCGCCCTCGGGCTCGTACCTGGTGGCCGGGCCGCTCGCCTTCGACCTGTCCACGAAGCGGGGGTTCTGCTTCGAGGGCGCCGACGGGACCAAGCCTCTGACACTGGCCTCGGTGAACGACGAGGGCACCGCGTACGGCGCCTCCAGCGTGCGCAACGCGGCGGACGTACTGGCCGGTGAGGGCGCCCCGGTCGCGGTGGCGGTCCGCAGCGGGTCGACGGGCGCGCTGCCGTCGAACGTGCTGGTGCCGGGCATGGAGACCTCGGACGGCGTCGGCCTGTTCCGCTGGACCGACGAGAAGGACCGGCCGCATCTGATCGGCTACCCGCGCTAGGGGTCTGAATAAATGAGTGCGGGTGAAGGAGCGGGGTCCGGTGCGTGCGATCGCAAGGCGCCGGGGCGTCTGCGTGGCGGAGCCACGTGGGCGGTTCGGCAACGCCGCGAGCGTGCGTGCCGGACCCCGCGACGCCGCAGGCATGTGTCAGACACCCCCTAGGCGCTGTCTTCACACTGCCGTCTGCCGTGCGGTGACCGGGGCCGCGCCGATCGGGTTCTGTTCAGCCACCGTTCAACTCGCGGTGCACGACCGGGCGGTGCCCTGCTCCTAGGGTCTTGGAGTCTTCGAAGGGAGGACTCCGTGGACAGGCCTTTCGCGATCCGGGCGCACGGGATCACCAAGTCGTTCGGCGACGTCGTCGCACTCGACCATCTCGACCTGGAGGTGGAGCGGGGGCGGATCCACGGACTGGCCGGGCCGAACGGCGCGGGCAAGACGACCCTGCTCGGGCTCCTGCTGGGCCTGGCCACGGCCGACGGCGGCCGTCTGGAGATCCTGGGAACGCCGGTGGAGCGGGCCCTCGACACGCCCCGCGGGGTCGCCGGGTTCGTGGACGGGCCCGGCCTCTACCCCTCGCTCACCGCACGGCAGAACCTCGCCGCACTGGCCGCGCTGGGCGGCCACGGCGCCTCGCCGGCCGCGGTCGGCGAGGCGCTCGACGAGGTCGGACTCACCGAGGTCGCCGACGACCGGACCCGCGGCTTCTCACTCGGGATGCGCCAGCGGCTCGGGCTGGCCGCCGCGCTGCTCAGCAGGCCCCGGCTGCTCGTGCTCGACGAGCCGTCCAACGGTCTCGACCCGGCCGGCAAGCAGCATGTGCACGGTGTGCTGAACCGGCTGGCGGAGCGGGGCAGCAGCATCGTGCTCTCCAGCCACCGCATGGACGACCTGGAGGCGCTCTGCTCCGAGGTCACCATCCTCGCCACCGGACGGGTCGCCTTCTCCGGACCGCTGGACGAACTGGCCGACCGGGGGCGCGCGTTGGACTACCGGCTGCTGACCTCCGACCCGGACGCCGCGCGCCGGCTGGCCGAGGACACCGCCGGGATCCGGGTCGTGGACGCCACGGGTGCCCGGCCCGACGCCCGGACGCTCGTCGTGCACGCCCCGGTGGACGCCCTCGACACCCTGGTGGACCGGCTGGTGCGGGCGGGCGTCGCCCTGCGCGAGCTCGCCCCGGTGGTGTCGCCGCTGGAGGCCGCGTTCCTCGCCCTCACCGAACCCCAGGAGGCGGTCCGATGACCACGTCCGCACCCGCGTCCTCGTCCTCATCCACCGCACCCTCTTCGGCACTGTCCGGGGCCGGGGCGAAGGAGGGTGCGGAGGACGGGCCGGAGGAGCGCCGCGTACCGCTGTTCCGGGTCTTCCGCTTCGAGCTGGTCAAGGTCGTCTCGCAGTGGCGGACCCGGCTGCTGCTCCTCGCCTGCTGGGTCGCGCCGGGGCTGTTCGTCGCCGCGGTCGGCCGGCAGAGCACGCTGCCCTCGGACACGCTCTTCGGCCGCTGGATGCTCGCCACGGGATGGGCCGGGCCCCTGGTGGTCCTCGGTTTCGCGGGCGTCTGGGCGCTCCCGCTGCTGACCTCGGTGGTCGCCGGTGACGTGTTCGCCGCCGAGGACCGGCTCGGTACCTGGCGGCATCTGCTGGTGGCGGTCCGCTCGCCCCGGCGGATCTTCGCGGCAAAGGCGCTGGCCAGTCTCGTCGTCCTGCTGCTGCTGGTGGCCGGGCTGGCCTGTTCCAGCGCGGCCGGCGGGCTGCTGACGGTCGGTCACCGGCCGCTGGTCGGCCTCGACGGCGGTCTGCTGGCGCCGGGGGACGCCGCCGGCCGGACCCTGCTCGCCTGGCTGTGCGCCCTCGCCCCGACCCTGGCGCTCGCGGCGATCGGCCTGCTCGGTTCCGTCGCGCTGGGCCGCTCCCCGATGGGGCTGCTGCTGCCCGCGCTGGTCGCGCTGGTGATGCAGCTCGCCCAGATGCTGCCGCTCCCCGTCGGCGTACGCCTCGCCCTGCCCGGTTACGCCTTCATCTCCTGGAACGGCCTCTTCACCGGTCCGGCGCAGATCCGCCCGCTCCTGATCGGGGTCGTCGTCGCCCTGGTGTGGGCGGTGGTCGCGACGGCTCTGGCGTACGCGCTGTTCCTGCGGCGCGACTTCACCAACCCGGCCGACGACGTCCCGGGGCGCCGTGCCGTGGCCCTCGGGGTCCTGCCCCTGGCCGCGCTGCTCGTGGTGACGGCCGTGGCCGTGCCGGCGGCGACCGGGGCTACGGGCTCCGGGATCGACCGGGCGAAGGTGCAGCGCTCCGTCGCCACCGCCTTCGCCCACCTCTACCGCCTGCAGACCGAGCAGCTCAACCGCCCCGACGTCACCGAGGAGCGGTTGAGGGCCACCGCGGCGTGCGAGAAGGGCGGCAGCGGCGCCGACCCCCAGGGGGCGGGCAACGACTGGCGCTGCGTCGTCTCCTGGCACCTTCCCGGCGTCGAGGCCGCGGGCACGGCCGTCTACCAGCTCGACGTCACCGCAGACGGGCGGTTCGTCGCCGACGGCGACGGACCGAAGGAAGTGAACGGCTACTTCCTGGTGCGGACCCCGGCCGGGGACGCGCCGAACCCGCTCTGGCAGTTCGACAGCAGTGTCGAACTGCTTCCCGCAACCCCGAAGGGATGACTATGCAGGTCACACGCCGAAGGCGGGCGGAGAGACACCGGGCGGGAGCGCGGCTCGGACGCCTCGTCCGCCGGGCCCCGGTGATCACGGCGGGCGTCACCGCCGCCGCCGTCGCCGCCGCGGGCGTCGCGTTCGCCCGCACCGACCAGTTCGGCACGGACCGGGTCGGCGAGACGACCGCCCGGGGCCAGGTCGTCTCCAGCGACCAGTACATCGCGCCGTACGGCGAGCGTCTGGTCGTGAACAACGGCAAGATCATGTCGTCCTCGGTCAGCCCGGACGGCAGCCACCTCGCGGCCTCGGTCGCCGACGGCGGCGCGGCGCTGGCCATCATGGACCTGAAGAGCTGGAAGGTTCAGCAGGTCGTCGGCAGCTCCGCCGCCTCGCAGCCGCGCATCGGCGGCAACGACGTGGGCCAGGAGGGCCCCGCGTACTCGCCCGACGGCACCCAGCTCTGGCTGGGCCAGAACGACGGCTACACCCGGTTCACGGTGGGCGCGGACGGCGGTGTCAGCAACCCGGTCGTCGTCAGGATCCCGGCGGACGGGGCGAAGCACGCGCTCGTGGGCGAGGCCGTGTTCTCCCCCGACGGGTCCACCGTGTACGCGGCGGTCAACGGCCAGAACCGGGTGGTCGCCATCGACGCGGCCTCCGGCGCGATCCAGCGCAGCTGGGCCGTCGGCAACGCTCCACGTGACATGCTCATGATCGGATCCAAGCTCTATGTGAGCAACGAGGGCGGCCGCCCGGCGAAGCCCGGGGACACCACGCTCAACTCGTACAACACCCAGGTCCCGGCCGACCCGGTGACCGCGGCCACCACGAGCGGCACGGTCAGCGTCATCGACCTGGCCGCCCCGGAGTCCGCCGTCGGGAGCATCCGCGTCGGCCTGCACCCGACCGCCCTGTACGCGAAGAACGGGGCCCTGTTCGTCACCAACACCGCCACCAACGACGTGTCGGTCGTCGACCTCCGCAAGGGCAAGGTCGTGCAGACCATCGCCACGCAGCCGTGGCCGGAGGCGTCGGTGGGCTACGAGCCCGACGCGGTGGCCCTCACCGACGACGGCCGTCTGCTGGTGGCGCTGGGCCGGGCCAACGCGATCGCCGTCTACCGGTACACCTCCCCGCAGGAGCCGGTGAGCTACGTCGGCCTGCTGCCGACGGACTACTTCCCGGCGGAGATCGCCACGGTCGGCAAGGAGGTCGTGGTCTCCAACACCCGGGGAATCGACGCCCGCCGCCCCAACAACCCCGCCGGGCACGGCACCCACGACACGACGTCGAGCCTCCAGCGCTTCACGCTGCCCTCCGACCGTGTGATCAAGGCGCAGACCCGGAAGGTCTTCGAGCAGAACGGCTGGAGCGACGGCTCGGTCGAACGGGTCCGGGGCAAGGGCGGCGGCCGGGCCAAGGCCGTCCCGGTCCCGGCGCGGATCGGCGACCCTTCGACGATCAAGTACGTCTTCCTCCTCGTCAAGGAGAACCGCACCTACGACCAGCTCTTCGGCGACCTGCCGCAGGGCAACGGCGACCCGGCGCTGGCGGAGTTCGGTGAGAACGTCACGCCGAACCAGCACGCGATGGCCCGGCAGTTCGGGCTCTACGACAACACGTACGACATCGGCACCAACTCCGCCGAGGGCCACAACTGGCTGATGCAGGCGGACAACCCGGAGTACACGGAGTCCACGGCCGGTGCGTACAAGCGGAGCTACGACACGGAGGACGACGCCCTCGGGCACCAGCGGACCGGGTTCCTGTGGACCGGTGCGCAGGCGGCGGGCAGGACCGTGCGGAACTTCGGCGAGTTCCAGAGCTTCCTGACCAAGCCGCCGGACGCGACCTGGCAGAACCTGTACTGCGACGCCCGGAACATGGCGTCGACCGGCCAGGACACCGCCTACCCGCTCCACTCGTCCTCACCGATCCCGTCCCTCAACGACGTGTCGGTGCCCGGCTACCCGATGTTCGACACCAGCGTCCCGGACGTCTACCGGCACCAGATCTGGAAGCGCGACTTCGAGAAGAACGGTCCGGCGAACCTGAACATGTTCTGGCTCTCCAGCGACCACACCGGCGGGCCGGCGAACGCCCCGGCCCAGGTCGCGGACAACGACCTGGCCACCGGCCGGATCGTGGACCGGATCTCGCACAGCAAGTACTGGAAGAACTCGGCGATCTTCATCCTGGAGGACGACTCCCAGGCCGGTCTCGACCACGTCGACGGCCACCGCGCGCCGATCCAGATCATCAGCCCCTGGGCCCGGCACGGCGTCGTCGACAGCCGCTTCTACTCCCAGATCACGGTGATCCGGACCATCGAGCAGATCCTCGGGATCCACCCGATGAACCAGAAGGACAGCGCGGCCACCCCGATGCGGACCGCCTTCACGAAGAAGGCCGACCTCACCCCGTTCACGGCGCTGCCCAACCGGACCCCGCTCACCGACGGTCTGAAGACCCCGCCGTCGTGCGGCGTGGACACCCCGGCGGCGCAGAACCCGCGCGCGGCGGCCGTACCGTCCGCGAAGGTCCCGGCCGCGAAGCGGTCGGTCGCGGCGGCGTGGGACGCCTGGAAGTCCGGCCAGCGGCTGACCGGGCCCACTGCCCGGGCCGACGCCGCGAACCCGGCGCAGATGAACCACTTCACCTGGTACCAGTCGCACGAGTGGAAAAAGCCGTACCCCGGTGAGGACCGGATCCTCACGCCGAAGGAGGTGCCGGGCGCCTACATCCCGGCGGCGGATTCCGACGGCTGACCCCGCCCCGCCCGGCCCACCAGGCCCCGGCCCCGGCCCCTCACGGGGTCGGGGCCGGGGTCGTCCCGTCCGCCCGCCGAGCGCGGGACCGGACGGGCCGGCGGCTACCGGGGGGCGAGCGCCGCGACCCAGTCGTCGACGGTGACGACGTCCGCCCACTGCGGGAAAAGCCGCTCGACCAGGAACCGGTGCGTCTCCGGGTCCAGGTCCAGACAGCCGTCGGACAGGACGGTGAGGCCGAAGTCGAGGTCGTTCGCCTGGCACAGGGTGTACAGGACCACGGCGCTGGTGGCGATCCCGGCGAGGACGAGGCTGTCGATGCCGCGCGCCCTGAGCACCATCTCCAGGTCACTGCCCGCGAACGCGCTGGCCCGCCTCTTGGTGACCACGACGTCGCCCGGCCGGGGCGCGATCGCGGGGTGGATCCCGGTGCCCGGCGCGCCCTCGACGTGGAGGCCGTTGCGCGCGACGGCGGCGAGCGCCCTGTTGTGCGTACCGACCTCGGGGAAGCCGGGGCGGAGCGCGATGACCACGTAGATCACGGGAATGCCGGCGGCCCGGGCGCCGTCGATCGCCCTGCGGACGCGCGGAAGGTATCCGGTTCCGTCGTCGGCGATGTCCACGACGTCCTGTTGGACGTCCATCACGAGAAGGGCGCTGCTCATATCGGCTCCAGGGACGGGTACGGATGCGGCCGGGCCGGAACTCCGCGCTCCCGCGCGGGACGTTCCGGCCCGGCCACGACCCTAGGGCGCGTCCCGGGCGCCCTGAAGGGTGTTTCGAAAGGAGCCCCGTCCGCCCGGAGGGCGCCCCCGGGCGGACGGGGCTTCCGGAACACGCCTCAGAGGCGCTCCTGTCCGTCCGCCCGCTGCTGCCACGGGCGGCACAGCCCGAGGAAGGCGGCCATCGCGCCCACTCCGCACACCAGCTGCACCACGGCCATCGGAACGGCCGTGTCCTCGCCGGCGATGCCGACGAGCGGCGAGGCGACGGCGCCGATCAGGAACGACGAGGTGCCCAGCAGCGCGGAGGCGGAGCCCGCGGCGTGCTTGGTCCGCATCAGCGCCTGGGCGTTGGTGTTGGGTGTCGCGAGTCCCATCGCCGCCATCATCACGAACAGCCCGGACGCGACCGGGACGAGGCCGACGTCGCCGAAGACCCCGGTGGTCATCAGCAGCAGCGCGGTCGCGGCCAGCACGATGACCGTGAGGCCGACGGTGAGCACCTTGTCCAGGCTGAACCGGCCGACCAGCAGCTTTCCGTTGATCTGGCCCACGATGACCATGCCGACGGAGTTGACGCCGAAGAGCAGGCTGAAGGTCTGCGGCGACGCCCCGTAGATCTCCTGCACGACGAACGGCGAGGCGCTGATGTAGGAGAAGAGGACGGCGAAGGCGAGGCTGCCCGCGATGGTGTAGCCGGTGAAGACCCGGTCGGCCAGGAGCCCGCGCATGGTCCGCAGCGCTTCGCCGACCCCGCCGGTGTGCCGCTCCCCCGGCGGCAGGGTCTCGTGCAGCCACTTCCAGACCACCAGGGTGAGCGCCAGGCCGACGACGGTGAGGACGGCGAAGACCCCCCGCCAGTCGGTGAACCGGAGCACCTGCCCGCCGATCAGCGGGGCGACGACCGGGGCCGCCCCGGAGATCAGCATCAGGGTGGAGAAGAATCTGGCCATCTCCACGCCGTCGTACAGGTCGCGGACGACCGCGCGGGCGATGACGATGCCCGCCGCACCGGCCAGGCCCTGGAGGGTGCGGAAGGCGATGAGGAGCCCGGCGGTGGGGGCGAAGACGCAGATCGCGGTGGCGACGACGTAGACGATCATGCCGAGGAGCAGCGGGGTGCGGCGGCCCCAGCGGTCGCTCATCGGGCCGACGACGACCTGTCCGAGCGCCATGCCGGTGAGGCAGGCGGTGAGGGTGAGCTGGACGGTCGAGGCGGGGGCGCTCAGGGACTCGGTGACCTCGGGGAGGGCGGGGAGGTACATGTCCATGGAGAGCGGCGGCAACGCGGTGAGGCCGCCGAGGACCAGGGTGACCAGGAGCCCGGTGCGCCGGGTCGCGTCGGCGGCGGCCCCGGTCGGGGCGGGGGTGCCGGAGGCCTCGGGGCCCTCGGCGCTCGGTATGTGTGGGTTTTCCGGCTGGGTCCGGCTCGCGCCGTGCTCCGGCATGCTCATCTCCATGTCGTTGAATCCGCATCTATGCTCTCAGCTCAGCCGGACTGGTCGAACCTCTGGGGAGTGGGCATGACAGGCGTGAGCGGTGCTGTGCGGTGGGGTGTGCTGGCGACCGGCGGGATAGCCGCGACGTTCGCCGAGGATCTCCGGTCCATGCCTGACATGGAGGTGGTCGCGGTCGCGTCCCGGACCGACGCCTCGGCCCGCGCCTTCGCGGACCGGTTCGGGATCCCCCGGGCGTACGGCGACTGGGCCGCGCTGGCCGCCGACGAGGAGGTGGACGTGGTCTACGTGGCCACGCCGCACTCGGCGCACCGGGAGGCCGCCGGGCTCTGCCTGGAGGCGGGGAAGCCCGTGCTGTGCGAGAAGGCGTTCACGCTCAACGCCCGGGAGGCGCGGGAGCTGGTGGGGATCGCCCGGGAGCGGGGGGTGTTCCTGATGGAGGCGATGTGGACGTACTGCAACCCGGTGGTCCGGCGGATGACGGAACTGGTGCGGGACGGGGCGATCGGCGAGATCCGGACCGTGCAGGCGGACTTCGGGATCACCGGCCCGTTCGGCCCCGGCCACCGGCTGCGCGACCCGGCGCTGGGCGGCGGCGCGCTGCTGGACCTCGGGGTCTACCCGGTCTCGTTCGCACAGCTGCTGCTGGGTGAGCCGGACCGGGTGCGGGCCGACGCGGTGCTGTCGCCGGAGGGCGTCGATCTGCACACCTCGATGCTGCTGGGCTGGTCCGGTGCGGGCGCCACGGCGCTGCTGAACTGCTCGATCGTCGCGGACACCCCGCGGACCGCCTCGGTCACCGGCACCGCGGGCCGGATCGAGTTCCCGCGCGGCTTCTTCTACCCGGAGCGGTTCGTGCTGCACCGGGAGGGCCACGATCCGGAGGAGTTCACCGCCCCGGACGGCACCGCGCTGCGCGGGATGCAGTTCGAGCAGGCCGAGGTGGCACGGGCGCTGCGGGCGGGCGAGACGGAGTCGCCGCTGGTGCCGCTGGACGGCACGCTCGCCGTGATGCGGACGCTCGACGCGGTACGGGACCGCATCGGCGTCCGCTACCCGGCGGACGAGGTCACGCCGGGGTGAGGCCCTGGTTGCCGACCTCGGTGACGAAGGAGGCGGCGGTGGCGAGGGGCGCGCCGGGGGTGGTGACGGCCGGGACCGTGCGGAAGTCGGCGCGCGCCGCCTCCCGGCCGAGGCTGACGACGGCGTAGCCGCGCCGGCCGTTGAAGAACTTCATGTGCGGGTTGGCCCGCATCTGGTTGTTCCAGCTGCCGGGCCGGTCCGAGCCGTCCTTGCCGCTGGTGATGGAGGTGGCGACGATCTCGGTGCCGACGGTGCGGGAGTCGGGGTCGTCGAAGTCGCGCTTCAGGTCGAAGCCGTAGCCGACGTGCACGTCACCGGTGAGCACCATCAGGTTGGCGACCCCGGCCTCCTCGGCGCCCCTGAGCACGCGGGCGCGGGAGGCCGGGTAGCCGTCCCAGGCGTCCATGGAGAGCTTGAAGGCGTCGGTGGGCACGTCGCGCCGCTGGGCGAGGACGACCTGCTGGGGCACGACGTTCCAGGTGGCCCGGGAGGTGCGCCAGCCGTTGATCAGCCAGCGTTCCTGGGTGGTGCCGGTCAGGGTGCGCGCCGGGTCCTCGGACTCCGGTCCGGGCCGCTGCCAGCCGTCGCCGTACGCCTGGTCGCTGCGGTACTGGCGGGTGTCGAGGATGTCGAACTGGGCGAGCCGGCCGAACCGGAGGCGCCGGTAGAGCCGCATGTCGGGGCCGGTGGGACGCTGCGGGGCGCGCAGTGGCTGGTTCTCCCAGTAGGCGCGGTAGGCGGCGGCGCGGCGCAGCAGGAACTCGGCGGGCGGGACGTCGTTCTCGGGGATCCCGCCCGCGTAGTTGTTCTCGGTCTCGTGGTCGTCCCAGGTGACGACGAAGGGGTGCGCGGCGTGGGCGGCGATCAGGTCGGGGTCGGACTTGTAGAGCCCGTACCGCAGCCGGTAGTCCTCCAGCGTCACGGTCTCCCGGTCGAAGTGGGCGGGGAGCCGCCGGTCGGTGTAGCCGCGGGCGCCGCCGGTGGCGTTGACGGCGTACTCGTAGAGGTAGTCGCCGAGGTGGAAGACGACGTCGACGTCCTCCCGGGCGAGGTGGCGGTACGCGGTGAAGTGGCCGTCGTGGTACGCCTGGCAGGAGACGGCGGCCAGGCTGAGCGCGCTGTTGCGGGCGCCGGGGGCGGGGGCGGTGCGGGTCCGGCCGACGGGGCTGGTCCAGTTCCCGGCACGGAAGCGGTAGTGCAGGACCCGGTCGGCGTCCAGGCCCTTGACCTCGACGTGGACGCTGTGGTCGAACTCCGGGTGGGCGGTGGCGGTTCCGCGCCGGACGACGTGGCGGAAGCGCTCGTCGCGGGCGAGCTCCCAGCCCACCTGGACCCGGGCCCGGGGCATGCCGCTGCCGGGCTCGTAGGGGCGGGGCGCGAGCCGGGTCCACAGCAGGACCGAGCCGGGCAGCGGGTCGCCGGAGGCGACGCCGAGGGTGAACGGGTTCTCGGTGAGCCTCCGGCCGTCCAGTTCGGCGGCGCTCGCGGCGCCGGCGGTCGGCAGGTTGACCGAGAAGGCCAGCGCGGCGGCGGCGCCGGTGACGGTGAGGAAGCGGCGGCGCCCGACGTGTTCGGCGGCCCGGCGGAGCTCTTGCCGGTGGTCGGATGTGTCTGTCATCTGTCCCTCCCTGTCCGGTGGTGTGCACGGGCAGTCCATCGGTCCCGCACATCGGACGGTTGTCGTGCTCGCGTCGCCCGGACGTCGGCCGGATGAGGAATGGGAGGGCGGGCGCGCAGCGGCGCGGCCGGTACGGAGGGCGAGGGGAGGCGTACGCTGCGGCGTCATGAGCAACAGAATGTTGAACTCCGGTACGGACGCGGCCCCGAGGACCGCCGTGGTGACGGGTGCGGGCTCCGGGATCGGCCGCGCGGTGGCGCTCGCCCTGACCGGGGCCGGCTGGTCGGTGGCGCTGGCCGGGCGGCGCCCCGGGCCGCTCGCCGAGACCGCCGAACTGGCCGGGGCGGACGCCCGGGTGATCACTGTGCCGGCCGATGTGTCCCGGTCCGAGGACGTGGACGCGCTCTTCTCGTCGGTACGGGAGTGCTTCGGCCGCCTGGACCTGCTCTTCAACAACGCCGGCACGTTCGGGCCGCGTTCGGTGCCGGTGGAGGAGCTGTCGGTGGCGGACTGGCGCGCGGTGGTGGACGTGAACGTGACGGGCGCGTTCCTGTGCGCGCAGGCGGCGTACCGGCTGATGAAGGACCAGGACCCGCAGGGCGGCCGGATCATCAACAACGGCTCGGTCTCCGCCCACGCGCCGCGCCCGCACTCGGTCGCGTACACCACGACCAAGCACGCCATGACGGGGCTGACGAAGTCGCTGTCCCTGGACGGGCGTCCGTACCGGATCGCCTGCGGGCAGATCGACATCGGCAACGCGAGCACGGACATGACGGAGCAGATGCGGACCGGCATCCTCCAGGCCCATGGCGGACTCGCCGTCGAGCCGGTGATGGCGGTGGCGGACGTGGCCCGGACGGTGCTCCACATGGCGGAGCTGCCGCTGGAGGCCAACATCCAGTTCGCGACGGTCCTGGCGACGGCGATGCCGTACGTGGGCCGGGGCTGACCGGGGCCCGGGGAAGGCCGGATTCCGGCATACGGGCGTACCGACCGGCGCGTTGCGCATATGCTGACAGACCTTCACCAGTACTTCACAGAAGGAACACCGCATGCGCATACGCTCCACGGCCCCGCTCGCCCTGGCCGCCGTCACCGCCCTGGCCGGATCGCTGCTCCTGGCGGCCCCCGCGTCGGCCGCCAAGCACAAGGGCGGGCTGCACCTCGGCAAGATCCAGTACGACAGCCCCGGCAAGGACAACCGCAGCAACGCCTCGCTCAACGCCGAGTGGGTGGACATCCACAACAACGGCAAGACGAAGCTCCAGCTCAAGGGCTACAAGCTGAAGGACAACACCGGCTACACCTACACCTTCGGCAGCCACACGGTCGGCGCGGGCAAGACCGTCCGGGTCCACACCGGCAAGGGGAAGAACACCTCGGGCCACGTGTACTGGAACCGCGGTTCGTATGTGTGGAACAACACCGGCGACAAGGCCCGGCTGATCAAGCCGAGCGCCAAGCTGCTCGACTCCTGCTCCTGGACGAAGGCGAACAAGGGCACCAAGAACTGCCACTGATCCGCCGGAACCACCGGCCGGGCCCCTTGTCCGGCCGGTGACCGCGACCCGCGCCCGGCCCGTACCCGGGGGCCGTGTCGGTACGGCGACGGGTGGCCGAACAACGGGCGACCATCTCCTGGGACTACGATCGCGGCACCGCAGCGAGACCAGGAGTACCGACCGTGTCCGAACCGCGCATCGCCGTTTCCGTCGTCACCATGGGCGACCGTCCGCAGCAGGTCGAGGCCCTGCTGCGCTCGGTGGCCGGGCAGGACGTCCGTCCCGCCCGGCTCGTCGTCGTGGGCAACGGCACCTCCCTCCCCGACTTCGCCGCTTTCCCCGGCCTGTCGGACCTCTCCGGCGGGGTGACGGTGATCGAACTGCCGGAGAACCTGGGCTGCCCCGGCGGCCGCAACGTCGCCCTCGCCAGACTCGCGGAGCTCGGCGACGTGGACGTGGTCATCGAGCTCGACGACGACGGACTCCTGGTCGACGACGGGGTGTTCCGCAAGGTCCGGGACATGTTCGCCGCCGACCCCCGGCTCGGCGTCATCGGCTTCCGGATCGCCGACGAGCACGGCGAGACCCAGCGCCGCCACGTCCCCCGGCTGCGGGCGGGCGACCCGATGCGGGGCGGACCGGTCACCGCCTTCCTCGGCGGCGGCCACGCCTTCTCGATGAAGATGCTCGCCGAAACCGGGCACTGGCCCGCGGAGTTCTTCTTCACGCACGAGGAGACGGACCTGTCCTGGCGGGCGCTGGACGCCGGCTGGAAGATCCTCTACGAGCCCGATCTGCTGCTCCAGCACCCCAAGACGTCACCCGCCCGGCACGCCGTCTACTACCGGATGACGGCCCGCAACCGGGTCTGGCTGGCCCGCCGCCACCTGCCCCTCCCGCTGGTCCCGGCCTACCTGGGCACCTGGACCCTGCTCACGCTGGCCCGCACCCGATCGGCGACCGGGCTGCGCGCCTGGGCCGGCGGCTTCGCGGAGGGCGTCCGCACCCCGTGCGGGCGGCGGCGGCCGATGCGCTGGCGCACGGTGTGGCGGATGACGAAGCTGGGGCGCCCGCCGGTCATCTGACCCACCGACAGCCCGCCCGCCCCGCCCGCCGCCGGGCGGGGCCGGCCGCGTCAGCCGCCGTCGTACGGAAGGATCCGGCGCAACAGCCCCCTGGGATGGCCGCGTTTGCGCCATTCCCTCGGGTAGCCGATGGAGACCTCCTCGAAGCGCACCCCGTCGTACCAGGTGGTGCGCGGGATGTGCAGATGGCCGTAGACCACCGCCGCCGTGTTGAAGCGGCGGTGCCAGTCGGCGGTGAGCGAGGTGCCGCACCACTGGGCGAACTCCGGGTACCACAGGACGTCGGTCGGCTCGCGCACCAGCGGCCAGTGCCCGGCGATCACCAGCGGGACGGCCGAGTCGTGGGCCGCCAGCCGCCGCTCCGTCTCCGCCACCCGGGCCCGGCACCACTCCTCGCGGCTCGGGTACGGGTCGGGGTGGAGCGTGTACTCGTCGGTGCACACCACGCCGGTCCGGCGCGCGTACGCCAGGGACTCCTCCTTGGTCGTGGTGCCCGGCGCCCGGAAGCTGTAGTCGTACAGCAGGAAGACGGGCGCCACCGCCGCCGGTCCGCCGGGCCCGCGCCACACCGGGTACGGGTCCTCCGGGGTGTCCACCCCGAGCCCCCGGCACACCTCGACCAGAAGCTCGTACCGCTCCCGGCCCCGCAGTTGGACCGGATCGCGCGGGGTCGTCCACAGCTCGTGGTTCCCCGGCGTCCAGATCACCCGGGCGAACCGGTCCGCGAGCAGCCGCAGCGACCGTTCCACGTCGTCCGGCTGCTCCGCGACGTCACCGGCGACGATCAGCCAGTCCTCGTCCGAGCCCGGTCTCAGGGCCTCCAGGACAGGTCGGTTGTCCGCCACCGCGGCGTGCAGGTCGCTCACCGCCAGCAGTGCCCCGCGGCTTGCCCCGGTATGTTCGGACATGCAGAACCTTCCCGCCGGTCGACTGGTCGACATACTGCCCCACCCAGCTGCGGTCCGGGCCCCGAGCGGCGAAAGCCCGTCCGCCGGAACTGGCGGCGGCGGTGGGCGGAGGGATGATGGAGACGTCCGCGGACGCGGCACGGGACCGTCGGCAGTGCCGGGAGAGGGAGCTGAGCGACAGGTGGACGGCAAGACCCTCCCGGGCGCGCCCGGGTACGGCGGGCTCCCGTTCGCGGACAGCGCCGCCGGAGCGCTGCTCGACGCGGACGGGCTGGTCGTCGGCTGGACGCCCGCGGCGGCGGAGCTGTTCGGGCTGACGGCCGAGGAGGTCTGCGGCCGCCCCGCCGTGGAACTGCTCGCGGCCCCGGCCTCCAGGCCCCCGGCGCCCGAGGGGCACCGGGACGCCGCCTGGTCCGGCGAGACCGTGGTGCGCACCGGCCGGGGCGAACCCATGAACATCGTCTTCCACGCGCTGCCCCTCGCGGACACCGACGGGGCGGCCCGGTACTTCGTGCTCTGGGCCCCGGTCGGGACGGTCGACCGGTGGCGGCAGGACCAGGCGTTCACCCGGGAGCTCTTCCTCCAGGACCGGCTGGGGCTCGCCGTGTTCGACGCGGAGCTGCGGCTGGTGCGGACCAACACCCATCTGCTGCCGTACACCGGCCTCGCGCCGGATCTGCGCGGCAAGCGGCTGGCGGACTTCCTGGAGCCCGAGGGCGCGGCGGCGGTCGAGGCCCTGCTGCGCGAGGTGCTGCGGACGGGGCGTCCGCTGATCCTGGCGAAGGAGACCGTACGGACCATCGAGGACCCGGCCGGCGGGGCGGTGATGGGCATCTCCGCCTTCCGGCTCCAGGCGCCGGACGGGGAGGTCTTCGGGGTCACCGCGCTGTTCACCGACGTCACCGAGCAGCGCCGCTCCGACGAGCGGCTGGCGATCCTGCACCGGGCCACCGCGGCGGTCGGCGGCTCGCTGTCGGTGGCGGGGACCGGTGAGGAGCTGGCCGACGTGCTGGTGCCCGAGCTGGCCGACCTCGCGGTGGTGGAGATCGCCGAGGCGGTGTTCACGGGCGAGGAACCGGTGCCGGGCGAGGACGGGCTGCTGCCGCTGCTCCGGACGGCGGTGGCCGGAGCGCTTCCCGACGGGGCGCCTTCCGGAGGAGCACCTCCCGGAGGAGCGCCTTCCGACGGTGCGCCTTCCGGTGGACCGCTTCCCGGGGACGGCGAGGTTCCGGCGGACGGGGGTGCCTCCGTGACGGGCGGTGCTCCCGCGGCGGACGGTGCGGCGGTGCGGGCCGATCCGCGCTGCGCCCCGGTGCTGAACCGTTTCCCCGCGTCGATGACCGTCCCGCTGCGGGCCCGGGGCAGCTTCCTGGGGCGGGTGACGGTACGGAACGGCCCCGGCCGGCCCGAGTACGCCCTGGCCGACCTGGACCTGCTGGGCGAGATCGCCGGGCGCGCCGCCCTCGCCCTGGACAACGCCCGCCGCTACACCCGGGAGCACCGGGCCGCCGTGGGCCTCCAGCGCAGCCTGCTGCCGCCCGCGCAGGCGGAGACCGTCGCCGTGACGACGTCCGGTTTCTATCTGCCCGCCGACACCGCCACCGGCGTCGGCGGCGACTGGTTCGACGTGATCCCGCTGTCCTCGGCCCGGGTCGCCCTGGTCGCCGGGGACGTCGTCGGGCACGGTCTCGGCGCCACCGCCACCATGGGGCGGCTCCGTACCGCCGTGCGCACCCTCGCCGATC
This sequence comes from Streptomyces sp. NPDC092952, assembly GCF_044754785.1. NCBI lineage: Bacteria > Bacillati > Actinomycetota > Actinomycetes > Kitasatosporales > Streptomycetaceae > Streptomyces > Streptomyces sp. NPDC092952. Next base: position 58,284 of record NZ_JBIVPT010000005.1, on the reverse strand, counting down.
TCGACCTGGAGCCGGACGAGCTGATGGTCCACCTCGACGACCTGGTCTCCCAGCTCCGCGACGAGCCGGGCGAGGGGGCCGAGGACAGCGGGGAGGACGGAGCGACCGGGCCCGACGACCGGGCCGCGCGGTCCGACCCGTTCACCCGTACGGACGAGAGCAGGGCGGAATTCGGCCACCGGGCCGCCGATCCGGTCGGCGCGACCTGCCTGTACGCGGTCTACGACCCGGTCTCCCGGCGCTGCGCGATGGTCTCCGCCGGGCACCCGCCGCCCGCCGTCGCCGCCCCGGACGGCACCGTCTCGTACGTACCGCTGAACCCCGGACCTCCGCTGGGCGTCAACGGGCTGCCGTTCGAGATGACCGAGATCGAGCTGGCCCCCGGCAGCCTCCTCGCGCTCTACACCGACGGGCTGATCGAGGGGCGCGACAGCGACATGGACGCGGGCATGGCCGAACTCCGCAGCCATCTGGCCCGCCCCGGCGCCACCACCGCGCCGCTGCGCGAGCTCGGCCGGGAGATCATCGCCGCCCGTCCCCCGCACCAGCTCGCCGACGACGTCACCCTGCTGCTCGCCCGCACCCACGCGGTGCCGGCCGGGAACACCGCCGTCTGGCCGGTGGAGGCCGATCCGGTCGCCGTCGCCCGGGTCCGCCAGGACGCCGCCCGCCAGCTGCGCGCCTGGGGGCTGGAGGAGCTGGTCTTCACCACCGAGCTGGTCCTCAGCGAACTGGTCACCAACGCCATCCGGCACGCGGGCGGCCCGGTCGAGGTGCGGCTGATCCGCGCGAAGCAGCTGACCTGCGAGGTCTCCGACCCGAGCGCCACCCAGCCCCGGATGCGCCGGGCCCTGCTCACCGACGAGGGAGGCCGCGGCCTGTATCTCGTCGCCCAGCTCACCACCCGCTGGGGCAGCCGCTACACCCGGCGCGGCAAGACGATCTGGGCCGAGCAGCCGATCCCGGACGCGTGATCCGGCCCCGGACCCGGCGCACCTCTTGAGGGCCCTGTCGCTCCCATGCTAGAAAACGCTTACTACGGCGCCGTTCCACGCATTGGCTCACTCCCCCGGAGCTTCGATGACATCTGCCTGGTCCCGTCGCACCCTGCTGGCCGCGGGCGGTGGTACGGCGCTCGCGCTGAGCCTGCCGTCCCCCGCCTCCGCCGCCACCTCCCTCGCCAGAGCCACCACGGCCGCCACGTCACCGGCGGCCGCCGCCGGTGACGACGCGTTCGCCGCGCTGCGCGCGAAGTGGCGCGAGCTCTATCTGGGCACCGGATTCAGCCCGACCGCCGAGCCGTTCCGGACCAAGCTCGCCGAGCTCGGCGCCCAGGCCGCCGCCCACCGCGCCGCGATGGCACCCGCCACCGGCTCGCTCTGGCCCGACCTGGTCTACCTGGACCCCGATCCGGACACCGACACCGAGTCCTTCGGCTTCTCCGCCAACATGAACACCGGTTACAACCGGCTGCGCACCATGGCGGAGGCGTACTCCCAGCCCGGCACCGGGCTCACCGGCGACACCGCCCTGCGCGACGCGGTGATCACCGGCCTCGACCACCTCCACGCCGAGGTCTTCAACCCGTCGACCGCCCGCTACGGGAACTGGTGGAACTGGCAGATCGGCGCACCGCAGGCCCTGCTGGACACCTGCGTACTCCTCCACGACGAGCTGACGGACGATCAGCGGGCGGCGTACTGCGCGGCGGTCGACCACTTCCTGCCGGACTCGGCCGTCGGTTCGTACACCGGCACCAGCACCGGCGCCAACCGGGTCGGCCTGTGCCGCGGGATCATCCTGCGCGGCATCGTCGGCGCCGACGCCGCCAAGATCGCGCTGGCCGTCGCGGCGCTCTCGCCGGTCTTCCCGTACGTCACCAAGGGCGACGGCTTCTACCCGGACGGCTCCTTCGTCCAGCACACGTCCATCCCGTACATCGGCGGCTACGGCGCGGTGCTCAACGACGGGCTCGGCCGGCTCTTCGCCCTGCTGCGCGGGTCGGCCTGGGAGATCACCGACCCGGGCAGCCGGCAGTTCCTCGACACCATCGAGGCGGCCATCGCCCCGTTCGTGTACGACGGGCTGATGATGGACAACGTCTCGGGGCGGGGCGTCACCCGCGCCGGCACCAGCGACCACACCCGCGCGCACGGGGTCATGGCCTCCATCGTGCTGCTCGGCCTGGGCGCCGAGCCCGAGGAGAACGCCCGCTGGCGGGCGATGGTCAAGGGCTGGCTGGTCCGCGACCACTACGCCCCGGCGCTGGCGGCCGGTTCGCTGAGCCTGGTCAACACCGCGCGGCTGCAGACCCTGTTGGACGACGCGGGCGTCGCCCCCGCCCCCGAGCCGTCCGCGCACCGCGTCTTCCACTACATGGACCGGGTCACCCACCGCCGCCGCGGCTGGGGCGCCGGGCTCTCCATGGCCTCGGCCCGGATCGCCCACTACGAGTTCGGCAACGGCGAGAACAAGCGCGGCTGGCACACCGGGGCGGGCTGGCTCCAGTGGTGGGGCTCGGAGACCGGCCAGGACCAGTACTCCGACGCGTACTGGCCGACCGTCGACCCGTACCGGCTGCCCGGCACCACCGTCTCCCGGAAGAAGCTGGCCGACGGGCAGGGCGGCGCCTGGGCCAACCCGGTGCCGGCGACCAGCTGGGTGGGCGGCACCGGCGACGGCGAGTTCGGCACCACCGGCCAGCACCTCCAGGGCCTGGCGAGCACGATGCACGCCCGCAAGTCCTGGTTCTGGCTGGACGACTGCGTGGTCTGCCTCGGCTCCGGGATCACCTCCGCCGACGGCGCGGCGGTGGAGACGGTGATCGACAACCGCTTCCTCGGCGCCGACGGCACCCGGCGGCTGCTGCTGGACGGCCGGGCACAACCCGCCGACCAGGGCTGGACCACCACCCGCCGCACCAAGTGGGCCCATGTCGACGGGCACGCGGGCTATGTCTTTCCCGGCACCACCACCCTTCACGCCCTGCGCGAGGAGCGCACCGGCGCCTGGCGGGACGTCAACGACGACGGCCCCGCCGCGCCGCTGACCCGCCGCTACCTGACGCTCTGGCAGGACCACGGCACCGACCCGGCGGACGGCTCCTACGCGTACGTGCTCATGCCGGGCGCGAGCGCCGCGCGCACCGCCGCGCGCGCCGCGGACACCGGCTGGCTGCGCGTCCTCGCCCAGGACGCGGACCGCACCGGCATCCACGTCCCCTCGCTCGGCTTCACCGGGATCACCTTCTGGGCGGCGGGCACGGCGGGCCCGGTCACGGCGAGCGCTCCGGTCTGCGTGCAGATCCGCGAGAAGCGCGACGGCACCGCCACGGTCTGCGTCGCCGACCCGTCCCGCACCGTCACCGGCCTCACCCTCACCTGGCGCCGCCCGGTCAGGTCCGTGCTGTCCCGGCCGGGCAGCGTCACCGGCGTACGGACCGGCTCCGCGCTGACCCTGACGTACGGCGACCTGAGCGCGAGCGCGGGGGCCACGCACACGGTGCGCGTCCGGCTGGGGTGACGGACGGCCCGGTCATCCGCCTGCGGCCGGCCCGTCCGGCCGCAGGCCCGCGTCGAGCTGGGCCACCAGCCGGGCGACCCGGTCCCGCTCGGCGCCCCGGTCGGGCCCGCCGGTCATGAGCAGATGGTGGAGGGTGCCGACCAGGGCGAGGGCCACGGCCCCGGTGTCGGCCGCCTCCGCGACCCGCCCGCCGAGGCGCTCCGCGTCCAGGTAGGCGGTGATCGCTTCCTGGACCGTGCCGAAGCCCGGCGCGCCGTCGAGCAGGGCGGCCCGGATCCGCGCGGCGGCCGCGGGGCGGGCGAGCGCCAGGCCCGCGACGGTGGGCCCGGAGGAGGCCAGCAGGGCCAGGGCGACGTCGAGCAGGTTCGCCGCGACGGCACCCCGCCCCACCCGGCCCGGCAGCCCCTCGGCGTGCCGGGCCACCCGGGCGAACCGGTCCAGCACCAGCTCCGCGACGAACGCGTCCAGTCCGTCGAAGTGGGCGTGCAGCAGCCCCTTCGCGCAGCCCGCCTCGCCGGTGACCGCCCTGCTCGTCAGGGCTCCCGGCCCCTCCCGTTCCAGCACCCGCTCCGCGGCGGCGAACAGCAGCTCGCGCACGTCCGGAGTCGTCACACCACGCGGGGACATGAGCCCCTCCCTCTCGCCCTGTTTACAGCATGGGCGTTTGCCCATACCTTTGCCCGACCATGTATGGGCACTTGCCCATACTAGCCGTTTCCGTCGGGAGCAAGGGATGCGACAGATCGTCAATGAGAGCCAGGACCAGGCGTGGAACGGTTACGAAGGGACGTACTGGGCCGAGAACCAGGCCCGTTGGGACGACGTGAACGACGGGTTCAACGAACTCCTGCTCTCCGCCGCCCGCGTCGCGGAGCGGGACCGGGTGCTCGACCTCGGCTGCGGGGCGGGGCGCACCACCCGGCTGGCCGCGCGGCGGGCGGCCCTCGGGAGGGCCACGGGGGTGGACCTGTCGGCCCCGATGCTCGCCCGCGCCCGGGTCTCGGCGCGGCGGGAGGGCCTCGGCAACACGGCGTTCGAGCGGGCCGACGTCCAGGTCCATCCGTTCGGCCCCGGCTCCTTCGATGTGGCGGTCAGCCGGTTCGGGGTGATGTTCTTCGCCGACCCGGTGGCGGCGTTCGCCAATGTCGGGCGGGCGCTGCGGCCCGGCGGCCGGATCGCCTTCGTCTGTTCCACGGATCCCGGCCGGACCGAGTGGCTCGGGGCGATCCGGGGGCTGCGCGGCATCCTCCCGGTCGGCGGCCTCGGCGCACCCGGCGCCCCGGGGATGTTCTCGCTGGCCGATCCGGGGACCGTACGGGAGGTGTTGTCCGACGCCGGGTACGAGGCCGTCCGCACCGAGCCGGTGGAGGCGTACGGGATCTGGGGCCGGGACGCCGCCGACGCGGCCGCCTTCCTGCTGGGCTCGGGACCGGGCCGGCATCTGCTGGACCAGGTCGGGGCGGCCGACCGGGAGCGCGCTCGACGGCGCCTGGTCGAACTCCTGGAGCCGTACGAGCGGGACGGGGCGCTCCGGCTGCGCACCACGGCCCTGCTGGTCACCGCCCGGCGCCCGGCCTGCGGGGCGGGTGCGGAGCGGCGTCCGGGGTGAGAAACGGAGCGGCGTCCGGGGCCGGGGCGGACACCCGCCCCGGGCCGCGGACGCCGCCCGGTTCCGTCATCGCGGAGACATTCCGCTTCCTTCCGGCTCACCCGTTCGCACCCTCCTCGGCCGGTGCGGGCGCGGAGCGCAGTGTCAGCAGGGCGGCGAGGCCCCCGACCACGGCGAGCACCGCGGCTCCGGTGAAGGCGGCGGAGAAGCCGTCGGTGAGGGCCACCGGGTCGCCGAGTTCGCGGGAGCCGTGCGCGGCGGCGATCGCGGTCATCGCGGCGAGGCCGAGCGCGGAACCCACCTGGTAGCTGGTGTTGACGATCCCCGAGGCCAGGCCGCCCTCCTCCGGGCGGGCGCTGGAGAGCGCGGTGCCGAGCGACGGGATGAACGCCAGGGACATGCCGACCGCCGCGAGCAGGGAGGCGGGCAGGACGTCGACGAGGAAGCTGCCGTCCGGGCGGGCCAGCGAGAGCCAGAACATACCGGCCCCGAGCGCCAGCAGGCCCAGGACGATGAGGGGCTTGGGTCCGAAGCGGGAGATCAGCCTCGGTGCCAGCACGATCATCATGATCATGATGGCGACGGTCATCGGCAGCAGCGCGGCACCGGAGGCGAAGGCGCCCAGCCCCAGGACCTGCTGGAGATAGAGGTTGAGGAAGAACCACATGGGGATCCACGCGGCGGCCATCAGCAGCTGGGCGAGGTTGGCCCCGGCCAGGTTGGGCGCCCGCAGGATCCCGAGCCGCATCAGCGGTTCGCGCCGCCTGGACTGGATCGCGACGAAGGCGGCGACGAGCGCCACCCCGGCCAGCAGGACCAGCCAGGTCTCGCCGGAGCCCCAACCGGTCTCGGGGGCCCGGACGATGGCGTAGACGGCGGCGGCCAGGCCCGCGGTGACGGTGACGGCACCGGCCAGGTCGACCGATCCGCGCCGCCCCGCGCCCGAGGGCATGACGGCCGGCGTGACGAGCAGGACGGCCAGCGCGACGGGGACGTTGATGTAGAAGACCCAGGGCCAGCTGGCGTACTGGGTGATGACGCCGCCGAGGAAGACCCCGGCGGTCCCGCCGGCCGGCGCGGCGGCACCGTACAGCGCGAAGGCCCGCCCCAGCTCCTTGGGGCGCGAGCCGAAGAGCGTCATCAGCAGGGTGAGCGCGGACGGTGCGATGAGCGCGGCGCCCACGCCCTGGAGGGCCCGTCCGGTCAGCTCGACCCAGACCTCCCCGGCGAGGCCGGCGGCCAGGGAACCCGCGGCGAGGACGACCCACCCGGCACTGAACAGGCGCCGGGCGCCGAGCAGGTCCGAGAGCCGGCCGCCGAGCAGCAGCAGCCCGCCGAAGGCGACGACGTAGGCGTTGAACACCCACGACAGGTTCTCCTGGGAGAAGCCCAGGTCGGACTGGATCCTGGGCAGGGCCACCCCGATGATCGAGGTGTCCATGATGACGATGAACTGGGCCAGGGCGATCAGGGCGAGCGCGGACCATCTCCGCGCGTCGGACGGCGCGCCCGATGCGCTTCGTGCGGATGATGCGGACATCACAGAACAACTCCTTTACCTGGAGGGGGTATCCACGCGGAAGAACATACCCCCAGGGGGTATCTATTTCCAGTCCTGGAGCCGAGAAAGGGCGGACGCACCGCTCAAGCGGGCGAGCCGCCGACCGGGCGGCCGGATCGCGCCAACTGGCCTTCCGTACAAGGAGTGGGAGAGGATGCGGGGGCACGCGCCGCGCGGCGATCGACTTCGATTCGGAGGACCCGGGTGGCAGTTCAGCGGATCTCGACCCGCAACGCCCGCTTCCAGCAGCTCCAGACACTGCTCGGCAACCGCACCAAGCGCGGGCGCGCCAAGGAGTTCCTGGTCCAGGGCGTACGCCCGATCACGATGGCGGTGGAACACGGCTGGACCGTACGGTCCCTGATCCACGGAGCGGACCGCCCGCCCTCCCGCTGGGCCGAGGACCTGTTGCGCCGGGTCGGCGCCGAACGCATCGTGATGGCACCAGAGTTGCTCGCCGAGCTGAGCGAGAAGGCCGACGGGTCGGCGGAGTTGCTGGCGGTGGTCGCGATGGAGCCGGACAGCCTGTCACGGATCAGGGTCCACGAGGACTTCCTCGGGCTGCTCTTCGACCGGCCGACCCAGCCCGGCAACATCGGGAGCATCGCGCGGTCGGCCGACGCGATGGGGGCCGACGGGCTGATCGTCACCGGGCACGCGGCGGACCCGTACGACCCCAAGTCCGTCCGGGCCTCGACGGGTTCGCTCTTCTCCGTGCCCGTGGTGCGCAGTCCCTCGCACCGCGAGGTGATGGCGTGGCTGGACGAGCAGCGCGCCCGGGGCCTGCCGGTGGCCGTCGTCGGCACGGACGAGAACGGCGAGGCGGACATCGCGGAGTTCGACCTGACCCGGCCGGTCCTGCTGCTGATCGGCAACGAGACCGCGGGCCTCAGCGCGGCCTGGCGGGAGCTCTGCGACCATGTGGTCAGCATCCCGATGACCGGTTCCGCCAGCTCCCTGAACGCGTCGAACGCCGCTTCCGTCGTCCTCTACGAAGCCCGCCGCCAACGCCTGGCGCACGCCCGCCGCACCCCGCTCGCGTCGTCGGTACCGGCTCCGCGCCGGTAGGGGCCGGACCGCCCCGGTCCGGCGGGGGCCGGACCGGGGCGCGGGATCAGTGCCCGGCGAGCAGCTTCACCGAGACGACCCCCGCGCCGATCGCCGCGTTGAGTACGGCGGCGACCGCCGCGCCCGCCCGGCCGGAGCCCACCCGCCGGCCGCCGACGAACCCCCACAGGGCCAGCGCGGCGACCTCGCTGCCCACCGAGATCCACAGCGCCGTGGTGAGCCCGAAGAGGCCGGTTCCGGACGCGCCGATCAGCAGCAGGGGCCCGGCCGCGCTGCTCAGCAGCGGGCTGCTGGTGAACAGCGCGTGCCGGATCTCCCGCAGCCGCGGGCGGCGCCCGTACACGACCGGATGGGCCTGGAGGTCCGCGACGAGGGTCGCCAGCCACAGCCCCAGGGCGGTCACCGCGACCGACACCGCCGCCCCCGTCCGGCCGGCGTGCCCGCCCTGCGCCAGCCCCACCAGCACCGCGAGCAGGGTGAGGGAGGCGTAGATCCGCTCCTTCAGGCGCTCGCCCTCCGCCTCCGCCCGCTCGCCCGGGACCGCCCCGCCCAGCATCCCCTCGTCCGACACCCCTGCCTCCACCACTCGCCCCGACCGTCAGCGGAGCTTGATCGCACCGCCGTCGGCCATCAGGGTCTGACCCGTCATGTACTGGGCATCGTCACTCGCGAGGAAGGCGACGACGGGCGCGACATCCCGGTCCGGGTCGCCGAACCGGCCCAGCGGCACCTTGGCCGCGGACTGCGCGTACTGCTCGGGGCGCGCCTCGGCCCACCGGGCCACGCCCGCCGTGAGCGCCATCGGGCAGACCACGTTGACGCGGATGCCGTACGGGGCCCACTCGTTGGCCACGACCCGGCTCAGCCCGCGGATCGCTTCCTTCGCCGCCGCGTAGGACGCCTGGTTGGGCTGGCCGTCGAGCCCGGCGCCCGAGCCGAAGTTGACGACCGAGGCGCCGCCTGCCCGCTTCAGCTCGGGCAGGGCCGCGAGCATGAAGTTGCGCGTGGCGTACAGACCGGTGTCCATGGCGAGGTCCCAGTCGTCGTCCGTCTGCTCCTCGAACGGCTTCTGGCGCGACACGCTCGCGTTGTTCACCAGGACGTCGAGCTTGCCGAACCGCTCGACGGCCGTAGCGACGGCCCGGTCGGCGACGGCCCGATCCGACACGTCCCCGCACAGGAAGGCCACGCCGTCCCCCAGCTCACGGACCAGCGCCTCCCCCGCCTCCTCCTGGAGATCGACCACGACGACCCGGGCGCCGCGCGCGACGAACAGCCTGGTCACGGCCCCGCCGATGCCGGAGGCGCCGCCGGTGACGACGGCCACCTTGCCCTGCAGACCGAGTGGGTTCATGGGGTGGTTCCTTTCCTGAGCGCCTGCGCGGCAGGCGGTCCCGCCCGGCGGCCACGGCCCCCGCGCAGGGCAAATATGCACCATGCACTTCATATGCAAGATACACATGATGTGCATGGTGCACCAACCATCGCGACACGGCGACCGCCACCCCGCCCGTCAGGACGACCCGCCGGCCACCTCCCCCCGGACCGCGCCCCGCCGCCCGGCCATCCGGCAGCCGAAGCAGCCCGGATGCCCCTCGCGCGCGGAGCGGTCCCGCACCCCGAACCCCCTTCGACCGACCAGCCGCACCCCCGGCGGCTTCCCCCAGCCCGCGAGATGCAGCCCCCACGCGGCCAGCACCGCGACCACCAGAAGGGCCGACCCGATCCAGACCCCCGGCCGCCAGCCGACAACCCCCAGACCGACGGCCAGGGACCCCACTACGGCGACGGCGAACCCCGTCCACCCCGCGACGGTGTGCCCCTCGTCATGATGCGCCCCACCCATGCGCCTGCCCCCTCCACTCACCCATCGAGGAACTACGATGACTTAGCAGCTAAGGAATTTATCTCACGTACTAAGGGAATTCAATGGAGAGCACCCCGCTCCCCGCCGCCTCCGCCACGGAGGCGATCGGCGCGATGAACGACCTCGTCGCGACGAACATGGTCGGCAAGCAGGAGTTCGCCCGGAACCTCGGGCTGAGCGTCACGGACCTCGTCTGCTTCGCGCACGTCCTGGAGGCCGAGGGCCCGGTGAGCGCCGGGGACCTGGCCGTACGCGCCCACGTCACGACGGGGGCGGTGACCGGCGTCCTCAACCGGCTGGAGCGTGGCGGATTCGTGGAGCGCCGACCGGACCCGGCCGACCGCCGCCGGGTCCTCGTCACGGCGGTGCCCGCCGCCGCCGAGCGCGTACGGGCCGTCTACGGGCCGTACGACGCGCTCCTCACGGAGCTGTTCACGCGGTACTCGCGGGAGGAGACCGCGGTGATCGCCGACTGGCTCACCCGCGCCGCCGCGCTGTCCCGCGCCTACTTGGAAGGGTCCTGCTGAGCCGGGCGCCCCGGCCGGTCCCCGCGGTCAGCCCCCGAGGTGCCGCCGCCACCGGATCTCGCCGTCGTGCTGTTCGGCGGTGGGTACGAGCCCGGCGGCCGCGGCGACACCGGCGGAGGCCCGGTGGTCCGGGTGGATGTGGGCCATGACGGTGTGCACCGACTGCCGGCCGAGCCAGTCGACGAGCCCCCGGGCCGCCTCGCCCGCGATGCCCCGACCCTGCCACGGGGTCCCCACCACCCAGGCGATCTCGGCGACGGACCCGTGGCCGGAGGGGGAGACCGTCGCCTGGACCGTGCCCGTCGCGCGGGAATCCGCACGGAGCCGGATCACCCAGTTCAGCCAGGACACGGCCGGATCGGGGGAGCCCGCAGTCAGCCGCCGGTAGCGCGCACGCAGGGCCTCCGGGGCGTCCGGAGCACCGCCGATGAACGTGTGCAGGTCCGGATCGGACAGCACCGACGCCATCTCCTCGGCATCCCCGACGCGCAACGGCACCAGCTCCAGCCGCTCCGTACCGATGACCTGGGCTACGAGAGCACCCACGCCGCGACCACCTCCCGACCCACGGGCCGATCGCCCGCTCCTCCGGGACCGTACACGTCCCGGGCCGAAGGCGGCCGGGGCAGCCCGGGGACCACCCCGCCCCGCCCGAGACCCTCCTGATTCCGGGACGCCGAACTCCCCACCGACCCGGGGATCCCGGATGTCAGCCGGCCGCCGTCCCGCGCACCATCACCGCGTACAGCGGGGCACCCCCGGAGGGCTCGACCTCGCCCCGCTTCCCGTAGCCCCATTTCTCGTACAGGGCCTGCACCTTGGGGTGGGCGGAGTCGACGAGGAGCGTCACGAATCCGACGTCGGCCGACCGGATCAACGCGTCGTGGATCCGCCGCGCCCGACCCGTACCCCGCCACTGCTCCACCACCATCAGCTCGGACAGGGCGAAGGTCCGACCGCGCACGTCCCTGGGCCGGTCCGCCCCCTTCCACCAGCCGCCCGGCCTGAACTCCGACCCGTACGCGTACCCGACCGGAGCGCCGCCCTCCCACCCCGAAACACATCGCCAGTCCGCACGCCCCGACCACAGGTCGACGAAGTACGAGAACCTCGGACCCCTCCGCCTCGAACGGCCCGTCACGGGCTCCGTGTTCAGAGCCGGGCGGTCCGCTCGATGTGCTCGAAGATGTCCGCGTCCGTCTCCCGCTGCCAGGCCGGGAGGTCGGCCCAGTCGGCGACGTATCCGGGCTTCGGGTTCTCGAAGTGCCGGAACATCTGGGCGGTCCAGCAGATCGCCACGAAGCGGCCCTTCTGCTCGCGGGAGAGCCGTGCCGCGTGCCCACCGCTGACCGCGATGAAGTCACGCACCTGCCCGCACACCGCCCCGGCCGCCGCACGCTCCCACTCCGGCGTCCCCTCCCACGGCGTGATGTAGCCCGGCTTCGGCTCCCCGGGGTAGTGCTTGTTCACACCGTCGATCCACGCCTCGCGGAAGATCCGGCCGTCGCTCATGAACGTGTCCCTTTCGTCATGCGGTGCGCGAAAGCTCCGCGATTCTGTGATCAAGACGGGAGACCCGGCCATCGGACAGGAGCGGGGCAAGACGCCCTCGGATTCCGGCCAGCTTCTTCCCGACGAACCCCGAGTCCGACCGGCCGGCCAGGCCGATGGCAGCCTCCGCGCAGTGCACGACCTGGTCGATGGGCCCCGAGAGCGGCGAGGTCGCACAGCACGGCCGCGCGGCGACGCAGCGACAGGGGCTGCCAGGGCTCTCCGCGCCGTCCGTCACCGGCTCGTCACGCGCAGTGCGAGGGCCTCCCAGGAGACGTCGTCGCGGCCGAGGCGGTCGCGCTCGCCGCCGGCATGCCGCACGATCTCGAACCCGGCGGCCCGGCCCTGCTCCGCCACCTCGTCGGCCGGTACGTCGAACATCCGGCGGTCCTGCGGCGGTTCACCCCGCCGCAGCGAGATCAGCAGAACGCCCCCGGGCGCGAGGAGTTCGGCGAGTCGGCGCAGGGCCACCGGCCGTTCCTCGGGGAGCAGATGCATCCAGACCGCCGAGAGCAGGACCGCCTCGAAGCCGCCGTTGAACTCGCCATCGAGATCGGCGAGTTCGGGGAGGGCGCCACGGCGCCAGCTGATCCCCTCCTCCCCGTGCAGCCGCTCCGCGACCCGCCGGAGCTCCGCCACCGGTTCCACCGCCACGACCCGGTGGCCCAGCCGGGCCAGCGCGGCAGCGTCACGGCCCGTTCCGGCGCCGACGTCCAGCACACGCGCCGGTGCCTCGGGAAGCAGATCGAGCAGTGCGGCATGCACCTGCTCGAACGAGACGCTCTCGTACCGTTCCGCCAAGCTCTCCGCAGACTGCGCGTAGTACGCCTGAACCCCCGGGCCGGGCCCGGTTCCGTCGTCCTCGGCCATTTCGGAAATCCGCATCATGGCGAAACGGTACGACGCGGCCCCGCCTTCTCGTCCGTACGGGCGGACGGAAATCAGTTGCCGCACACCGGGCGGGCTGCTCGAATCGCTGCCATGGCCATCCACCTGGAAACCGAGAGGATGACGCTTCGCCGCTTCACCGGGGCGGACGTCGATTCCCTGGCCGCCCTGCACGGCCACCCCGACGTCATGCGGTGGATCGACGACGGCCGCCCGGTGCCCCGGGACGTCGTCGAGCAGCACCAGCTGCCGGGGATCCTCCGCGAGTACGTCGACCTACCGAGGGGTCAGGGCTGCTTCGCCGCGGAAGGAAAGTCGTCCGGGGCGTTCTTGGGATGGTTCTCGCTGCGGCCCGCGGCCAGCGTCGGCCTGAACGGCGGAACGGAGCTGGGCTATCGGATGCTGCCATCCGCCTGGGGCCTGGGCTACGCGACCGAAGGCGCGCGGGCGCTGGTGCGCCATGCGTTCGCCGAGCCGGCAGTGGACCGGATCGTGGCCACGACGATGACGGTCAACACCGCCTCGAGGCGGGTCATGGAGAAAGCCGGACTGTCCTTGGTCCGCACCTTCTTCGAGGAGTGGCCCGAGCCGATCGAGGGTGCCGAGCACGGCGATGTGGAGTACGCGGTCACGCGCGAGGCCTGGTTCCGGCAGCACGGCGGCCGACAGCGGCCGGAGCCGCGCATCCACAAGTCCTGACGATGGCCCACCCATCGGTCCGACCCGGCTCGGAGGCATCGCCGCCCCCTCCGTCCCAGGGACTCTTCAGGGGCCTCCACCGCAGGCCAGAGGCCCCTTCCGGGGCAAAGCCGCAGGTGGGGGCAGACGAGTCGGGCTGTACGCCGGGTTCTGTCACCCGGTCGCCTCGCGGCGGCCGGGGAGACGGCCATCCATCTAGGACCGGCATTGCTGCCGGTCTCGTGCGGTCTACCCGCGGACTCGGGCGGGCCGCCCTCGATCATCCGCGCAGGGCCGTCTCGCGACGGCCCCTCTTGACCTTGCTCCGGGTGGGGTTTACCTAGCCGCCTGAGTCGCCTCAGGCGCTGGTGGTCTCTTACACCACCGTTTCACCCTTACCGGGGACCGAGGTCCCCGGCGGTCTGTTTTCTGTGGCACTGTCCCGCGGGTCACCCCGGGTGGCCGTTAGCCATCACCCTGCCCTGTGGAGCCCGGACGTTCCTCGGGGGGATCCGGGGATCCCCACGCGGCCGTCCGCCCGGCTCGTCTGCCGTGTCGGCCATCGTACCTCCCGGCCCCGGTGTGCTTGACCTTGCCGTGGCGTCAGGGTTTCTACTGGTCGTATGCGTATCGGAGAGATGGCGGCGCTCGTCGGGGTCACCACCCGGACGGTCCGGCACTACCACCACATCGGGCTGCTGCCCGAGCCCGTGCGCCGTGCCAACGGGTACCGCGTCTACAGCGTGCGGGACGCCGTGGTGCTGGCCCGGGTGCGGCGGCTCACGGAGCTGGGGCTCGGGCTGGACGAGGTGCGGGACGCGCTCGCGGACTCGGCGGGGCACGAACTGATGGAGGTGCTGGCCGAGCTGGACGCGGACCTGGCCCGGCAGGAGCAGGCGATCCGGGAGCGGCGGCACCGGCTGGCGCGGCTGCTGGAGGGGCCGGTCTCCGCCGACGAGCCGGTCTCCCCGGCCCTCGCCGAGCTGCTGGGGACGGGGCCGGTGACCGGTTCGCCCATGGCGGCCAGGGACCGCGAGCACCTGGTGCTGCTGGACACCACGGGGGCCGGCGGGGAGCTGCACGCCGCGTTGGCGCCGCTGGCCGGGGACCCGGCCGTGCACGCGCTGTACGAGCGGCTGGACGCGCTGGAGGGGGCTGCCGTGGACGATCCCCGGATCGCGCCGCTCGCCGCCGAGATGGCGGCCGTCGTGCCGGAGGCGGTGCTGGCGGCGATCCCCTCGGACGGGCCGGTGCTGACCGGGCTGGGCGAGGCGTTGCTCGACGACTACGCGCCCGCCCAGGCCGAGACGGTGCGCCGGGTGATGGAGGCCCTCGCCGCGCGCGTGGCGGAGCGGAGGGGGCCGTAAGGGGACGGCCTCGTCCACCCGACGGGGACGGACCGGCCGGCGCGGGCCCGTACGCTGGCGCGGGGGCCCGGCCGCGCCCCGTTCCGTGCGTACGAAGGAGAACCACCGTGCTCGTCCTGTTGCCGCCCTCCGAGGGCAAGGCCGCCTCCGGGCGGGGGGCACCCCTGAAGCCGGAGTCGCTGTCGCTGCCGGGGCTGGCCGAGGCGCGGGCGGCGGTCCTGGACGAGCTGGTCGAGCTGTGCTCGGCGGACACGGAGAAGGCCCGCGAGGTGCTCGGGCTGAGCGAGGGGCTGCGCGGCGAGGTCGCGAAGAACGCGGAGCTGCGCACCGCCGGGACGCGTCCGGCCGGGGAGGTCTACACGGGGGTGCTGTACGACGCGCTGGACCTGGCCTCCCTGGACGCGGCGGCCAAGCGGCGGGCCGGGACGTCGCTCCTGGTCTTCTCCGGGCTGTGGGGCGCGGTGCGGGTCGGCGACCGGATTCCCTCGTACCGCTGCTCGATGGGGGTGAAGCTGCCGGGGCTGGGCGCGCTGGGGGCGTACTGGCGGGCGCCGATGGCGCGGGTGATGCCGGAGGCGGCCGGGGACGGGCTCGTCCTGGACCTGCGGTCCTCCGCGTACACCTCGGCGTGGAAGCCGAAGGGGGAGGTGGCGGAGCGCACGGCGAGCGTGCGGGTGCTGCACTCCCAGTTGGTGGGCGGGGTGGAGAAGCGGTCGGTGGTCAGCCACTTCAACAAGGCGACGAAGGGCCGGCTCGTCCGCGACCTGCTGGTCTCCGGCGCACGGCCCGAGCGGCCCGCCGAGCTGGTGGAGATCCTGCGGGAGCTCGGGTACGTGGTGGAGGCCGAGGCTCCGGCACGGGCCGGGCGGGCGTGGTCGCTCGATGTCGTGGTGACGGAGATCCACTGAGCCGCGACCGGTGAGAGGGAGGCCATCTGTTGCACTGTGCGCAACGCTCGTTGCGCACTGCGCTGTCCGCGCGGCAGGATGAGGCCATGACCTCCTTCTCCGTGCTGGACCTCGCCCCCGTCGTGCCCGTCGTCGTGCTGGAGGACGCCGCCGACGCGGTGCCGCTCGCCCGTGCCCTGGTCGCGGGCGGGCTGCCGGCCATCGAGGTGACGCTGCGGACCCCCGCCGCCCTGGACGCGATCGGGGCGATCGCGTCGGAGGTGCCGGACGCGGTGGTCGGGGCGGGCACGGTGATCTCCGTGGGCCAGGTCGCCGACACCCTGGCGGCGGGGGCGCGGTTCCTGGTCAGTCCGGGCTGGACGGAACGGCTGCTGGGCGCGGCGCGGGAGTCGGGGCTGCCGTTCCTGCCGGGCGTCTCGACGACGTCCGAGGTGGTCGCGCTGCTGGAGCACGGGGTCACGGACATGAAGTTCTTCCCGGCCGAGGCGGCGGGCGGTACGGCGTATCTGAAGGCGCTCGCCGCGCCGCTGCCGCAGGCCCGGTTCTGCCCGACCGGCGGGATCTCGGCCGCCTCCGCGCCGTCCTATCTGGCGCTGCCCAACGTCGGTTGCGTGGGCGGCAGTTGGATGATCCCGGCGGACGCGGTCGCCGCGAAGGACTGGGCGCGGGTGGAGCGGCTGGCGGGCGAGGCGGCGGCCCTGCGCGGCTGAGCCGCCCCGGGCCCCGCCCGTCCCGCTATCTGAGGTGCGAGGTGTCGTTGACCAGCCGGACCGACGCGTTGCCGTCCGCGTAGTACGCCACCGCCGAGACCGAGGCCGCCGAGAGCTCCATCCGGAACATGGCCTCGGGCGGGGCGCCGAGCGCCAGCCGGATCAGGGTCTTGATCGGCGTGACATGGGTGACCAGGAGGACCGTGCGGCCGGCGTAGCGGGCGGTGAGGCGGTCGCGGGCGGCGGCCACCCGGCGGGCGACCTCGGCGAAGCTCTCGCCGCCGCCGGTCGGGGCGGCCTTCGCGGAGGCCAGCCAGGCGTCCAGGTCGGCGCCGTGGCGCTCGCGGACCTCGGCGAAGGTCAGCCCCTCCCAGGCGCCGAAGTCCGTCTCGCGCAGCCCGTCCTCGACGAGGACCTCCAGGCCGAGCCGGGCCGCGACCGCGGCCGCCGTCTCGCGGCAGCGGCGCAGCGGGGAGGTGACGATCGCCTCGACGGTGCCCCGGGCGGCGAGCGCGCCGGCGATCCGCTCGGCCTGCTCGCGGCCGGTCGCGGAGAGCTCGGGGTCGCCGCCGCCGCTGCCGGAGAACCTCTTCTCGGGGGTGAGGGCCGTCTCGCCGTGCCGGAGCAGGACGAAGGTGGCGGGGGCGCCGAGGTCGGGCGCCGCACCCCAGCCGACCTGCGGGGTGGCGGGGGCCTGGGCGGCCGGGGCTGCCGGGGCCTGTCTGTGGGCGGCCAGTGCCGCGCGGGCCTTCGCCGCGCCCGCCGCCGCGTCGCCGGGCGGGCCGGACGGGGGCGGCGGTCCGCCGGCGCGGGCGGTGTCGAGGGCGGCGGTCGAGGCGGACGGCTGCCACTGCTCGCCGCGCTTGCCGGCGTCCATCGCCTCGTTGGCGAGCCGGTCGGCGTGCTTGTTCCGCTCGCGCGGGATCCACTCGTACGTGACGGCGGAGCGCGGCAGGACCGCGGCGGCCCGGGCGGCGAGCGGCTTCATGTCGGGGTGCTTGATCTTCCAGCGGCCCGACATCTGCTCGACGACGAGCTTGGAGTCCATCCGGACCCGCACCTGGACCGCGCCGTCCGCCGAGGCGTCCGGCACCAGCGCCTTGACCGCCTCCAGGCCCGCGACCAGGCCCCGGTACTCGGCGACGTTGTTCGTCGCGACGCCGATGTACTCGGCGGCCTCGGCCAGGGTCTCCCCCGTCACCGGGTCGATGACGACGGCCCCGTAGCCGGCGGGGCCCGGGTTGCCCCGGGAACCGCCGTCGGCCTCGACGACGAACTGGCGCGGCCGGTCCATTACAGGCCCGACTCCGCCGTACGGACCAGGATGCGGCGGCAGTTCTCGCAGCGCAGCACGGTGTCCGGGGAGGCCGCCTTCACCTCGTTGATCTCGGTGATGTTCAGCTCCAGGCGGCAGCCCTCGCAGCGGCGCTGGTAGAGGCGGGCGGCGCCCACCCCGCCCTGCTGGCCGCGGAGCTTGTCGTACAGCTTCAGCAGGTCGGCGGGGACGGAGGCGGCGACGACCTCGCGCTCCTTGGTGACGGAGGCGGCCTCGTCGTCGAGCTCCTTGGTCGCGGCGTCGCGGCGGGCGGAGGCCACGTCGACCTTGGCCTGGACGGCGGAGACCCGGTCGGAGAGCTCGGTGACGCGCTCCTGGGCGGACTCGCGGCGCTCCATCACTTCGAGGACGACGTCCTCCAGGTCGCCCTGGCGCTTGGCCAGCGAGGTGATCTCGCGCTGGAGGTTCTCCAGGTCCTTGGGCGAGGTGACCGCGCCGGAGTCCAGGCGCTGCTGGTCGCGGGCGGCGCGCTGGCGCACCTGGTCGACGTCCTGCTCCGCCTTGGTCTGCTCGCGGGCGGTGTCGCTCTCCTCGGTCTGCGAGGCGACCAGCAGGTCGCGCAGTTGCGCGAGGTCGCTGGTGAGCGCGTCGATCTCGGCGTGCTCGGGGAGCGACGTGCGACGGTGGGCGAGCTGCGACAGGCGGACGTCGAGGGCCTGGACGTCGAGGAGTCGGATCTGGTCGGCGGGCGCGGCGTTCAGTTGGGGGCTCCAGAAGAGTGGTGGGTGGTGGTCCAGGGGTCGGTGACCTGCTTCGAGACATGGACCCTCAGGTCCCATCCGTGGCGGTCGGAGATCGCGTCGAGCTGTGCCGCGGCCTGCTCGCACCAGGGCCATTCGGTGGCCCAGTGGGCGGCGTCGATCAGGCCGAGCGGGGAGTGCTGGACGGCCTCGGAGGCCGGGTGGTGGCGCAGGTCGGCGGTGAGGAAGGCGTCGACCCCCGCGGCGCGGACCGCGTCGAAGAGGCTGTCGCCGGAGCCGCCGCTGACGGCGACCCGGCGCACCGTCGCCGAGGGGTCCCCGGCCAGCCGGACGCCCTGCGCGGTGGCGGGCAGCCGGGCGGCGGCGCGGGCGGCGAACCCGGCCAGCGTCTCGGGGTGGTCGAGCACGCAGATCCGGCCGAGGCCGCGGTGGCCCTTCGGGTCGGTGGGGTCCGGTACGAGCGGGCCCTCGACACGCAGGTCGAGCGCGCCGGCCAGGGCGTCGGACACGCCGGGGTCGGCGGTGTCGGCGTTGGTGTGGGCCACGTGCAGCGCGATGTCGTGCTTGATGAGGGTGTGCACGACCCGGCCCTTGAAGGTGTCGGCGGCGACCGTCGTCGTCCCCCGCAGGTAGAGCGGGTGGTGGGTGACGATCAGCTGGGCGCCGAGCGAGATCGCCTCCTCGGCGATCGTGTGGACGGGGTCGACGGCGAAGAGCACGCGGTCCACGACGGCGTCCGGGTCGCCGCAGACGGTACCGACCGCGTCCCAGCTCTCGGCCCGCTCGGGCGGCCAGAGGGCGTCGAGCTCGGCGAGGACTTCAGACAGACGGGGCACAGGCAGAAGGCTACCTGCCCGCCGTGCCCGGCCGCCCATGGCTGTGGCCGGTCCGTACGGACCGGCCACGGGCTGTTCCGCCTCCGTCACGTCACGCCATCGGGCGCCGCGGGGAGGGCTACTTCTTCACCAGGTCGGCGCGGAGGTCGTCGAGGACCAGGTTGGCGGCCGTGACGCCGAGGCCGAGGTACCAGGTCTCGTCGGGGACGTCCTTGGCCCGGCCCTCCTTGACGGCCTTCAGGTTCTTCCACAGCGGGTTGGCCTGCGTGGTGTCGCGCTTGGTGGCCTTCACGTCGCCGTAGACGCCGGTGAAGATCCAGTCGGCGTCGGCCTCGTCGATCTTCTCCGGGCTGATCTCCGCGGCGAGGTCGTCGATCTGCTGGTTCTTCGGCCGGGGCAGGCCGACGTCCTCCAGGATGGTGCCGATGAAGGACGCCTTGGCGTAGAGGCGGATGCGGTCGGGCATGTAGCGGACCATGGAGATGGTCGGCTTGTCCGCGCCGATGTCCTCGCCGAGCTTCTCGGCGTCGGCCCGGTACTCCGCGAGCTCGCTCTTCGCCTTGTCGGTCCGGTCGAGCGCGGCGGCGTTGAGGAGGTAGTTCTCCTTCCAGGTGAAGCCCGGGCGGATGGAGAACACGGTCGGCGCGATCTTGGAGAGCGCGTCGTACTTGTCGGCGGCGCGCAGCTGGCTGCCGAGGATCAGGTCGGGCTTCAGGTTGGCGATCGCCTCGAGGTTGAGGTTGTTGATCGTGCCGACGTTCTTCGGGTCGCCCGCTTCCTTCTTCAGGTACGAGGGGATCGCCGCGTCGCCCTCGGAGGGGGCGTAGCCGACCGGCTTCACACCCAGCGAGACCACGTTGTCGAACTCGCCGACGTCCAGCACGACGACGCGCTTGGGGGCGGCCTTGATCTCCGTCTTGCCCATGGCGTGGGTGAGGGTGCGGGGGAACTGGCCGGGCTTGGCGTCCGTCCCGTACGCGGCCGTCTTCTTCGCGGCGTCGGCGAAGTCCTTGCCGCCGGTGGCGACGGCCGCCTTCTTGTCGCCGCCGTCCGACTTGGCCGAGCCGCCCGAGCCGCTGTCGTCGCTGCCGCAGGACGAAAGGGTGAGGGCGGCGGCCACCGCCAGGCCGACTGCGGCGGTGCCGCGGCGACGAAGGGACATCACGTGCTCCAGTCGAAGATCACACAGATAACGCTTAGGAGTGCCTAACCTTACTGACCCGTTCAGGGCACAGCACAGCCACCCCCTCCCCCTCAAGGAAATCCCGACATCGCCACCCTTATGTGTGAAGTGGCGAGTCTCGCGTTGTTCGGCTGGAAGTGCGATAACTACCTTCGGTCGCCGGAGGTGAGCATTCGATGACTCTCTGTGCCACCGAGAACGAGGCCTCGGCGGCCCCGGAAGCCGCGGGGCGGCCGTACGCACCCGCGTTCACGATCGCCGCGGACGGCTCGTACGCGGCCCGGCTGGCGCTCGCGGACGTGGCGGGCGCGTCCGGCGGCGACGGTACGGGCGAGGGGGCCTGGTTCGTGGAGCGGTGGACGCTCGACGGGCCCGAGCCCTACGCCGTGCCGCTCCCCCTCGACCAGCCGGAGGAGCCCGACTCCGAGGTCCTGCCAATGGCCGACGGCCGGGTGCTGATCCGGCGCCGGGTCGCGGACCGGCACACGGTGTCGCTGCTCTACCCGACCGGGCCGGGGACGGGCGAGCTGCTGCTGGGCACCGTCGCCCGCGCGGAGCTGCGTCTGCTGCCGCCGGTGCCGGACGGGGCGTGCGCGTACGCCCTCTCGGCCGACGCGCACAGCACGTCCGTCTGGCGGGTGGCGGGCGGTGCCCTCGGGCCCGAGCAGGTCGCGCGGGTGCCGGGGCGGTGCTCGGGCGGGGTCTGGCTGGACCGGGCGGGCCGGATGCTGGCCCTGGACCGGGCGATGCCGGGCGGCGGCCCGGTCAAGGCGGTCGCGGTGGACCTGGAGCGGGGCGGCGAGGTGTCGCCGCTGCTCCAGATCGCGCCGGAGAGCAACGACCGGCTGCTGCTGGCCGATCCGGGCAGCGGGCTGCTGCTGATCCGGTCGGACGCGCCGGGCCACGACCGGCTCGGCTGGGGGGTGCTCGGCAGCTGCCTGCCGGTGCGCTTCCCGGAGTGCCTGCGGCTGCCCGACGCGGCGGTGACCCCGTTCGCCGTGCAGCCGGGCCAGATGCTGATGCCGGAGAGCTGCGCGGTGGCGCTGCGGGTCGACGGGGCGTCGGGGAGCTGGATCGGCGTGTGGCGTCCGGCCGGGCGCCGGCTGCACCGGTTCGCCGCCCCGGGGGGCTGGCAGTCCGGCCGCGGGGTGTGGACCCGGGACGGCCTGCTGAGACTGCCGTACGCCGACGGGGACACGGCCTGCGGGGTGGCGCTGCTCCGGGCCCCGGAGGACGACGGGCCCGACGCGCCGCCGGGACCGGGGGCGTGCGGCGTGGGCGGTGCGGCCGGTGCGGAGGGCCTGCCCGCGGCCGTCCCGCTGCCCGTGTGCAGGCCGGTGCCGTTGGGCCAGGCGCCGCTCACGGGGCGGGTGTTACCCGGTTAAAATCTGGGCCGGGCCGATCAGCACGAGGCCCTGCGCAGCCGTACCCGCGCGGTCGCCCAGGCGGCCGCACCGGGCCGCGGTGTGGCGTGACCGGCCCAGGTGACCACACGCAAGCGATCACAACGGGGTGACTTCCCACATGTCTGAAGCCCGAACCGACACGACCCAGCCGCGCCTCACGGACGCGGATCGGGCCGAAGCCGGCGGCGCCGGAAAGCACCGAGGGGGTGAGTCGAGGGACGACGCGTCGGCACAGCCGCACGGCCGCCACCGCCGCCCCTCCGAGGGGGACGGCCGCGCGGCCTGACCGCGCGGCGGCAGCAGGAAGGAACGGGTGGGCCCCGGCAGCCGTCTGGCCGCCGGGGCCCACCCCCGTTCCCGTGGACGGCCGGTCCCGTGACCGCCCCGGGCGGTCGGCCCCCGGGCGCCCTCGGAACCGGCCGGCTCCGAAGGCGCCCGGGGATGCTCAGCCCCGCTTGAGGCCGAGGACCTCCGCCGCGGCGAAGGTCTCGTTCGGGGGGCGGTCCGCGTAGTACGGGGAGATCAGCTCGTCCAGCTCGTCGTGGGTGAAGGTCTCCTTCGCGGCGTCGAACTTCGCCGCGACCCTGGGGCGTTCGACGATCGCGACCATGCCGCCGTGGACCACGAGCAGCTGCCCGTTGACCTTGGCCGCGGCCGGGGAGGCCAGGTAGCCGACGAGCGGGGCCACGTGCTCGGGGGCGAGCGCGTCGAGCCGTCCCTCCTCCGGTTCCTGGAAGCCCGCGAAGACGTCCTCGGTCATCCTGGTGCGGGCGCGCGGGCAGATGACGTTGGCGGTGACCCCGTAGCGGGCCAGGGCGAGGGCCGTGGAGGTGGTGAGGCCGACGATGCCGCCCTTGGCCGCCGCGTAGTTCGGCTGGCCCGCCGAACCGGCCAGGAACGCCTCCGAGGAGGTGTTGACGATCCGGCCGTGGACCGGACCGCCGGACTCCTTCGAGCGGGCCCGCCAGTGCGCGGCGGCGAAGCGGGTGGTGTTGAAGTGGCCCTTGAGGTGGACCCGGATGACGGAGTCCCACTCGTCCTCGGTCATCGAGAAGATCATCCGGTCGCGCAGGATGCCCGCGTTGTTGACCAGGATGTCGAGCTTTCCGTAGGTGTCCACGGCCAGGTCGACCAGGGCGCGGGCCTGTTCGTGGTCGGCCACGTCGCCGAGGTGCGCGACCGCGCGGCCGCCCGCGGCCCGGATCTCCTCGGCGACCTCCTCGGCGGGGGTGGCGGACGCCGCGCCGGAGCCGTCGCGGCCCGGCTGCCCGTAGTCGTTGACGACCACGGCCGCGCCCAGCCGGGCCAGTTCGAGCGCCTCGGCGCGGCCGAGGCCGCGGCCCGCGCCGGTGACGATCGCGGACCTGCCGTCCAGGGGAAGTGACATCGGCTTCTCTCCAGTCCTCTCGGGCGGTCCGTGGTCAGAGTTCGATGCAGGTGCGCAGCGACTCGCCGGTCCGCATCTGGTCGAGCGCGTCGTTGATGCCGTCCAGCCGGACCCGGTGGGTGATCATCGATTCGAGGTCGATCCGGCCGGCCCGCCAGAGCGCGATGGCGCGTTCGTAGGAGCGGAGGACGTCGCCGCCGCCGTACATGGAGGGCAGGATCCGCTTCTCGTCGAAGAACAGCTCGAACATGTTGACCTGGAAGTTGTCGTCCATCGCCCCCGCGCCGACGATGCACAGGGTGCCGCCGCGCCGGGTGTGCTCGTACGCGGTGCGCGCGGTGGCCGACTTGCCGACGACCTCGAAGACGTAGTCGAAGCCCTCGCCCGCGGTGACGCGGTGCTTGGCGTCGGCGAACTCGTCGGGCGAGACGGCCTCGGTCGCGCCGAACCGCAGCGCCGCCTCGCGCCGGGAGGCGACCGGGTCCACGGCCACGATCTGGGCGGCGCCCTGCACCCGGGCCCCCTGGATCGTGGAGATGCCGACGCCGCCGCAGCCGATCACGGCCACCGACGAACCGGCCTCCACCCGCGCGGTGTTGATCGCCGCGCCGAGCCCGGTGGTCACCCCGCAGCCGATCAGCGCCGCGATCTCGAACGGTACGTCGTCGGGGATCGGGACCGCGCAGCCCGCGCCGACGACGACCTCCTCGGTGAAGGTGCCGGTGCCCGCGAAGCCGAAGACGTCCCCGCCCGAGCGCTTGAAGTTGGGGGTGCCCGCGTTCATGAAGCCGGCCAGGCAGAGGTGGGTCTGGCCGCGTTTGCAGGACGGGCACGCCCCGCAGGCGGGCAGCCAGCAGACCAGGACCCGGTCCCCGGCGCTCAGCCCGGTGACGCCGTCGCCGACGTCCAGGACCTCGCCGGCGCCCTCGTGGCCGGGGATGAACGGGGCGGGCTGCGGCAGCACCCCGCTCATCGCGGAGACGTCGGAGTGGCAGAGTCCGGTGGCCCTGATGCGGAGCCTGACCTTGCCGGGGCCGAAACCCACCGCCTCGACGTCGTCGAGGACCTCCAGCTTCTCCTGGCCTATCTCGTGCAGTACGGCTGCGCGCATGGTGCGGCTCCCTCTGGATCGGGCGGCTTCGGGTTCGGGTTCGGGGTCCGGCTCGCGGGCGCCGGGGCCGGACGGGCCCGGGACGGCGGTGCCCGGGTCAGGCGTACGCGACGAAGGTGTCGGCGAGGACCGGCGCGTTCTCCCGCTCGACGGCGCTCACCTCCACGCGCACCTCGTTCCCGGCGTCCCACATCTCGATGCGGAGGGTCTCGCCCGGGAAGAAGATCCCGGCGAACCGGGTCCGGTAGGAGCGGACGCGGGACGCGTCGCCGTCGAGGAGCGTGTCGGTGACCGCCTTGAGCGTGATGCCGTAGGTGCACAGCCCGTGCAGGATCGGCCGGTCGAACCCGGCCAGCGCGGCGAACTCGGGGTCGGCGTGGAGCGGGTTCCAGTCCCCCGACAGCCGGTACAGCAGCGCCTGGTCGGGGCGGACGGGCCGCTCCACGACATGGTCCGGGGCGGCCTCGGGGCGGGGGCTCCGCTCGGAGGGGCCGCGCTCGCCGCCGAAGCCGCCCTCGCCCCGTACGAAGATCTGGGCGTCGTTGGTCCACAGCGGGCCCTCGTCGTCGGCCGCCTCGCTGCGCAGCACGATCACGGCCGCCTTGCCCTTGTCGTACACCGCGGCGATCTTCGAGGTCTGCACGGCGCTGCCGCGCACCGGGATCGGCCGGTGCACCTGGACGGTCTGCCCGCCGTGCAGGACGGCGGCGAGGTCGATGTCGATACCGGGTGCGGCGAGGCCGCCGAAGCCGCCCATCCCGGCGCCCGCGACGGTGGCGAAGGAGGGCAGCACCTGGAGCCGGGACTCCAGGGTGTAGCGCAGCTCCCGGGGGTCGACGGCGGGGTCGGTCCGGTCCGGGTCGGAGCCGGCGCCGATCCCGAGGTGGTAGAGCTGGACGTCCTTGTGGTCCCAGCCGATCCGGCTGGAACGGGGTTCGGCGGCGAGGGCCTTTTCGGCATCGATGGGCATGGCGGGGCTGCTCCTTGGCGGTGGGAGGACCGGGGGCCTTTCGTCCGGGTCGTGCCGGGCGCGCCCCGGACGGAAAGACCTCGGCGCGGCCGTCCGCACCGTCGGCCGCACCGAGGTCGCGCGGGACCGGCCGTGACGCCCCTTCCAGGACACGACCTAGAACGCGTTCTAGCCGATGGACCCATGTATAACGCAGCCCCCGGCCGTTGGGAAGACCGTCGCTGACGGAACGTCAGATCTGTTGCGCGGCCCGGATCCCACGGCCCCGGCCCATGACATTTGTCATCGCCGGTTCCGTACGCACGCCCCTGCCCGGCCGCCGCCGTACTCCGTAGCGTCGTTCCCATGACACGGACAACGGGGGAAACAGGGCACGGGACGGCGCTGGCCGTCACCGGTGCGGTGCGGACGTTCGGCCGCGCGGGGGCCGAGGTGCGGGCGGTGGACGGGATCGCCCTCGCCGTCGACCGCGGCGAGACGGTGGCGCTGCTCGGCCGCAACGGCGCGGGCAAGTCCACCACCATCAGGCTGCTGCTCGGCCTCGACCGGCCGGACTCCGGCACGGTGCGGGTGCTGGGGCGCAGCGCCGAGCAGGCGGTGCGCGACGGGCTGATCGGCGCGATGCTCCAGGACGGGCGGCCGATCCAGAAGGTCACCGTCCGCGAGCTGGTCGCCTTCGTCGCCTCGACGTATCCGGCGCCGATGCCGGTGGCCGAGGCGCTCGAACTGGCCGGGCTGACCTCGTACGCGGGCCGCCGGGTCGACAAGCTCTCCGGCGGCCAGACCCAGCGCGTCCGCTTCGCCGTCGCGCTGGCGGGCAACCCGGAGCTGCTCGTGCTGGACGAGCCGACCGCCGCGCTGGACGTGGAGGCGCGCCGCGTCCTGTGGGAGTCGATACGGACGTACGCCCGGCGCGGCAACACCGTCCTGTTCTCCACGCACTACCTGGAGGAGGCCGACCGGCACGCGGACCGGATCGTCGTCATCGACCGGGGCCGGATCGTCGCGGACGGCACCGCCGACGCGCTCCGGGGCTCGGCGGGCGCGAGCCTCGTCTCCTTCGACCTGGCGGGCGGGCCGTCCGAGGGGCTGGAGCGGCTGCCCGGCGTGGTCTCGGTCGAGGTGTCCGGGGACCGGGCGCTGCTGCGCACCGACGACTCCGACGCCACGGTCCGCGAGCTGGCCCGCCGGGACGCGATCCGGGGCCTCCAGGTCTCCCGGGTCACTCTGGAGGACGCCTTCCTCGCCCTCACCTCGCCCGCGGGCGAGGCCGCCACCACCGATTCCGGCTCCGGCTCCGGCTCCGAGAGGGAGGCCGTGTGATGTTCCGCTACACCGTGCTCGAAGTCCGCCGCACCCTGCGCGACTCCTTCTTCCTGGTCTTCGGCACCGGAATGCCGGTGATGATGTACCTGCTCTTCACCAACATCGGTGAGAACGACGGCAGTTGGCGCGTCTCGTCGATGGTCGGCATGGCCGCGTACGGGGCGCTGGGCTCCGCGATGTCGATCGGCACGGGGGTGGCGTCCGACCGGCAGCTCGGCTGGCTGGACCAGCTGCGGGTCACCCCGCTCTCCCCCGGCCGGGCGGTCGTGGGCCGGGCGGTCAGCGGTTCGGTGACGGTCCTGCCGACGATCCTGACGGTGCTGCTGGCCGGTGCGCTGGTCAACGGGGTGCGGCTGGCGGCCTGGCAGTGGGGTGCGTTGGCGGTGCTGCTGTGGGTCGGGGCGCTGCCCTTCACCATGCTCGGCCTCGGCAACGGCTACCGGCTCACCCCGCAGGGCACCGGGGTGGTCAACATGACCTGCCTGATGGGCTTCGCGGTCGTCGGCGGGCTGTGGTTCCCGCTGGAGGCACTGCCCGGGTGGCTCGGCACCATCGGCGGCTTCACCCCCGCCAACCGCTTCGCCGAACTGGGCTGGGCGACCACCCGGGGCCATGCGCCCGGCGCGGGAACCGTCGCGGTGCTCTGCGGGTGGCTGCTGTGCTTCGGGGCGTACGCCGTGGTCTCCTACCGTCGGTCGACCAGGACCGCGTGACGGGAACGGGGGAGACGGCCATGACCGGGAACCGGACGGACGAGGCGTGCGAGGGCCGGCGGCCGCGCCCGTGGCGGCGGGGCGGGAAGGCGGGGCGGCGCCCCGGTCCGCCCGGTCCGTTCGCGCTGCTGCCCTGGCTGCTGCTGGGCCTCGGCTCCTTCTCCAACCTCTTCCAGGGCGAGGCGTCCAACCCCTGGCTCGGCGGTCTCGGGCTGCTCCTGTTCAACTCCCTCTACGTGTCGGTGGTGTTCCGGGGCTTCGAGCGGTCGAAGCGCGAGAGCCCGGTGTCGTACGTACTGCTCGGCGCGATGACCGCCGTCACCCTGGCGCTGGCGATCGGGTACGGCGGGAGCTGGCTGCTGTTCTTCCCGCTGCTCTCGCTGGCCTGCGGGACCATTCTGCGCAAGCGGCGGCTGGGGCTGGGGCTGTTCGCGCTCACCGCGGTCGCCGTGGCGGTGGCGGTGTGGCGGGGCGGCTCGGAGCCGTGGACGATCGGCTACGGCACGTTCATCTCCGGGGCGGTGACCTCCGCGATCCTGGCCCTTTCGGAGACCGTGATGGAACTGCGCGCCACCCGGCAGGAGCTGGCCCGTACGGCCGTGGAGAAGGAGCGGCTGCGGTTCTCCCGGGACCTGCACGACCTGCTGGGCCACACGCTCTCGGTGATCGTGGTCAAGTCGGAGGCCGCGCGCCGGCTCGCCCCGCGCGATCTGGACGCGGCGCTCTCCCAGGTGTCCGACATCGAGGCGGTCGGCCGTCAGGCGCTCACCGAGATCCGGGAGGCGGTCACCGGCTACCGGGAGGGCAGCCTCGCCACCGAGCTGGACCGGGCGCGCTCGGCGCTGACCGCCGCCGGGATCGAGCCGGCCCTCCGCCGCTCGGGGCCGCCGCTCGCCCCGCAGACGGAGGCGCTGCTGGGCTGGGTGGTCCGGGAGGCCGTCACCAACGTCGTACGCCACTCCCGCGCCACGAGCTGCTCGTTCGTCCTGGAGGGCGCGGCCGGCCGGGTCCGGCTGACGGTGACGGACGACGGCCCCGGTCCGGACGTTCCGCCGGGCCCCGGCGTCGGCGGAACCGGCCTGACCGGTCTCACCGAACGCCTGGCCGCGGCGGGCGGCAGCCTCCGCGCGGGCCCCGGACCGGGCCGCGGCTTCGTGGTGACGGCGGAACTCCCGGCGGACGGACCGGACGCGGGCGGGCCGGAGCCGGACGGGGCGGAACAGAGCGGGAGCCGGGCGGCGCCGGACCGGGCCCGGTGAGTCACGAACGGACAACGAATACCCGTTCGAGCAGTACCGATGCCGGGTTCCGCACAAGATCGTATTCATGACGGACGACTCGGACGCTCGCTGCCCCCGGTGCCACACGGCGCTTCCGACGGCGGACGACCGGTTCAGCAGTTGGTGCCCGGCCTGCGACTGGAACGTGGACCCGGCCGGTCCGGTCACCGTCTCCAGGGGCGCCTCCCGCGAACTGGCGCGCCACGAGCGCCTGTACCGGCGGACGGCGGAGCACGGCACGGACACCCCGCCCCGGAGCGCCGCCCGGTACGTCGCGTTCGCGTTCGCCACCGTCGTCAACCTGGTCACCGTCGGCCTGGCCGTGACCGGGGTGTGGCTGCTGGCCACCGGCACCCGCCCCCAGCAGGTGCTGGGGGCCATCGAACTCCTCGCCGCCTTCATGCTGTTCCCCCGTCCGGGCCGGCCGCCCCGGCACGCCGTCGACCGCGCCACCGCGCCCGCGCTCCACGCGCTCGTCGCACGGATCGGCGCCGAGGTCTCCACCCGCCCGCCCGACCTGATCGCCTTCGACACCCGGTACGGGGCCCACTGGACGTCCGTGGGCCTGCGCCGCCGCCGGGCCCTCGTCCTGGGCATGCCCCTCTGGGAGACCCTCACCGACGACCAGCGGCTCGCCCTGCTCGTCCACGAACTCGCCCACGCGGCGGACGAACGACGGCCGCACGCCCGCTGGATCCGCTCCGCGCTGGAGGCGCTGGCGGGCTGGGAGAACCTGCTCAGGCCGGACCCCGAGCAGAACCGGCCGTACCACGACCCGCGCCAGGAGCTCGCCGGCGGCGGGCGGGCGGGCAACCTCGCCCGGGCGGGCGAGATGATCGCCCGTCCGCTGATGGGGCTGCTCTCCCAGGGCGCGCACCTGCTCCACTCGGGGCTGCGGTGGCTGGACCCCCGGTCCGTCGACCGGACGTACCGGGCGGACCGGACGGCCGCCGGCCTCACCACCGCCGCCACCACCGAGTCCCTGCTGCGGGCCCTGCTGCTGCGGGAACCCGCTGCCTTCGCCCTGCACCGCGTCACCCGGGGCGGCGGCGATCCGTGGGAGGCGATGCGCGCCTACTGCGCCTCGGTCCCGGACTCCGAACGGGCGCGCCTGCACCGCCTCTCCGAACTCCGGGGCGACGCGTCCGGCACCGGGAAGCCCCCCACCCATCTGCGCATCCGGTTCGCCGACACCCTCCCCCGCACCGGACCGGCCCTCTCCCCGGACGACGACGGGATGCGGGCGCTCGACCGGGAGCTGACCGCCGTCCGCGCGGCGATCGCCGCGGAGTGCCGGGTGGGGTAGGCCCACCCGCCGCAGCGTCTCGACGACACCCGTGCGCGGCGGTCGCGGACGGCCCCGAACGGCGGGGCAGCGCTTAATCTGTCCCGCGTGAACGAGATGCCGCAGGACCACCGCCCGGCACGGCTCACCCGGGTGCTCCTCGCCGAGGACCAGGGGATGATGCGCGGCGCGCTCGCGCTGCTGCTGGGGCTGGAGCCGGACATCGAGGTGGTGGCGCAGGTGGGGTCCGGGGACGAGATCGTGCCGACCGCGGCGCGGGTCCGGCCGGACGTGGCGCTGCTGGACATCGAGCTGCCGGGGTGCAGCGGGCTGGACGCCGCCGCGGAGCTGCGCGCGGAGGTGCCGGACTGCCGGGTGCTGATCCTGACCACGTTCGGCCGCCCCGGCTATCTGCGCCGGGCGATGGAGGCCGGGGCGGCAGGTTTCCTGGTCAAGGACGGTCCGGTCGAGGAGCTCGCGGTGGCGGTGCGGCGGGTGCTGGCCGGGGAGACGGTGATCGATCCGGCGCTGGCGGCCGCCGCGCTCAGCGCCGGGCCCAGTCCGCTCACCGCGCGCGAGCGGGACGCGCTGAACGCCTCGGTGGACGGTGCCACCGTCGCCGACATCGCGGCGAAGCTGCATCTGTCGGAGTCCACCGTGCGCAACTACCTGTCCGCGGCGATCGGCAAGACCGGTACCCGCAACCGGATGGAGGCGGTGCGGGCGGCGCGGCAGCAGGGCTGGCTCTGAGGGGTGTGACCGGGAGAAACGGCCGGACGGCGTCAATGTATCGATGACGTAACCGAGTTGGCCATCAGGTCGTTCGACGGGCGCCCGCGCGGTGAGAATGCCGTCGTGTCCACAACACCTGACTTCGCACTCGACGACGGCACACCCGTCCGCTTCCTGCTCGCGCCGGCCGCCGGAACGTCGGGGTCCGCGCCCTCCCCCGCGTACGACGAGGGGGACCTGCCGGAAGGGATGGGGCGGGCGGTACCGGTGGCCTCCGGGGGTGGCCGGGCGGTGGCCAACCTGGCGATCGGGGCCCTGCGGGGCGCGCTCAAGCCGGTCGGCCCGCTGCTCCAGGAGGTGCACGACGCCGCGGTGGCCTCGCCGAACCCGCCCACCGAGCTGAGCGTCACGTTCGGCGTCCAGATCGGGCAGGACCTCAAGCTGGGGATCGTCGGCGGCAGCGGGCAGGCCCATCTCACGGTCACCGCCGGCTGGAACCCGGTCCCGGCCCGGGGCGCCGACGCCGGACCGGCCGCCGAGTAGCGCATGGGGTGGTTCGGGCTCAGCGGCGACGCCCCGGTCGAGGACCCGTCCCGGCTCGTCGTCACGGTGCGCCGGGACGAGGACGGCCGGGTCGCGGGCGCGGGATTCGCGCTCGGCCCCGATACGGTCCTGACCTGCGCCCATGTCGTGAACGAGGCCTTGGGACGGCCCCTGCTCGATCCCCGGACGCCTCGGCGGGAGGAGATCCGGGTCGAGGTGCGGGGCACCGCCGTCACGTCCTGCCGGGCCCGGCTGCTCCACTGGGTCGCCCCGCGTTCCCCGGGCGGCGGCCCGGTCCGGGAGACGGACCAGGAATGGCTGGGCGACCTGGCCGTGCTGCGGATCGACGAGCCGGCCGGGCGGGACGTGCCGACCCTCGTACCCGGGCGGGCCGGCATGGCGGCCGGTCAGCCGGTGCACGCCTGGCACGGCGGCGGGCACCCGTCCACCCTGGCCCGGCTCACCGTCGCCGCGCTCCACGCCCCGCTCGGCCACCTCGACCCCGCGCTCGGCTATCTCGACGGCGAGGCCACCGGCATGGCGGTCGGCCCCGGGTACAGCGGCGGCCCCGTCTGGTGCCCCGGGGAAAAGGCGGTCGTCGGCCTGGTCGTGGCGCACTTCCTGCCGCCCCGGTCCCCCGCCACCGGGGAGCCCCTCCCGTACAGCCCGCAGCAGCTCGTCCGGCGGAGCTGGGCGGTCCCCTGGCAGCGGGTCAGGGACGAGCTGGCCGCGGTGGGCGGCCTCCCGCAGGAGCTGGAGCCGGACGAGGACGGCGGGCCCGATCCCGACGACCCGGCGCTGATCCTCCTGGAGGAGGCCGTCGCGGAGATCCTGTACTCGTCGACCGAGCGCTCGACGGCCGCCGCGCGACTGGCCCGGCACTGCGGGATCGTGGAGGGCAGCTCCGTCACTCCGCCCACGCACGCGGAGTTCGCCCGGTTCCTGCTCACCCATCCCCGGGCCCTGGCCGCCTTCTCGGGCATGCTGCGGCGCTCCAGTCCGGCCTGGGCCGACCGGGTGCTGGCCGCCGGTTCGCTCAGCGGCACGCCCAGGCTGCTGTCCCCGACGGAGTACGCGGCCCTGCGCCGGCTGCTGCGGGACCTGGACCGGGCGGTGCTGGCCAGGATCCCGGAGGCCGTGCGCGCCGCGCTGCCCCATGTGCCGGCCGCCCCCGGCGAGGAACCCCTGGGCCTGCTCCTGGACCGGCTGGAGGCGCTGCCCGGGGACGGCCACGCGGCGGGCGGGGAGCGCCGCGTCCCGGCCCTGCTGCGGGTCATGGAGTACGTCGGCGCGCTGTCCTCGTCGGGGAAGCGGGCCGAGCAGCGGCTGTGGGCCGACGGGGTCGCCCAGCGGCTGGGCATCTCGCGGGCGGCGCTGGGCGAGCGCCGGACGGACTCCCAGGCGTGGGGGCGTTCGATGCGCGGCCGGTCCGCGCGGACCCGGGTGCTGGTCCAGGTGACGCGGGCCGAGCGGGGCCTGCACCGGCTGCGGATCTGGTGCGACGAGGGCGCGGGCCCGCGGCAGGTCTCCACGGACAGTCTGACGGCGTACTCGGCGTCGGACGGGGCACGGGAGGTACTGCGGGTCCTGGACTCGCTGACCCCGGCGGCCGACGACGAGCAGGCGCCGCTGGTGGAGGTGCTCGTCGACCGGGCGAGCCTGAACCTTCCGGTCGACGAGTGGACGGCGTACGACGCCGACGACATCGTTCCCGGGGTGCTCGGGGTGGAGTTCCCCCTGGTCGTGCACTGCCCCGAACTCGTGCGCAAGCACCGGCGGTTCGACTCGCACTGGCGCGGCCGGTGGCGTCGGCTCGACTCGGGGAAGACGCTGGTCGTCGACGACGCCATGGCCCCGGGGGCCCTGTACCCGATGCTGGTCAACCAACTCGACACGGTGCGCGTCTGTGTGGACGTGCCGCCCGGCCCCCGGGACGGCATCGTGCAGGCCTGTCTCGTGCTGGGGATTCCCGTGGTGGTGTGGGACCGGAGCCAGGACGGCGCGTCCCATCTCGTCCGGCACATGGCGGACGTCGCCACCCCCGAACTGCCCGACGGGGTACGCGACTACCGGGCGAACGCCCACGCCCGGCCGCCCGATTTCCCCGGCCGCCCGGTCCTCGCCTGGGCCGACGCCGACCGCACCGTACCCCGGCTCCATCTGACCGAACCACAGGAGAGCGCATGACTTCCGCTGCCGGAGCGTCCGGAGCTCCCGGGACCGACTGGCGCCTCTTCCACGGCGACGGCGAGCCCCGGGACGTGGCCCTGCCCCCGGCCCCGCCGTGGCGCCGCTTCACCCCGGAGCGGCCGGACCGCCCCGGCATGCCGTACGTGATCGAGCCGAGCCACGCGGACATCGTGAACGCGGCGCTGCTGCTGCGCCGTCCGCTGCTGGTCACCGGCCCGGCGGGGACCGGGAAGTCGTCGCTCGCCCATGCCGTCGCCCGGGAGCTGCGCCTGGGCGAGCTGCTGCGCTGGCCGGTCAACAGCCGCTCCACGGTGAAGGACGCGCTCTACCAGTACGACGCGATCGGGCGGCTGCGCGAGACGACGCTCAGCCGGGACCGGGGCGACGCGGAGCCGTCGATCGGCACGTTCGTGCGGCTCGGCCCGCTCGGGACCGCCCTGGTGCCGTCGGCGACCCCGAGGGCGCTGCTCGTCGACGAGATGGACAAGGGCGACGTCGACCTCCCCAACGACCTGCTGACGGTCTTCGAGGACGGGGTCTTCGACATCCCGGAGCTGACCCGGCTCCCGGAGGACATGGCCGACGTGGAGGTGCGGACC
This sequence comes from Streptomyces sp. NPDC092952, assembly GCF_044754785.1. NCBI lineage: Bacteria > Bacillati > Actinomycetota > Actinomycetes > Kitasatosporales > Streptomycetaceae > Streptomyces > Streptomyces sp. NPDC092952. The sequence goes on along the minus strand of NZ_JBIVPT010000005.1, from coordinate 24,430 downwards.
CTGGACCACCGGGGGACCGTCGTGGTGCACCAGGGGGTCGTGCGGTGCTCCGAGTTCCCGGTCGTCGTCATCACCAGCAACGGTGAGCGCGACTTCCCGCCCGCGTTCCTGCGCCGCTGCGTCCGGCTGGATCTGCCGGTGCCCGACGAGGAGCGGCTGCGGTCCATCGTGGCGGCCCATCTCGGGGAGGAGGCGCTGCGGACGGCCGACGACCTCGTCGAGGCGTTCCTGCGCCGCCGCGCCCCCGGGGAGCTAGCCACCGACCAGCTGCTCAACGCGGTGTTCCTGCGGACCGGCGGCGTCGACCTGGACGCGGAGGGGCTGCTGGACGCCGTGCTCCACCAGCTCACCGGGGCGATGTGACCGTGTCCGGCGACGGGGCGCGGCTGGCCGAGGCGTTGCGGGTGCTGTCGGCCTGCGGGCACGAGCTGGACGCGGACCAGTTGCTGGACGTGCTGTGGCTGGCGCGGAGCCTGCCCGCGGGGCCCGGTGCCCCGCTGCGGCGGGAGCGGCCCGGGCAGGCCCCGCCCGCCGCCGGGCCGGATTCCGGGGCGGAGGGGGCGCGGGAGGCGCCGGGGCCCCCGCCGAAGCCGGGGCCCGACGACGACGGCCTGCCCGATCTGACCGCCCCGTCCCTGTACGCGGCGGCGCGGCGGTCCCCGGCGCCCGAGCCCGTCCGTCACCACTCCGGCGGTGACGCCCGCAGGGCCATGCCGGTACGGGTCCCCGAGGAGAAGGCGCTCGCCGACGAGCTGGCGCTCGGCCGGGCGCTGCGGCCGCTGCGGCGCCGCCGGGAGAGTCCGCACCGGCTGGAGGTCGACGAGGAGCTGACGGCCACCGAGTTCGCCCGGACGGGGCTGGCCGATGTGGTGCAGCGGCCGGTGCGGGAGCGCTGGCTGGATCTGGTGCTGCTCGTCGACGACGGGCTGTCCATGCTGTTGTGGCACCGGCTCGGGGCGGAGCTGCGGGCCCTGCTGGAGCGGCTGGGCGCCTTCCGGACCATCCGGGTGCTGGGGCTGGACGCGGGGGGCGTACGGCCCCGGCTGCATGCCCGGCCGTTCCGTGCCGACGGCCCGGAGCTGGCGCCGAGCGCGGTGAACGACGCCTCGGGCCGGACGCTGCTGCTGGTGGTGAGCGACGGGATGGGGGCGGCCTGGCGGTCCGGCGCGATGCACGGTCTGCTCGCCCGGCGGGCGGCGCGGGGCCCGGTCGCGGTGGTGCACACGCTGCCGCCGGAGATGTGGGAGGCGTCGGGGATCTCCGCCGAGCGCTGGCGGGCGACCACCCGGCGGATCGGCGGGGCCAACGCGTCCTGGCGGATCGTCGATCCGGTGCTGCCGCCGGAGATCGCCGCCTTCGAGGGGGTCCCGGTGCCGGTGCTGGCGCCGGAGCCGGCCGCCTTGCACGACTGGGCGCGGCTGCTGGCCTCGCCGGGGGCGACGGTGGAGCTGCCGCTGCTGGTCCGGCCGGACGCGTACGCGGCGCCGGACGTGCCGCCCCGGGGTTCGGGCGGTGCCCAGCACTTCCGGGACGCGGCGACCCCGGAGGCGTACCGGCTGGCGGCGCACCTGGCGGCGGTGGCGCCGCTGTCGGTGCCGGTGATGCGGCTGGTGCGGGGCGCGGTGCCGTGGCGGGCCAGTACCGCGCATCTGGCGGAGGTGTTCCTGGGCGGGCTGATGCAGCCGCGTCAGGCGCCGGTGCCGGGGCCGGTGCCCGCGAAGCACCGGATCTTCGACTTCTCCGACGAGACCAGGACCGTGCTGCTGGACGCGGTGCCGCCGGCGGAACTGTTGCGGACGAGCCGGCGGATCGGGCTCCGGCTCGACGAGCTGGCGGGGCGTTCGCCGGACTTCCCGGCCTGGCTGTCGCACCCCGAGGGGCCGGCCGAACTCCTGGACGCACAGCTGCCGTTCACCAGTGTGGAGCGGCGGCTGCTGTCCCGGTTCGGGGTGTCGTCGGGTGGCGGCCCGTCCGGTTCCGGGCCCGGTCCGGAGCCGGAACCGGAGGAGGTGGACGGCTGGCGGCCGCTGCGGCCGGAGGACCCGCGCCGGCTCGGCGCGTACACCCTGCGCGGGCGGCGCCGGGGCCACCGCACCGTGGTCTACCGGGGGTTCGACGCCCGGGGCGGCGAGGCGGCGCTGCGCATGACGCATCCGGGGGTGCCCCCGGTCCACCGGTGGCTGGTCGAGGTGGAGGCGGAGGCCCTGTCCCGGCTCCAGGGCCAGTACGCGCCCGCCCTGCTCGCCACCGGTGAGCACGACTCCGCCCCCTGGCTGGCGATGACCACCGTCGCGGACGCGGACGCCCCGGGGACGGAGCCGCCCCGGCTGGAGGACGTCCTCAACCGGGCGCTCACCGACGGGGTCGCGCCCTTCGACACGCTGCGCGGGCTCATCGTGGCGTTCTACCTCGCGAACGCGGTGGCGCTCTGCCATGTCAACGGGCTGGTCCCGGCGTCCCTGGGCGCCGACAGCGTCTTCGTGCTGCGGCGCTCGGTGGTGCTGGCCGATCTGTCGGACTGCGCGGTGGACGGGGAGTACGCGGGGCCGGGTCCGGTGCCGACCCGCGAGGACAACATGTACGCGCTCGGGGAGCTGCTCCAGCTGATCAGCAGCAAGCCCGGTGCGCGCCTGCGGGGCATGCCGGAGGGGATGCACCTGTGGCAGGGCGACACCTGGACGGAGCTGCGGCTGCTGGTGCTGCGCTGTCTCGACCCGGACCCGGCGCGACGGCCCACGGCGGGCGAGGTCGGCGAGGTGCTGGGCAAGTACGTCGCCCGGGCCCGCGCCCAGTACCGGGATCCGGCCCCGGGGGCGGAACGGCCGGCCCCCGCCCGGCGGGCGGTTCCCGCACGGCGCGAGGCTCCCGTTCCGCTGACCCCGCCGACGCTGCCCGGCACTCCGGGGGACGAGGCGGCCGGGCCGCGCCTCGCCCGGTTCGGGGCGGCCCGCCGCAGGGCACGGGAGCGGCTGGCCCGGTTGCGGGCGCCGATGACGTACGGCAGGCGGCTGGCGCTGATCGGCGCGCACCGCTACAGCGGGCGGGCCACCACCACGATGGCGCTCGGGCAGTTGCTGGCGGCGGTGCGGAGCGAACCGGTCCTGGCCATGGACGCCGCCGGGGACTCCGGGGCGCTGGCCGCCTTCCTCCCGCCCGGGGACCGGCCCGTCCCGCGCGGGCTCGCCGCGCTGGCGCCGTCGTCCCCGTACGAGGAGATCAGCGCCCGGACGGCCCGGCTGGGCCCGGGGCTGGAGGTGGTCGCGCATCCGCCGGGCCACTTCAGCCCGAGCCCCACGCACGACCACGACTACGTCGCCGTCCTGGGGCTGCTCGCCCCGTACTACTCCTTCGTGCTGAGCGACTGGGCTCCGCTGGGGCTGGGCGGGCGGGCGGACGTGGTCCTGGACCACACCGACGAGTTGCTCGTCTGCGGCAGCACCGCCGAGACCTCCGTCGGGGAGACGGCGCGGCTGCTCGCGCGGCTGCGGGGGACGGAGCACGCACACCTGGCGGACCGGGCGATCGTGGTGGTCACCGATGTCGACGGCCACCGGGGGCAGCTGTCCCACGGGCTGGCCGAACGGCTGGGGGTGGCCCCGGAACGGCTGGTGCGCGTCCCCCACGACCCGGCGCTCCGCTCCCCCGGCTGGGACCTCGGCCGGCTGCGGGCCGCCACCACGGAGGCGTTCCTGGACCTCGCGGAGCTGGTGCTGCCGCCCGCGTGACCGGGCGTCAGCGTCGCAGCAGGGTCACCACGGCGGCGCCGCCGAGCCCGATGTTGTGGGTCAGTCCGGTGCGGGCGCCGTGCACCTGGCGGTCGCCCGCCTCGCCGCGCAGCTGCCAGGTGATCTCCGCGACCTGGGCGATGCCGGTGGCACCGAGCGGGTGGCCCTTGGAGATGAGCCCGCCGGACGGGTTGACCACCCAGCGGCCGCCGTAGGTGGTGGCGCCGGACTCGACGAGCTTCCCGGACTCCCCCTCGCCGCAGAGGCCGAGCGCCTCGTAGGTGAGGAGTTCGTTGATGGAGAAGCAGTCGTGGAGCTCGATGACGTCCAGGTCGGCGGCCGAGACCCCGGCGGCCTCGTACACCTGGCGGGCGGCGGCCCGCGACATCGCCGGCCCCACCGCGTCGATGCAGGTGCCCGAGGCGAAGGAGTCGCCGGTGTCGGTGGTCATGGCCTGGGCGGCGATCTCCACCGCCCGGTCGCCGAGGCCGTGGCGTTCGACGAAGCGTTCCGAGACGACGACGGCGGCGGCCGCGCCGTCGGAGGTGGGCGAGCACTGGAGCTTGGTGAGCGGGCGGTGGACGGGTTTCGCGGCGAGGACCTCCTCGACCGTGTACGGGTCCTGGAACTGGGCGTACGGGTTGTTCACCGAGTGCCGGTGGTTCTTGGCGCCGACGGCGGCGAGCTGCGCCTCGGTGGTCCCGTACCGCGCCATGTGCTCGCGGGCCGCGTTGCCGAAGATCTGGGCGGTGGGCGGGCTCGCCTCGAAGCCGTGGGCGGCGGCCATGATCCCGTAGTGCCGGGCGACCGGCGAGGTCTTGAAGTCGGCGGCGGCGCCGCCCGCGCCCCCGCCGCCGAGCGGGCCGCGCGTCATCTTCTCGAAGCCGAGCGCGAGGACGCAGTCGCTGCCGCCGCCCTCGACGAACTGGCGGGCCGCCATCAGGGCGGTGGAGCCGGTGGCGCAGTTGTTGTTGACGTTGTAGACGGGGATGCCGGTCAGGCCGAGCCCGTAGACGGCGCGCTGGCCGGCGGTGGAGGCCTGGAAGCAGTAGCCGACGACGGCCTGCTGGATCCGCTCGTAGTCGAGCGAGGCGTCGGCGAGCGCCGCCGTTCCGGCCTCCTTCGCCATGTCCCAGTACTGCCAGTCGCGGGTCTCGGGCTTCTCGAACTTCGTCATGCCGACGCCGACGACGTACGCCTTCATGAGTTTCATGGGTTTCACGGGGGCGGTCCCTTCGGTTTCGATCGTGTTCAGTCGCGCGGGAGGCCGAGGATGCGCTCGGCGACGACGTTGAGCTGGACCTGGGTGGTGCCGCCCGCGATGGTCAGGCAGCGGGACATCAGGAAGCCGTGCAGGGCCCGTTCCCGGGGTCCTTCGCCGGTGGCACCCGCCGGGCCGAGCAGTTCGAGGACGAGTTCGGCGACCTTCTGCTGGTGGGTGGTCTGGACGAGCTTGCGTACGGAGGCCCCGGCGCCGGGTTCGAGTCCGGAGACCTGCCGCAGGGTGGTGCGCAGTCCGACGCAGCCGAGCGCGTGGGCCTCGGCGGCGAGCGCCCCGATCCGGGCCCGGCAGGCGCCGTCGAGTTCGCCGGAGCGGGCGATCAGCGCTTCGAGGCCGGTGTCGAAGGTCATCTGGTCGGCCATGTGGACGCGTTCGTTGCCCAGGGTGTGGCGGGCGACCTTCCAGCCGTCGTGGGGTGCGCCGACGACGGCGTCGGCGGGCAGCAGGACGTCGTCGAAGTACACCTCGTTGAAGAGCCGGTCGCCGGTGATCTCGCGCAGCGGCCGGATGTCGATGCCCGGGGTGTTCTTCATGTCGACGAGGAAGTAGCCGATGCCCCGGTGCTTGGGGGCGCCGGGGTCGGTACGGGCGAGGAGGATGCCGTGGTCGGCCCCCTGGGCGGCGCTGGTCCACACCTTCTGGCCGTTGATCCGCCAGCCCTCCTCGGTGCGTTCCGCCTTCGTACGGAGGGAGGCGAGGTCGGAGCCGGCGCCGGGCTCGGAGAAGAGCTGGCACCACAGGAGTTCGCCGCGCAGGGTGGGCAGCAGGTAGCGCTCCCGCTGCTCGGGCGTTCCGTGGGCGATGAGCGAGGGCACCACCCAGGTGGCGATCCCGAGGTCGCTCAGCCTGATGCCCTGTTCGGCCAACTCCCGCTGGATGGCGAGCTGCTGGACGGGGCCGGCGTCCAGCCCGTGGGGGGCCGGGAGGTGCGGGGCGGCGTAGCCGGTCGGGGCGAGGGCGCGGCGGGCGGCCTTCGGGTCGAGCCCCCGGGCCCCGGCCACGGCCTCGCGGGCGGCCTCCCGGTACGGGGCGGCCTCGGCGGGCAGTTCGAGGGCGAGCCCGCGCCGGGCCCCGGCCTCGGCGAGCCGGACGGCGCGCAGCCGGTGGGTGTCGCCGGAGCCGAGCAGCTGGCGGGCGACGAGGGCGCGGCGCAGATACAGATGGGCGTCGTGCTCCCAGGTGAAGCCGATGCCGCCGAGGATCTGGATGCAGTCCTTGGCGCAGCCGAACGCGGCTTCGAGGGCTTCGGACGCGGCGAGGGCTGCGGTCAGGGACCGCACGTCGGGGCCGGTGCCCTCCTCATCGGCGGCACGGGCGGCGTCCCAGACGAGGGCGCGGGCCCGTTCGACCCGTACGAGCATGTCGGCGCAGAGGTGCTTGACGCCCTGGAACTGCCCGATGGGGCGGCCGAACTGCTCGCGCACCTTGGCGTGTTCGGACGCCAGGTGCAGCGTCCGGGCGGCGGTCCCGCAGGCTTCGGCGGCGAACAGGACGGCGGCGAGGTCGCGGACGCGCACGGTGTCGGTGGCGACGAGCCGGGCGGCGGGGACGAGCACTCCGGCGGCGCGGACCTCGGCGGTGGGCCGGGTCGGGTCGGCGCCGAGGTGCGCCCGGACGGTCAGCCCCTCGGCGGCGGTGTCGACGGCGAACCAGAGGGTGCCGGTGGCCGATGCGGCGGGCAGGAGCAGCAGGTCGGCGTCGGCGGCGGAGAGGACGGGGGGTGCGGTGCCGTCGAGGAGGTGGCCGTCGCCGTGCTCGACGGCGGTGAGGGTGCCGGGTCCGAGTGCGACGGCACCGATGCGCTCCCCCGCCGCGAGGGCCCGCGCCAGGCCGGGCGGTCCGGACTCGGCGAGCACGGTGGAGGCGAGGGAGGTGGCCAGGTAGGGGCCGGGGAGGGCGGCGCGTCCGGCCTCTTCGAGGACCACGGCCAGGTCGAGGAGGCGGCCGCCGTCACCGCCGTGCTCCTCGGGGAGGTGGAGGGAGAGCAGGCCCTGTTCGGCGAGCCCGTCCCAGTACTTGGGACGTACGCCGGGGGTGCCCGGGGCGTCCGCGTCGAGCAGGGCGCGGATCTCCTCCGGTGGTACGGCGCGCGCCAGCCGGCCCCGTACGGCCTGTGCCAGCTCCCTGTGTTCTTCGGTGATTCCGATGCCCATGCGGATCCTCGCCGGTCGCAGCCACTGGAACGGCCGCAAGAGTAGAACACGTTCCATTCTGACGGAAGGTCAGATGACGGGTGGATCGGGCCCGGACCGCCCCCGTGCGCCCAACACGTGCGCCACCGCGCCCCGTTCGCGCCACGTTCACCGGAATACACCGGACGTCTGAAAGGTTTCACAGTGCACACAGTCGGCGGCCGGAGCTGCCCGCCCGCACCGCCCGTACACCTCTTCCCGACCTCGATCACGCCGCCCGGAGGCCGCACGCATGCCACAGACGACGAACGAACAGCACCCCGGGGAGCTCCCCGATCCCCGTCCGCGCAAGGCCGGTCGCGGGATCGTCCCCGTGCTCGCCTTCGCGGGCATCACCGTCGCGGTGATGCAGACCCTGCTCGTCCCCGTCATCAAGGACCTGCCCGCCCTGCTGCACACCGCCCCGTCGAACGCCACCTGGGTGATGACGGCGACGCTGCTCGCGGGGGCCGTCGCCACCCCGATCATGGGCCGGCTCGGTGACCTCCGCGGCAAGCGGAAGATGCTGCTCGCCAGTCTCGCCGTGATGGTGGTCGGCTCCCTGATATGCGCCTTCACCGACGAACTCGTGGTCATGATCGTCGGGCGCGCCCTCCAGGGCTTCGCGATGGGAGCCATTCCGCTGGGCATCGGCATCATGCGCGACGAACTGCCCCGGGAGCGGCTCGGTTCGGCGATGGCGCTGATGAGTTCCTCGATCGGGGTGGGCGGCGGGCTGGCGCTGCCCGCCGCCGCGCTGGTCGCCCAGCACGCCGACTGGCACGCCCTGTTCCTCGGCGCGGCCGGTCTCGGGGTGCTGTCGATGGCGCTCACCGTCCTGGCCGTGCCGGAGACCTCGCTGCGCGCCCCCGGCCGCTTCGACCTGCCCGGGGCGCTGGGGCTCTCGCTCGGGCTGGTCTGCCTGCTGCTGCCGATCACCAAGGGCGCCGACTGGGGCTGGACCTCGCCCGCCACGCTCGGCCTGATCGCCACCGCGCTGCTGATCCTGGTCCTGTGGGGCCTGTTCGAGCTGCGCAGCCCGACCCCGCTGGTCGACCTGCGCACCAGCGCCCGGCGCGAGGTGCTGCTGACCAACCTCGCCTCGATCATGGTCGGGGTCGCGTTCTACGCGGTCTCGCTGGTCCTGCCGCAACTGCTCCAGCTGCCGGAGTCCACGGGGTACGGGCTCGGGCGGTCGATGGTGGTCGCGGGGCTGTGCGTGGCACCGCTCGGCATCACGATGATGCTCGTCGCCCCGCTGTACGCCCGGCTCTCCGCCCGCCGGGGCCCCAAGGTCTCGCTGATGCTCGGCATGCTGGTGATGGCCGTCGGCTACGGGGCGGGGCTCGGGCTGATGAGCGCCGCCTGGCAGACCGTGGTGATCGCGGTGGTGCTCGGTGCGGGCATCGGGCTGGCGTACTCCTCGCTGCCCGCGCTGATCATCGGGGCGGTCGACCCGTCCGAGACCGGTGCGGCCAACGGGCTGAACACCCTGATGCGGTCGATCGGCACATCGGTGTCGAGCGCCGTCATCGGCATGGTGCTGGCGAACACCTCGGTGCGTACGGGCGGGGCCGCGCTGCCCTCGATGGAGGGGTTCCGCATCTCGTTCCTGATCGCCACGGGCGCGGTGGTGGCGGGGCTGGTGCTGGCCTCGTTCCTGCCGTCCCGCCGCGAGCCGGCGCGCCCGGTCCTGCTGGCGAGCAGCGAGGACGGGGCCCCGGCGCCCGCGGCCCCCGCGGCCTCCCGCCCGGTGGCCGGTTCGGGCGGCTTCCGGGGGCGGGTGCTGGACGCGGACGGCGCCCCGGTGGCCCGCGCCAATGTGACGCTGATCGACCACCGGGGGCGCCAGGCCGGCCTCGCCGTGGCGGGCGAGGACGGCCGCTACGCCCTGGCCGCCCCGCACGTCGGCAGCTATGTGCTGGCCGGATCGGCGGCCGGTTTCGCCCCGTGCGCCCGCCCGGCGGCCTACCCCGGCGACGGCCTGCCGGTCGACGCCGATCTGGTGCTGGAGGTCAGCGCGCCGGAGCGTCGAACCGCGGTGTCGTCGTAAGGAGCCACGAGACGTCAGACCCCGCCGCCAGCTCCCGCGGCGGGGTGTCACGGGTGAACAGCCGGGCCGGGTGGGCGCCGTCGACGGCGGCCCGGTCGCCCTCCACGCGCAGCCAGGAGCCCTCGCGCAGGCCGAGCACCGGCACGTCGTTCTCCTCCAGGAACTCCGTCAGCCGCTCCTCGCGGGTCTCGCCCTTGTGGGTGCTGGCCGGGTCCGGGTCCTGGTAGTGCGGGTTGATCTGGAACGGGACGAGCCCGAGCGTCGCGAAGGACGGCGGCTGCACGATCGGCATGTCGTTGGTGGTCCGCAGGGTCGGCGCCGCCATGTTCGTGCCCGCGCTGGCGCCCATGTACGGCAGCCCGTCCCGTACCGCCTCGGTCACGGCCTCCCGCAGACCGGTCCGGTACAGCGCGCTCAGCAGCCGGAAGGAGTTGCCACCGCCGATGAACACGGCGTCGGACGCGGCGAGTTCGGCGACCGGGTCGGCGTTCTCGTGGACCCCGCGCACGGTGATCCCGGCCGGTTCGAGGGCGGTGCGGACCCGGGCGGTGTACGTGTCGTGGTCGGCGAGCGCGTACGGGACGAAGGCCAGCCGGGCGCCTTCGGGCAGGAACGCGGTGACGGTGTCGAGGGCGTGTTCCAGGTAACCCCGGCCGTACTGGGTGGAGTTGGAGAGCAGCAGCAGATTCATCGGGTACCTCTCGGTTCTCTTCCGGTCTTCCGGTCTCTTGCGGACTCTTGCGGTGCGGTGACGGGCGTCAGGCCGTACGGGGGCGGCGGGCGCGGGGCCTGGGGCGCTGCGGCGGGCGGGTGAGCCGCTGCTCCAGCAGCCCGGCCGCGTGGCGCAGCGCGTCGAGCCGGTCGTCCGGCGCCCCCGCGAAGAGCTGCTCGGCGCCGCCGAGGCTGAGGCTGCCGTAGGGCTCGCGGCCCAGGAAGACGGGGACGGCGACGGTGGCGATGCCGGTGTCGTACTCGCCGACCGTCCAGGCGTACCCCTGGGCGCGGATCCTGAGGAACTCCTCCTCCAGCCGGTCCGGGTCGGTGACCGTCCGCTCGGTGAAGCGGGCCATCGGGCGGCCCCGGAAAAGGCGGTGGCGCTGCTCGTCGGGCAGGTAGGCGTAGTACGACTTGCTGGTCGCCCCGGCGTGTGCCGGGTAGAGCTCGCCGACCAGCGGGTAGTAGCGCAGCGGCCCGGCCTCGCCCTCCTCGGCGGCGACGCACCGCATGTGGAAGCTGTCCGGCAGGCAGAACAGCACGGTGTCACCGGTGACCCGGCGCAGCTCCTCCAGGACCGGCCCGGCCAGCAGCTCCAGCGAGCCGGAGCGCTCCCAGAGCCTGCCCAGGCGGAGCACGGCGGGGCCGATCCGGTAGCGGCGGGTGGCCGGGTCGGAGACAAGGAAGCCGCGCCCGGCGAGGGTGGCGAGCAGCCGCTGGGCCACCGAGGTGTCCCAGCCGAACTCCTCGGCGACCTCGGTGACGCCCCAGTCGGGCCGGGTCCGCTCGAAGGCGAGCAGCACGAGGAGCGCCCGGTCGACGGTTTGCAGGGCTCCGGCGGGGGTGCGCCGGTCCAGATCGAACTCCGCCATCGTCATCTCACCATTCAGACCTGAATTGCAAATAACGGGAAACTGTTGCGTTCAACGCTATCCGATCCCGAATGTGGCCTCAGCACCCCGCCCCGCGCATCTCCCCCGTCGAGCGCCGGCCGGGGGCCCCGGTCAGCGGGACCGGACGAGCGAGAAAGGCCCCCCATGTTGAAGTACGTGCTGGACATCGTCGATCTTCTGGACGATCCCCAGGCCAGTGGCAAGGCGGTCGTCGAGTACCTCGACTCCGTGAGCGGCGCCGAGGGCTCGTCCGCGCAGGTCACCACGGTCATCGGCGAGCAGGGCTCGACGGACTTCGTGATGGTCCGCATCCCCGGCTCCCGAGGACGCTCGTCCGGCGGCGACGCCCGCACCCTCGGTGTGGTCGGCCGGCTCGGCGGCATCGGCGCCCGGCCCGAGGTGACCGGCATGGTCTCCGACGCCGACGGCGCGGCCGCCGCCATCGCCACCGCCGCCAAGCTGCTCGACATGCGCCGCCGCGGCGACGTGCTGCCCGGTGACGTGATCGTCGCCACCCACATCTGCCCGAACGCGCCGACCGAGCCGCACGACCCGGTGCCGTTCATGGGCTCGCCGGTGGACATCGCGACGATGAACCGCCACGAGGTGACCGACGAGATGGAGGCCGTGCTCTCCATCGACACCACCAAGGGCAACCGCATCATCAACCACAAGGGCCTCGCCCTCTCGCCCACCGTCAAGGAGGGCTGGGTGCTCCGGGTCAGCGAGCGCCTCGGCGAGCTCCTGGCCGTGGTGACCGGTGAGCCGTTGGTCACGTACCCCGTGACCACGCAGGACATCACCCCGTACGGTAATGGGGCACACCACATCAATTCGATCCTCCAGCCCGCCACCGCGACGGCTGCCCCGGTCGTCGGTCTGGCCATCACCTCGGCCGCCGCGGTGCCCGGCTGCGGTACGGGCGCGAGCCACGAGACGGACATCGCGTCCGCCGCCCGTTACGCCGTCGAGGTCGCCAAGTCCTTCGGCGGCGGCCACCTGGACTTCCACGACGCGGTGGAGTTCGACAACCTCGTCAACCGCTACGGGTCCCTGGCGCACCTCCAGACCCTCGGCCGTACCCCCCAGCAGGAGTCCTGATGGCAGCCACCCAGCGGGCCGAGGCCGCGGCCCACGAGACCAAGACCATCGGCAGCGACGACTACGCGCTCTCCCGCGTCCCGCGCGACAAGCGCTTCGGCTTCTGGTCCATGCTGCTCCAGTGGCTGGCCCAGTCCGGTTCGATCTCGCAGTTCACCCTCGGCGCCACCATCGGCGTCGGGATGACCTTCGGCGACGCCTTCCTCGCCTTCACGCTCGGCGCGGTGATCCTGGAGATCGTGATCTTCGCGATCGGTCTGGCCGGGATGCGCGAGGGGCTGGCGACCCCGATGCTGACCCGCTGGGTCGGCTTCGGCAGAAACGGTTCCGCACTGGTCAGCTTCGTGATCGCGGTCAGCCTGGTCGGCTGGTTCGGCGTCCAGAACACGATCTTCGGCAACAGCGTCTCGGCGCTGGTCGGCGGCCCGTCCTGGATGTGGTGCGTGCTGGCCGGGGTCGCCATCACCGCCCTGGTGATCTTCGGCTTCAAGTACATGGCCGTCTTCGCCAAGATCGTCACGCCGCTGTTCTTCGCGATGGTCGCCTGGTCGGTGGTCTCCACGCTGAAGGACCACTCCCTGAGCGACCTGATCAGCTCCCCGCCGCCCGGCCAGACCATCCCGCTGGCCGTCGCCGCCACCGCCATCGCGGGCGGCTTCATGACCGGCGCGATCGTGGCCCCGGAGATGACCCGGTACAACCGGAAGGGCTCGCACGTCTTCCTGCAGAGCGCCTCGTCGATGATCCTCTCCGAGTACATCGTCGGCATGACCGGTGTGCTCCTGGGCCACCTGGTGAAGAGCAGCGAGGTGTCGCACATCGTGCTCTCCACCTCGGGCGTCTTCGGCGTGCTGGTGGTCCTGATGTCCACCGCGAAGATCAACGACTGGAACCTGTACGGCTCCTCGCTCGGCGTCGTCAACTTCTTCCAGGTCGTCTTCGGCAAGCGGCTGCACCGCGGTGTGGTCACGATCGTCCTCGGTATCGCCGGCACGGTCCTGTCCGCCGTCGGGATCATGACCCACTTCACCGAGTTCCTCTCCGTCCTCGGCGTCGCCATCCCGCCGATCGGCGGCATCATCGTGGCCGAGTACTGGATCGTGAAGCGGATGCGCAAGCCGCTGGACGAGACGCGCGCCTCGGAGACCCTTCCGGCCTCCTCGCCGACCTGGGTGCCGATGTCCCTCGCCATCTGGATCGCCGCGTTCTGCGTCGGCAAGTTCTACGACGGCGGCATACCGGCCCTGAACTCGCTGGCCACCGCCTTCGTCCTGTACAGCGTCCTCGGCCTGCTGGGCTGGGTGAAGCCGTACGGCACCTCCGCCCTGGACGACGAGGACGACACCGCCCCCGCCACCCCCGCGACAACCCCTGTGGGAGCAGCATGACCACCCCCGACCCCACCACCACCGGCTCCACCCCGCTCGTCCCGGCGTCCGCCGAGGCCCAGGACGAGGTGATCGGGCTCTGCGCCGAGCTGATCCGCTTCGACACCTCCAACCCCACCAGCGACGAGCGCGCCTGCGCGGACTGGGTGGTGGCCCGCCTCGCGGAGGTGGGCATCGCCTCCGAGCTGGTCGAGTCGGCCCCGGGCCGGGCCAATGTGATCGCCCGGATCGCGGGCGCCGCCCCTGGGCGCGGCGCGCTGCTGGTCCACGGCCACCTGGACGTCGTACCGGCCGACGCCGCCGAGTGGCGGGTGCCGCCGTTCTCCGGCGAGATCCGCGACGGCTACCTGTGGGGGCGCGGCGCGATCGACATGAAGGACACGGTGGCCGTGATGCTGGCCACCGCCCGGCACTTCGCCCGCACCGGCACCCGCCCCTCCCGCGACCTGGTCCTGGCCTTCCTCGCCGACGAGGAGGCGGGCGGCAAGTTCGGCGCGCACTGGCTGGTCGAGCACCGCCCGGAGCTGTTCGCCGGGGTCACCGAGGCGATCGGCGAGGGCGGCGGCTTCTCCTTCGCCATCGACGACACCCGCCGCCTGTACCCGATCGAGAACGCGCAGCGCGGCATGGCCTGGATGGAGCTGACCGCCACCGGCCGGGCCGGCCACGGCTCGTCCCCCAACGACGAGAACGCCGTCACCGACCTCGCCGAGTCGCTGGCCCGCATCGGCCGCGAGACCTTCCCGATCCGGCTGATCGAACCGGTCCGCGCCCTCCTGGAGGAGGCCGCCCGACTCTACGGCGTCGAGTTCGACGAGGACGACATCGAGGGCAGCCTCGCGAAGCTGGGCCCGGTCTCCGACTTCATGCAGGTGGTGCTCCGCAACTCGGCCAACCCCACCATGTTCACCGCGGGCTACCAGACCAACGTGATCCCGGGGAAGGCGACCGCCCGGGTGGACGGCCGCTTCCTGCCCGGCCACGAGCAGGAGCTGATCGACACGATCGACCGCCTGCTGCTGCCCTCGGTCCGCCGGGAGTGGGTCAACCACGACATCGCGATGGAGACCACGTTCGACGGCCCGCTGGTCGACGCCATGTGCGCCGCCGTCCGCGCCGAGGACCCGGACGGCCATCCCGTCCCGTACTGCAACCCGGGCGGCACCGACGCCAAGGCCTTCACCCACCTCGGCATCCGCTGCTTCGGCTTCAAGGGCCTGAAGCTCCCGCACGACCTGGACTACGGCCGCCTCTTCCACGGCGTGGACGAGCGCGTCCCGCTGGAGGGACTGCGCTTCGGCGTCCGCGTCATGACCCGGCTCTGGCAGAGCTGCTGACTCCCCACTCGGCACCCTGCCAGGGGCCCCGACCCGGGCCCACCCCACGTACGCCCCCTCCGGAACCATGCCTCCGGCGGGGGCGTACGTATGTGACGGCCCGGATCCGCGGTTCCGGCTTGCGGTTTCCGCTGCGTCAACTCCTACCGTCCTGGGTGTGGCCGGAAAGACCGGCCCGGCGATGTGAGGCGGGGCGATGACCTGGTCGATCGCGGATGTGGCCCGGATGTCCGGCGTGACCTCCCGGACGCTGCGGCACTACGACGAGATCGGCCTGCTGCCACCGGCACGGATCGGGAGCAACGGGCACCGCCAGTACGACGAGCCCGGACTGCTGCGGCTGCAGCAGATCCTGCTGATGCGGGAGCTGGGCCTGGGGCTGCGCGAGATCCAGGCGGTCCTGGACAGCCAGGTGGATCGGCTGGCCGCGCTCCGCGAGCACCACCATCGGCTGCTCACGGAACGCGACCGGCTGGAGACGCTCGCCCGCACCGTGAGCCGGACCATCGCCGAACTGGAGAGAGGCAAGGAGGACGGCATGGCAGAGATCAACAGGCCGGAGAACCTGTTCGAGGGGTTCGAGGCCGGACAGCACGACGCGGAGGCACGCGAGCGGTGGCCGGAGCAGTGGGAGCGGTCCCAGCAGGCCATCGCGGGGATGACCACCGAGGGCATGGAGCAGTGGCAGCGTGACGTGACGGCGCAGATGATCCGCATGGCGGAGTTCATGACGGCCGGCACACCCGTCACCGACCCGGCGGTGCAGGCCGAGGTGGACTCCCTCTACCAGGGCGTGTGCCGGTTCTGGACCCCGTGCGCGGAGGCGTACAAGGGGCTGGCCCGGACGTACGTCGACGACCCCCGGTTCCGGGCGAACTTCGACCGGATCGCCGACGGGCTGGCCGTCTACCAGCGCGACGCGATGGTCGTCTACGCGGACACCCGGCTGGACTGATCGACCGGCCGGGCTGCCGCCGGACGGAGCGGTCCCCTCGCTCCGGGTCCCGGCCATGCGCCACCTCCGGCGCGTGGCCGGGACCGGGTGACGCGGGGCCGAACGTGCTCGGCGGGGCGACCGGCCGTTCGCCCGCACGCCGGCGGCCCCCGAGCCGCGACGGCATCCGCCGTGCCGGGGCCCGGAACCCTGGCGCTATCGTTCCCCTGGGCACGGACTGAACGATTCGGCCGGGGCGCCGACACCGGGGACGGTGTCCGGGGTCACCGGCGTGGGGGCGGGGAGATGACGGAAGCACATCAAGAGGTCACGTGGGCCGAGCGGCTGACGGAGGGAATGACCGTCGCCGTGGTGCTGGGCCTCTCGTTCTTTCTGTCGGCCGGCCCGGCCATGCTCTTCTGCAACGCCTCCTGGAGTCTGATCAACGACTCCGGGGCCCCCACAGCAGCCCAGATCCTCGCGCCACTGATCACCCTCGTCCTCCTGGTGGCGCCGCTCGTCCTCACCTTCAAGGTGTTCCGCTCCGGCCTCCGCAAGGGCAGGAGACGGCTGGCGGCGGCGGTCCCGGCGGCGCTGACCCTGCTCGGCGGATCCGCCGTGCTCTTCGTGGTGCTGGCCCTGGCCTACCTGTACGGCTGACCCGGACCGTTTCCACGTCCGCGAAAGGGCGGGTACCACTCGATGTACGACACGGCAGAACCGGCGCAAGCCAGTATCGACGATTCGAGCAACGTGCTGGTGGCGCCTTCGGCGCTGCGGGACGACGACCGGGTCAGGGACTTCTTCGGAACCGTGATCACCCCGGACGACCTCGCCTCCGCCCCGACCGCCCTCACGGGCAGGTCCGTCTACCTGTGCG
The DNA here is from genome assembly GCF_044754785.1 of Streptomyces sp. NPDC092952. Taxonomy (NCBI): domain Bacteria; kingdom Bacillati; phylum Actinomycetota; class Actinomycetes; order Kitasatosporales; family Streptomycetaceae; genus Streptomyces; species Streptomyces sp. NPDC092952. Next base: position 7,952 of record NZ_JBIVPT010000005.1, on the reverse strand, counting down.
GCGACCTGTCCGGGATCGACCGGCACCGACTGCGTTCTGCCGAGCGGGTGTTCGCCGTCCGCGAGCTGTCGCACGGTGACGACGCGGACGACGCGGACGACGCGGCGGCACCGTGGGACGTCGTCGGGATCGGCCGGGTCCCCGTCCGCGTGCACGGCGCCGGGGTGTACTACCCCCGGTTCTTCGAACCCGGCGACGACCACTTCGGGCGGATCGTCGCGGAGCACGCGTTCCAGTCCCTGACGGAGTCCACCAAGCCCGGTACGGCGCACCGCAGCGGGATCTATCTGACCCCCGTCACCCGCGACGGCGACGATCTCCGCTTCCACCTGCTGCGGTGCTCCACGAACCTCTCGGGGCCGACCGAGAACTTCCGCCCCACCGACACGCACATCGTCGAGGCCCTGAACCGCGAGGCCGCCACCGTGTTCCGGGGCCAGGCGCCGCTGAACCACGTGCTCGCGCAGATCTACCACAACACCCCCGCCACGGCGGCACGCAAGCAGTCCAAGGCCAGGATCTCCGCCCACGCCGACAAGACCAAGGACATGCCCGCCAACGGCATCATGGCCTTCTGCACCTTCTACGACCGGCTCGACGGGCTGGATCCCCTGCCCGAGGACCCCTTCGACCACGGCGTACGGGGCACCAGCGGGCTGACCAGGCTCCGCTTCCGCCTCAAGGACCCGGCCGGGCACCACACCGTGACCGCGCTCCCCGCGCAGTTCACCCTGACCCTCCACCCCGGCTCCGTCTTCTTCATGCCGCTGTCCACCAACCGCCTGTACACGCACGAGATCCGCCCCGCGGGGCTGGACGCCGGACTGCTCCCGACCCGCCTGGGATACGTGGTGCGCTGCTCGGACACCGAGGCCGTCCACCGGAACGGCCGTACGTTCATCCACGTCGCCGGAGAGTCGGTGGAGTTGGGGCCGCCCACACCCTCCGGAACGGACGAGCTGCGCAGGCTGTACGCCGAGGAGAACAGGACGTCGTCCTTCATCGACTACGGCGGCAGGTTCCGCTTCAGCATGAACACGGGAGATTACCTTGCCCCCCGGCCCTAGGATCCCGGACGAGGTCCGCGCGTACGCCCTGCCGACCGAGGAGAACCCCTTCGCGGAGCTGTCCGCGTCCGCCCTCCTCGAAGACGTGGGGAAGGGGCGGAGGGGCGCCGCACTCACCAGGGTCGACGAGACGGGCGGCGTACCCCTCGTCCGTACCACCACCCGGTACACCGGCCCGGCGCAGTGTTTCCGGGCGGTGCACGAACGGCTGGCGCGGCGGATCCAGGACCGTGCGGCGATTCCGGTCGGCTTCAACAACGCCCTGATCGAGACCTACACCAACGCCTACGCCACCATGGGCGCCCATTCCGACCAGGCCCTCGATCTGGCCGATGACTCGTTCATCGCCGTGTTCTCCTGCTACCGGCACCCCGGAGCGGGCCCGCCGAGGAAGCTGCTCGTCGAAGCGAAGGGGCCCGAGGCCGAGAGGTTCGAACTCCCCCTCGCCCACAACGGCGTCGTCACGTTCTCCGTGGAAGCGAACCGGCGCCTCAAGCACCGCATCGTCCTGGAGTCGCCCGGCCGGGCGCCGGACAACCAGTGGCTGGGCATCACCTTCCGCACGTCGAAGACCTTCCTCCGCTTCCGCGACGGAGAACCGCACCTCCAGCACGGTCCACGCCTCACGGCGGCCGACGAGGAGCAGGCGCGCGAGTTCTACCGGCTGCGGCGCCGTGAGAACCACGAAACGGACTTCGTCTACCCGCCGTTGACGTACACCGTCAGCGAGAGCGACCTGCTGCCGCCCGTCCTGCGCTGAGGCCCCTGCGGCTCCGGGCGCGCCCGCTCACCCGGCGTCGTCGGCGGGCCGGGGCCAGGCGGCCCCGCGCAGCAGACGCAGCCCGTTGAGGCCGACGATGACGGTGGAGCCCTCGTGGCCGGCGACACCCAGGGGCAGCGGAAGGGTGCCGATCAGGTCCCAGGCGACCAGGACGGTGATGAACGTTCCGGCGATGACCAGGTTCTGGACCACGAGGCGGCGGGCGGCGCGGGAGAGCCGCACGACCGAGGGGATGGCGGCCAGTTCGTCGCGGACGACGACGGCGTCGGCGGTCTCCAGGGCGAGGTCGGAGCCGGCCCTGCCCATCGCGATCCCGGAGTGCGCGGCGGCCAGCGCGGGGGCGTCGTTGACGCCGTCCCCCACGACCAGCACACGGAGCCCCCGCGCCTCCCACTCCTTGACGGCGGCGGCTTTGTCCTGGGGCAGGAGGCCGGCGCGGACCTCGGTGATGCCGACCTCGGCGGCCAGCCGCCCGGCGGCGCGTTCGTTGTCGCCGGTCAGCAGGACGGGGGTACGGCCGGTCAGCCGGGCGAGTTCGGCGACGGTCGCCGCCGCATCGGGCCGCAGCCGGTCCGCGATCCCCAGCACGCCCACCGGCTCCCCGTCCCGCAGGACGACGGCGGTGGTGCGCCCGGCCTCCTCCAGCTCGGCCACCACTTCCCGGTGCGGCTGGTGGGCGGCGCCGCACAGCAGTCGCGCGGGAGCGCCGACCGCGACCTTGTGCCCGTCGACGGTGGCGACGACCCCCTGCCCCGGAGCGGAGGTGAAATCCTCGGCTCCGGCCAGGGGCAGGCCGCGTTCGCGGGCGGCGGCGACCACGGCGCGGGCGAGCGGATGTTCGCTGGCGTGCTCGGCGGACGCCGCCAGCGCGAGGAGCGCGCTCCCGTCCAGGCCGCTGCCGGGAAGCGGGCGCAGGTCGGTCACCTGCGGGGTGCCCTCGGTGAGGGTGCCGGTCTTGTCCAGGGCGACGGCGTCGATCTGGCCGAGGCGTTCCATGACGACGGCGGACTTGGCGAGGACACCTTGGCGGCCGGCGTTGGCGATGGCCGCCAGCAACGGCGGCATGGTGGAGAGCACCACCGCGCACGGGGAGGCCACGATCATGAACGTCATGGCCCGCAGCAGCGCCGAGGGGAGGGTGTCGTCGAAGGCGAGCGGGATCGCGAAGACGGCGAGGGTCGCGAGGACCATGCCGATCGAGTAGCGCTGCTCGATCTTCTCGATGAAGAGTTGCGTGGGCGCCTTGGTCCCGGATGCCTCCTCGACCATTCTCACGATCCGGGCGATCACCGAGTCCGACGGATCGCGTTCGACCCGCACCCGCAGGGCGCCGGTGCCGTTGACGGTACCGGCGAACACCTCGTCCCCCGCCCGCTTGACCACCGGGAGCGGCTCGCCGGTGATGGTGGCCTGGTCCACGTCGCTGGCCCCGTCGAGGACCCGGCCGTCCGCACCGACCCGCTCGCCGGGCCTGACCAGGACCGTGTCCCCGACCGCCAGCCGCTCGGTCTCCACCGTCTCCTCGGCGCCGTCGGACAGGAGCCTGGTGGCGGTGGTGGGAGCGAGGTCGAGCAGCCCGCGCACGGAGTCGGCGGTCCGCGCGGTCGCTACGGCCTCCAGGGCTCCGGAGGTCGCGAAGATGACGATCAGCAGCGCGCCGTCGAGGACCTGGCCGATCGCGGCGGCCCCGAGGGCGGCGACGACCATCAGCAGATCCACGTCCAGCGTCCTGCCGCGCAGGGCCTTCAGCCCCTCCCAGCCCGGTTCCCAGCCGCCGGTGACGTACGTGGCGGCGAACAGGGTTCCCCACAGCCACGCCGGACCGCCCAGGAGGTGGACCGGCAGCGCCAGGAGGAACAGCACCAGCGCCGCGAGCGCCCACCGGGCCTCGGGCAGCGCGAGCAGCCGGGTACGGCGCCGGGGCGGCGCCGGACGAGCGGCACCGGCGGACGGCGCGGAACGCCGTTCCAGGACAGAAGGCATGACAGAACGACCCTTCGCGGGCGGAGCGGGGCTACACCTCCACCGTACAGGAATATCTGAACAGCTCTTCAGGTGTCATCGTTATGATGGACCCATGGGCCATGGACGCGACACCACCGCCACCAACGCCGGTACCACCCGCGAGCGTCTCGACGCGGTCGGCACTGCCGACGTCGCCGCCACTCTCCAGGCCCTCGCCACACCCTCCCGGCTCTACATCCTGGCCCGCCTCCAGGAGGGCCCCTGCGCGGTCGGTGACCTCGCCGAGGCCGTCGGCATGGAAGCCTCCGCCTGCTCCCATCAGCTCCGGCTCCTGCGCAACCTGGGTCTGGTCACCGGCGAGCGGCAGGGCCGTTCCATCGTGTACTCGCTCTACGACAACCACGTCGCCGAACTGCTCGACCAGGCCCTCTACCACGTCGAGCACCTGCGTCTGGGACTGCACGACGCCCCGGCGCCCACCGCCGTCTGAGATCCGGCGGGCGCGACGCCTCCGGCGGGGGCGCCGGAGGTCCCGGCCGAGCGCGGTGGCGCTCCGCGTCCACGACCCGGCCGCCCGGGACGACGAGTACGGCATTCGGCCTCGCGCGAGGCCGACGGTCCGGCCCATGCCGCCGGACCTCACCCCCAGCCCGGCGGCAGCAGGTCCCAGGAGTCGCGCCCCAGCCACTCGCCGAAGGTGACGGGCCGGGCACCGGCCGCGTGGTCGAGGGAGAGCGGGACGATCAGGTCGCAGGTGGCCCGGCCGTCCCACCACATCGTGCCGGCCAGCGGACCGGTGAGTGCCAGCAGCGTCGCGAAGCCGCAGCCGTGCTCCCGCGCGACGACGGCTCCGGCCGTCTTCCGGTCCTCGAACTCGTCGTCGTCCCAGGCGGCCATGGCCCGAGCGAACGCCGCGTCGTCCGGATGGTCCCCGGCCCGGGGCTCGCGCCGGTCGAGCTCGGCGTCGGCCTCCACGTAGGAGTCGGGGTGGGGGAAGGGCACGGACAGCAGGTCGCGCCGGCACTCCTCGTTCCCCTCCCACCACCAGCCGTTCTCCGTCCTCATGAGCCGCGAGACGGCCCCGCCCGCGCTCACCCTCAACAGGTAGCGGCGGTACTCGGGCGGGAAGACGATCCCGAGCCCCGCCTCGGCCTCGGCCGTCTCAGCCTCGGTCAGCGGGGGCGGGAGCGGGAGCGGCACGACGGAACGGTTCATGGGCCAAGGCTAAAGCGCGTCCCGCACACGGCCGATGGGACGCGGTGCCGAGGGGCGGGCGATATCCCCCAGGCCGAAATTCATGACATGCACTCGTTCATCTGTGTACGGTATGGATCTTCGAACACGGACGCGGGCGCGGACCTAGCGGGCGCGGGACTGAACACGGGGGCGTACGGCCATGACGGGCGAGCCGGACGGAGCACAGCCACATCCACCGATGCCCTCGCAACCACCGCGGCCCGTACCTCCGCCGCCTGCGGGGCCCCCGAATCCACCTGCTCCCGGCCACGGTCCGCCGAAGTGGGCGTGGTGGGTCGTCGGCATCCTGATCCCTGTGCTGGGCGTGGTCGCCACGCTGATCACGCAGTCCTGGAACAACTCGTCGCGCACCGCGCCCACTCCGTCCTCGACGGCCCCCAAGGAGTCGCTGACTCCGGAGCGGCCGTCGTCCGCCGACCCGAGCGAGCCGACCACCGGCGACGGCGTCACCACCCTGTCCCCCTCACCCTCGCCCTCGCAGGCGTCGGTGAAGATCCTCCGGACGGGAGACTTCACGCTCGCCAGGGGGTACAGCGCCGACCTCGAACACGGCACGGTCGGCGAGACGGTGGAGAGCCCCGACATGGCGTGGCACGGCGGTGACGAGTTCTCCGCCATGAACGGACGCGTGGCCGACACGAGCAAGGGGGCGACCCCGAGGGTCTGCGCGGGAGCCCTGGACTCCCCGAGGTCGACGGGATGGATGGTCTCCGGCCTCGAAGGGACCTGGTTCTGCATGCCGACCAGCGCGAACCACCTGGCGGCCGTCGAGTGGCTGGGTGACGGCAACGACGGCCCGCGGTTCCACTACATCCTCTGGGACGTGACCGCCCCCTCAGACGACGGGTAGGGCGGGTGGTCCGTCAACGGGGGGTGAGGAGGCAGAACTCGTTGCCCTCCGGATCGGCCAGAACGGTCCAGGAGATGGCGGACTGGTCGATACCCGGGTCGGCGGCCCCCAGGGCGCGCAGTCGGGCCGCCTCTGCCGCCGGGTCGTCACCGGGGTAGGGGCTGACGTCGAGGTGGACGCGGTTCCATACGCGCTTGGCGTCCGGGGTGCGGATGAACTCCAGGTAGGGGCCGACGCCTTCGGCGGAGCGCATCGTCGCGTAGTCGTCGGTGACCCCGTGCAGCGTCCAGTCCATCGCCTCGCCCCAGAACCGGGCCATCTCCCGCGGGTCGGCGCAGTCGACCACCACCGCGGCGATCGGCCCGGTGTCCCGGTAGATCGGGCGGGGCTCCAGGACGCAGAACTCGTTGCCCTCCGGATCTGCCATGACCGTCCAGGGGACGTCGCCCTGACCCACGTCGGCGGGCGTCGCACCGAGACCCTCCAGGCGCGTGACCAACTCCGCCTGATGGGCGGCCGAGGTGGTGGCCAGATCGAGGTGCACCCGGTTCTTCACCGTTTTGGGTTCCGGGCGGGCGACGATGTCGATGCAGACGGCCACGGGGTCGGGGTAGGCGAACCCCACGGGTTCGAGGTTGGTCACACCGGGCCCCTCGCTGTCGGCACCCCAGCCGAGCGCCTCCGCCCAGAACCGGCCGAGCGCGGAGTCGTCCCGGGCCTTCATGTTGATCTGCACAAGTCGTGTCGCCATGCCGCAGATCCTAGGAGCCGGACGGCTCGATCCCCTCGCTGCGGCCCCACGGCCCCCGGAAGACCACGTCCGAGGCGAGGGCCCGGGAGAGCAGCTCGGTCACACGACTGTCGTCCGAGGCGTCGAACGCGGAGATGAACGTGTCGATCGCGGACCGCGCGGCCTCTTCCTGCACGCACCGGTAACACCACTCGCCGCGCGGTCCGCGTTCGTCCCGTGAGCCGCCTCCCGGCCACAGTGACGCCGGGCTCCGGAGCGAGGGCCGACGCAGGGCGCGGGAGCGCGGGAGCACGGTGAAAGGATGGCCGAATGGTGACGAATCATCCGTGGACGGGCTCTCCTGACGACCTGCTGGCGGCGAAGGCGCTGGTGTACGACCCGGGCGGCTTCGACTGCTCACCGCCGGTGCCCGAGCCGGAGAGCGCGGAGTACGCGGCCTGCGCGTTCACGCTCGACGGGCGCTCGGTCCGGTTCCGCGTGGCCAGGACCACCCCGACGAAGGTCGGCCAGTTCGTCACCGTCTGGCAGCGGTCGGCGGAAGGGCCGATCCGGCCGTTCGACGTGGCCGACGGGGTGGACCTCTTCGTCATCAGCTGCCGCGACGCCGACGGTTTCGGCCAGTTCGTGTTCCCGCGCGAGGTGTTGTGCGAGCGCGGCATCGTCTCGCGCGACGGCTCCGGCGGGAAGCGCGGATTCCGCGTCTACCCGCCGTGGGTGGCCACGACCAGCCGGCAGGCGCGCAGCACCCAGACGTGGCAGGTGCGCTGCTTTCTCGACCTCGGTCGGGCGGGGTCGGCCGATCCGGGGCTCGCACGCACCCTCTACCACCCCTGAGCGGGGCCCAGCCGGTCACGGGCCGAGGCGGGCCGGACCTGTCGGCGCACGCTCGGCCCTGGCGGCGGCTTTCGACGCGGCCGCGCCGCACGCCCCGCACGTCGGGCGCGCGAGATACCGAAGTCGATGGCTTTGACACCGCTGGCCGACAGCAGGACGCAGGTCCTGCACGACACGGCTCACCAGAAGGCATCTGCCGCGAAAGGCCGGCCGGGCATCGGCCTGGGCCGTCAAGGCCTCCGGTCGTGGTGAAGACAGGCATCTCCACTACGCCCGGAGGCCTCCTCTTGATCGACTACCGACGCGAGTGACCAGCCTCGCGGCCGAGTACGCCTAGTTACGTCCAGTTATGCCTAGTTACGGGGGCCCTTGGTCGTGGGCTGCTTCTTCTGGTTGTAGATCTCCTTGCCGTCCGCGTTGTAGGCGTGGATGTAGGGGTCCGCGGGG